>NZ_PPQZ01000131.1:0-6485 GCF_002902525.1 Mammaliicoccus stepanovicii
GTATAGCACATTTCTTAAATATAGGTTTACTATTTTTTAAAAAAACAATTATAGTTTACATAATAAAGTTATGATAATTTATAACTTTAATTTTTTTTAAAATTTTTTCGTTTAAATGATATAATTAAATAAAGATTATATAGGAGGTATTTATGACAAATTTTATTAATTTATTAAAAAAAGGCAGTAAATCTTCATTTTCTGCTGCAATCGTTAATCTTATTCTTGGGATATTAAAGATGTTTGCATTTATTTTCACTGGTAATATTGCGATGTTTGCTGAGATGATGCATTCTTTCGGTGATGCAGCAAACCAACTATTTGTATTTTTAGGCTCTGCCTTTTCTAAACGTAGTCCAAATGAAAAATTCCCGCTCGGTTATGGACGACTCATTAATTTAGTTTGTTTAATTGCTGTTATAATTGTAGGTATTTTATCTTATGAAACAGTTAAAGAAGGTATTCACCATATAGTTCACCCAAATAGTACTGAAAGTTCTCTACTATTTTTCTGGATTAATGTAGGTGTTTTAGCCGTTGGTATCATTCTTGAAGGTAGCGTTTTACGAAAAGCAGGTATGGAAATTTTAGAAGAAGCTGGAGAGGAACATCATAATTTCTTAGCACCTTTTACGAAAAGTTATGCTTTACTTGGAAAAGCTAAGCCAGCTACTAAATTAGTATTTATGGAAGATACAGTTGCAACTGGTGGTGGCGTAATTGCTGTCCTATCTATTATAATAGCTCGTTTAACAGGTCTAGGTATGCTAGAAGGAATTGCATCAGTTATCATAGGTATTATGATGTTTATCATTGTAGGCATCATATTTATTGAGAATGCACAAGGCGTTTTAGGCATTGCAGATCATGAAACAGAAATCCATGCTTCTAGAGTGATATTAGATGAAAAATCTGTTGCAGATATTAAAAGACTAGCCGTAATTAAAGAAGGAGAAGCGTTACATATTGAAGCTTTATTAGAAGTAAATCAAAACTTTACACTAAAAGAGTTGTCAAATATAAGAAAACGCATTATATTAAAATTGTTACAATTGTCACACGTTGAAGATGTAAATATCGAATTTATCGAAGACGACGGACAACAAGACTGGAATGGAGATACTGGACCATCCGCTAATATACAATATGATAAGGAGCGTTAATATGCCAATCGTGAATATTAAGTTAATTGAAGGCAGAACAGATGAACAGTTAAGAGGACTCGTAAACGATGTTACCGAAGCAGTCCATAAAAATGCAAAAGCACCAAAAGAAAATATCCATGTCATTATTGAAGAAATGAAACCAGAACATTATGGTGTTGCTGGTGTACGTAAATCAGATCAATAAAATAGAATAAACAAAAAACTGCCAATCAAGTCAAAGACTTGTTGGCAGTTTTTATTACATTAATCATTTAAAAACTTTTTGATTTCTTCCTTATTCTTTTCTTTATCGATTCTAAGGATTGCGCCGTTTTCAATATCGGTATCATTTGTATATGAACCTTTAACTGGTACTGTTAATGTCTGTATATCTTTATCTCCTCTAGCTATAAAGCTAGCTCCCGTTTTATAAATAGTTTGGTCATCTAAATTTGTATTTACATAACCTCTTGCAATACCTGCGATTTTTGGTGCTTTAACGACTGAACTTAAGCTCATTAATTCAGATTTGAGTCCTGTCATAACCTGTTGTTGTCTTCGTACACGTCCAAAATCACCTTCTTGGTCATGTCTATATCTCGCATAACCTAATAATTCTTTCCCGTTCAAATTATGTTGGCCTTTTTTCAGTGAAACACCGATTTTTTCAGACATATCCTTTTCAACATTGATAGGGACACCATTTGGTGCAATTTCATCTACCATTTGCTCAAACCCATCAAAATCGATGATTGCATAATATTCAGGATCAATATCTAAATTTTTCTTCAATGTTTTACGAAGTAACTCTGGTCCACCTAAAGAATATGCGGTATTAATTTTGTAATTGCGATAACCACCTGGAATTTCTGAATAAATATCTCTCATAACTGATACAATTTTGAGATCTTTCTTCAAATAGTCATATTGAACAATCATAATAGAATCTGTTCTCGGTTGTGAATTATCAACTTTACGGTCTTCCCCTAATACAAGAACATTTATTTTACCATCATTTCTAGTTGAACTATGAAATTTATGTAGCTGATGCTTCTTGCCGTGTGCAGTCGATACTTTAAGACCTGATTTGTAAGAAGCATTTATATAAAAACCTAGTCCAATTAAAATCAAAATGATACCTAAAATAATAAAAGGCGTCTTTTTAACCTTTTTTTTCTTTCTTCTTTTTGGAACATTGCTTTTGCGTTCTTCTTCTATTTCGGATTGTTTTTCCAAAGTCATTGTTACCAGCCTTTTATCTTCAAAATTGACATTAAGTGTATTATAATTAATGTCATACATTAAGTTAAACAATTTATTATTTAAAAATCAAGAAAAATTGTAGTGTATTTTAAAAATAAGACTTGAGACTGAATAAAGGATGGTAAAATTATAATGAATATGAACAAAGCCTATTTTGCAGGCGGATGCTTTTGGTGTATGGTCAAACCATTCGATGAATATGAAGGAATAGATAAAGTTACATCAGGTTATATGGGAGGCACTACAAAAAACCCAACTTATGAAGAAGTGAAAACGGGAGATACTGGACATTTAGAAGTAGTTGAAATTCAATATGATGTCGCCTTATTCTCTTATAATCGACTTCTAGAAATATATTTTGCAATAATAGACCCTACTGATGCATACGGCCAATACCAAGATCGTGGAACACAATATCAAACAGCAATTTTTTATACGAATGACGATCAAAGAAAACTTGCTGAATCATATATTGAAGATTTCAATAAAAAACTACCTGAGGGTCAATCAGTTGTCACAAAACTTTTACCTTATCAAACTTTTTATGAAGCTGAAACTTATCATCAAGATTTTTATAAGAAAAATCCAGAAAGATATCAACATGAACAAAAAATCAGAAATGATTTGAAAAAATAAGGAGACTACAATGGAACAATGGATTACTGATTTTATGACTCAATATGGATATGTCGGTGTATTTATACTTGTATTTTTAGAATATGTCATACACCCTTTCCCTTCGGAAATTATATTAACATTCGCTGGATTTATGACCAATCAATCAAATTTAAACATATTAATTGTTTGTATCATTACCGTTATAGCAGCAGTGTTAGGATCACTCGTTCTTTACGCAGTTGGCGCATTGATAGGTGAAGAAAGATTATATCGATTTATTGATAAACGTGGTCGACTTATTGGCATTAAAACAAAAGACTTAGACAAAACTGTAAATTGGTTAAATAAATATGGTCATTGGGCAATATTTATTGGAAGATTTATTCCGATTGTAAGAACTTTAATATCTTTACCTGCTGGTATAACTAGAATGAACGTACCAGTCTTTATATTACTTACTGCAATTGGTACAGGTATGTGGAATATCTTCTTAATTATGCTTGGTAGAACTTTAGGAAATCATTGGCATCAAATCCTTGTATATGTTGGCATGTATTCTAAAATATTTATCATTATCATCGCAATAGCAGTTATTTATCTCGTTTATTTATGGTTTAAACGTATTAAGCATACACGAGAACATTAAATATAAAAAAGGCACAATCTATTTGGTTATAATAGATTGTGCCTTTTTATGATCCGATTAGTTTTGTTTATGATTAATTGTTAATGCTACTCGAATGACATTCCATAAAAGTGAACTATACTTTCTATAAACTAAATATCTAGGTTCCCATTCAGGATAGAATTTTTGTTTATAATTTCTCAAACCTTGGAAACTATAAAATCCATTCATATTTTCGAAAACTTTGGCAGCAAATTTTTCTCTTAAATATGCATGTTTACTATGTCCAACATTAGATAAAGTAGCCATACCCATATTAAATTGTTTATAACCATTTTCTTTAGCCCATAAAAGCATATGGATATATAAACTATCCATCATTGAGACGTCTACATCTTTATTCCAACGTATTAAATCTATTGAAATAGATTCATTATAATGTGTATACATCAATGAACAAAAACCTAATATTTCTTGTTCTTTATTACGTAAAACACCTATTGGTGCTTTGTTTAAATAATCTAACTGAAATGCACCAACTGAAAAACTCATTTCTTTTTTATTACCTAACCAATTATCGCTTATTGTTTTAAGCTTATTAACATTTTCTTCACTTAAAGGTGTATCTAAAATTTCAAATACATAACCTTCAGATTCTAATTTATTGAATGTCGCACGCATACCACGTTTTTTCTTGCCAGACAAACTGAAAGATTCTAAATCGATTAACGCTTCTTCACCTAGCTTGAAGAAAATATTGCCGTAATCGTGATAAAGTGACAACAAATTACTTTGTACTTGGTAGAATATAACGTCTTGACCTAGAAAATGCATTTGATCATAAAAATCTAGAAGTAACTGATTAAATTTATCTTTATTACCTATAGGATCCCCTAATACAATGACGGCATTCATTTTGTGTCGATACATCAAGAAGACATCTTTATCTTCATTTACAAAAAATGATTTATCTCCTGTGAATGCCAAATGACTCACATATGACCCACCATGCGTATTAATAATCTCTTCTATTGTTTCATATGATGTGTCTGTATATAATTGCTTTTGATACTTCTTAGATAGAATGAATGAAATCGCAATACCGATTAACAATAACAATGCTAATACTATCCAAAACAGTGTAAATACCGCATATTTATCAAACTTAGTGACTTCATGTGGATATATATTTAAATAGTTTACCGTAACAATTCTATTGAATATGAACAACACGACAATGACTAATGCACTTAATAATACTTTCAATGGAGTTACTATTTTTTTTACGACTATAGCATTTTTATACCCAATAAATAATAACACTAATAATATAGCTAACCATAAAAATCCAATAATTGTACCATTTGATAATATTGAAACTACCATCATAACCATTGTAGATATAATACTCATCAATAATGATCTCATAGTGCCTGACATAACACCTTTAGAACATATTAATAATAATAATGTTGCAGCTGTATGTAATGCCAATAAAATTGAATAAAAAGCATAATGATGTGAGTAAATCGCATCGTATAGTATAAATATATGTTTGAAATATAATACAAATCCAGTAATACCTGACAATAAACCTAGCGCTAGTGTTGGGATTTTAGTCATAACATCTCTTTGCACAGATTTAATAAATGAAGTTGTATCTACAGCTGGTGTATAAAATTTACTATCCTCAATATATTGTTTAGCAATACTACCAAACTCAAATGTAGATAATCCTAAAGCAATAATGAATGGGAAGAAATAATATGCAACTCTATATAATAATAAAGCCAATAATACTTGTTCTTCCGGCACACCTAACGATTTAATACCCAATAATATAACTAAGTCAAATGCACCAAATCCACCTGGAATCATACTAACTAATCCTGAAAGTGCAGCAATTACAAATATACCGACTAAATGTGTATATTGTACATGTATATTTAAAGCTAGTAATATCACATATAATAAATAACTTGCAGCTAACCATTCAAGTGCAGAAACAATTGTAAATTTAATACCTAAAAGTTTATCATTACTAATTGCTGGCTTTACAATCGTTACGATAATAAATAATGGCAAAAATATACTCGCCAAATAAATGATAATATTTGCCCAAGATATTTGGTCTAGTAAAGTGTCTACTTTAAACACATGTAATACAATCAATAAACAAAGTAAACTTAATCCACTTAACATAGAAACTAAAAGAACAGATACACCTTTGATCAGTTCTTTCTTATTATTTAGAGCATTTCGATATGAATAAACCCGTAAACCTGCCCCTATTAATCCACCAAATCCAAGTACACTATTGAACGTATTAATAATGAAACTAATAGATAGAATTTTATATACTGGTAAATTAATTTTGAGACTATATTTAAGCATAATGTCATATAATGATAAGACTAATACAGAAAATATACCTAATATAATAATCCCGACAAATGCGAAGGTATCCATATTTCTAAATAATACGACAGTTTTCTTGAAATTAATTTTAGATAATTCATTGTTTAAAACATAAATTACTACACTAAATATTAAAAGTATAAATATAACTTTTAAAAGTGACATAACTCTTTTTCGATTTAATAAATTCATATGTTAACCTCACCCTTATTTATATACCAAATAATACCATACTATAATAAATATTTACATTGATTATTAGTCTCGCCATTACATAGAAACAAAAAAATAATAGAAAAACAGGAAAATCATCCTGTTTTTCTATTATTCTAATTTTCTTTTTCAATATTAACTTCATCATCTTTAAATTCATATGGACCTGCGTCATCTATATAAAATCTATTATATCGTCTTTT
>NZ_PPQZ01000131.1:6512-7386 GCF_002902525.1 Mammaliicoccus stepanovicii
TAAATAAATGAGTTACAGCAACTTTTATAATTGCATACCCAGGAATACCTAGAATAACACCTAGAACACCAGCTAGGTTACCTGCACAAAGTAATACAAAAATAATCGTTAATGGATGGATTTGCATTGTTTTACCCATAATATTAGGAGAAATGAAATGTCCTTCTAAGAATTGAACAGCAGCCCAAACGATTGCTAATTTAAGCAACATAAATGGAGAATCAATTGCTGCCAAGACAATCGCTGGTGAAATAGCTATCATTGGCCCTAAATATGGAACGACACTTGTAACTGCAGCAATACTAGCCAGTGTCAAAGCATATTCCAACCCGATTATAGAATAACCGATAAATAATAAAACACCGATACAAAATGCAACAATCATTTGACCTTGAATATAAGATCCAACTTGTATGTTCATTTTATCAATTAAATCGTGAGTATCTTTTCTAAATTTTGGAGGCATTAAAGAAATAAAGTAACTTCTAAATTTACCACCATCTTTCAATAAGAAGAACAATACAAATGGGAACGTAATTAAAATAACAACTACATGCGTAATAGTAGAAACAAATGATTTAAATTTGTGACCAAAATTACCAACAGAATCAGATAATTTTTTCGGTATATCACTGAAGTTTTGTTGGAACCAATTTTGAGCTTGTGCATAATAATCAGCAACGAATGAATTTCGTGATAAAGCATCAAGCTTACCTGAAAATTCGTCTATGTAATTTGGCAAGTTCTTCGTAAAACTTTCAATTTGATGTTGCACAACAGGAATTAACAATGTAACTATTAGTGAGAATCCAGCTATTATTGCACATAATAATATTATAATGCCCCATAATCTAGAAATATTATATCTTTCCAT
>NZ_PPQZ01000131.1:7422-10960 GCF_002902525.1 Mammaliicoccus stepanovicii
GGATTAAATAAATAAAACGCTACAAACGCCACAATAATTGGACCTACTAAAGTCGTAATCACTGTCATAAGTGGTTCAAATATAAATGAAACCTTTTGGAAGATAAATATCGTCAATCCTAAAAGGATAAATAGCCCTAAAATAAAATAAATATCACGACCACCAAAAAATTTCATAAATTTCGAAACTTTATTCAGTGAATCATGAGATTTTGCTTCTTTTTCCAAAAAAAGTCCTCCTCTATTAATTTATAATTCATTATACCCTAATCTATGTACTTTAAAAACTAAAAATTTACAATTATAGTTTACATAATAAAATTATGATAGTTATTTAGAAATACACATTATTATAACCAACAAACCTAATTACTCTCGCTGCCAATCTTACCTACACCATTGATTTCATCTTTGGCAAGTTGATAATGGAAGAATGCTCTAATATTAAGGGAGTACGAAATTATCTTTACCTTATACTTGTGCTTTGCTATTTTATTCTTTTTCCATTAACCATATAATTCTTTAGTTCGATGTTCGTCTTCAACAATTTATACATTAAACAATACATAGGTCCTCTAGTTATAATCATTAATTTTTTATTCTCAACTTTTAAATACAGTACTTATACTAAACTAAGCATTTTGGTGAGGACTCTTTTCTATTATTTTGAAATTTTCATCAGACATGTATAGTTGCTTGCCAACAGTATAATAAGCAAGTCCAACAGCAATTAAAGTTAATGAACTAATTCCTATATAATCTGTAACTGCAGAATATATACCAAGAGTAAAAATAAAAGTTATTATTGTGTGTAAGAATGTTGCTAAAGTTAACAGCTTAAAAGTAGATCTTTTTTGTTTACTAACATTTCTTATTTCCACTACCTCAGCATTACTCAGATTAAAGAGATTGTTTAATAATTTTTTTCTTTTTTCTTTCTTTTTATAATGAAAAAAGAAAGCTATGGATACAATCATCAAAGTTATTAATAACCTCATATCAAAAGTTCCATAATATCTTATGGACTGATCGATTGATTTGAATATTTTACTCAATATAAAAACGACGGGGATTAATCTTAGAAGATCAGTATTACTTAATGTATTTTCCTTTTGAGTTTTATTTGAAAATGAAGTAATTGTGCCTTCATCAACTTTATATGCTTTGTTATAAATAAATGATGTAAAAAAAGGTAAAAGCTGCCCTAAAGGATTTGAACAAGTATCTAAAATATAGTTTTTATCTTTATATTTTAATATCCTGTATCGAATATTTCCTTCTATTATTATTTGCTCAGAATCTTTATTTTCCATAGATATCTCCAATCTTAATAGCACTATTATTCTTAGCTAATCTAAAAATGATATATATGTTCAACTAAACCAATTGATCTTCTAGTAAATACAATAGAACCAGTAGGATATTTTTATCATCCATAAAAAACTTATTCACTTCCGCTAAGCCATCCAACTATTCATCATCTTTAGCTTGAAAAGATATCTTCGCACACATCGTTATTTCCAACATACCTAATTACTCTCGCTGTCAATCTTACCTACACCATTGATTTCATCTTTAGCAAGTTGATAATGGAAGAATGCTCTAATATTAAGTAAGTTTGTAAGTGCCAAAAACATTAACTCAATAAAAAACGCTCTACTTTCATCGCCTATTGTCGGAGCAACAATCCATATAATTGCTAGTGCTAATAAAGTGCCGATTATAATGACAATTCCTAAATTCCTTAAGAATTTTGTTAATCTTGTCACTTCAGATTCCCATGCATTTCTTCCAAACAGCACTAAACCAACCATACTCATAAATAGAATAAACAGATTATATAACCAATAATTAAATACATCTTGATTTTCATAGTTCATGCCAATAAAATATAACATCCCTGCATTTAATACGATTGAGTTAGCAAATATCATATTTATAGCCATATAAATATTTAAATAATATATCTTATAGCCCTTTTTATTTTCAAATAAATATCCTGCAACACATAGTGCAGCTATAATCCAAATAATTGGTGAGATAACCATATAACTTTTAACATACAATGGTAATGTACCTTCTCCTCGAAATATAAAATAAATAGTAACCCAAAAGAAATACATAAATAGACTTATTATACTAAAACCTATGATGTAGGAATTTCTAACACAATTAAATGAATACATTATATACACGCCCCAATTCCAATATGTAGATACAGTTCAAAATTTAAACCCATTTTCCCTTGAATAAAAAGGACTTTACAACTTGTTCCACTGTAAAGTCCCATTCCAAATATTACGATATAAATTGCAATTTTCATTCTTCTTTACTTCAATTTTCCATAGATTTAAATTACATCACTTTATGTGAAATAATTATATTTGTAATAATCATCCATATCGTTACTACTAATGGCACAAGTGTTTTAAATATAAAGACTTTATATCTAATTTTTCTGTAAATATCCATTAGTAACCAGAGAATAATTATAAGTAAGCCAAAAGCTATAAATGTAATATTTAAATCACTTATTTCTATTGCATCTTGCTGCGTTATATAATGAATTCCAAGACAGAATAATACGATAGATGAAATAAATAAATAGATTCCTCGAGGTTTGCAATTATTTAATTCTAAAACAAAGTTGTCCCTGTCTTCATCTGTTCTATCTTCCACTTTGAAAAATTTAAACTTCATTGGTTTAGTCCATAATTGTTTAAAAGCAAAGTACATATAGAAATATGAACCGTAAATTGTGTATAATACAAAATTGCTTAAGTCGTTGCCATTTAAATGTCCACCTATTAAATAGAATATGATAAAACTAATGATTAATCCTATGTTTCCTAATAGAAAGAAAAAAGCAATGCCTTCTGTTTTCATCAAACTCAAAAAAGTAATCCCATAATACAATGCAAATACGCCTACTAAAATAATATAAATCATGATGTCCTCCTGCTTCTTGTCCTTAATAAATTAATTATTATTTAAATCCATGAACTAAATTCTTATCTACTCTATCTAGTCCATACCATTGATTTCATCTTTCGCAATTGAATAATGAAGAAACATTCTGGCTATTATTAAGTCGACTGCAAACAAGAAAAGACCTTCAAACATAAATCCTTTATATGCTTCATCTACAGTTGGTGCTGTTATATATAAATAGAACAATGCTAATTCAGAACAAATCACTAATAAAATTCCAATGTATTTAATTATTTTATTTTTCAAATTATAAATTTCAAACTCAATTACACTAAATAAATATAGTCCAAGAATATTTACAATGAGAATTACTAAATTGATATACCAATACAACATGTCAGCATTAGGTTCTCCACTCATTTGTATAAAATAAATTAAACTTGTATTTAAAGGTATCAATAAACCAAAAACAATATTGAAAATTAAATAAAAATTCAAATATAATAGATTGAATTTACCTTTATTGTCAAATAAATATCCCGTTGAAATTAATATACTTAAAATCCACATAATTAAAGAAAATATGATATAAGCCCATATGTATGTAG
>NZ_PPQZ01000132.1 GCF_002902525.1 Mammaliicoccus stepanovicii
ATATTTTACAAAAATAGCCAATTTATATATAATTTATTTGTTATTAATAATTGTATCGACAATTGTTAAAGCACTAAGCTATCTGAATATATTAGAAATTAAATTAATTTTTGGAGGGTGTCATGGCGTTTTATTTATTATTAGCATTTTTTATAGTAAGGTTATTGAGTTTAAAGATTTCAATTAGAAATTCTAAGTTATTGAAACAGAAAGGTGCCAAAGAATATGGTGTTGTAAATTCTAAATGGTTGGCAATCACACATATACTGATATATTTGGTAGCTGCGGTAGAAGTATTTATAAACAAATCATCATTTGGGATTATAAATTTAATCGGGTTATTAATATTAATCGGGTCATATCTTGTATTATTTCATGTAATTAAAGTGCTTGGATCAATTTGGACGCTGAAATTATTTATATTACCAGATCACCCAATTATTAAATCAGGGTTATATAAAATTACAAAACATCCGAATTATTTCTTGAATATTCTACCTGAAATATTAGGTGTGATACTGTTAACAAAGTCCATTTATGCAATCTTTTTAATCATACCGTATGCATATTTTCTTTATACTAGAATTAAGCAAGAAGAATCATTGATGGATTTGAAATGAGCGAGCAAATAAGTTGAGAAAATGGAACTGAATTCCTAATTCTGACTACTTATTAAAAGTAACGTTTGATGGGAAATAAAATTAATTTAAATATCTAAGGCAAGATTTCTGTATCTTACAGGAGTCTTGCCTTTTAATTTTTATGATATATAGATATATGTTTCAAATATAATTTGTAAATTTTTAGGTAATGAATTTAAT
>NZ_PPQZ01000133.1 GCF_002902525.1 Mammaliicoccus stepanovicii
AAATAAATGTTATTAATCTGTGATGTCGTCTAAAAAGACGACGCGCGATTATTAAGCTTGTTGAATTTCGTTAAAAATTCACTCGGTTTTTTGCTTAGTAAAATCTATTTGCTTACTTATCTAGTTTTCAATGTGCAATTAAATAATGGTGGAGACTAGCGGGATCGAACCGCTGACCTCCTGCGTGCAAAGCAGGCGCTCTCCCATCTGAGCTAAGCCCCCGAACGTAATAAATGGGTATTAAATTAATGGTGGGCCTAAATGGACTCGAACCATCGACCTCACGCTTATCAGGCGTGCGCTCTAACCAGCTGAGCTATAGGCCCATTCTTAAATTGAATGTTGAATAAACATTCAAAACTGAATACAATATGTCTACGCTATTCCATGACCTAATGGTCATTCCGTAATATCCTTAGAAAGGAGGTGATCCAGCCGCAC
>NZ_PPQZ01000134.1:0-1410 GCF_002902525.1 Mammaliicoccus stepanovicii
TTGCGTAATTGTAAAAAATAAAAGTTAATCAATAAATCTTTCGAAATAATATATTTCTTTGAAGATATAAGTTATAAAAAAAATAGATAAGTAAATATATAATAAAAGTAATGTTAACGATAAACTTAAAAATGAGTATATATATTTTGAAATATTATATTTTTCAAAAATCTTTAAAAAGATTAATACTTGCAATAGTATGATTAATATTTGTAAAAACACTGTGTAATCATTCGATAATGCTAAAAACTTATCAATATATATCACGATATATGAGCTGTTTATATTGATAAATTTAATAATTATAAAGAATATAAGTATTAAATTTAGTACTTTAATGTCTTTATTTATACCTATATAATAAATGATGCATAATATAATGAAAATGAATTCTATAAAATCTCCTAAAAATATTGATAAAGTAAACCAAGAAAGTATGCCTAAGAACATGAACTTTAGACTATTAGAACTCTCCTTTTGCAAATATATTTTATAAAAAAGAAACATATAAATAATGATGGATAAAATCATTCTTAGAATGTACAACCTTGTATCTATAATCATTATTTGTATACTTTGCTAACAATCTCTAAATAATGATAGCACACATTTTTTTATATCACCTTTAGGTTGTCCAACAAGCGTATAGTTCCCTCCCTTTCCTCCAAATATAGTCAATAATTGTTTTGTTTTTAATTGTTTCATTAATCTATCCCTCTTTTACCATTTTATAACTAATGTACCATTATATGTTAAAAAAATAAAAAGGAAGTCTTAAATCGATGTTTTAAAATCTTAAATGAATGTTTTATGTGCAAGTATAAAAATAAGAGTTTCATTCAATGTTTCATGTATAGTTTTGTTTTTTTTCTTTATCCTACTTTATACTACTATTTGAATAATACTTTTGAAAGGAAAATATATGAAAAAAATACCATTTATTCAGCAAGAAGATGAAAAAGATTGTGGTCCTGTATGTATTGCTATGATATGTAAGTTTTATAATAAGAAGGTATCTCTAGAGAAGATAAGAAAAATTGCGGGTACAGATAAAAATGGCACTAATTTATTTGGTCTGATAGAACTTGGTAAATCTTTAGGATTAGATCTAACTGGTGTGCAAGCTGAAAGTATTGAAAACCTAAAAGAAATAAAATTCCCTTGTATTGCACATATACTTAACGAAAAAGGGTTTGAACATTTCATTATTATTGAAAAAGTAAAAAGTAATAAAATCTATATTGTAGATCCCGATTTAGGTAAATACTCTACTTCTTTAAATCAATTTGAGAGCTATTGGACTAAAATATTGCTTCTCATAGAAAAGACAGAAAATTTTAATACTAATAATGATAACCCCTCTGTATCAATACTATTCAAAAATTTGCTTATTAATAACTATAAGTACAT
>NZ_PPQZ01000134.1:1420-2155 GCF_002902525.1 Mammaliicoccus stepanovicii
ACTAATTTTTTTATCCTCTTTGTTAATCAATTTATTTGGTTTTCTAGGGACATTTTATTTTAAGTTGTTAATAGATGACATACTTCCTAGCAACATTATTTACAATCTTCACATATTATCTGGGGCAGTATTATTAATGTATATAACCCAATCATTTATCACATACTTTAGATCTCATTTAATTCTTTATTTTAGTTTAAAAATTGATATAAAGATTATGCTCGATTATTATAATCACGTATTAAAATTACCTATGGAGTTTTTTGAAACACGCAAGTCCGGAGAAATTCTTTCAAGATTTATGGATAGTAGCAAAATTAGAGAGGCATTTTCCACAGTTACTGTCACATTTTTTATTGATATTCTAATGATTCTATTAGGTAGCATTCTCTTATATTTGCAAAGTTCTCGATTATTCCTCATTACTCTAATATTTGTTCCTATTTATATTTTATTAGCATTTATATTTAGAAAACCTTTTGAAAAATATAATCGCCAACAAATGGAACAAAATTCCGAACTAAATTCATATCTAATTGAAACTATTAACGGAATTTCAACAATAAAGAGTTACACGGCAGAAGAAGAAGTATCAATTAAGTCAGAAATGTTTTTTATACGTTTAATCAAAAAAATTTTAAAACTTGGAATTGTAACTAATATACAAATGAGTATAAAAGGATTTTTATCATTATTAATAAGTACTGTTATATTATGGGTGGGTTCATATTATGT
>NZ_PPQZ01000134.1:2173-3212 GCF_002902525.1 Mammaliicoccus stepanovicii
ATTACATTCAATGCTCTTGTAGTTTATTTTTTAGGTCCAATAGAAAGAATGATAGATGCACAACCAATTATACAATCAGCAATAGTTGCTTCTAGAAGAATAGTTGAAATACTTGACTTAGAAAGTGAAGAAAATGAAGATGCTTTAACAGAATTTTCATTTAGTAATCAAATTATGATAAACAATTTGTATTTTAATTATGGACATAGAGAAGATTTATTAAAAGATATCAATATTATCATAAATAAAAATGACTTTGTAGCACTAGTGGGAGAAAGTGGTTCAGGAAAATCTACACTGGCAAAACTCTTAGTTAATTATTATCAAGCGAAAGAAGGAGAAATTCAATTTGATCAACGAAATATATTAGAAATAGAAAATAGTTCTATCAGAAATAATATAGGCTACGTATCTCAACAAAACTTTTTCTTTAGTGGCACAATCATAGAAAACCTATTAATAGGTAATGATGGGGGAGTTACGATGGATGAGATAATTTCTGCTTGTAAAAATGCTGAGATACATGATTTTATTGAGACTTTACCTCAAAGATATAATACTTCGCTTGAAGCCAATGGAGATAATTTATCTGGTGGACAGCTGCAAAGGCTTGCGCTAGCACGTTTGTATATTAAAAATCCCGATATTTATATACTTGATGAAGTTACTAGTTCGTTAGACGCTACAACGGAAAATAAAATAATTAATAATCTATATAATACTTCTAAAAGTAAAAAAACAGTTATTTTAATATCTCATAAATTAAGCACAATTGAAAAAGTTGATAATATTTATTGTATGAAAAACGGGAAAATTATTGAACAAGGAACTCATAAGCAGTTGCTCGCAAATCGATCTGAGTATTATACACTTTGGAAAAATCAATCAACGGAAGGAATATAGATATGAGGAAAATTTACTCTTTTGAGGACTTTCAAGATAGTACAGTCTATTTAAATAATGTACCTTCTAAGTTCATAAGATACTCCTTATTAATTATTTTTATAGTCTGTGTAGCAACTGTCTCTTATACACATCT
>NZ_PPQZ01000135.1 GCF_002902525.1 Mammaliicoccus stepanovicii
AGGTATATACTTACTATAAAGAAGAAAGTAATAAGTTATGTATAGTAGTAAAAAATGGAAAAATTGTAGGGTTAATAGGTATATCTATAGTTAAGAACAAAATAATAATTAAGCATATTGCTGTTGAAAAGAATATGCAGAGGACTAGATTAGGTGAAAATATTGTTAAAAAATTATTGATAGACTATCCTAGTTTTTATATTGAAGCAGAAACTGATAAAGACTCAGTTGGTTTTTATAGATACTTAGATTTTCAAATAACTTCTTTAGGTGAAAAATATCCAGGAGTAACGAGATATAAATGTATTTTAAAACCTAGTTAAACAATTGAATCAGTAAATAAAGTGTTATTATTTTATCCTTTTCAACCTATTTCTAAATGAATTTCAAATTTTATTCTACAGTAATATATCAAACAACTATTTGGTAAATAATGAAAAAAGGGGTGTTTTATGGCCAAATCAATTCATGTCGTAAATATTATCAATTATGTATTGTTGATAATAGGGGTATTCTATATTTAAATACATAACATAGATTTTGGAGATTTATTAATAGTTTTTGTTTATAGCTCTATTATAGCGGGTGTAATATCATTGGGATTTGTCTTTGTTAAAGACAGTAAAACTAGATATACTGGGTTGGTCTGGTTTGTTATGAATATAGTAAACGTATTATTTTTAGTACCATTCATAATATTTTTGTTGTTTTTGTAATCTAACTATACGATAAAATTCTTCGTGATTTTAAAATAAAGGAGTTGCCAATTTGTATATCTCCAAAAAATTTTTAATAATTAATTTCGTGTTTATATTTATTTGTGCTTTCATAATTACTTATTATAGTTTTATTGATTCTTATAATGTATCTTTTCAAATTTCCAGTATTGGGGGATTATTAACGGGATATTCGATATTAATGCCAATAAAACTATATGCACTTTTCTTAAAAGATAAAGACGAAATAGAGTAAGTTATTTAAAATAAATTTTCTTATACTTTGGATTAAAAAACTATTTCATATTCTTTTAATCCAAAGTATAAATATTAAGTGGATGAGTGAAGGGGCGAACTAATATGAGAATGAAGATTTTTATTATGAGTAGTGTATTATATTTTGCTATTGGATTTTTAATAATAATGATGTTTGATATGTCATTGTATTTAAAATCACTATTTATAATGATACTGATATTGGTTAATGGTATTTTTAAGGACTATGTATTAAAGATGAATCATTTTGATTTTTTCAAATTTCTTAATAGAAAAAATAATAATATATAAAGCTATTGAGGCTGGGACATATTTAATGATTCCTAGCCTCTGTTGTATATCGTCAGTAGATTACTGAATTTAAAATGTGCACTATATCAAGCTTATTTTAATTTCTAGTCATCTTTGTAGGGGTGAGACAAAGAAATCTTTTTGGTAAAATGAGATTTTTGTCCACTCTCTTTTTTATGGTTAAATATCAATGTTAAAAATATATAATATTTGTAAAAAAGAATATACTAAAATTTGATTAATTGGTATATAATGTAAATGTAGGAGGTGTATATAATATCTGACTTGATTTATGTAATAATCAATATAAGTGGTTAGT
>NZ_PPQZ01000136.1 GCF_002902525.1 Mammaliicoccus stepanovicii
TATATATATTTGGTAAAAAAAGTATATAAAACCAAAATTTACAACATTAGGTTTCATTTATATATTATAATTGACTGTAATAGTGTCAAAGTTAGGGATTAACAAGATTTAATATTTCAAAAAGTGTTCTGGAATTAAAAATTAATGTTCCTTTTTTGAAGAACAAACTAAAATAGTGAATTTTTTATGGATTTTTGATTTATTAGTAAAGAACCAAACAAGAACTCAAATAATTTTGAAGATATTAATGGTTATGAATCAGTTGTATAGGCTTAAATAAATAATTTTAAGAGGAGCTAATGCTATATGGATACTATAAACCTGAAAACTTTGGCAAATACTTGTCATGATGAGTCTTCTTTAGAGTTAATTAAAAAGAAATACAATTTAGAGGAAATTAAAGAGGTTGAAAAAGATGGCATTGTGAAGCTTGTTCAAGAGCTTCATTTATACGATAATAGTGTATCTTATTTTGATGGTTTCTATTTAAATTACAGGATTAAACAAATTAATCCTGAATTTGATCTCTTAAAATATACAAAAGAAGGTATTTTAAATATTGAACTTAAGAGTAAGGCTGATGAAACTAAGGTTTTAAATCAACAAAATAAAAGTTATTTCTATTTAAAGGCTGTCTCAAGTGAATTGGATATTATAACCTATATCAGTAA
>NZ_PPQZ01000137.1 GCF_002902525.1 Mammaliicoccus stepanovicii
ATCATATTGTGTATAAATTTCAAAAAAATGACTAATGTTATTTGTTGGAGATTGTTTTATACTATATCTATATAGATAAAAAGGGAGTGTAGTCTTGAAAAATAAAAAGTTGCTTTTCTCTTTTATTATTCCAACATATAATAATGAAAATACAATCGAACGCGCTATTCAATCTATTTTGAATCAAGATGTAAGCCCTGAAATATATGAAATTATTGTGGTTGATGACAAATCAAGCGATAAAACATATGAAAAGGTAGAACTTATAAAGAATAAAAATATCGCTTTATATCAGTTACACCAAAATTCTGGTGGGGCTTCTGCACCAAGAAATTTTGGAATATCTAAAGCGAAAGGTAAATTTGTATATTTCTTAGACTCGGATGATTGGCTACGTCCAAATATTTTAAGATATATTATAAATCATAAACATTTATTAAGAAGTGATATGATAATAGCGAAAACGATAAAAGTTACGGATAAATCAGAAACAGTTCATGCTCGATTTTTATCGTATAAGAATAGATTACTTAAAGATAAAAATGATATTCCATATTTAATTTATTATTTAGGGCCACAAGGTAAATTTTTAAATAATGAAATTCTCCAAAAAAACGATTTGAAATATCCGATTGATATGCATTTTGGTGAGGATAAGATATTTTTCTTAAACTTTTTCAATCAGTGTAAGAAAGTTTCAACAATTACTAAAGAATGTGGAAATATTGATAGAACAACTGATAAT
>NZ_PPQZ01000015.1 GCF_002902525.1 Mammaliicoccus stepanovicii
AGATGTGTATAAGAGACAGGTCTATAGATGTTCTTCAAGAAGAATTAGCGCCTAACTTGAAGACTAAAGATTTAGTTTTATTACGTTATGGTTATAATGTTGATGAAATTAAACAGCTAAATAATTATTTATTTAGATTAACTACTGAAAATAAAAAGATAACAAAGAGTGAAATTAAGTCTAAGTTGTGCGAAATTAGAAATCTTCCTGAGATTCCAATGGGACAGGTTAATGACGTATTGGAAGGTTATAGACTTACATGTTGATGTTATTAAATTTATTTTGAAAAATGAAAAAGAAGTTGATTGAAAAATTTCTAATTTCAGAGAAATTTTAAAACGAGTTTCTTCTCATTTATATTGATTGTTTAGGACCCTTAACTAATCTTGTAGATAAACGTTGGTATAGCTTGATCTATTAATCTCATCATTCGATAAGTTTTGGGGTTTTTAAGCTTTTCAAGGCTTAACATCAATAAAACAGTTGGAATTGAAGGGAAATAGAGGTGGTTTGAATGTTGCAAAACAAAGAAAGTTTTAGACTGTTATATCAAGCTATAAGGGAGATATCAGATAGAATTGGGGACAACCAATTAGAAACTAATTCTATAAGTTTATTGTTGTTAGATTTTGATTTTGAACATGAAACTTTTGAAAAACTCTTTTTGGCAATTCTGAAGTATTTGGAAAAAACAAGTTTAGATAATATATACTATGATGATGTTTTAAATTTGATAGACAATACAATTCCTGAAGATAGAGAACTTAACGATACAATTAAAAATAAAATAATTATTGGTTTTGCAAATAATTATTTTCCTGAGTTGCAAGTATTAGCTTATAAGATAAAATCTGAAATGGCACTGTCAATAAGTGAATAATTTGTTAAAGTCTGGGACATCATTAATGAGTCCCAGACTTTGTTGTATATTGGCAGTAGGTGACTGAACTGAAAATACGCTTTATATCACGCTTTTTTCAATTCTAGTTAACCTTCCCGGGGTGGGACAACGAAAGCTTTTTTTATAATTCAATAAAGGGAGTTATATGTGCATGAGGTTGACTGTTGAAACAGTCGCCTCATTTCTTACTATTCAATTAGAGTTATGAGTTGATTTCATATTTACAGATTTATTCCTTTAATTACTATGAATTTAAGGTTTCGAATGTCATTTCATATAAGTCTTTATCATCTAAATTTACGAATTCATCGATTTTAACTCTATATGTCATATCGTTTTGTTTTTTTGAGATTTGGCTATAGTATTTTATATTTATAAACATATTAGTGCTATAACCATTATTCTCTATAGTATCTTGGAATTCTTCAAAAGCTTTTTTGTTAATAGGCATTAGATAAAACTTATTACTAGGTAATACATTTATATGTTTTTCTTGAATGACTTCTTGTTCAGCTAGATAAACTTTAATATCAATGTTCTTAGCAGTTCCACCTCCTAAGTTTTGTAGTTTAAAAGCAGTATTAACATAATCAGAGTCATTTTCAGTTAAATTTTTTAGTTTTAATTTTTGAGCTTTTTCAATAATAATTTGATCAAATGCTAAATAGGGTATAAATGAAATTTTAATTTGTCTAATTTGTATCAATACCGAAATTAAATATAAAATTGCCATAATAAATGTTCCAATTGATCCAATTGCTTGTAAAATATTTAGCATATAATTTCCTCCTATAAGTTACATTAATATTAAACTATCTTACTAATACATTCCATGCATAGGCATTCATCATAGACATCGAATTTTTCTAAAGTAGTGAATATATAAACAAAATACTGTCAAGATTGTTGTAATTGATACTATGGGGTGAGTCGTAAAACATTAAATGCCAAATATAATAACATTAAATAATTTCAAACAGAGCACCCCACAAAGTTGAATTTTTGTTCAACTTTGTGGGGTACTTCTTTGTAAGCTAATATCATTTATCATTCGCAGAATTCAATGTTGCTATATGCTTTAGTCCAATGGTTAGGTTGTAATTCATCTAAAGTTTTGTATTTAATTTCGTTATTAACATTTGTAATACCAACTTTAATTTGACTTATCCCAATATAATAATCTTTCTTGGCATGTACCATAAGGTGTGAGAATTTTGAAATCACTATTTTCATCATCTCTGACAACACAAATAGCATGGGTTATAATATCCTGATGCTTATGTGCATCTAAAATTGAGCCTGTTTCAATACACAATGAAGTAGAATTATTTATAATTTCAGGTACGACTGATGTATAGGTATTACTATTTTTAGAATACATTGCAGCAGCGCCACCCAATCCATTTGGATATCTTTTTCGTATTAAAGATTTAGCTTCTTCAAAAATATTTTGTTGGATATTCATTTTTAGACTCTTATGTTTATGCTTTTCATATATTACATAGTTTACCACATACTGTAATTGAATATGTTATGATGTGGATTGAAATAGTACTAATTGATCAGTTTAATAGTATAAATTGGAGGTATTATACTGACTAAATTAATTAAAAATCATATTCTTATTATCGCTTGCTGTGTAATGTTTATATGCATATTTTCACTTATTATGGGAGCAATTGGTATAGGTGTTGCTATAGGTTTAATGTATGGTGCAGCGTTAAATAATTCAGAGGATGATAAATGTTATATTCCAACAGAAGGAAGGGATAAATATGCGAAAAGTAATATCACTATTATTAATTGCAGGGATATTGCCTGTCATTGCTACCAACCTTAGTGGGGAATTAGTAAATCTAGCGGGTGTTTTATGGATTTTGTCTATTCTACTCTTTGTTATTGCAGTGTATATGGCGTACAAAGAGTATATGAATGCACAACATAAAACAAAAATATCTAATAAATAATGTGTTTTTGAAAGTATGAATTGCTAACGTAGTATTTGCAATAAATACTATGTTTGGAAATAATTGTATTGGGTACATATATATTATGCAACAAGTCAGGCACCTTTCAAATATGATTGGTGTCTTAAATCGGGTTGTATAGTGGTTAAAAAAGGTTTGAAATGGGTAAACATGTAATCATTAAATATGGATAAGGATGGCGTTAAACATGGATAATAGAATTGATTATAATGAAGTTGCGAGTGAAGAAGTAAATTTATATATGGAGTTAGAGAAACAATTAAAGAAAACGAGTATCGATAGACAACTAAGAGAACTCGTAAAAATTAGAGCTTCTCAAATAAATGGGTGTGCTTACTGTTTAGGGATGCATACTGCTGATGCTCGTAAGATGAAGGTTAGTGAAGAGGAAATTTATTTATTGAATGCTTGGGATGATACGAACATTTATCCAGAGCGCACTAAATTAGCATTAGAACTAACGGAAGCTGTAACGTTAATTAGTGTTAACGGTGTTTCAACTGAACTTTATGAGAGAGTTAGAGAAGAATTTTCAGAAGAAGAATATACTGATTTAATTCTGATTATCAATCAGATTAATATGTGGAATAGATTGTCTATTTCAATGGGAAATCAGCATTTATTTAATAAATAATTGAATATTTAAGAAAAGATAATCCTGGGACAATGTTGTTCCGGGGTTTTTTTATGGAAATTATTAATAACAATTATTATCATATACAAACAAAAACAAACAAAAAATAGTCGACTTTTGATTATTAGAAGTGTACGATTAAATTAAGTTTTAAAAAAATAAGGGGTGATTTGTCTTGGATTTTAGATATAAATTTACTTTATTAAGTAAAAGTTTATTGACTGTTACGTTATTAACGGTTGTTTCTATTACATATTTTGCATTTAGTAATCAAAGTATAGAAGCAAAAAGCAATACTGATACATTAAAAAGCAATAAGATGAAAGTTAATGTCGATAGGGACTTTCCAAGAGTGATCGATTATGAGTTGAAGAATGGTACAAAGATGGATGGGCAAAAGAAGAAAATAGATAAAGTGAAAATTAATGGTCACGCTATAGTGCCAAAAGTGAGTTATAGAAGATTGAATGCAAGTTCAGCACAATATAAGTTGAATGTTAAAGATGAGAAAAATAAAGTAGATGGTGACTTTACAATTGAAGTTAGAGTTAGCAATAATCAATTGAGTTTTAAAGTTATGGATTACAAAAATAATCTCGATGGTAAGGAAAAAGATACGGTTATAAGAGATTTTGAAATACCAGATCATTCATTAGTTTCGGTAAATTCTAGTGAAAAAAATGCCACTTTACAAACAACAAGGATGTCTAATAATACTATGAAAAGTGGGGATAAAGAATTTAAAGTAGATAACGATTTTGAGAAAGATTTTAATTATCCAATGATGTACGGTTTTCTTTCGAATAGTAAAACGAGTGCAGGTGTTTGGACTAATTCACAATATTCAAAGGGTACTGGCTCTTTAGACTTTACAAGATTAACAGCAACTTCTCAAAGTGTAGAACAGAACAAGCAAGTTGGCTTGTCTAGTTCACCATGGATATTGCAACCAGGTCCTGATTATCCTGATGCTAAACAACAGAAGATGTTGCCTGAAGCTAAAGTTATAATAGCTGAAGATGAAAATAAAGATAATAAGATCGATTGGCAAGATGGTGCCATTGCATATCGATCAATTATGAATCATCCGAAAGGTTCAGAATCTGTACCTGACTTAGTTGCACATCGAATTTCAATGAACTTTGGATCACAAGCACAGAATCCATTTTTAATGTCATTAGATGGTGTAAAGAAAGTGAATTTGAATACAGATGGCTTAGGTCAATCCATTATTTTAAAAGGATATGGAAGTGAAGGTCACGATTCGGGACACCTAGATTACGATAATATTGGTAAGAGAATTGGTGGCGCTGAAGATATGAAGACGTTACTTGCTAAAGGTAAAAAATATGGTGCAAAGTTTGGCGTCCATATTAATGCGAGTGAGACTTATCCTGAAGCAAAAGCGTTTGTACCTGAACGACTGAGAAAGAATAAAGATGGTTCATATAATTATGGATGGAATTGGTTAGATCAAGGAATTAATATTGATGCTAAATATGATATGCTACATGGTCGAAAAGACAGATTGAAAGCATTTAAAGATAAAGTTGGTAACGATTTGGACTTTATTTATGTAGATGTATGGGGAAATGGCCAATCTGGAGATAATCAAGCATGGATGTCACACCAATTAGCAAGTGAAATTCAAAATTTAGGCTGGAGAGTTGCGGTTGAATGGGGTCATGGTATGGAATACGATTCTACATTCCAACATTGGGCTTCTGATTTAACTTATGGTGGATACGAGAATAAAGGTATCAATTCTAAAGTTGCTAGATTTATACGAAATCATGAAAAGGATTCTTGGGTAGGAAATTATCCTTCTTATTCAGGCGCTGCTGATTATCCTTTATTGGGCGGATATGATATGAAAGATTTTGAAGGATGGCAAGGAAGAAATGATTATGCAGAATATATTCATAATATATTTAAGACAAACTTATCGACTAAATATTTACAGCATTTTGAAGTGACGAATTGGAAAGATGGTAAGCCAGTTAAGATGTCGGCAAATAAAGAAAATGTTGAATGGACACCAGAAATGGAAGTTCAATTGAAAAATAATGATGGCGATAAAGTTACGGTTAAGAGAAAATCAAATGATTATGAAGGCGATAAAGAAAACTATCGTTCTAGAACAATTGATTTAAATGGAAAACGTATATTAGATGGGGATAAATATTTAATTCCATGGAACTGGGATGAAAATGGTAAAGATTTAAATAATAAAACTCAGAAACTTTATCATTTTAATGAAAAAGGTGGTAATTCAACTTGGGAATTACCAAACAATTGGAATGCTAAAAAAGTAAAACTTTACAAATTAAATGAAAAAGGAAGAACGTTAGTAGATACACTTTCAGTTAAAAATGGAAAAATAAATTTAAATAATATTGCAGCAAATACACCATATGTTATTTACAAAGACAAACAAAAGCAAGAAAAAGTGAATTATGGTGAAGGTATGCATATTAAAGATCCAGGATTTAATACACAATCTATTAAAGATTGGAAAGTCACAGGAAATAAACAAGATGCAACGATTGTAAAATCAAATAGCAGCAATGAAATGTTAACTTTAAATAATAAAACAAAAGACATTCAGTTAACTCAAAAATTAACAGACTTAAAACCAGGCAAAAAATACGCAGTTTATGTCGGTGTAGATAATAGAAGTGATGCTAAAGCTAAATTATCGGTTAAAGCAGATGGAAAGAATTACGAAAACTATACTAAGAAATCAATTGCTAAAAATTATGTAAAAGCAAATGCACATAATACAACTAAAGAATCAGCAACGAAAGGTGATACAAGTTATTTCCAAAACATGTATGTAAATTTTGTAGCACCTAGTAATGGCAAAGCAGAATTAACATTATCTAGAGAAGCAGGAGAGGGTGAAACATATTTCGATGATATAAGAATCTTTGAAAATAATCAGAACTTATATCCTGAAGAAAATGTATTCCACCAGGACTTTGAAAATGTACCACAAGGATTATTCCCATTTGTAGTGTCGGGTATTGAAGGCGTAGAAGATAATAGAACACATTTATCTGAGAAAAATGCACCGTATACACAAAGAGGTTGGAATAATAAATTAATTAATGATGTTATAGATGGAAACTGGTCATTAAAGATTAATGGACAAGTACAACAAGATAAACTTGCATATCAAACAATACCTCAAAACTTTAGATTTGAGCCAGGTAAAAAATACGAAGTAACATTTGATTATGAATCTGGATCTGACGATACTTATGCATTTGCTACTGGTCATGATGATGTGGATCAAAACAAAGAATATAAACAGGATCCACTTAAAGGTACGTCAAATAATAAAGGGCAACGTACGTATAAAACAACAGTTAAAGGTAGTGAAGATGGTCAAACATGGATTGGTATAGCTTCTACTAAAAAAGCACCAGTTTCAAAAGGTGATAAAGAAGAAGGACAAATTAACTTTGAAGGATCAAAAGATTTTATAATGGATAATTTAAAGATAACGGAACTAAATAAGAAATAAACAGAAAAAAACTTACAAATACAGCGCTTCTTCCTTGGATATTAGTCCAGTGAAGAAGCGCTTTTTGTATATACAAAAAAGTGAGTTAGAAATAAGGAATAAATATGTTTCTCAAGATATAAAAATCACAACAAATATTTAGTATGTCTTAAATGTATAAATAGTGGGATGATGGTATACTTTATACTGTTCAAAAAGATGCGGAGGTGATAATGATGGTCGTTACTTTAGCTTTATTAATATTATTTGTCATAAGTTTTAAGATTGACTATAGACAATATAAGAATGTTTTTCTATTATGCATGTTATTTATTTCAATATTTATATTATTGGTTAGAAGCATTGCGATACCAGTTCTAAGCATTCATCTGAATATAAATTACTTACTAATTACAAATATTGTATATGGCCTTATCGTTATAGTAGCTATGTTATTATCACTTCTCAATACAAAGAAGAAGATGGCTAATGAAGGACGATTTATGACGAATATGATTGTACTAGGTTATGGCGCATTCATATTTTTGAATTTTATAATCATACTTTTCAAACCTGAAATAATTGTGACATTAGGGAATGGTATCATTCCAATATATATTTCATTTATATTCTATTATTTAAATTTAATGTTTATAAGTCATAACATTTACGCTTGGCTTATAAGTGCTATTTCTAAGAGGAAGAAGAGTCAATATATTATTGTACTTGGTGCGGGAATAATCGGTGACAAAGTAACACCGTTGTTAAAAGCGAGGTTAGATAAAGCGATTAAACTTCAACGAAAAAATAAAAACACAAAGATCATTGTGAGTGGTGGTCAAGGTGATGATGAAATTATAAGTGAAGCTGAAGCGATGAAGCAATATCTTCTAAATAACGGCGTTTTAAATGAAACAATTATTAAAGAAGAAAAATCTACAAATACCGAAGAGAATTTGATATATTCATACCGTATTATGGAAAAAATGGATGCCCATCCATTTTCAATTATAGTATCGAATCATTTTCATATATTAAGAGCTGGCCTAATATCTAAAAAACTAAAAATGAAGGCAACAGTTACAGGAGGCTCGTCCAAAAAGTATTTCTACCCAAATGCATATGTCAGAGAGTTTATTGCGATACTTTATATGTATATCATGACGCACACTGTAATAATAATATTATTATCAATTATGCTATTTATGTATGTACTTTCATTATAATAGATAAAAAATTCCCAACTCAGCCGTTTATCAATGAGTTGGGAATTTTACTTTAATTGGTTTATTATGGCGTCCAAATAACAATATCTTCGCCAGATTGATTTTGTTGCTCAATATCTTTAAAACCATGATTTAAGAAGAAATCTTTAGATTGATTACGAGCGATACATTTAATTGGTAGCTCGAACTTTTTCGCATAATCTAATAATTGTAATCCGTAACCTCGGTCTTGATAGTCTTTTAAAACTTCTAATTTCCATAAGATTAAATAATCATTAAATGCAGGGAAATATGTTTTTTCAACTTCATCTTGTTGATATAGGCACATTCTAGCGACTAATTTATCACCAACATAAATACCATAAAACGGAGAATCGGAACTTGCATCGATCATCTTACCTTTTAATTCTTCAACCATATATAGCCCTTCGTTTCCGAAGTTACGGAATTGTTCAAATTCCTCTTCAGTCTTGTAATTAATATGTAAATGTTCTACTTTTGCCATGATAATCCCCCTTGCTCTTTTCTTAATTATACTTCATTTTTATAAAATTTTAAATTATAAGCCGTTAAATTGTTTTATTTAACTACAATCTTTATACTATTGGTAATGATTAATAATGAAGGAGTAAGACTCGTATGGACTGTATGAAGACGATTATAGATGAACATGGTAGTTTTATAGATAGATATACAAATCATGATAAAGATATTTTGAATTTTTACGAATATGATCCGAGTAATCAAGATGCATTTAATAAACGTTTTCAAGTACCTTCAAATGGTAGGGAAAGTGAACTTGCACGCGTAATTAGAGATTATATGTCTGAATTTAATTTAACAGAAAAGCAAGAATCAAATATTGAACATTTAAGTAATGGGCATAAGGTTGTAATTGGTGGACAGCAAGCGGGGTTGTTTACCGGACCACTATATACATTCCATAAAATAATGTCGATAATTATCCTTTCTAAAGAACAAAGTGAAAAATTAGGTAAACCAATTGTGCCAGTATTTTGGATTGCTGGGGAAGATCATGATTTTGATGAAGTGAATCATACATATGCGTATGACCGAATTACAAGAAATTTAAATAAAGTGAAATACAACACTTTAGATGCTCCTGAAAAGAGCGTCTCAAAGTATGTGTTCGACAAAGAATTAGTTTATGATGCTTTAGAAGATATGTTTAGTTCAATAGGTGAAACGCGTAACTCTGTTCATCTTAAAGAAATGATTGAAAAAGTTATAAAGCTATCTCATTCATGGACAGATATGTTTAAACATTTAACAAATAATGTGTTTAAAGATTATGGTTTGTTATTAATTGATGCAGATCATTCTAGACTGAGAGAAATGGAAAGACCATTTTTTAAAGAGCTGATTAACAACTATGAAGCAGTTAATCGTGAATTTAGAAAGACTCAAGATGAATTTTCAAACGTTATAAATAAACGTATGATTTTAACTGATAGTAATGTGCATGTATTTTATGAGCATCATGATAAACGTCAGTTGATTATGGCAGGTCATGATAAATTTTATTTAAATAAAGATACTGATGTTGAATTTTCAAAAGCTGACTTATTGAATTTAATCGATAAACATCCTGAAAGATTCTCAAATAATGTTGTGACGCGCCCAATAATGGAAGAATACTTATTTAATACTTTAAGTTTTATAGGCGGACCGAGTGAAATTATTTATTGGGGAGAACTTAAAGGTGTGTTTAAGTTAATGAATATTGAAATGCCAGTTGTCATGCCAAGAATGAGAATCAGTTACTTACCACAAGATACAAAGAAATTATTAAGAACATATAAATTATCTATTGATAATGTATTAATAGATGGTGTATCAAACGATAAACAGAAATTTATCCGTTCAAAAGCTTCTGATGATGTATTAAGAGAGATTGAAAGCATGAAGGAAGTCCAATCAACATTTCATCATAAGCTGATAGAGGAAATAGGCGATGAATATCAAAATAGACAATTACTCGAAAAAAATAATCAAATACACCAACATCAATATCAATACTTATTTGATAGATATTTATTAAATGTAGAACGAGAGAACGAAATCAGCATGAGACACTTTGAAACATTACAAAATACTTTGCACCCACAACACGGTTTACAAGAGAGAGTATGGAATCCAGTTCAATTAATGAATTATTTTGGGATAGATATGTTCAGTCCCTCCACTTATCCACCACTTTGTTACACTTTTGAACATTTAACGCTTGAACTATAGGTATGACAGTATTTACACCAAATTTACGGAAACGTAAATTTGGTGTTTTTTTTACTTTTTGCACAAATTTCAAGAAATCTTGTATAAATAGTGGAGGATTGTGGGGGAATGTGGTAAATTATAAATAAGGTGAGGTGAGATAAAATGTTCATGGGAGAATATCAACATCAATTGGATACAAAAGGACGTATGATTGTTCCTTCTAAATTCAGATATGATTTAAATGAGCGTTTTATTATCACTAGAGGCCTTGATAAATGCTTGTTTGGCTACACACTAGAAGAATGGTCGCGCATCGAAGAAAACCTTAAAACCTTACCAATCACTAAGAAAGATGCACGTAAATTCATGAGAATGTTCTTCTCTGGTGCTGTTGAAGTAGAACTAGACAAACAAGGTCGAATTAATATCCCACAAAATTTAAGAAGTTATGCCAATCTGAGCAAAGAATGTACAGTCATTGGTGTATCAAACAGAATTGAAATATGGGATAGAAATACATGGAATGATTTTTATGATGAGTCTGAAGACAATTTTGAGGACATTGCAGAAGATCTCATTGATATTGATTTTTAGGAGTGGAATAGATGTTTCATCACGTATCCGTACTATTAAGAGAAACAGTAGATCAGTTAGAAGTTAAGCCCGATGGTACATACGTAGATTGTACATTAGGTGGAGCTGGGCATAGTTTATACCTAGTTGAACAATTAAATGATAATGGTCACCTTATTGCAATCGATCAAGATGAAACAGCTATCGAACATGCTAAAGATATCTTGAAAGATCATATTCATAAAATAACTTTTGTTCAAAACAACTTTAGAAATTTAGAGCATATATTAGAAGAATTAAACATTAGTAAAGTTGATGGTGTACTTTATGATCTTGGGGTATCTAGCCCGCAACTTGATACACCTGAAAGAGGGTTCAGCTACCATTACGATGCGAAGCTAGACATGAGAATGGATCAGTCACAAGAATTATCAGCTTACGAAGTGATTAACAATTGGTCTTATGAACAACTTGTCAAAATTTTCTTTAGATATGGTGAAGAAAAATTTTCTAAGCAAATCGCGAGGAAAATTGAGGCGAGACGTGAACAAATGCCTATAGAAACGACTTTCGAATTAGTGGATCTAATTAAAGAAGGCATTCCTGCTGCTAAACGCAGAAAAGGCGGACACCCTGCAAAACGCGTGTTCCAAGCAGTAAGAATTGCAGTGAATGATGAATTAGGTGCATTTGAAACATCAATTGAAGCAGCTATTCAACATGTAAAAGTTGGCGGAAGAATTTCTGTAATTACATTTCATTCATTAGAAGATCGTTTGTGTAAGCAAGTGTTCCAAGAATATGAAAAGGGACCAGATGTACCAAGGGGATTACCAGTAATACCAGAAGAATATCAACCGAAACTGAAACGAGTAAATAGAAAGCCTATTATATCTGACGATAAAGAACTCGAGGAGAACAACAGAGCAAGAAGTGCGAAGTTGAGAGTTGCAGAAATCTTGAAGTAAATAGAGGAGTGGCAAGTGGATGGCAGTAGAAAGAATTTACCCGAATTATAGACCTGACGAGTGGCAAGAGCCACAAGTCGACCCGCAAAGGAAAACCGTCAAGAAATCCAAAGTAGTTGGCATATCTAGAATAGAAAAGTTCGTATACATAACGTTAATAACTATGATTGCGTTGATAAGTATTTATATGCTATCTTTAAAAATGGATGCGTACAACAATAAAACTCAAATTGCGGAATTAGATAGTAAAATTGAGCAACAACAAACAACAAATGGTGATTTGAAAACAGAATCAATGAAACAATCATCATATGAGCGCATCTACGACAAAGCTAAAGACTATGGTCTAAAGCTAAATAACGACAATGTAAAGGTAGTGCGTAGTGATGCCAAAAATTAAAATAAAGAAAAATAAAATAGGAGCAGTCCTCTTAGTAAGCTTTTTCGGACTGCTCTTTTTTATATTGGCCTTAAGATATTCGTATTTAATGATCAGCGGACATTCAGCTGGAGAAGACTTAACTTACAGAGCCAGTGAAAAATATTTAAGACAGACGATTGCTGAACCTGAACGTGGAAAAATTTATGATAGAAATGGAAAAGTCTTGGCAGAAGATACTGACAGTTATAAGTTGGTAGCGATTTTAGATAAAAAAATGAGTAAAGATAGTAAGAAACCAAGACATGTTAAAGATAAAGAAAAGACAGCAAAAGAACTATCTAAAATAATAAAAATGGATAAAAAAGATATATTAAGTAAACTTAAAACGAAAAACGCTTTTCAAGTTGAATTTGGTCAAAAAGGTAAAGACTTAACATATAAACAAAAGACTGATATTGAAAAATTAAAGTTACCTGGATTGACTTTTGAAACTGAGAAAAGAAGATTTTATCCGAATGGCAATTTTGCATCACATTTAATTGGCTTAGCTAATAAAGATAATGATACGAACAAGCTAATTGGAGTTGCTGGCGCAGAGAAAATTTTTGATAGTTATTTAAGTGGTAAGTCAGGTAAAAATTCATATAAACAAGATATTTGGGGCATGTTAATCCCAAATAGTGAGGACAACATCGATGCTAAAAATGGTGATAACTTGCACTTGACAATAGATTCAAATATACAAGTATTTGTTGAAAATGCACTTGATGAAATGGTAGATAGATATGAACCTAAAGATTTATTTGCTGTTGTAATGGACGCTAAAACAGGTGAAATATTAGGATATAGTCAAAGACCGACATTTAATCCAGAAACTAAAAAAGATTTCGGAAAAAAATGGGCGAGTGATTTATCACAAAATACATATGAACCTGGCTCAACATTTAAAACATATGGGCTTGCAGCAGCTATAGAAGAAGGTAAATTTGATCCTAAGAAAAAATTCAAATCTGGTCACCGAGATATTGATGGATTTAAAATATATGACTGGAACGATGATGGTTGGGGTAATATACCTATGACTACAGGTTTCACGTACTCTGCGAATACGTTAATGATGAAACTACAAGATTTAGTAGGTGAAGATAAAGCGAAAGCATATTATGAGAAGTTTGGATTCGGTAAAAAAACAGGCGGACTATTTGATAGCGAAGCCCCAGGTAATATTGCATTTGATAATGAACTGCAAAGAAAAACATCTGCATTTGGTCAATCAACGACCGTGACGCCGTTACAAATGTTGCAAGCAGAGACTGCTATTCTTAATCAAGGGAACATGCTTGAACCTTATTACGTCAAATCAATACAAAATCCTGAGTCAAAAGAAACAATTAAAGAAGGTAAGAAAAAAATAGTAGGTAATCCTGTTTCTAAAGATACAGCGAAAAAGACGATGCATGAATTAGATAAAGTCGTAAATAGTAAAGACAGCCATGCCACGAATTATCAAATAGATGGTTATCGTGTTGCAGGTAAAACTGGTACAGCACAAGTACCGGATACTAAAAACGGTGGTTATGTTCAAGGTGCAAACCCTTATTTCGTAAGTTTCATGGGCTACGCACCAGCTAAAGATCCAGAGGTAGTTGTTTATGCAGGTATGTCTTTAGCTCAAAAACGCGATTTAGAAGCATATGAATATGGTGTATCTAGAGGGTTTAATCCAATAATGGAAAATACTTTGAAATACTTAGATGTTGAAGAAACACAAGGTAAAGCTAAAAGTAGTTCACCTGAAGTACCAGATGTTACAAACATGAACAGCAAAAAAGCTGTAGATACAATTAAAGGTAAAAAGTTAGAACCTATCGTTATAGGTAAAGGAAATAAGATAACAAAGCAAGTACCATTAGAAGGTAAAACAGTTCAAGATAAAGAGAAAATCTTGCTTGTCACTGAAGGCAACCTTACAATGCCAAATACTACAAATTGGTCGAAACGAGACCTACTTAAACTAGAACAAGCAACAGGAATCAACATAGAAACAGAAGGATCTGGATTTGTAACGGAACAATCAGTTCAAGAAAATGAGGCAATCAAAAATGGTACGAAAGTGAAATTTACTTTATCTAATAATCATCCTTATGGTGATGATACAATTGGACAAGTACCAGATGAATTGTCCAAAAAAGATTCAAAGAAAAAGAAAGACTCAAAAGAGAAGCAAAATAAAAATAATTCAAAAGATTCCAAAACGAATTAATTAAAGTACGTTTAATAAAAAATAAAAGAAAAGGTGAACGATTATGAACTTTACGCTTCCTGTCATTGCGTTTTTATTGACTTTCATTCTAGTGCCAGTGTTAATACCGACACTGAAAAAATTGAAGTTTGGTCAAAGTATTAGAGAAGAAGGTCCTAAAAGCCACATGAAAAAAACAGGAACTCCAACAATGGGGGGACTTACATTTTTACTATCTACGATAGTTGTTACAATCATTGCATTATTTTTTGTAGAACAAATTGGGCCGTTAATATTACTATTATTTGTAACAATTGGCTTTGGTTTAATTGGTTTTATTGATGATTACATCATTGTAGTTAAGAAAAACAATCAAGGCTTAACAAGCAGACAAAAGTTTTTATCTCAAATTGCAATTGCAGTTATATTCTATTTAGTTAGTTTATTATTGCCGAATTATGAGTTTGTTACTGCTGTAAATATTCCATTCACAGATTGGTCGTTACCATTATCTGTGCTGTATGTCGTATTTATTGTGTTCTGGCAAGTAGGATTTAGCAATGCGGTAAACTTAACTGATGGATTAGATGGGCTTTCAACTGGCCTTTCAATTATTGCATTTAGTTTTTATGCAATTTTATCATTTACGCTTGATAAACCAGAAGTCGGTTTGTTCTGTTTAATTATGTTAGCTAGTTTAGTCGGATTTTTAATATTTAATAAATATCCAGCAAAAGTATTTATGGGCGATACTGGAAGTTTAGCGTTAGGTGGTATTTTCGCAACGATATCTATCATGTTAAACCAAGAAATCACATTATTATTCATTGGACTTGTATTTGTCCTTGAAACATTATCCGTTATGATTCAAGTGACGTCATTTAAACTTACAGGTAAAAGAATATTCAAAATGAGTCCACTACATCATCACTTTGAACTAGTAGGTTGGAGTGAATGGAAAATTGTATTAGTCTTCTGGGGAACTGGCATCGTAACAGGTGCAATTGGACTATGGATTGGGGTAATGTAATATGAAAGAATTTGATGCACTTAAAGGTAAAGATGTTCTAATATTAGGACTTGCTAAAAGTGGATATGAAAGTGCCAAACTTTGTCAAAAACTTGGCGCAAATGTAATAGTTAATGACGGTAAAGATTTAACATCTGATCCTCATGCAAGCGAACTTATGAGCCAAGGGATTAAAGTAATAAGTGGTGAACATCCTTTATACTTATTAGATAACAATCCACTCATTGTCAAAAATCCAGGTATCCCATACAGTATTCAATTGTTAGTTGAAGCAGAAAATAGAAATTTAGATATCATTACAGAAGTAGAATTAAGCTATTATATTTCTGAAGCACCTATAATTGGAATTACGGGTACAAATGGTAAAACTACAGTAACGTCATTAATTGGTGATATGTTCGGAAATAGTAAAGTGAATGGTCAAGTTTCAGGGAACATCGGTGTAGTTGCATCAAAAGTAGCCCAAGAAGTTAACAAAGAGGATTATCTAATAACGGAATTATCATCATTTCAGTTATTAGGTACGATTAAATATAGACCACACATTGCGATTGTAACTAATATTTATTCAGCACATTTAGATTATCATGGATCGTTAGAAGAATATCAAAAAGCAAAGAAAAACATCTTCCAGAATCAAACTGAAGAAGATTATTTAATATTTAATTTCGAACAGAGACACCTAATTGATAAAGAACAAATAAAATCAAAAATTTTATATTTTTCAACTGAACAAGAAGTTGATGGTATTTATATTAAGGATGATTATGTCGTATATAATAATATACGAATTATCCATGTGAATGACATAGTATTACCAGGTAAACATAACCTAGAGAACGTACTTGTTGCAGTATTAGCGTCTATTATATCTGGAGTTGAAATCAAATCTATTGTTCATACTTTAACAACTTTCTCAGGTATTAAACATAGATTACAATTTGTAGGTAATAATAGAGGTAATAAATACTTCAATGATTCAAAAGCAACGAATACGCTGGCAACTAGATTTGCACTTAGCTCATTTAATTCACCAATTATTTGGCTATGTGGAGGATTAGATAGAGGAAATGATTTTGATGATCTTATTCCTTATATGGATAATGTACGACTGATGGTTACGTTTGGAGAAACTAAAGATAAACTTAAAACACTCGGATTAACACAAGGTAAAGAAGTGTTACAAGTAACAGATGTTAAAGATGCTGTGGATACGATTCAAGATTATATTCAACCTAATGATGTCGTATTATTATCACCTGCATGTGCTAGTTGGGATCAATATGATACGTTCGAAGCACGTGGAAATGAGTTTATTGAAAGTTTCCAAAAACATTTACCAACATTCTAAAAATTGTATAAAAAGGAGAGGCAGCCGTGAATAAAAGTTCTGAGAAGAATGAAGATATTTTGCAATTTGATACGACTAGTGACGATGATCGTTTGAAAACTTTAAAAACAAAAAGAAAACGAAGACGTCAAATTCAATTGGGCATCTTCATTGGTGTCATACTCCTTGTACTCTTGATTGTATTGTACATGTTCACGGATATAAGTAAGGTTGATAAAGTTGATATCAATGGTGAGAAGATTGTTTCTAAAAATGAAATCGAAAAAAAATTAAATTTAAATCCAGATTCGAGAATTTATAATATACCTATCAAGGATATGAAAGAGAAAATTCAAAACATTGAAGGTATAAAAAGTGTAACCATTAAAAGACATTTTCCGAATGATCTAACTGTGACGATAAATGAATATGAAACAATCGGATTAATTAAAGGCAAAAAAGGATACGAACCTCTATTGGAAAATGGCAAGACTATAAAACACTTAACGACAGAAATTCCAGTGGATGTTCCGATTTTAAATGATTTTAGTTCGAAGAAGTTAAAAAAAATGGTGACTGAAATGAAGAAAGTCAAACCTAAAGTAAGAAGTTTGATTTCTGAAATTAATTATAAACCAGGTGAGAATAATCAGAATAGAATTCAATTATTTATGACTGACAATGTTGAAGTTATCGGCGATATTCAAACTTTTGCTAATAAAATCAATTACTATCCTAGTATATCTGATAAACTAGAAAGAGATGAATCGGGTAATCTTAAAACACCAGGATTTGTTGATTTTCAAGTTGGTGCAACATTCTTACCGTATGAAACTAAAGAACAACAACAAGCAAGGTCAGAAAAAGAATCTGAACAAGAACAAAGTACTAAGTCAGAACAAAAAAAATTAGATCAAGCATTGCAAGATTTATCAAAAGAACTCGATAAATCTGAAGAAAAACCGAAATCAAGTGAAAAATCATCAGAATAAGCAAAAAAATCAATAAATAAACATATTATTAGTTCACATTAAATCATCAATCATGTAAACTAAGAATAGTGTAAATTTGATTATCATGTGTTAGAGGAGGTGCCTATCGATGGAGGAACATTATTATATTAGTTTAGATATAGGTTCATCGAGTGTAAAAGTAATAGTAGGAGAAAAATTTCATAATGGCATTAACGTGATAGGTACAGGGCAAACGTTTACAAATGGCGTAAGAAATGGTTGTATTGATGACTTTGATATAGCTAAACAAGCTATTAAAGATACAATCAAAAAAGCTGCGATTGCTTCTGGGGTAGATATTAAAGAAGTTTTCTTAAAAATGCCTATCGTGAATACAGAAATATATGACGAAAAATATGAAATCCAATTTGAAGGTACAGAAACTGAAATAGACGGGAGTCACATTGAATCTGTTTTAGATGGTATTCGTGATTTAAATGACGTTCCTGAAACAGAAGTAATTGGTGTATTTCCAATGAAATTTATTGTTGATGACTTGCATGAAGTATCAGATCCTAAAGAAATGGTTGCAACGCAATCATTGAAAGTTGAAGCTGGTGTCATTGCAACATCAAAATCACTTTTAATAAACATTATTAAATGTGTTGAATCATGCGGTGTTGATGTGTTAGATGTATTTTCTGATGCTTATAACTATCAATCAATACTATCACCAACTGAAGTAGAACTTGGTGCTTGTGTAATCGATATAGGTGAAGATTTAACACAAGTAGGCTTCTATGAAAGAGGAAATTTAGTAGACGCAGATATTATAGAAATGGCTGGTAGAAGCATTACAACAGACATTGCAAAATCATTAAACACTACATATGATAATGCTGAAAAGATAAAACAACAATATGGCCATTCGTTTTATGATTCAGCATCTGATCAAGACGTTTTCAGTGTAGAACAAATTAATGCAGAAGAACATGCACAGTTTACTCAAAAAGAATTAAGCGAAATTATCGAGTCTAGAGTAGAAGAAATTTTCTTTGAAGCATTTGATTTACTTCAAGATATGGGTATAGCTAATGTAAACGGTGGATTTATCGTGACTGGTGGATCTTCTAATCTGCTAGGTATTAAAGAGTTACTTCAAGATATGGTAAATGAAAAAGTACGTGTACATACGCCATCACAAATGGGTATAAGAAAACCAGAATTCACGTCAAGTATATCTACAATATCTAGTGGAATTAACTTTGATGAGCTACTAGATTATGTTACAATGAATAATTATGATGCGGATAATATAGAAGAAGAAACATATGAAGATGTAAATCAAGAAACAAAAGCAAAACCATACGAACAATGGTTCAAGAAAAAACCAAACAAAGCGAAGAACAATGACGTGAAAGCTTCAAATTCTGATGACAATTATACCGAATCTGATTATGAGTCGGAAAGTCACGAAGAGAAGCCAAGTGCATTCAAAAAATTAATGAAATCGTTATTTGATTGATGGGTCATAAAGATTAGGAGGATAATAAATGTTAGAATTTGAACAAGGATTTAATCATTTAGCTACTTTAAAAGTAATAGGTGTCGGTGGTGGCGGTAATAACGCTGTAAACCGTATGATAGATCACGGTATGAATAATGTGGATTTTATTTCAATTAACACAGATGGGCAAGCTTTAAACTTATCTAAAGCATCATCTAAAATTCAAATTGGTGAAAAATTAACACGTGGATTAGGCGCTGGAGCAAACCCTGAAATAGGTAAAAAAGCTGCAGAAGAATCTCGCGAACAAATTGAAGATGCAATCCAAGGTGCAGATATGGTATTCGTAACTGCAGGTATGGGTGGCGGAACTGGTACTGGTGCTGCACCAGTAGTTGCTAAAATTGCTAAAGAAATGGGTGCTTTAACGGTAGGTGTTGTTACACGTCCATTTAGCTTTGAAGGTCGTAAGAGACAAACACAAGCTGCAGCAGGTGTTGAATCAATGAAAGCAGCTGTTGATACGTTAATCGTTATACCAAATGACCGATTACTAGATATCGTTGATAAATCTACACCAATGATGGAAGCATTTAAAGAAGCTGATAATGTATTACGTCAAGGTGTACAAGGTATTTCAGATTTAATCGCTGTTTCTGGTGAAGTAAACTTAGACTTTGCAGATGTTAAGACTATTATGTCTAACCAAGGTTCAGCATTAATGGGAATCGGTGTATCTTCTGGTGAAAACAGAGCTATTGAAGCTGCTAAGAAAGCAATTTCTTCTCCATTATTAGAGACTTCAATTGTTGGCGCACAAGGTGTGTTAATGAACATTACAGGTGGAGAATCTTTATCTCTATTTGAAGCACAAGAAGCTGCTGACATCGTACAAGATGCTGCTGACGAAGATGTGAACATGATATTTGGTACTGTTATTAATCCTGAATTACAAGACGAATTAGTTGTTACTGTAATTGCAACTGGATTTAATGACAAACCATCAACTGCTCGTAAACCTCAAGGTGGCGGAGCATTTGGTGCTGTAACTGAAGAATCATCTAAAAGAGATGAAAGTGAATCACTAGGAAGAAAGGCTTCATTTGAAAGTAAACCTGCAAATGAATCAACTGATGATAGTGATATTCCAAGTTTCATTCGAAATAGAGAAGACAGACGTTCTAGACGCTCTAGAAGATAAATGAACTTAAAGAGTCATCAGGCTAAGTCCTGATGACTTTTTTTGTTAGGAGAGATGGAATGAAAGAGATTTTTAATCAACATGAACATCATCTTGCTTATCATGCTGATGGCAGAGAAGACCTTGTAATAGGTATAACTACAAGAAATGGTGGGTTTAGTCCATACCCAGATAAAGCTTTCAACATGGCACGTTATATTGATGATAATGAAGAAAACATTTCAAAACATCAGCAAATATTGGCTGATGAAATTAATTTTGAGACGACAAATTGGATTTTTCCTATCCAAACACATGAAAATAAAGTTCAAGAAGTAAATCATAAAGATAAAGGGACAAATATTACAGAACTAACCAATGAATTATATGGTATTGATGGCTTATATACTTATGAATCAAATATTTTATTGACAATGTGCTTTGCAGATTGTGTACCAATTTATCTATATGATGTTAAGAATGAATATGTTGGTTTATGTCATGCAGGGTGGAGAGGTACATACGCAGAAATCATAAAAGAAATGATTGAACAATATAATGGTAATCTAAACGATTTAAGAATCATTATAGGGCCATCGACATCTAATAGTTATGAGATAAACGAAGATATCTATCAAAAATTTCAAACCTTACCTATCGACATTGATTTGTATACAGAATATAGAGATAAAGATAGATACGGAATTGATTTAAAGATTGCAAATGAACAATTAGCTATCTATTACGGTATTAATCCACAGCACATATTAAGAACTAAGCACTGTACAGCAAATGAAACGGATATGTTCTTTTCATATAGAGTTGAAAAAGGAAATACTGGAAGAATGCTTGCATTTATTGGTAGAAAGTAGGAATGATATTGAAATCAGTAGAAGAAAATTTGAAAAATCTTAATAGCACCCTTGAAAATGCCACAAAAAATTCTAAATTTGGAAACACACCTCAAGTGATTGTTGTTACAAAATATGTTACAATAGACCGAGCTATAGAAGCATATCAAGCAGGGTTAAGAAATTTTGGTGAAAATAGAATTGAAGGCTTCTTGGATAAGAAGCAACAATTACCAGATGATGCAGTGATGCATTTTATTGGGTCACTACAAACAAGGAAAGTTAAAGAAGTGATTAATGAAATAGACTATTTACATTCATTAGATCGAATTAAACTTGCTAAAGAAATTAATAAGCGCGCAAATCATGTGATAAATTGTTTTGTTCAAGTTAATGTATCGAATGAAGAATCTAAACATGGCATATCTGCCACAGATGTTATTCCATTCATTAAAGAACTAGAAGAATTTGAGAACATTAAAGTTGTTGGTTTAATGACAATGGCACCATTAACTGAAGATAAATCAGAAGTTCAAAAATATTTCAAACAGCTTAGAGAAATAAGAGATGAAATACAAATAATGAATTTATCATATGCCCCATGCAATGAATTATCTATGGGTATGAGCAATGATTACAATGAGGCAATTTTAGAAGGTGCTTCGTTTGTTAGAATAGGTACAAAATTAGTTGGCGAATAGGAGTGTAATTTATGGCAATAAAAGATGTATTCAAAGGTTTCTTTATTGTAGATGAAGAAGAAGAAGTATACGAAGATCAAAGACAAGAACAACATAGAGCGCCACAACAAGAAAAACCACAACAAGAGACAAAGACAAATCAACAATCTATTAAAAGTGTACCTACACAAAATAGAAACACAACTAGATATCAATCACAGCGTGCTCGTGATTTTAAAAAACCTGAAAGGAAAGAGGCCATGACAGAAAAACGTACAAATTCATCACAAACAAATGTTGTTAGCATGAGTGGTAATATGGATTTTGCGCAAAGTTCTAAAATGTGTCTATTTGAGCCTAGAGTTTTCTCAGATACTCAAGATATAGCAGATGAGCTTAAAAATAGAAGAACAACATTAGTGAATTTACAGCGTATAGATAAAGTTTCTGCTAAGAGAATTATAGATTTCTTAAGTGGTACTGTATATGCAATTGGTGGAGACATTAGAAGAGTGGGTACTGATATCTTCTTATGTACACCTGATAATGTAGAAGTAGCAGGGTCGATCACTGAACAATTAGAACAAGTTGAACCTTATCAAGAATAGAGGAAATATTTTATGGATAATGGATTATTAAGTACGATTTTAGGATTTATATTATTTGTAGTTAAAATATATCAATATGGTATGATTGTATACTTCCTTACATCTTGGTTACCTGGTGTAAGAGAAGGTGGATTTGGCCAATTTTTAGGTAAAATATATGAACCGTTTTTAGAGCCATTTAGAAAAATTATTCCACCATTAGGGATGTTAGATATTTCGTCACTAGTAGCATTTATTACATTAAGTTTATTCTACTTTGGTTTAATCAATATATTTAACATGATTGTACCAGTAATGCCAATTCTGTAATAATTTAAGTACTAATACCGAGAAATAGGGTGAGACAATATGTCACATCCTATTTTTTATATCATTTGAGGTGTGAATATGGATATTTATCAACATTTTAGAAAAGAAGAAAGAGAAGAAATTGATTTATTTATAAATAAATGTGACATTGCAGAACGAAATTACCAACATATGCTAACTGATTTTTTAGATCCACGTGAACAATATATACTTAATACGATTGTAGGTGGATATGATGAACTAATGGTGCATTATTTTGGTGGCAATGAACAATCTGAAAGAAAGCGTGCTATAATAGCTCCAGATTACTTTGTCCCTCAAGAAGATGACTTTGAAATGGTATTAATTGAGTTGGATTATCCATCCAAATTTGTTACTGTTTCACATCGAAATGTACTTGGGGCATTAATGTCTTTAGGTATGGATCGAAATCAACTTGGCGATATTATAGTAAACGATAAAATTCAGTTTGTTTTGACAAAACGATTCGAATCATATATTATGTTAGAATTCACTAAGATAAAGGGTGCTGGAATCAAATTGAGTTCAATTCCATTTAAAAATATGGTACAATCAAATGAGAATTGGATTACTCATGACACCACAGTGAGTGCGATGAGACTGGATGTAATTGTTAAACATGTTACGAATACAAGTAGAACAATTAGTAAAAAACTCATCGAAAGTAAACGTGTTAAGATTAATCATAGGGAAATACAAGCAGTAGACTTTATAGTCGAAGAAAATGACTTATTATCTATTAAAGGATATGGTAGAGCATTGATTCTATCAAATAATGGTGAATCAAAAAAAGGTAAACTTAGAATTACTTACCGTACCTTATTTAAATAGTCTTGAGGAGGAAAACTGATGGCATTTAGCCCAGAAGACATCAAACAAAAGGAATTCAATAGAGTTCATAAAGGTTTAGATGAATCAGAAGTACGTCAATATTTACAAACTTTAAGTGATGAAATTGAAAAATTAAAATCAGATAAAGAACAATTACAAACATTAATTAATGACAAAGATGAAAACATCAATCGTTTTAAAGCAGTTGAAAACACAATATCAGATGCACTATTACAAGCTCAAAAAGCTGGTGAAGAAACGAAACATACTGCAGTCTTAAAAGCGGATGCAATCATTAAAGAAGCTGAAGGGCGTTCAAACATTATTATTGAAGATGCACTTCAAAAAGCGCGTCAAATTAGTTTTCAAACTGAAGATATGAAACGTCAATCTAAAGTGTTTAGATCTCGTTTTCGTATGTTAGTAGAAGCACAATTAGATTTATTGAAAAATGATGATTGGGATTACTTATTGAATTATGATGTTGATCAACAAAGTGTTACCGAAGAAAATATTGACATTTTGAATAAAGAAGAACAAAATAATCAAGAACAGATAAATAATCAATCAACTAAAAGTGAAGAGGACAAGTCTGAAGAGTAAGGAATTATTCAGCGAACTAGGGATAGTGCAAGCCTAGTGAATTCGATTCTTTAGGTATCACCTGTTTACACAAATTTATACATTAATTGAGAGAACTCTATGTTGAGTTAATAAGGGTGGTACCGCGATTCAGTCGTCCCTGTTACTTCAGCATAGAGTTTTTTCTATATTTTAATTGAAAAAGGAGATTAAGAAATATGGATTATAAAGATACGTTATTAATGCCAAAAACAGACTTTCCAATGAGAGGTGGTCTTCCAAACAAAGAACCACAAATTCAAGAAGATTGGAAAGAAAAAGATTTATTTAATAAAATATTAGAAAAAAATAAAGGCAATACGCCATTCATCTTACATGATGGTCCTCCATATGCGAATGGAAATCTACATATGGGTCATGCTTTAAATAAAATCTTAAAAGATATTATTGTACGCCAAAAAGCGATGTCTGGATATTATGCACCATATGTACCAGGTTGGGACACACACGGTTTACCAATTGAACAAGCATTAACAAATAAAGGCGTCAAAAGAAAAGAAATGTCAGTAGCAGAATTCCGTGAAAAATGTAAAGAATTTGCTTTAGAGCAAATCGAATTACAAAAATCAGACTTCAAACGCTTAGGTATAAATGGTGATTGGGATAATCCGTATATCACATTGAAACCAGAATTTGAAGCCGCTCAAATTAGAGTATTTGGTGAAATGGCTGCTAAAGGATTAATTTATAAAGGTAAAAAACCTGTTTATTGGTCTCCTTCAAGTGAATCTTCATTGGCTGAAGCGGAAATTGAATATCAAGACAAAAAATCTCCATCTATTTATGTAGCATTTAATGTTGTAGATGGTAAAGGTATTGTGGATGAAGATGCAGCATTTATTATTTGGACAACAACGCCATGGACAATTCCTTCTAACTTAGGTATTGCGCTAAATCCTCAATTAACGTATGTCCAAGTTAATGTTGAAGGTAAAAAATATATCCTTGCTGAAGCTTTACTTGATGCAGTATGCGAAGAATTAGAATGGAATAAAGAAACAATTGTTCGCGAAAAAGAATTCAATGGCGCTGATTTAGAATATGCAACAGCTCAACATCCATTTATTGATAGAACATCACTTGTAATCTTAGGTGATCACGTTACAACAGATGCCGGTACAGGTTGTGTTCATACTGCACCTGGTCATGGTGAGGATGACTACATCGTTGGTCAAAAATATGACTTAGGTGTTATTAGCCCTGTAGATGATAAAGGTGTGTTTACTGAAGAAGCTGGAGAGTTCGCAGGTCAATTTTACGATAAAGCAAACAAGACAATTACTGAAAAATTAGACGAAGTTGGCGCGTTATTAAAACTTACATTCTTTAAACATTCATACCCACATGATTGGCGTACTAAAAAACCAGTTATCTTTAGAGCAACAGAACAATGGTTTGCATCAATCAGTAAAGTTAGACAGGATATATTAGATGCTATTGATGATACGAAATTCAAAGTTGATTGGGGTAAAACGCGTCTCTATAATATGATTCGTGATAGAGGCGAGTGGGTCATTTCACGTCAAAGAGTTTGGGGTGTTCCATTGCCAGTATTCTATGCTGAAAATGGCGAAATCATTATGACTGATGGAACAATCAATCATGTTGCTGATTTATTTGAAAAACATGGTTCAAATATTTGGTTCGAACGTGAAGCAAAAGATTTATTACCTGAAGGATTTACTCATGAAGGTAGCCCGAATGGAGAATTTACTAAAGAAACAGACATTATGGACGTTTGGTTTGATTCAGGTTCAACTCATAGAGGCGTGCTAGAAACAAGACCAGAATTATCTTATCCAGCTGATATTTATATCGAAGGTAGTGATCAGTATAGAGGATGGTTTAACTCTTCAATTACAACTTCAGTTGCAACTAAAGGCATTTCACCATACAAGATGTTATTAAGCCACGGTTTTGTAATGGATGGAGAAGGCAAGAAAATGAGTAAGTCTTTAGGAAATGTTATCGTGCCTGATAAAATCGTTAAACAAATGGGTGCTGACATTGCTAGACTTTGGGTAAGTAGTGTTGATTACTTAGCTGATGTTCGTATTTCAAATGAAATTTTAAAACAAACTTCAGATGTATATCGCAAAATCCGTAACACGTTCCGATTCTTATTAGGAAATGTAAGTGATTTTAATCCAGCAACTGACAGTGTTAAATACGAAGATATGTTAGAAATTGATCAATATATGCATAATAGATTAAATCAATTTATTGGAAGAACATTATCTCATTATGAAGCATTTGATTATTTAGATATTTACCAAGATATTCAAAACTTTATCAATGTAGAATTAAGTAACTTCTATTTAGATTACGGTAAAGATATTCTTTACATTGAACAAAGAGATTCATTAAAACGTCGTAGTATGCAAACAGTGTTACATGAAACTCTAGTTAAGTTAGTTAAATTGTTAGCACCCATTATCCCACATACTGCTGATGAAATTTGGGGACATATCCCACATGTCGAAGAAGAAAGTGTTCATTTAACAAATATGCCAAATCCACATGAAGTAGATTTAGAATTAGTTGAAAAATGGACTACGCTTATGAACATGAGAGATGATGTGAATAGAGCATTAGAGGTTGCACGTAACGAAAAAGTTATCGGTAAGTCATTAGAAGCACATATTACATTATCAAATTCACAAGACTTTAATGTAGTAGAATTCTTAAGTCAATTCCAAGATTTACAACAATTATTTATCGTTTCAAAAGTTGATGTTGTAGACGAATTAACAGACGGTGTTGAATATGAATATGCAAAAGTTAAAGTTGAACATGCGGAAGGCGAAAAATGTGAACGTTGCTGGAATTATTCTGAAGAATTAGGTTCAGTAGGTGAACTAGACAATTTATGTCCACGTTGTCAAGAAGTTGTCAAAACTTTAATTTAATCTAAAGATGACTTAAATCGTTATTGAATAGAAGAAGTTCAAGGTATTCATTGATGCCATGGACTTCTTCTTTATGTTTAATCTATTATCTTGCATGAGAAACTAACATTAAATCTGTTTATTATGGTAAAATAATCAAGATTGGAGTGAAATCAACATGCGTAAAGGTTACAATGTAACGATTTGGAGTATTTTTATTATATTATTAATCGCATTGGATCAACTAACTAAGTTTTTAATCGTAAAATCATTAGAAGTGGGAGATTCAGTAAAGGTTATAACAAATGCAATTTATATTACATCTCATAGAAACCAAGGTGCTGCTTGGGGAATATTACAAGGTAAAATGTGGTTGTTTTATATCGTAACGATTGTAGTATTAGTTGTATTGTTTATGTTCTTTAAAAATGAAGGCTATGGTAAGCCACTCATACAATTTGGTTTAAGCCTCTTAATTGCTGGATCAATCGGTAACTTTATCGATAGATTATTCAGAGGTGAAGTTGTAGATTTCATTGATACTTATATATTTGGATATAACTTTCCAATTTTCAACGTAGCTGATGCAGCTTTAACAATTGGAGTAGTAGTTTTAATCATCGTCATATTAATTGACGACAAGGAGGAAAAAGCTTGAATACATTTGAATTTAAAATAGAGACACAAGAAGAAGTAGGCAATAGAATCGATAAATATTTACCAGAACTAAATAGTGACTGGTCAAGAAACCAAATACAAGATTGGATTAAACTTGGTTTAGTTGAAGTAAATAGTAAAGTGGTTAAATCTAACTATAAGACTAAATTAAATGATGTTATCATTGTCACTGAAAAAGTCGTTGAAGAAGTTGATTTAGTTGCAGAAGATTTAGGTATTGAAATTTATTATGAAGATAAAGATGTGGCTGTTGTTTATAAACCTAAAGGTATGGTTGTACATCCGGCACCAGGTCATTATACAGGTACTTTAGTTAATGGATTAATGCATGAAATTACCGACTTATCTGGCATTAATGGTGAAATAAGACCTGGTATTGTACATCGTATTGATAAAGATACTTCTGGTTTGTTAATGATAGCCAAAAACGATATCGCGCATAGAGGCCTCGTTGAACAGTTAGTAAACAAGACCGTTACACGTGAATATACAGCTTTAGTACATGGGAATATTCCACATGAATTTGGTACGATCGAAGCACCAATAGGTAGAAATCCTAAAGAACGTCAAGAAATGGCTATTGTCGATGATGGCAAAGAAGCGGTTACGCATTTTAATGTTATTGAGAAATTTGAACAATATACTTTAGTGAACTGTCAATTAGAGACAGGTAGAACACACCAAATTAGAGTTCATATGAAACATATTGGTTATCCTTTAGTAGGAGACCCTAAATATGGTCCTAAGAAAACTTTAAACCTAGAAGGACAAGCACTTCATGCAGGTTTATTAGGTTTTGAACATCCTGTAACTGGTGAATACATTGAAAATGAAGCACCACTTCCAGAATACTTCGAGACATTATTGGATAAATTACGTAAAAGAGAAATCAATAAATAAGTAATTGTGTAATAATACTAAATTAATTTGTAATATACTTTGACATCGTTAATCAAAAACGATACTATATATATAACAACTTAAGCGTCTTTAAAGGACAGTCCAGAGAGGCTGGAAAGACATAATATGTACGTGTGGACCATTCTAATGGTACCAGTATATACTCATGTCTTTCTAAAGACGTGAGTATTTTTTTGTGGAAGGAGATATAGTTATGGTCGAAAGAATCATTATGGATGATGCAGCTGTTAACCGAGCTTTAACAAGAATGTCTCATGAAATTCTTGAAAAGAATAAAGGCACGAAAGATATTGTCTTACTAGGCGTTAAAACACGCGGTGTCTTTTTAGCGAATAGACTTAAAGAGAAAATTGATTCAATAGAACAAGTTAAAGTACCAACAGGTGAAATCGACGTAACACATTATCGAGATGATGTACAAAATCAACAAAGTACGATTAAAGTTAAATCATTCGATATTGATGTAGATATCAATGATAAACACGTCATAATTGTAGACGATGTATTGTACACAGGTCGAACAGTAAGAGCATCATTAGACGCGATACTAGATCATGCAAGACCTCGAAAGATAAGTTTAGCAACATTAGTTGATAGAGGTCATAGAGAACTGCCGATAAGAGCAGATTATGTTGGGAAAAATGTACCAACAGCATCTAATGAATCAATTGTAGTAGAGCTTGAAGAATACGATAAACAAACAGCAGTAACTTTAAACTAAATAAATCCTTTTAAATCAGTACGAGAGACTGGCAAAGGAATATATGAATAGAGCACCTATACTATAACGATAGGTCTCTCTATACCCATAGATCCCTTTGCGACTTGTGCAAAGGGATCTTTTTTGAATAGGAGAATGAATATGTCACACAACGAAGAAATGTTTGAAAGAACAGTAGAACCCATTTTAGATGTAAATGAAAAACCGAAAGCAATACAATGGTTTTTCTTAAGTTCTCAACACTTATTTGCAATGTTTGGGGCAACAGTACTTGTACCTTTTTTAACAGGGTTACCTGTATCAGCTGCACTAATTGCATCAGGTTTAGGTACATTGTTATATATCTTAATTACTAAAGGAAAGATACCAGCATACTTAGGATCGAGTTTTGCATTTATCACACCGATTATTGTTGGCTTGAAAAGTCATGATTTAGGAGAAATGCTAGTCGCATTGTTCATGAGTGGTATTTTATACGTCATTATCGGTATCATCATCAAAATAACAGGTACGAATTGGTTACTTAACTTGCTACCTCCAGTAGTTGTAGGCCCAGTAATTATGGTGATTGGGCTAGGACTTGCGCCAGTAGCCGTGAACATGGCGATGTATACCGATTCAAATGCAATGAAAGGTTATAGCGGGATATACATTGGTGTAGCACTTATTACATTAATTACGACGATTATTGTATCGATATTCTTTAAAGGATTTTTATCAATTATTCCAGTACTCATTGGTATCATCGTAGGTTATGTTTCATCTCTTTGGTTTGGAATCGTCGACTTAGCACCCATTTCGAAAGCAAAATGGTTACAACTACCTGACATATACGTGCCATTCCATGACTACACACCAACAATACAATGGGGACTCATCCTTATCATGCTCCCTATCGTATTTGTTACGGTAAGTGAGCATATAGGACATCAAATTGTTATAAACAAAATTGTCGGCAGAAACTTCTTTAAAGACCCAGGTTTACATCGTTCATTAATAGGTGATGGTGTCTCAACAATGGTTTCATCAATAATAGGTGGTCCTCCAAGTACAACATATGGAGAGAATATAGGCGTACTTGCAATAACTCGAATTTATAGCATATGGGTTATAGGTGGCGCAGCAACACTTGCATTAATACTAGGCTTTGTTGGTAAATTTACAGCAATGATATCAACGATACCTACACCAGTTATGGGTGGCGTATCCATCCTCTTGTTTGGAATTATTGCCTCAAGTGGATTAAGAATGTTAGTAGAAAACAACATAGACTTTGGAGACAACAGAAACTTAATTATCGCATCAGTAATATTAGTATTAGGAATTGGAAAAGCACACTTGGATTTCACAGGAATAGGTATTCACTTAAACATTGAAGGTATGGCTTTAGCAGCAACTGTAGGTATATTACTGAACTTGATTTTACCTAAGAAATTAAAATAAATCTCAGGAGGTATGTCACTTGAAAAATTTATTAACTATGACTGATTTGTCGAAAGAGGAAATTCTAAAAATTATACACGAAGCACTAGATATGAAGGAAAATGGAGTACAACCATTAAATAAGAAATTAACGGTAGCAAATTTATTCTATGAAAATTCAACACGTACAAAATGTAGTTTTGAAATGGCAGAAAGAAAATTAGGAATGGACATCATTCCTTTCGAGATAAGTACGTCATCAGTTCAAAAAGGTGAAACACTCTACGACACGTGCAAAACATTAGAATCAATAGGTGTAGATGCGTTAGTTATTAGACATAGTGAAAATGAATATTACGAATCATTAGAAGATCTAAATATTCCTATACTGAACGGTGGAGATGGAAGCGGACAACACCCAACACAGAGTTTATTAGACATTATGACAATATATGAAGAATATGGATACTTCAAAGGATTAAAGATATTAATTTCAGGTGACATTAAAAACTCAAGAGTTGCAAGAAGTAATGCTGAAGCATTAACAAAACTAGGTGCAGAAGTTTTATTCTCTGCACCAGACCAATGGAAATGTGATATTACTAACACACAATATGTAGATATTGATGATGTTATAGAAGAAGTAGATGTATGCATGTTATTAAGAGTTCAAAGCGAAAGACATGTAAGTGGCAAGAGCTTCAGTAAAGATGATTATCATAAGAATTTTGGATTAACATTAGATAGATATGAAAAACTAAAAGACCGTGCAATCGTTATGCATCCTGCTCCAATTAATAGAGGCGTAGAAATTGATACGACGCTAGTTGAAAGTTCAAAGTCTAGGATCTTCAAACAAATGGAAAATGGTGTGTTCGTGAGAATGGCTTGCTTAAACAATGTTCTTAATTTCAAGGAGGAGAAAGTAAAATGTCACTTATAATCAAAAACGGGAAGATATTATCAAATGGTCAACTTATAGCGAAAGAAATTGAAATTGTAGATGGAAAAATAAATAAAATTGCGGATTCAATCGAAAAACGTAACCATGAAGTAATAGATGCTAAAGGACATTTTATATCTGCTGGACTTGTAGATGTACATGTACATCTAAGAGAGCCAGGAGGAGAACATAAAGAAACAATTGAAACAGGTACGAAGGCAGCTGCACGTGGTGGGTTCACGACAGTGTGTCCAATGCCTAATACTAAACCAGTTCCAGATTCAGTTGAGAACCTGCAACGTTTACATGAAACGATAAATAAACATGCAGCTGTACGCGTATTACCATATGCTTCAATTACAGTGAGACAAGCTGGAAAAGAACATGTAGACTTTAAAGCATTGAAAGAGGTTGGCATGTTCCAATTTACAGATGATGGCGTAGGTGTACAAACTGCTTCGATGATGTATGAAGCAATGAAAGAAGCAGCCAAGATTGATAAAGCAATCGTTGCACATTGTGAAGATAACTCACTTATATATGGTGGAGCCATGCATGAAGGTAAGAGAAGTGAAGAATTAAATATACCAGGTATACCTGCAATTTGTGAGTCAGTACAAATAGCAAGAGATGTATTATTGGCAGAAGCGGCAAATTGTCATTATCATGTTTGTCATGTTTCTACGAAAGAAAGTGTAAGAGTAATAAGAGATGCGAAAAAAGCAGGTATTAAAGTAACAGCTGAAGTTACACCTCATCATTTATTATTAACTGAAAATGACGTGCCAGGAGATGATGCAATCTACAAGATGAATCCACCTTTAAGAGCTATTGAAGATCGAGACGCACTCATCGAAGGTTTACGTGATGGAACAATTGATTGCATCGCAACAGATCATGCACCACATGCTAAAGAAGAGAAAGAAGTATCAATGGTAGATGCACCATTTGGTATTGTTGGAAGTGAAACAGCATTCCAACTCCTTTATACAAATCTAGTTAAACGAGGAATCTTCACACTTGAAGAACTCGTAGCATTTTTAACGACTAAACCGAGTGATATTTTCAATTTACCATATGGTCGTTTAGAAGAAGGTGCGATAGCGGATATTACGATTATTGACTTAGAAACAGAACGTCCAATCAATGCTGAGGAATTTGAATCTAAAAGTAGCAATACGCCATTTATTGGTGAAGTAGTTACAGGTTATCCAATTCTAACAATATGCGATGGAAAAATAGTCTTCAAGGAGGATTTCACATATGTTAAATAAAAGATACTTAGTTCTTGAAGATGGTACAGTTTATAAAGGTTACGCTTTAGGTTCTGACGAATTGTTAATGGGAGAAATCGTGTTTAATACATCGATGACAGGATACCAAGAAACGATATCTGATCCTTCTTATACTGGCCAAATTATTACATTTACATATCCTTTAATTGGCAATTATGGTATAAATCGTGATGATTTTGAATCATTAAGACCAACATTAAATGGCATTGTAGTAAGAGAAGCGTGTTTAAATCCTAGTAATTTTAGATCGAGTAAATCATTGGATGAAATGATGAAGTTTTATAAAATACCTGGAATATCTGGTGTTGATACAAGAAGCTTAACACGTAAAATAAGAAAACACGGGGTATTAAAAGCAGGATTTACAGACGATGAACAGGAAATTACAACCTTAGTAGAAAATTTAAAAACACTACCTGAATTAAAGAATGAAGTATCTCAAGTCTCTTCAGTCAGACCATACATTTCAACTGGTGATGGCTATAAAATTGTACTTATCGATTATGGCAAGAAAGAAAACATCGTTCGTGAATTAAATCGTAGAGGCTGTGATGTAACAGTTGTGCCTTATCAAACATCGTTAGAAGAAATATTAAATATTTCTCCGGATGGCATTATGGTTTCTAATGGACCTGGGAACCCTGAAAGTGTTCAAGACACGATAAAAACAATTCAAAGTATTGTTGGAAAGATACCATTTTTCGGAATATGTTTAGGTCATCAGCTATTCGCATTGTCACAAGGGGCAACGTCATTCAAAATGAAATTTGGACATAGAGGTGCGAATCATCCAGTACAAAACTTAGTAACAGGTAGAGTAGATTTAACAAGTCAAAATCATGGATATGCAATAGATGAAGCATCAATAAAGCATACAGACTTGGAAATTACACATATCGCTTTAAACGATAGATCAATTGAAGGATTAAAACACAAAACTTATCCTGCATTTTCAGTACAATATCACCCAGAAGCATCACCTGGACCACATGACTCAAATTATTTATTCGACGAATTTATTGAAATGATCAAATCTTATAAAGCGAAGGAGCAAACAATCAATGCCTAAACAAACAGATATCAAATCCATCCTTGTAATCGGTTCAGGACCAATTATTATAGGACAAGCTGCAGAATTTGATTATGCAGGAACACAAGCTTGCTTAGCACTTAAAGAAGAAGGATATAAAGTTATACTTGTGAATTCAAATCCAGCAACGATTATGACAGATACAGAGATTGCTGACACTGTTTACATAGAACCGTTAACTTTAGATTTTGTGAGTAGAATCATTCGTAAAGAGCAGCCTGATGCTTTGTTACCAACACTAGGTGGACAAACAGGTTTGAACATGGCAATTGAACTTCATGAAAATGGTGTATTAGAAGAAAATAATGTGCGTTTATTAGGTACACAACTTGCTTCTATTCATCAAGCAGAAGACAGAGAATTATTTAGAAGTTTAATGAATGAACTAAATGAACCAGTACCAGAAAGTGATATCATAAACGATTTAGATGGTGCTATTGCATTTGCAAATGAAATTGGATATCCGCTAATTGTACGCCCGGCATTTACGATGGGTGGAACAGGAGGCGGAATTTGTCATGATGAAAAGGAACTCCGAGAAGTTGTTCAGAACGGATTGAAATATAGCCCTGTATCACAATGTTTATTAGAAAAATCTATCGCAGGATATAAAGAGATAGAATACGAAGTTATGCGTGATAAAAATGATAGTGCCATAGTTGTATGTAATATGGAAAATATTGATCCTGTAGGTATTCATACTGGTGACTCAATTGTTGTAGCACCTAGCCAAACACTTTCAGATATTGAATATCAAATGTTAAGAGATGTATCGTTAAAGATTATTCGTGCTTTAAAAATAGAAGGCGGGTGTAATGTACAACTTGCACTCGATCCAGATTCTTTAAATTATTATATTATAGAGGTGAATCCTAGAGTATCACGTTCATCGGCATTAGCGTCGAAAGCGACTGGTTACCCTATCGCCAAATTAGCAGCAAAAATTGCAGTAGGAATGACGTTAGACGAAATGTTGAACCCCGTAACTGGTACATCATACGCAGCATTTGAGCCAGCATTAGATTATGTTGTCTCTAAAATTCCTAGATTTCCATTTGATAAATTTGAAAAAGGTGAACGTCATCTTGGAACACAAATGAAAGCAACTGGTGAAGTGATGGCAATTGGTAGAACATATGAAGAGTCATTGTTAAAAGCCATCCGCTCTTTAGAATACGGAGTTCATCATCTAGGATTACCAAATGGAGAAGCATTTGAATTAGATTTTATAGAAGAAAGAATTAAAGCCCAAGATGATGAGCGCTTATTCTTCATTGGAGAAGCAATTAGACGTGGCACTTCATTAGAAAGAATACATGAGCTGACTCAAATTGATTACTTCTTCTTAAATAAGTTTAAACATATCATCGACATTGAACATGATTTGAAATTAAACAAAGGCAATCTTGAAATGCTACAATGGGCAAAACAATATGGATTTAGTGATAAAGTCATCGCACATAGATGGGAACAAACAGAGCGTGAAATTTATGATTTAAGACAAGTAAATCATATTAATCCAGTATACAAAACAGTAGACACGTGTGCTGCTGAATTTGAATCAGAAACACCATACTTCTACGGCACATATGAACAAGAGAATGAGTCCATTGTATCTGACAAAGACAAGATAATCGTATTAGGATCTGGCCCTATAAGAATAGGACAAGGTGTAGAATTCGATTATGCAACTGTTCACGCAGTCTGGGCAATTCAAGAAGCAGGTTATGAAGCAATTATTGTTAATAATAACCCAGAAACAGTATCTACTGATTTTTCAATATCTGATAAATTATATTTTGAACCATTAACTGAAGAAGATGTCATGAGTATTATTAATCACGAACAACCTAAAGGTGTAGTGGTGCAATTTGGCGGACAAACAGCAATTAATCTTGCAGATAAAATTTCTGAAAAAGGTATTCAAATACTGGGTACATCTTTAGAAGATTTAAACAGAGCAGAAGATAGAAAAGAATTTGAGGCGTTACTTCAAAAAATAAAAGTACCACAACCATTAGGAATTACAGCTACATCAGTACAGGAAGCAACAGATAATGCAAAAGAAATTGGTTATCCAATTGTTGTAAGACCTTCATACGTACTTGGAGGTAGAGCTATGGAAATTGTTTATGCTGAAGAAGAACTAAGAAATTATATGGAACAAGCAGTGAAGGCAAGTCCTGAACATCCCGTGCTCATTGACAGATATTTAACAGGTAAAGAAATAGAAGTTGATGCTATTTCTGATGGAGAGACAGTTGTCATACCGGGTATTATGGAACATATAGAACGAGCTGGTGTACACTCAGGCGATTCCATTGCTGTATACCCACCACAAACTTTAAGTGAACAAGAAATAGAGATGCTTGTAGATTATACGACGAAATTGGCTAAAGGCTTAAACATAATTGGTCTTATAAACATTCAATTTGTCCTTTCAAAAGGAGAAGTTTTTGTACTTGAAGTCAATCCACGTGCAAGTAGAACCGTACCATTTTTAAGCAAAATAACGGACATTCCAATGGCCAAAATAGCAACTAAATCAATATTGAATATATCTTTAAATGAACAAGGATATGAAAGTGGATTAGTACCTTATAAAGAAGGCGTATATGTAAAAGCCCCTGTATTTAGCTTTAATAAATTAAAGAATGTTGATATCACATTAGGGCCAGAAATGAAGTCTACTGGTGAGGTCATGGGTAAAGATAGTACACTTGAAAAAGCACTTTATAAAGGATTAACGGCTAGTGGTTTACAAGTGCAAGATCACGGTACAGTATTATTCACAGTGAGCGATAAAGATAAAGAAGAAGCACTAAATATTGCGAAACGATTTTATGAAATAGGTTATCGAATATTTGCTACAAAAGGCACAGCAAAATACTTCGAAGAATATAACATTCCAGTCTTTACAGTAGGTAAAATAGGTCATGAACATGACATTTTAAGCGCGATTAGAAATGGTGAAGTACAGCTAGTTATTAATACAATGACTAAAGGTAAAGTTTATGAAAGAGATGGCTTCCAAATTAGAAGAGAATCAGTAGAAAACGGTATACCATGCTTAACATCGCTAGATACGGCTAATGCTTTAGCAGTTGTCATAGAGAGTATGACATTTAAAACGGATCAAATGTAGAGGGGGCATACAATGTCGAAGTTAATGACGGTTGTATCTAATAATCAAATAGCAGATTCGATTTTCGAACTAAAAGTGCAAGGTGATTTAACGAAAAATATGAAAAATCCTGGGCAATTCGTCCATATTAAAGCAGGTACAGGAACTGAACATATGTTGAGAAGACCCATTTCAATTTGTGAAGTGGATCGAGAACATGAAATGTTCACGATGCTTTTTCGAAAAGAAGGAAGCGGAACTGAAAAAATATCATCCTTAAAATCTGGAGATACCATTGATGTGATTGCGCCATTAGGTAATGGATTTCCTGTAGATGAAGCTGAGAAAGTTGCACTATTAGTCGGAGGTGGAATAGGTGTACCTCCTTTATATGAACTTTCTAAACAACTAAACAATAAGGGGATACAGACCATTCATGTATTAGGTTTTCAAAGTGCCAAAGATGCATTTTACGTTGAGAATTTTGAAGCATTAGGAGACACTTACGTTGCTACAGTTGATGGAAGTTTAGGGACAACAGGCTTTGTTACAAATGTAATTGAAAACATTGAACAAACATATGATATATTCTACAGTTGTGGTCCTAAAGCAATGTTACAAGCTTTAACAGAGCAATTAGCCAATGTGAAAGGATATATTTCATTAGAAGAACGTATGGGATGTGGAATAGGCGCATGTTATGCATGTGTATGTCATACAGATAACAAAGAAGGATACGTTAAAGTTTGTACAGATGGCCCAGTATTTGAAAAAGGAGCGGTAATTATATGAGTAGATTAAATATGTCATTGCCGGGATTAAATTTGAAAAATCCGATCATGCCCGCAAGTGGTTGCTTTGCATTCGGTAAAGAATTCAGTCAGTTTTATGATTTGTCAGAATTAGGTGCAATCATGATTAAGGCAGCAACGAAAGAATCACGCTTTGGTAATGAAACACCAAGAGTTGCGGAAACTGCAAGTGGTATGTTAAATGCAATCGGATTACAAAATCCAGGCGTAGAACATATTATAAATCATGAGTTGAAATATTTAGAGAAATTTAATGTACCCATTATCGCAAATGTTGCAGGATCAACAGAAGAGGAATATGTTTATGTTGCAGAACAAATTTCAAAATCACCAAATGTACATGCCCTGGAATTGAATATTTCTTGTCCTAATGTGAAAGAAGGAGGTATTCAATTTGGGACTGTACCTGAAGTAGCAAAGGACTTAACGAAACGCGTCAAGGCAGTATCTAAAGTACCGGTATATGTGAAATTGTCTCCAAATGTAACAAATATTGTTGAGATGGCAAAAGCCATTGCTGAATACGCTGACGGAATTACAATGATTAATACTTTAGTAGGTTTGAGAGTAGATCACAAAACTGGAAAACCAATCATTAGTAATACTATTGGAGGATTAAGTGGACCGGCAATTAAACCAGTCGCAATGCGAATGGTTTACGAAGTGAGTCAAAACGTAGATATTCCGATTATAGCAATGGGCGGTGTACGTCACGCTCAAGATGTAATTGACTATATTTCTGTTGGTGCATCTGCAGTAGCTGTGGGGACTGCGAATTTTGAAAATCCAACTGTTTGTAAAGATATCATTGATGAATTACCTACTTTATTAGACCAATTAGGCGTAGATCACATTTTAGAGTTACAAGGAAGAGCTTATCAACAAGAAGGAGTTGTAAAATAAATGAAAGATATACCAATCATTGCATTAGATTTTGCTACTGTTGAAGAAGTAGAGGAATTCTTAAATTTATTCGACGAACCACTTTTTGTGAAAATAGGCATGGAATTATACTTACAAAATGGAATCGATATTATTAAAAAAATTAAATCAAGAGGCCATGATATATTCTTAGATTTAAAGTTGCATGATATTCCTAATACTGTGTATGGTGCATTAAACGGTTTAGGTAAATTTGACATAGATTTAATAAATGTCCATGCAGCAGGAGGCGTCCAAATGATGGAAGCAGGATTAGCGGGATTAAGGTCAACAAATCCTGATGCTAAGCTCATAGCTGTAACGCAGTTAACATCAACTTCAACAGAACAAATGAATGACGATCAAAATATACAAACATCTGTAGAAGATTCTGTTTTACATTATGCAAGAAAAGCCAAAGTTGCAAAGTTAGATGGAGTTGTATGTTCACCGCTTGAATCAAAACTAATTAAAGATGAATTAGGGGAAACATTTTTAAAAGTAACACCTGGTATTCGTTTAGAATCAGACAAAACGCATGATCAACAGAGAGTCACAACACCTGAAGACGCAAAAAAACTTGGCTCTACTCACATAGTGGTTGGACGTTCGATAACAGAACATGAAGATCCTGTTTCACGATATCACGACATATTACAGAGATGGAAAGGATAATAAAGATGACGACAAATATTGAACAATCATTATTAGATATTAAGGCAGTTACACTCTCTCCAGAAGAACCTTATACGTGGAGTTCAGGTATTAAATCACCAATTTATTGTGATAATAGAGTCACATTAGCATATCCTGAAATTAGACAACAAATATATAATGGATTAATTGAATTAATCCGTAAACATGCGAATGATGTACACATTATATCTGGGACAGCAACTGCTGGTATTCCTCACGCAGCGTTTATAGCTGATAAACTAGGATTACCAATGAGTTACGTAAGATCTAAAAGCAAAGGGCATGGTAAAGGTAATCAAATTGAAGGTGCATCAAGTAAAGGTAAGAAAGTTGTTGTAATAGAAGACTTAATTTCAACTGGTGGCTCCTCAATCAATGCTGTAGAAGCTTTAATAGAAGATGGTGCTGAAGTAGTTGGCGTGTTCGCTATATTTACATATGGACTTAAAAAAGCAGAAAAAGCATTCAATGATATAGGTGTTCCTTTTTATACTTTAGCTAACTATGATGACTTAATAACAGTAGCTGAAACTGAAGGTTATATTAAATCATCAGATATAAAAACTTTAAAAAATTGGAAAAATACTTTATAATATAGGCATAAAAGGGGGCGAATTAATGAACGACCAACATCGTCTAACTGCTGAAGAACAATGTGAACAAATAAAAAAATGGGGTCATATTAATCATTTCCTTAATAAAGACCCAAAAGAGCAGTCTGATTTTAACCATTATAAAGTAAGAGATAAAGATTTTTTCGAACGAGAAGGATATACGAATAATACGAATGTTAATAGACATAGAAGATATGACATTGATAATAAAAATATATTTAAAAGCATAAAGAAAGAATTAGAAGCTAATGGCTTCTTTAATACAGATAAATCAAGCAATTAATTATATAAGCTCACATTTTAGGATTTTAATCCTAGAGTGTGAGCTTTTTTGGTTAGCAATCAAATTTATCCTAACTAGTATGAATTTTCAGAAATATAGTATAATTATTAATAAATGTTTGTTAAAATGTAAACGTATACATATTTGAGGGGGGAAATTATGAAGGAAAATAAGAAAAGTATTACAAATCAGCTATGGAAAGAAAGTGGAAAGACTAAAGAAATGTTGAAGTTTTTTTCAGCAGATTCTTTAAAATCACAAAATGAACCAGCGCCACCTCCGAAATCATATACAACACCTCAATTGATTGGATTAATATTAGGTCCATTATTATTCATTGTCATATTATTATTTTTTAAGGCAGATGGTTTAAGTCAAAATGGTGTATTTGTTATGGCAGCAACATTATGGATTGCTGTGTGGTGGATTACTGAAGCAATACCGATTCCAGCAACGAGTTTAATGCCTTTATTCTTATTTCCGCTAGGTGGTATCATGGATAGTGCTACCGTTTCAAGTGCTTACGGTGATGATATTGTGTTCTTATTCTTAGGCGGATTTATTATTGCATTAGCAATGGAAAGATGGAATTTACATACGAGAATTGCTCTTGTAATTATCAAGAGTATAGGAACGAGTACAGGCAGAATTTTACTAGGATTTATGGTTGCAACAGGCGCGTTGTCAATGTTTGTATCTAATACAGCCGCGGTTATGATTATGATTCCAATTGGTTTAGCAATTATTAAAGAGGCAAATGATTTAACAACAGATTCAGCTAAAGCAGACAGCTTATCTAAATTTGAAAAGTCTCTTGTACTAGGTATAGGTTATGCAGGTACAATTGGAGGACTTGGAACGTTAATTGGTACACCTCCGTTAATTATCTTAAAAGGACAATATGAGAAAATTTTCCATGAAGAAATTGGATTTGGACAGTGGATGATCATGGGTGTTCCTACTGTAATCATCTTGTTAGCGATTACATGGTTATATTTAAATTTTGTTAAGTTTAAACATGATATGAAAGAATTACCTGGTGGTAAAGAAATTATTACGAAAGAATTAACTGCATTAGGTAAAACAACATATGAAGAAAAAGTCGTTTTTACTCTATTTATTTTGGCAGCATTTTTATGGGTATCAAGAGAATTTCTATTAGCACAATTACCGTTTACAGAACTTGTTAAAGACGGTACTATTTCAATGTTTATCGCTGTTATTTTGTTTATTATTCCGGCTAAACGAAAGTTCGGAAGAATATTAGATTGGTCTATTGCTAAAGATTTACCATGGGGGATTCTCCTACTATTCGGTGGAGGATTAGCTGTAGCATCAGCTATAACAGAAAGTGGACTAGATAAATGGATGGGGAAACAAATATCAGGTCTTGAAGGTATGAACGTTATCATTATCATCTCTATTGTAGCCCTGTTTGTTCTATTCTTAACTGAAATAACTTCAAATACGGCAACGGCAACGATGATATTACCAATACTTGCTACAATAGCAGTAGGTATACATGTACATCCATTAGCATTGATGATACCAGCAGCTATGGCAGCAAATTGTGCATTTATGTTACCAGTTGGTACGCCACCAAATGCGATTGTGTTTGCTACAGACAAAATTACAATACGAGAAATGGCAACATCAGGATTTTGGCTAAACTTAATCAGTTGTGTCGTTATCGTTGTATTCGTGCTATTAATGGCACCGTGGCTATTTGGTATCGACTTAGTTGCGAGCAAATAGTGATAATAGTTTAATTTTTATACAAATTTAAAACCACCCAAAATCAAAGTGCATTTTGGGTGGTTTTGTTTTGAAAAATTTATCCTAAAAATAATTTAATAAATACATAGCCTATTAATATGATTGCTAATAATATAACGACAGGTAACAATAAAGATAGTGACATAATATCTCTCCTTTGTTTTACGCTTATAATAAGATTATACTAAATTATAGTACATTTAAAAATATTTAAATATGATATTGGAGTGAAGATATATGATACCAAAGATTACAACGTTTTTAATGTTTAATGGAGAAGCTGAAGAAGCCATTAATTTTTATACATCAATTTTTCAAGATAGTGAAATTTTAACAATGGTAAAATATGGTGAAGAAGGGCCGGGAGAACCAGGTACCGTTCAACATTCTATTTTCAAAATGAATGGACAAATATTTATGGCCATCGATCAAAATAATGGCGTAGATATTGAAATGAATCCCGCTATGTCTTTATATGTTACTTGTGAGTCATCGATAGAGATGGAAAATTTATACTCAAAACTCAAATCAGGTGGTGCAATTCTTATGCCAAAAACTGAATTGCCGCCGACATTTAGAGAATTTGCTTGGGTTCAAGATAAATTTGGAGTTAACTTCCAATTAGCGTTACCTGAAAATCATAACTAATTAAACGAAGTAAACGATATAAAATGCCTTAGAAAAACGTAAGGCGCAAGTGGTAGTATACGACTGCCATAGAACATAAAGAAGAGGCAGAGACATTAAGTTTCAGAAATTCAAAAAAGGCAAAATTCACTTTTTATCTTGAATTTTGCCTTTTTTATTTATTGTTTTAATAATTTTTTAATATCATCATAATCAGTTGTTACATAAAGTGTAGTTTGATGATCATAAGTGACAAATCCTGGTTTAGCACCACTTGGCTTATGAACATGTCTTATTTCTGTATAGTCAACAGGTATTTGACCAGATTGACTCGCTTTAGAATAGAATCCTGCAATCATAGCCGCTTCTTTTATCGTTGTTTCTGTTGGTTGGTCTTCTTGTATGACAACGTGTGAACCAGGTATATCTTTCGTATGGAACCATAATTGATGCTTTCGTGCTAAACGATTTGTTAAATAGTCATTTTGTTTATTATTTTTACCTAATAATATAGTTTGACCATCTGAAGAAGTAAATGTCGTAACTGAAACTTTATTTGATTTTTTCTTATTCTTGTTTTTTCTTTTCTTAACGATACCTTCATCTTCTAATTCTTCTCTAATATCATCTATATCTTCAACGGATATATGTGAAAGTTGTTGTTCTAGTGATTCGAAATATAGAATATTCTCTTGTGTTAATTTGATTTGTTTTTCTAATTCTATTTCACGCGTTTTTAATCTATTATACTGTTTATAATAGTATTGCGCATTCATTGAAGGTGATTTTGTTGGATTCAAAGGGATCGTTATAGGCTCATTATTATAATAATTAATCGTTTCTAAAGTTTTATCTCCTTGATTAATTTGATACATATTGGCTGTAATGAGTTCACCATATAACTGTTGTATGTCTTTAGTACTTGCTTCTTGTTGTTCATTAATTAATTTTTCAAGTTTATGTCGATTCTTTTGTAAATGTTGATCGACTATTTTTACTAAATCTAATGCGCGTTGTTTTACGCGTTCACGTTCTCCTCGTGATTCGAAAAATCTATCTAAGCATTCATGTATAGTATCAAATGTCTTATAATCATTGCCATAAGCATGTAGTGGCATAAAGTAAAATATTTCTTTACCAGTTTCTTCATCACTGTATATAACTGGAGTTGGTTCTTTTTGAACATCATTTATCACTTCATCGAATGCTTCAACTAATGTTGTCTGATTCATAAAAGGACGCCTTGAAACAATTTCTTTAGTTATGAGTGGACTGAATCCTTCGAATTGTTGTAATAATTGTCGGTCAATTTTTCCAGAGTTAAAATCAATATATTTAACTACATCATCTACTGTAAAAGGATTAACTTTCTTCGCTGTTGGTGGTAATTCATATTTGAAACCTGGCATAATAGTACGTGCAGTGTTTGTGTTAGGCGTATGATGCTTAAAACCATCAATGATTTTTCTTTCGCTATCAACTAAAATAATATTACTATGTCGTCCCATTATTTCTAGAATAAGCGTTCTCTTTCTTAAATCTCCAATTTCATCTCGAGAATGAATGTCGATTTCAATTAATCTGTCGTTACCAATTTGTTTAATACTTTGTATAATGCCACCATCTAAATGTTTTCGTAATACCCGTAAAAACATCGGAGGATCGAATGGATTATCATATTTTTGTTTAGTTAAATGAAATCTACTAAAATTTGCATGTGTATTTAATAGTAATTGTTTATTCGTTCTTTCACTACGAATTGTTAATATAATCGTGTCTGAACTAGGTTCAGTAATTTTATGAATTCTCCCGGAAACGAGAGATTGTAAATCTTCTATTATTTTTCTTGTAAATAATCCATCAAATGCCATTTTTATTCACACCTTTATCAAAAGTCAATTTATTGTAACATGTTAGGTCATAAATGAGTATAAATCTGTCTAAAGTTAAAACACTCTCTAGCCATACAGAATTGATGTATGGTAAGATATAAAAAACAAAATGATGATAATTTGTTAGTATTCATTAAGAAAGGTCGTTTGACATGAACATAGAAAAAGGTTTGCTAATTGTTCTTTCGGGTCCGTCTGGTGTCGGTAAAGGAACAGTAAGAAAATCAATCTTTGATGATCCTAGTACTGATTTTAAATATTCTATCTCAATGACAACAAGAAACATGCGCCAAGGTGAAACTGACGGTGTAGATTACTTCTTTAAATCAAGAGAAGAGTTTGAAGCTTTAATTGCCGATGATCAATTCATCGAATATGCTGAATATGTTGGTAATTATTACGGAACACCTGTACAATATGTAAGAGATACAATGGATAACGGGTACGATGTATTCTTGGAAATTGAAGTTGAAGGTGCTAAACAAGTACGCAAGAAATTCCCAGAGGCATTGTTTATATTTTTAGCACCACCAAGTTTAGAACATTTGAAAGAGCGATTGGTTGGAAGAGGTACTGAATCTGATGAAATAATTAAAAATCGTATCTTAGAGGCACGTAAAGAAGTAGAAATGATGAATCTTTATGATTATGTTGTAGTAAATGACGAAGTAGATTTAGCTAAAGCTAGAATACAGTCTATCGTAGAAGCAGAACATCTAAAGAGAGAACGTGTAGAAGCACGTTATAGAAAAATGATATTGGAGGCAAAAAAATAATGTTATATCCACCACAAAATGAACTTAAAGACAGTATCAACTCAAAATATTTAGTTGTTACAACTGCTGCAAAGAGAGCGCGTGAGCTTCAAGAATATCCTGATAGTTTATTATTAGATGAATATCGTTCACTTAAAAATGTAGGACAAGCACTTGAAGAAATCGCAGCTCATAAAGTCATTGCTAAATTAGAAGACTAATAAATAATTAATATTATTAAGTCTAGGACAATTATATTTGTTCTAGGCTTTTTTGTATTAAATAAAATTTAGATTCATGACAGTCCAAATTAAAGAATGTATAATAAATAACAAGACTTAGAATCGAATTTTCGGAGGCATTAATATATGAAAAATATACTTTTAGCTGTAACTGGTGGGATTGCTGCATATAAAGCAATTGATTTAACAAGTAAATTAACGCAAAGTGGATATGATGTACGTGTCATGCTAACAGAAAACGCACAACAATTTGTGACGCCTTTAGCTTTTCAAGCGATTAGTCGTAATCACGTTTATACCGATACTTTTGATGAAAAAAATGTCAGTGAAATACAACATATTACGTTAGCTGATTGGGCAGATGCCGTTGTCGTTGCCCCAGCGACTGCTAATACGATTAGTAAGCTAGCTAATGGACTTGCAGATAATATGGTCACATCAACGTTATTAGCTACGACTGCTCCAGTGTTTATTGCACCAGCAATGAACGTACATATGCTAGAACATCCATCAATAGTAGATAACATGTCTCGATTAAGAAGTTATGGTTATAAATTTATTGCCCCTGGTGAGGGCTATTTAGCATGTGGATACGTTGCAAAAGGAAGAATGGAAGAGCCATTTACAATATTATCAATTATAGACGATTATTTTAAAGAACAATTAAATCCGAAGACATTTGCACTTCAAGGGAAAAATATATTAATAACTGCAGGTCCAACTGTAGAAAAAATAGATGCAGTTCGTTATTTTACGAATCGTTCAAGTGGAAAGATGGGCTATGCATTAGCTGAAGCGGCTAGAGACTTAGGGGCAAACGTTACATTAGTAAGCGGAGAAACTAATCTTTCACGACCATTAGGTGTGGAATTTATTCAAGTGATGAGTGCTGAAGAAATGTTTAACGCCGTTAAATCGCATATGCAAGAAATGGACATCATTATTAAAGCTGCAGCAGTTGCTGATTATACACCAAAAACAGTTTTAAATAATAAAATGAAAAAGCAAGATGGCAATTTAACTTTAGAATTTGAAAGAACGACAGATATCTTAAAATATTTAGGAGAACATAAAGAACATCAATATTTAGTAGGTTTTGCAGCTGAAACAGATAATGTTGAAGAATACGCTATGGGCAAATTACGAAAGAAAAACGCAGATGTTATCATTGCAAACCATGTCGCAAATTCAGCAATTGGATTTAAATCTAATGATAATGAGGTCGAAATGTTCTTTAAGAATGGTGATAGAGTTCTTCTCAATAAAGAATCTAAAAAGAAAATTGCATTTAAAATTTTACATGAAATAACGAGTAGGTGGGAATCTTGATAGCTAATGTGGTAGTGGATATTCCGTCTAAAAACGTAGACAAAATATTTGATTATAAAATACCGCCTGATATAGAAGAGATAGTTAAAGTCGGTGTAAGAGTAGAAGTGCCTTTCGGTTCTCGAAAAATTCAAGGATTTGTAATTAATATTAGTGAACAACTATCTAGTGATATAGATATGTCGAAAGTAAAATCCATAATTAGAGTTAAAGATTTCAAACCAGAATTAACACCAGAATTAATAAAATTAAGTGAATGGATGGCGAATTTTCATCTCGTTAAACGAATTTCAGCACTTGAAATCATGTTGCCAAGTGCTGTTAAAGCAAAATACCAAAAAATATACCAAGTAAATGATCCTGAGAACTTGCCTGCACATATATTGAATAGGTTTAATAAAGAAGGGATATTGACCTTTGATCAAGCACAACAATCAGAAATTGTCACTGATTTAGAAGGTTATGTTAAATCTGGACAATTAGTTAAAGATACAATAGTAGGGCAACAATTAACTAAAAAATATGCTACATGTATAAGGATAATGCCAACAGATCGACTTGATGAAATAATTGAATCGCTTCATAAGAAAGAAAAGCAATTAGACATATTAAATTACTTAATTGAACATAGAAACGAAGATGTTTTATTAAAAACATTAAAAGAAGAAGGATTTTCAAATTCAAGTATAAATACACTCGTTAAAAATCAAGTGCTAGAAAAATACAATTCAGTTGTAGCGAGAGATCCATATGAAAATCGTATTTTTGAAAAAGAACATAACAAATCACTGACAAATGATCAACAACATGCTTTTACTCAAATAAATGAAGCAGTACAAGGAAATGAATCGACAACATTTCTATTGCATGGCGTAACGGGTTCAGGGAAGACTGAAATATATTTGCAAACTATAGAGAATGTTCTAGAAAAAGGAGAACAAGCTATAATTCTTGTGCCAGAAATTGCATTGACGCCACAAATGGTTAATCGATTTAAAGCGAGATTTGGTGATGAAGTTGCAGTGTTACACTCAGGATTATCCAAAGGTGAAAAATATGATGAATGGCAAAAAATAAGAGACGGAAAAGCGAGTGTTTCAGTTGGAGCCAGATCCAGTATATTTGCACCTTTTGAAAAATTGGGACTTATCATCATAGATGAGGAACATGAGTCTACATATAAGCAAGAAGATTATCCAAGATATCATGCAAGAGAAATCGCTATATGGAGAAGTGAATACCATCAATGTCCAGTTGTGTTAGGTTCTGCGACACCAAGTTTAGAAACGTTCGCACGTGCAGAAAAAAATGTATATCAATATTTAGAATTACCAGAACGTGTTAATAAACAGAAGATGCCGGAAATTGAGTTGATAGATATGAGAGAAGAACTCAAAGAAGGAAATCGGTCAATGTTCTCTGAACAACTTAAACAAGCGATACAAGAACGTATAGATAAGAATGAACAAGTCGTTCTATTCTTAAATAGAAGAGGACATTCATCATTCGTATTATGTAGAGATTGCGGACATGTGCCACAGTGTCCAAATTGTGATATATCATTAACTTATCATAAGACACATGACGATTTAAAATGTCACTACTGTGGATACAGTGAACCAATGCCACAATTATGTCCAAGCTGTGAAAGTGAACATATAAGACAAATGGGAGTCGGTACGCAGCAGGTTGAAGAACAGATATATTCAACATTTGAACAAGCAAAAGTCATAAGAATGGATGTGGATACCACATCTCGTAAAGGTGCCCACGAAAAATTGTTAACAGCATTTGGAGAACAAGAAGCAAATATATTATTAGGGACACAAATGATAGCAAAAGGATTAGACTTTGAAAATATTACACTCGTTGGTGTTTTAAATGCAGATACAATGTTGAATTTACCAGATTTCAGATCTAGTGAGAAAACATTCCAGTTATTAACACAAGTAGCAGGGAGAGCAGGCAGACATAAGAAAAAAGGCGAAGTCATGATTCAGACATATAACCCTGAACATTATGCAATATTAGATGTAACAAAAAATGACTATTTGTCATTTTATCAAAAAGAAATGAAGTTTAGACAAATAGGTAAGTATCCGCCATATTATTACTTAGTTAATTTGACTATTAGTCATTTTGATAAGACAAAAGTGTTAAAAGCAGCTAAACATGCACATGACATATTGATTCAACATGTATCAAGTAAATCCTTTATATTAGGGCCATCACCAAGCCCATTATCAAGAATAAATAATCAGCATCGCTTCCAAATACTCATTAAATTCAAGAGTGAACCTGACTTATTAACAGCACTCCAATATTTAGACGATTATTACCATGAACAATATGTTAAAGATAAATTATCATTAGAAATTGATATAAACCCTCAGATGATGATGTAGAAAATTAAATTCTATTAGTTATAATGGCCTGAGAACTTCATTAAGAATAACATTTTCAAATTTATTAAACCCTAGCTTATTGTGACAAGCTAGGGTTAATTTTAGGATTTTTATGATAATATTGCTTTGAATACTAAAAAGTAAGGGAGGATATAAAGTTGAATAGAATCATATTACTAGGCTTCGTGAGTTTCCTAACTTTAGGTGCGTGCAATAATCAAGAAAGTGTATTAGATAAAGATTATTTAAATATAGCTCATAGAGGCGCAAGTGGTTCTACCCCAGAACATACATATGTTGCATACGACAAGGCAATTAAACAAAATGCAGATTATACGGAACTTGATTTACAAATGACTAAAGATAACAGATTAATTGCAATGCATGATAATAAGGTAGATAGAACAACAAATGGTACAGGACTGGTTAAAAATAAATCCCATGAAGAAATAAAAAAACTAGATGCAGGATCTTGGTTTGACAAAAAAATTAAAGGTGAAAAAGTCCAGAATTAAATGATGTATTAAATAAATATAAAGATAAAACAAATTTCTATATTGAAACGAAACATCCTGATATGTATCCGGGTATGGATAAACAGTTAATTAATGACTTAGAGAAGAATAATATGTTAGATGAAGATGGATTAAAAAAAGGTAAATTAATCATTCAATCATTTTCTGAAACGAGTTTAAAAAATATACATAAATTAAATGAAAGCATTCCACTCATTCAGCTAGTAGATGATAAAGATGTATTAAAATTAAATGACAAAGAACTAAAACGCCTGTCTAACTATGCATATGGACTTGGATTTAACAAAGATCTTGTAAATAAAGATTTAATAGAAAAGTGTCATAAACATGGATTGAAGGTTCACGTATTTACATTAAATAATGAAGAAGAGGTAAAAGAAATGAAAAAATTAAATGTAGATGGTGCATTCAATAATAATCCTTAATTCAGATTGTGTTTTTTGTGAATTATTAAATATTGAACTAAGGGGTTGTAAGAAATGGAAGATGATAAAGAAAACATTATAGAAAAATGGGATGCTTATGATAAAGATTTAAATAAATTAGGATATGATCTAATCCGGGGAGAAGATATTGAAGATAATGTTTTTCATCTAGTATCAGAAGTTGTGATTATAAATAGTGATGGCAATTATTTAGCTATGAGAAGAGATTTTAATAAAGTTTATCCAGGGTTATATGAAGTATCAGTTGGTGGTAGTGCTTTAAGAGGAGAAAGTCCAATTCAAGCTGCTAAACGAGAGACTTTCGAAGAAACCGGAATTAAAGTTTCTCATTTGAAACAAGTAGGAATATATATTGCAGAGCAGTATAATACTATTTATGTTATGTTTCTTGCATATGTAGATATTAATAAAGATAGTATTGTACTCCAAAAAGGTGAAACTATAGATTATAGATGGGTTCCAAGTTCGGAAATCAAAAATTTCTTAAATTCAGAAATGCATGTACCAGGTAAAAATGAGAGAGTTAAAAAAATGATCAATATGTTAAAGATAAATTATCATTAGAAATTGATATAAACCCTCAGATGATGATGTAGAAAATAAAAAACCGAGCAAATCATGATAAAAAATGATTTGCTCGGTTTTTTATTTTATTCTGCAATGGTGATTTCCACTGATGTAGCTTCCATGAATTCTTTACTTAACGGTTTGTCAGTAATGATTTCATCAATTTCTGTAGTTTTCGCGAATGAAAGCGTTGAAGAAACATTGAACTTGCTATGATCCAACAATGCAACAACATACGTACTTTGACTAGCCATAACTTTCTTTAGTTCTACTTCACTGAAGGAAAAGTCAGTTAATCCATTTTTGACTGTAAATCCATTTGCTGAAACAAAGAAATAATCAATGTTATATATATCTAATATTTGAGAGTCAAGCTTTCCTGTTATGGCATTAGACCCTTTTGTTACAAAACCGCCTATCATAAGGACAGTTAAATTAGGATTTTCTTTAAGTAAAATTGCATTCTCTAATCCATTTGTTAAAACAGTTAATTGTAAATCTGTATCTGCAAGTACTTTCGCGAGTTCGTATGTTGTAGAACTTGCATCTAATAAAATACATTGATGATTTTCGATTTTTTTTAATGCATGTTGACCAATTTTTTCTTTGGCTCGATGATGTTGATTTCTTCTTTCATTGAAATTTATGTTATTCGTATTACTTTTAATTAGTTTTGCGCCACCGTGTGTACGTTCTAATTTTTGTTCTTGTTGTAATGCACTTAAATCTGATCTAATCGTTGCTTCAGAAACATTGGCGTAGTCTGAAAGTTGTTTAACAGTAGCGCGCTTGTTTATAGATAAATAAGATAGGATAAGTTCTCTTCGTTCATCAGCGTAAATTTTCATCATGTCACTTCCTTGAGATTAGTCTATCTCATTTTTAAATAATTAACAATAAAACAAGAAAAAACGAAAAAAACTAACAATAAACGAAAGAAAATTTGCATTATTAGAAAATATATCATAAAATAACGATAATAAATGAAAGCGTTTTACAAATAAAAAGGAGTGTTTAATATGAGTAATCAAAATTATCCAGAAAAAATGAAAGCAGTTGTCGCATATGCACCGGGAGATTATAGATATGAAGAAGTGAACACACCAAAGATAGAAAATCCTAAAGAAATCATTGTTAAAGTAGAAGGTTGTGGCATATGTGCTGGTGATATTAAAGCATATGGTGGTGCACCTAGTTTCTGGGGAGATGAGAAGCAACCATCATACATTAAAGCACCAATGATTCCAGGTCATGAATTTATTGCACGTGTAGTAGCAAAAGGTGACGACGTTACAGATTACGAAGTAGGAGATCGTGTTATTTCAGAACAAATCGTTCCATGTTGGGATTGTAGATTCTGTAATCGAGGACAATATTGGATGTGTGAAAAGCATGACCTTTATGGATTCCAGAAGAATGTAAACGGTGGAATGGCAGAATACATGAAATTTACAAAAGAAGCTATTAACTATAAAGTACCAGAAGATTTACCACTTGAAAAAGCTATTCTTATTGAGCCTTATGCATGTAGTTTACACGCAGTACAACGTGCCAATATTCAACTAGGTGACATTGTTGTATTGTCTGGTGCAGGTACATTGGGATTAGGTATGGTTGGTGCAGCTAAAAAAGCAGGTGCCGAAAAATTAATCGTACTTGATATGAAAGACGATCGATTAGAATTAGCGAAGAAATTCGGGGCAGATTTAGTGATGAACCCTAGCAAAGTTGATGTTGAGAAAGAAATTAAAGCATTAACGGATGGTTATGGTTGTGATGTTTATATTGAAGCAACAGGTCATCCAGCATCTGTAGAACAAGGATTAGCAAGTATTCGTAAATTAGGAACGTTCGTTGAATTTTCTGTATTTGGTGAACCAGTTTCTGTTGACTGGAGCATTATATCTGACCGTAAAGAATTAGATTTATTAGGTAGCCACTTAGGACCATATTGTTATCCATTAGTCATTGATGGTATAGGAAATGGTGATTTCCAAACTGAAGGCGTCGTGACTCATCAATTACCATTGGAAAAATTTGAAGAAGGATTTGAGTTAATGAAAAAAGGGGACAAATCATTGAAAATTGTTCTTATTCCATAAGAGGGTGTAAAAAATGAATAATAAATTAGCAAAAGCAGGAATGCCTCCATCATTACTATGGGGTTATATCGGCGTATTAATATTTATGATGGGTGATGGACTTGAACTTGCGTGGATTAGTCCATATCTAGTAGACCAAGGCTTATCAGTCCATCAAGCAGCAGTATTGACGACATCATATGGTGTAACAATTGCTATTGGCTCATGGTTATCTGGTGTTTTAGTTGAAATTCTTGGACCGAGAAAAGTTATGCTGATGGGGACATTGGCATATATTATCGGTCATGTAATATTTGTTGGTTTTGCAGTCCCAACAATGAATTATGGATTAATGATACCTTCATACGCAATTAGAGGATTTGGTTATCCATTATTTGCTTATTCATTCTTAGTTTGGGTTGCATATCGTTCGCCACAAGAAAGATTAGGATCAGCAGTAGGTTGGTTTTGGTTTGTATTTACAGGAGGACTAAGTGTGTTTGGTGCATTTTATTCATCATTTGCAATAAATGCATTTGGTGAAATTCCAACGCTATGGACATCTATCTTATGGGTACTTATTGGAACATTCTTAGCAGTGTTTGTTAACAAAGATAAATTTGTTGTAGTAGATTCAGGCAATTCATTTAAAGAACATATAGTTGAAATGGGTGCAGGAATTACAATATTGAAACGTGAACCAAGAGTAGCAGTTGCATGTTTAGTACGGATTATCAATCAAGCAGCTCAATATGCTTTCCCGTTATTCTTACCTATCTATTTAGCATCAAAAGGTATAGAAACAACAACATGGCTAAATATTTGGGGAACAATCTTTATTGCAAATATTATATTTAATCTGATATTCGGTGCGTTAAGTGACAAAATCGGATGGAAAAACACAGTCTCATATATTGGTGGAATCGGCTGTGCAGTATTTACACTAGGTTTATATTTAATACCAGAATTTTTCACAGGAAATGTTTATATAGTCGGAGCAGTCGGATTCTTATGGGGAATGTGTTTAGCAGGATTTGTACCAATTTCTGCTTTAGTTCCATCATTAGTTAAAGATGGCGATAAAGGACCAGCGATGGCAATATTAAATTTAGGAGCTGGACTTTGTGTATTCGTAGGACCAGGACTTGTCGCACTATTTTATGAATCAATAGGCGTACAAGGAATGATGTACTTGTTATTCGCTTTATATGCAGCAAGTGCAGTAATGACACGTGTTTTAAAAACACCAGAAGAAAGAGAAAAGGCAAAACTAAAAGTATCGTAAACATGTGAAGTTGAAGGAGCGTTTAGATAATGAAGAAAATGATAAATAATCCAGATGATGTAGTAGAAGAATTAGTGAGTGGCTATGTGAAAGCCTATCCTGATTATATTCGATATTCAGAGAATCACCGCCGAGCATTAATCGGTAAGAAAAGACATAAAAATAGAAAAGTAAGTGTCTTAATCGGTGGTGGGTCTGGACATGAACCTGGATTTTTAGGATATGTAGGTCAAGGTATGGCAGATGGTGTTGCAGTCGGTAACATCTTTGCATCTCCATCTCCAATTCCTATTCAAACAGTGACACAAGAAATACATAAAGGAGACGGTGTCCTTTATATTTACGGTAATTATGCCGGTGATTTAATGAATTTTGAAATGGCGTCTGAAATGACGGAAATTGAAGATGATATAAAAACAACAGCAGTCATTGGTAACGATGATTTAGCATCTTCAAAAGACCCAACAGACAGACGTGGTATTGCTGGTGAATTACTTGTATTTAAAGTTGCTGGTGCCGCTGCAGATTTTGGATATGATTTGGAAACTGTGACTAAATTAGCACAGAAAGCAAATGACTCTACACGTTCAATGGGAATAGGACTCAGTCCATGTTATTTACCACAGACTGGTAAGCCAAGTTTTGACCTTGAAGAAAACGAGATGGAAATTGGGTTAGGACACCATGGAGAACCAGGCATTGAAAAAACGACAATTCGATCAGCTAAAGAAACAACAGAAGTCCTAATGACTAATATTTTTAAAGAAGGCATATATGAAGCAGGCGATGATGTTGTCGTATTGATAAATGGATTAGGTGCGACGTCACAGATGGATTTATACATTATAAATAACACAGTGGATGACATGTTGAAATCTAAACAATTGAATACACATAGAACGTATGTAGGAGATTTTATCACGTCAATGGAAATGTCAGGATTTTCAATCACATTGATGAAAGTTGATGATGAATTAAAGAAATGTATTGATCATCAAGTAGATTGTCCAAACTTTACGCAAATTGGAGGTCATGATGATGACATTAACAAGTAAACAATATAAAGCATATATTTTAGAATTAACAACTTTATTTGAAGAAAAAAGAGATGAACTTTGTGAACTTGACCGCAAAATTGGCGACGGTGATCATGGTATAACAATGAATATTGGTTATCAGGCAGTTCGAAAAACAATTGAAGAAGAATTGCAAGATCAAGATGACATATCTAAAATTAGTGTCGCAGTTGGAAAGTCATTTTTAGAAGCAGTTGGCTCTTCGGTAGGTCCATTATATGCTTCAGGATATTTGAAAGCAGCATTAGCAACTAAAAATTTAACTGAATTAGATGATGAACATTTATATGATTTTTGGATTAGTTTTAGTAAAGGAATTAAAGATAGAGGTAAAGCTGAAGTTGGAGATAAGACAATGATTGACACTTTAGAACCATTCTTTATTCAATTAGAAAAAGCAAAAGCATCCAACAAGACATTTAAAGATGGATTTATTGAAGCATTAGAAGAAGCGAAAGCCGGAATGGAAAGCACGAAAGAAATTATTTCAAATAAAGGTCGTTCAAAACGATTAGGAGAAAGATCACAAGGTACAACTGACCCAGGGGCAGTATCTTCATATATGATGTTAGAGAAATTCAAAGAGTCAATATAGGAGGAATTATAAATGAAAATTGCAATTGGAGCAGACCATATAGGATACGATCTGAAAGAAGGGATAAAATCATTTGTAGAAGAGTTAGGACATGAAGTAACAGATTACGGTTGTCATAATTGCGCTGAAACAGATTATCCCGATGTAGCAGAAGAAGTAGCGAAACAAATACAAGCAGGAGAACATGATAGAGGCATATTAATTTGCGGTACAGGAATTGGTGTTGCAATTACAGCTTGTAAAATAAAAGGCATAAGAGCTGCGTTAGCACATGACGTATATTCTGCAGAACGTGCACAACTAAGTAATAATGCTCAAATTATGACGATGGGTGCACAAATTATTGGATTAGAAGCGGCTAAGAAAAATGTCAAAGCCTATTTAGATAGTACATGGGCTGGAGGATCACAAAGAAAAGTAGATAAGATTGATAAAGTAGAAGAAGGACAGAATTGATACTAAAGAAATATGAACATATGTTCTTATCATAAAAAGGAATGGCTTTTGGCCATTCTTTTTTTAGTGAAAATAAAAAGTAAGGATGTTTTTCTATTCATAAATTCAATCCTTTACGAGGTGTAATATGGAAAATATATACAATGAAGATAACACATACTATAACTTATCAACAAGTGTATATAATTATAAAAAGTATTAAGATATTGTAGATGTAAAGAATCATTTGAGGAAACTATTTCAGGATTAAAAAAAGCAAGAAAGGAATTAGAGAAGTATGCGGAGAAATTAATTGACGCTGCTCAAAAAATGGAAGCACGAGATCATAAAATGAGTGAAATCTATACATTATTCGAAAGGTGATAGAATATGAATTTAGGGGATTATGTTAATGTCGCTGAAATAGGTGTTAAAGCTAGTGCAAAAACATTGGGAAAGAAATTCAAAGAAACAGAACGCTTAGAAGTAATAAAAAGCAAAATGAAAAAAGCATTAGAAAATATGGTCGAAGAAGAAAAAAGTCATATCGAAAATACATCAGAAAAAGTGTCGGAATTAATCACTGAGTTAGATAACGCTGACAATAACTTATCAGAATCATTTGAAGGAAAAGCTGGAGATGCTGCTAGAGAATGGATTACTTTGGAAAAAAGGAATTTAAGAGGTATCTTGCAATATAGTAATACTGCTGTTGATAGTTGTAAAGTTAATTAATATTTTAAGAAGTAAGATTTAATATGTACATTCATACATGAGACAAATTGAATTTTCAGTTCAGCACTATTCCTCGGGCGTAGCGATGGTTAAAACAATCTAGTATAGCAACACGGGTAACTTGTTCCTGTGTTGCTTTTTTCTTTGGTCTTTTATATAGATAAATATGATAAGAATACGATTTTTATTATGTCTTGATGATTACGATAAAAATGAATTACACACCAAATAACTGCACAAACTTCTTTTTTTACTTAGTTTAATATATTGTCCAATCATATTTCTCTAAAGCATTTCTTATCTTATGAACAACCTAGTGAGAATGAAAGAGTTCCTCAAAAAGTAATGGCAATAGTCCATTACTTTTTGTTAGAAAATAAGTGGAAAATTCTGATAAATATCTCGATTTCATATGGATAATTTTGTAAGAATAACATATAATAAGTATAAGAACATTTCATAATAAATTATATATTAAATACAAAAATAGATGAATATAAAATTTGTGAAACTAAATACTATAAAATCTATTTATGGGAGAGTGGGTAATATGTATAAAAAATTGATTTATTCAACATTAATTGGTGTTGGTTTACTAGGAAGTATTTCAGGTAATATAGAAGCATCCCCTAACGGAAATATAGAAACTAATGTTGATAAAGAACTAAAGAACAATTCAGGTAGTGATTCAAACATTAAAGTAGAGAAAGAATATGTTTTTAAACAAATTCAGAATGGTCCTCAACAAGTAATTAATAATGACGGCTCTATTTCATTAGGAACTGGTTATGTAATAGATATGTGGATAGCTCCTCCGGCAGATTATTGGTTACCTAATAAAAAACTAAATCCTAAATACAGTCATATAGACGATCAATTAGATTATATGGACTGGTATACTAAAAATGGTAAGTATGCAGATTTATTTATAGGTAAGCATCCAAGACCAGTAAATGGGCAAGTCTTTAAACCAAAAAATCAAACAACTGACGATGATGTAAAGAAAGAAGAACCAAAGAAAGAAAAGCCGAATAATGGGGAACCAAAGAAAGATAAAATAGTAAAAGAAGAACCAAAGAAAGAAAAGCCGAATAATGGGGAACCAAAGAAGGATAAAATAGTGAAAGAAGAACCAAAGAAAGAAGAAGCAAAACAAGGTAAAACAACAACAGATAAAACAACAAAAGATACAACAACAGATAAAACAACGAAGGAAATACCAAAACAAGTTTCAAAAAATCAAACTCCGATTAAAGATCTAAATAAAGATAAAGCACAATCTGGAAATGTAAAACCAAGTGACCGAATTAGTAAAAATATTGATAGTAAAGATGTAAAGAACAATAAACAATTACCACAAACTGGGGAAGTGGATGGGACATTTAACTACAGTTTATTATTTGGATTAGTTGGTATTGCCTTAATTGGTTTCACAAGTGTAAGAAAAAGGATTAAAAGTTAATTGATTATAACTTTAACTAAGCGACAGGGATGAACATTCTCTGTCGCTTTTTGTTGTGTTTTAAGTTATAATAATACGATGAGTTTTTATAAAGGAGCGAAATAAATGGCTGTAAAACCACTTGTTACTGTACCAAATCCAATTTTAAATAGAGAAGTTAAAGATGTTGTGAAATTTGATGAATCTTTGAAGGCTTTGATTGCAGATTTAGAAGACACAATGTTTGAGAATAATGGTGTGGGGATTGCTGCACCTCAAATCGGGATCGACTTAAAAGTTGCACTTGTTGATATGGAACAAGATGGTATATTGCAGCTGATAAATCCAACGATAGAATCACAATCTGAGAAGGTTGTTGCAGATGTTGAAGGATGTTTAAGTGTACCTGGTGTTTATGGTGAAGTTGAGCGTAGTAAGATGATTGTAGTAAAGAGCTACGATATTAATGGTAATGAAGTTGAATTGACGGCATATGATGATATTGCGCGTATTATTTTACATGAGGTAGATCATTTATATGGTGAAATCTTTACTGATAAGATGATAAGAGAAATAAGTGAAGAAGAATTAGAGGAGATGTATGAGGATGAATAAGATTGTATTTATGGGTACACCTGACTTTTCAACCGGTATATTAGAGATGCTGATTAAAGCGTATGATGTTATAGCAGTTGTAACACAACCTGATCGTCCTGTTGGTAGAAAGAAAATATTAACACCACCTCCTGTTAAGAAGGTTGCATTAGCGCATGATATTCCTGTTTACCAACCTGAAAAATTAATTTCTTCGCCTGAACTTGATGAAATCATTAAACTTGAGCCTGATTTAATTGTTACAGCAGCTTTTGGACAAATATTACCTAAGTCATTACTTGAAACACCTAAATACAAGGCAGTAAATGTTCATGCATCTTTACTTCCTAAATATAGAGGTGGCGCACCGATTCATTATGCCATTATGAATGGTGAGACAAAAACAGGTGTAACAATTATGTATATGGCAGAAAAATTAGATGCTGGGAATATTATTAGCCAAGCGGAATTAGAAATTGAAGAAAATGATACAGTAGGAGATGTTTTCGATCGATTAGCAGTACTAGGTACGGAATTATTGAAAGATACACTTCCTGCTATTTTTAATGGTACAAATGAAAGTATGCCACAAGATGAAACGAAGGTTAGTTTTGCTTCTAATATTAAAAGAGAAGATGAAAGAGTGGACTGGACGAAAGATGCTCAGTCGATTCATAACCATATACGTGGGCTATCACCTTGGCCAGTTGCATACACAACAATGAATGATAAGAATATGAAGTTATGGCGCAGTTATATTGTGTCAGACGTTAAAGGTGAACCTGGTGAAATTGTTTATACTACGAAAGATGCATTTGTGATAGCGACAGGATCAGTTGATGGAATCGCTATAACAGACATACAAATAGCAGGTAAAAAACGAATGAATGTGCAAGATTATTTAAGCGGATTACAATCCAAAATTGATGGGACAAAATTAATATGATGAAAAATAACGTAAGATATGTAGCTTTAACAATTTTAGACGATGTGTTAAATGGTGAGGCGTACAGTAATCTACAATTAAATGAAGCAATAAAAAATGAAGCAGTCACACAAAAAGACATAGGTTTATTAACGGAATTAGTTTATGGCACGTTACAAAGGAAGATAACGTTAGAGTATTTAATCGAGCCATTTATACAAACGAAATTAAAAGGTTGGATGAAACGTTTATTAATCATGAGTGCCTATCAGTTTGTATATTTAGACAAAGTACCAAACCATGCGATTATTAATGAAGCGGTTAATATTGCTAAAGCGCGTGGTGACCTTCACAATAGTAAAGCCATTAATGCTATTCTTAGAAACTTTATTTCTTCACCACTAAGATCTTTAGATGAGATTAAACATGATGATAAAAGGTTATCTATTGAAGGAAGTGTACCATTATGGTTGACGAAACATTGGATTACGCATTTCGGATATGAAAAAACAAAAGAAATGTGTTTATTAAGTTTAACGCCTCCTGATACTACTGTGAGAGTTAATACGACGCGTATAACAGTACAAGAAGCGGTTGAAAGATTAGAAAGCAATGGTTATACTGTCAAAATGGACAAAGACATCGAACGTTGTTTACACATTAAAGGTGAACCAATTGTTAATGATCGACTTTTTAAGGACGGCTTAATATCAATTCAAGATAAAAGTTCTATGTTTGTTGGAGAAATATTAAATGTCAAAAAGGGCAGTACAGTATTAGATACATGTAGTGCACCAGGTGGTAAGACGTGTCACATAGCAGAAATGTTAGACCAAACTGGCCAAGTAGATGCATTTGATATCCATCCACATAAGATAGATTTAATAGACTTTAATGTCAAAAAATTAAGATTAAATAATGTGTCGACGAGTGTACATGATGCAACAAAACCATTTGACAAAACATATGATTATATTTTAGTAGATGCACCATGTAGTGGTTTTGGTGTTATGAGAAGAAAACCAGAAATCAAATATGATAAGACAACTAAAGATGTAGAAGCACTTTGGCACTTACAAGTTGAAATTTTAGAAAATGCGAGTAAATCTTTAGCACCTGGCGGAGAATTAGTTTATTCCACATGTACGATAGAGCAAATGGAAAATGAAAATGTTGTATATTCATTCTTAAAAGCAAACGATGATTTTGAATTTGCACCATTTATTGACCCAAGAACAAACGAAGAAACAAAGACATTACAATTATTACCTCAAGATTATAATTCTGATGGCTTCTTTATTACAAAAATTAAAAGAAAGGAAAGATAATATGCCAGCAATACAAAAAAAGAAAAATAAATTCATGCCTAACTTCGAACGACCTTCTATATATTCTCTACAGTTAGGAGAACTTGAAGATTGGTTAACAGATCAAGCAGAACCAAGGTTTAGAGCGAAACAAATATTTGATTGGTTATATGTTAAAAGAATAAATGCATTTAGTGAAATGACGAACTTATCAATTGAATTGAGAGAAAAACTAGCACAATCATTCGAAATCACGACGTTAGAAGTAGCAGTTAAACAAGAGAGTAAAGATGGAACAATTAAGTTCTTATTTGAATTACAAGATGGATATACGATAGAAACTGTGCTAATGAGACACGAATACGGTAATTCAGTATGTGTTACAACACAAGTAGGTTGTAGAATTGGATGTACATTTTGTGCTTCCACACTAGGTGGCTTAAAGCGTAATTTAGAAGCTGGAGAAATTGTATCTCAAGTCCTTACAGTTCAAAAAGCATTAGATGAAACGGATGAACGTGTGAGTCAAGTCGTTATAATGGGTATTGGTGAACCATTTGAAAACTACGATGAAATGATGGACTTCTTAAAAATTATCAATCATGACAAAGGTTTGAATATTGGTGCGAGACACATTACTGTTTCTACATCAGGTATCATTCCAAAAATCTATGATTTTGCTGATGAATCATTACAAATAAACTTTGCATTAAGTTTACATGCAGCGGACAATGAGACACGTTCAAGATTAATGCCAATTAATAGAGCGTATGACTTAGATAAATTGATGGAAGCAATCGAGTACTATGTAAACAAAACAAACCGAAGAATTACATTTGAATACGGGTTGTTTGGCGGCGTGAATGATCAAGTTCACCATGCTAAAGAATTAGCAAAATTAATTAAACATTTAAATTGCCATGTTAACTTAATTCCTGTTAACCACGTACCTGAACGAGACTATGTTAAAACACCAAAAGAAGATATATTTAAATTTGAAAAAGAATTAAAAAGACATGGTATAAATGCTACAATTAGACGTAACCAAGGTGCAGATATTGATGCAGCATGTGGTCAATTGAGAGCAAAAGAGCGAAAAGAAGAAACGAGGTAACAAGCATGGAAGCACGTTTTTTTACAGATGTCGGACAATTTCGTGAACAAAATGAAGATGCAGGTGGCATCTATACTAATCAAACAGGGCAAATTTTACTTGTTATATGTGATGGTATGGGTGGTCATGCTGCAGGAGAAGTTGCAAGTCAATTTGTGAATGATTCACTACGAGATAGATTCGAACAAGAAAATTATATTGAATATGAACAAGCTGAGGACTGGTTGAAAGCTAACTTAGCAGATATCAATAGACAATTATACAATGAGTCTATGTCAAACGATCTTTATAAAGGCATGGGCACGACTTGTGTTTGTGTATTAATTTATGAAAAAGATATCGTTGTGGCAAATATCGGTGATTCACGTGCTTACTTAGTAAACAATCGTGAAATGATGCAATTAACAAATGATCATACTTTTGTTAATCACCTAGTTTCAATTGGTGAAATAACAAAAGAAGAAGCATTTACACATCCTCAGAAGAACATTATAACTAAAGTTATGGGTACGGATAAACGTGTTAAAGCGGATGTTTTCTATTACCAAACTAAATATTATGATTATTTATTATTAAACTCAGATGGTTTAACGGATTATTTACATGAAGATGACGTTCAAAAACTCATCATGACAAATGATGGAACGATTGAGGATATCGGTTTTTCTTTAATTGATAGTACGATTGAAATTGAAGGTAAAGATAATATTTCATTCATATTATGTCCATTTGAAGGTGGGAAAATATGATAGGTCGTATAATCGCCGGTCGCTATGAATTAGTGAAGTATTTAGGTGGCGGTGGTATGAGTAATGTTTATCTTGCTAAAGATAATATCTTAAATCGAGAAGTTGCTATAAAAGTAATCAATATACCGCCTAATGAAAAAGAAAAAACCGTTGAACGATTTGAAAGAGAAGTACAAAATACTACAATTTTAAGTCATAACAATATTGTGAACGTATTAGATGTTGAAGAAGATGATAATTGTTACTATTTAGTGATGGAATACATTAATGGGCCAACTTTAAAAGAATACCTATCTAAAGAAGGTAAACTATCAGCTAAAGAAGCAGTCGACATGACGTTGCAAATTTTAAAAGGTATTGCCCATGCGCACCATCATAGAATTATTCATCGAGATATTAAACCTCAAAACATATTGATGACAAAACATGATACATTAAAAATATTAGACTTCGGCATAGCACGAGCTCTTAGTGAAACAGCACTAACTGAAACAAATCATGTTATGGGATCGGTTCAATATTTATCACCTGAACAAGCGAAAGGTCAACCTACCGATGAATCATCAGATATTTATTCTATAGGTATTGTGTTATATGAATTGTTAACAGGTCATCCTCCATTTAATGGTGAAACGCCAGTGAGTGTTGCGATTAAACATATACAAGAAGAAATACCTTCAATCAGAAGTGAGAGGCCATCAATACCTCAAAGTATCGAAAATGTTGTAATGAAAGCAACAAGAAAAGAAAAATCATTACGTTATCGAGATACTGACGAAATGTATTATGACCTTATTACTGCATTGGATGATGATAGACAAGATGAATCACCTAGATATGATTCAACAACAGAAACTAAGACAATTCCTGTAGTTACTAGTCAAACAATGAATAGTGATACTAAAGAAGTTCAATCAAATAGTATGAATGATACGCATGCTATACCTGCACAAAATCAACAAAAACCTAAGCGTAAAAAGAATAAATGGCTTGTTATTTTTGTTCCAATATTGTTATTGTGTATGCTTTTTGGTGCTATAGGATTTGCTTTAACTGCTCCAAAATATGAAGATGTGCCGAACCTTCTAGGAAAATCTAGAGGCAAAGCCATTGCCATGCTAAATGAAAAAAGTCTTCGTAAAGGTGACATTACAGAAGAATACAGTAATAACTTTAAAGACGGTGAAGTTATGAAAGTGATACCTAAAGTAGGTTCAAAAGTTAAACAAATGACGAAAGTGGACCTCGTAATTTCCAAAGGTGTTAAACAATTTACGATTGAAGATTATATCGGGAAAAATGCTAACGAAATTAAAAAACAATTAGCAAAAGAAAAATTTGATTCAATCCGTATTAAAGAACAGTATGATTCAGCTGAAGAGGGAACGATTATCAACCAAAATATTGATCCGGGAAGTAAAGTTGTACCGAAAGATACAACATTAATCTTAACGAAATCAATTGGTGTTAAACAAGAATATGTTAAAGACTATACTGGTGAAAATATCGATACAGCTAAATCAGAGTTGGAAAGCTTAGGCTTTACTGTAGAGACTAAAGATATTGAGAGCAATGAAGAAAAAGGAACAATCTTGAAACAGTCTTATAAAGATGTTCAATTACCAGTAGATTCAACGATTTATTTCAATGTCTCCAATGGAGAAAAGAAAAAAACAAATACAGATAATAAAAACAGTAAAAATAAAGACGATAAAGATAGTTTACAAGACAAAACTTATACTCAGTCTGTGTATATACCATTTACAGGGTCTGATGATAAAAAAGGTCAAAAAGTAGAAATCTTTATAAAGGATAAATCTCATGATTTAAAAAATGTTGCAGACTCATTTACAATTAAGAAAGACACAACTAAGAGCATCAACTTTACGATACCTAAAGGTGAAACAGCAGAATATAGTGTTGAAGTAGATGGTAAAGAAATCCAAAGTGACACGATAGATTACGACGATTTTTAATATGATAAACGGGTTTATATGATTTAATCCTTAACTTACAGTTTGTAGGTTAAGGGTTTTTTTAGTTTCTTAATTAAAATAAAATTTGATTTACCTCTAGTATATTAGTAAAATTTAGAAAATGGATACGAGGTGAAAATATGCTTCCATATGTTGCATTATACGAATATATTCATAAACAAGTTGAACATGTTATGAATCAAGATGAATCCAAACAAACCATTTATGATGAATATAAAAACATTGTTTTGTCACCGCAACTAACTGATAAAGTATTTGTGGAAGTGATGAATAATTATTTTTATGATATGGGATTCATAAATGTAAGTTTAAAAGCACTCAAAGAAGAAGAAAAACAAGTAGGCTTCAGAGTAAGAGCCACGAAAAACTCACTTGTCGTGACAGAAGTAATAGATGATATTCGCTTTGTAGTTGGTGATGAAATAAAAAAATTATCTGGTGATGTAATTGATTATTGCAGAAAGAGATATCATCGTATATTAGGTGATACACCGTATCATCGTGAAGACTGGAATCATATCTTAACTTTTCAAAATTCAGTGGATATTGAAAGAAGTAATCAAGAATATCATTTTGACTTAAGATTGTTTAAACAAACTAATGAATCAAGTGTTTCTGTTTATACGAAAGATGATGTACCAATTGTAGAATTTAAGGGGAATATAACATTTAGCCAAGCAGTAGAAGCATTATATGAGTTGTCGAAGATACAATCATCCAATCGAGAAATGATTTTTGATTTAAGAAATGCAAGTTTTAATAAAGTGAATATCGCTGAATTTTTATTGCCATATTTTTATGAAATTGGTTCGCGTGAGAAGATAGATGTGTCTGATATGGAAATAGAAATTGAACGTGAAAAACATAAGATGCTTTATAAAAAGAAACTAGAACGTTACTTTAAGCAATCTGAAGAGATGAATGATCAATCATTTTATCAAAATTTATTGGATCAACCAGTTGGAAATTGGAAATTTTTTGATGACAAGATAATAGAAATTATTGGCATGAGCCGTTTTGATTGTGTTACCGTAATGATAGATAAGGATACAGAGCAAGCGGCTGAATGGTTGGTGGATAAGGTATCACCATCTAAAATTGTGAAAACAGTAGGGCGTCCAACTAAAGGAAATACTACATTTAATGAATTGGTTGATGAAATAATTGATCAAAGATTTATATTAACATTTCCAGTTGAAAATATGAAAAACATAAAGTACCGTGATGCAATTTATCCGACTGAATTGATTGAATGGTCAAAAAGACATGCAATTATTGATTTAGATATAAAATTTACTATAGATAATAGTTGTTAATTGATTATTTACTTAGAAAATGGAATAATGAAGAAGTGTATAACATTAACAAGATTTCTAGGAGGCAATGAATTTTTATGGGCAAGCAAATACCAAAAGAGCGTGGATTGGATAGCACATTCAAAGTATTGAAAGAGGGTTACAAATATGTACCAAATAGACTAGAGAAACATAATTCAAATATCTTTGAATTAAGAGCTCTAGGTGGACGTAGAACAGTCGTGTTTAGTGGTAAAGAGGCGGCAGAGGTCTTCTATAATAACGATTTAATAGAACGACAAGGAACTTTACCTAAACGTGTTGTTAATACATTATTCGGTAAAGGTGCTATACATACAACAGGCGGTAAGAAACATATTGACCGTAAAGCACTATTCATGTCATTAATGACTGAAGAGAATTTAGATTACTTACGTGAATTAACACGTAGTTTCTGGTTTACTAACATTGAACGTATGGAAAGAATGGATGAAGTAAACGTATATAAAGAATCAATTATCTTACTAACTAAAGTTGGTTTCAGATGGGCTGGCGTTATTGCTTCTCCTGAAGAAATTGAACGTTGTGCAGAAGATATGGATACGATGATTGATTCATTTAAAAATATAGGTACTGCTTTCAAAGGATATAAAGAAGCTAAACAAGCAAGAGATCGTGTCGAAACTTTCCTTGAAAATCAAATTATTGCAGTACGTGAAGGTAAATTGACACCTCCACAAGGTACAGCATTATACGAATTTAGTCATTGGGAAGACTTTGAAGGTAACCCTATGGACTCAAGATTATGTGCAATCGATTTAATGAACGTCGTACGTCCATTAGTTGCAATTAATCGTTTCGTAAGCTTTGGTGTAAAAGCATTACATGACTACCCAGGCGAAGCTGAAAAAGTATTCAATAATGAAAATGATTATGCATATAAATTTGTACAAGAAGTTAGAAGATTCTATCCTTTTGTACCATTCTTACCAGGTAGAGCAGCAGTAGATATTGAATTTGAAGATTATACAATCGAAAAGGGAACTTTCTTAGTTCTTGATATCTACGGAACTTTACACAAAGAAGGACTTTGGGAAAATCCAGAAAGATTCTATCCAAACAGATTTAGTGATTGGGATGGAAGTCCATTTGATTTAATTCCACAAGGCGGCGGGGATTATAATACAAACCACCGTTGTGCTGGTGAGTGGATGACAATTATTATTATGGAAGAATCAATGAAATTCTTTGCTAAAGATATTTCTTATGATGTTAAAAAAGATCAAGACCAATCAGTTAATTTAAATAAATTACCTGGTCGTGTTGCAAGTGGTATGATTATTGAAAATGTTAACGCATTAGTAAATCGTAACGTTGAATCTGTTTAATCAGACAACTTGAACAATGATTTAGAAGCCAATTTTTATCAATAAATTGGAGGCATCGTACAACAATAGTTGTATGGTGTCTTTTTATTTATCATTAAACTAAGGAAATCGAGTCATTGATAAAATTTATACAGTAAATAAAAATTTATAAATATAGTTGTATGAACATTTTTTTAATCGAATTTGGTATGATAATAGTAAGAGGTGATAACGTGGTTACATGTTTAGTAGTAGATGATGACCGATTCATTCTAAATGATTTAAAAAGAGAGATAGATCGTGAAGGTATACATGTCATAACGAGTAATGATGGGGAAGAAGCACTAGAAGTAGTTGATCACCATCATATAGATATTGCAGTTGTAGATATTATGATGCCAGGAATAAATGGGTTTGAATTATGTAAGATGCTGAAAGATAGTTTTGATATTCCGGTCATAATGTTAACGGCTAGAGATGAATTGAGTGATAAAGAAAACGCATTTCTATCCGGTACGGATGATTATGTAACGAAACCGTTTGAAATGAAAGAATTAATTTTTAGAATTAAAGCTGTATTGCGTCGTTTTCAAATCAATATTTCAACAGAATTACAATTAGGCAATACAATCATTAATTCAGTTGATATGGAATTGAAAATTAATCAAAAGTCTATGTTGTTGCCTAAAAAAGAGTTCACTTTATTAGACTATTTAGTAAGAAATAAAGATAAAGTATTACAACGTGAAAGAATTATAGAAGTAGTGTGGGGACTTGATTTTGAAGGTGATGAAAGAACGTTAGATGTACACATCAAACGATTGAGAAAGCGACTTGAAAAACTCGAAAGTGATGTATTGATTAAAACAGTAAGGGGAGTTGGGTACAAGGCGGTGCATCAAAATGAAGTTTAAGTCACTTGCCCAACGTATTACGATATATACGATAGTCGTTATGCTCGTGAGTTCGATTTTAGGGTTTATATTAACAAATATTTATTATCATATAGATTTAAAGCAAAAGAATGACCATAAAGTAATGGAAACGTTAAAGGATGTTAAAACTTATATTGAACAAGATAATGATGAACCGTTAAACAATTATTTAAAACATATAACAGATTTACATTATCAAGCTATCTTATATGATGACAATATGAAACCGACGTATTATGGTGACCATTTTAGAAAATTTAATTTAAATGATGATGCGGTGAATAAAGTTTTACAAAACAAACCTTATCATGGAATAAAGGAGCGACCATTTAATATATTCATTACAGGTTTTTTTGATAACGAAACACGAAATACAGTTGGTTTAAAAATAAACCATAATGGCAAAAGTTATGCATTATTTTTAAGACCAAGTGTAGGGTCGATGTTAGGAGAATTCAGAGTATTTCTTGCGATATTGCTTGTGTTATTAATCGTTATTTCATTAACATTCGTTATGCTATCCAGTCGTTCATTAGCTTATCCAATTAAACGCTTAATGAGAACAACAGAAGATTTAGCTAAAGGGAATTTTGATGTAGATATAAAAGTATCCAGAGATGATGAAATAGGGGTATTACAACATCGATTCATAAAAATGAGAGACGAATTGAAACAATTAGATACGATGAGGCAATCATTTGTTCAAAACGTATCTCATGAGATTAAATCACCATTACAATCAATACTAAGTTTATTGAGAGAGTTAGAGTATGAGAAAGAAGAAGAACGAAGAAAAATAATCATTGAAGATATTTATTTAAGAGCATATAGATTAAGTAACTTGACGAAACAGTTACTACTCCTTTCTGAATTAGATAATAGTGAACACTTATCATTCGAAGAAGAGGTAAACTTAAATAAAACTTTAAAAGAAGTCGTAAGAAATCTAAATTATTTAATTGATGAAAAAGGCATATCTATTATTTTTGATATGGAAGAAATCAATATATTAGGGAATAGCAAGTTATTGTATCAAGCATTTTATAATATATTAAATAATGCAATTAAATATTCACCAGAATTTAGCATGATTCAAGTCAAGATTCATTCTGAAAATGGCACAGCAAATGTTAAAATATTAGATGAAGGTGATGGCATGACACGCGAACAAATTGATCACATTAAAGATAGATTTTATAAAGGAGATCAATCGCACAATGTTCATGCTGATAGTAATGGCTTAGGTTTATCAATTGTAGAATCGATTATTGCGCATCATGATGCAGAAATATTCTTCGAAAGTGAATTAGGAAAAGGTACTGAAGTGATAATGGTATTTAAATTAAATAAATAAAAAGGTAGGTGTTATATTGAAGACAGGACGAATTATAAAGTCTATTAGTGGTGATTACTCTGTACAAACAGATGATGGTACTTATATTACGAAAGCGAGAGGGTTGTTTAGAAAAAACAAACAATCACCAGTTGTTGGAGATATCGTAGATTTTCAAGTTGAAAATGAAACAGGAGGTTATATACAACATATTCATGAGCGAGACAATATGTTGTTAAGACCGCCAGTGTCAAACATTGAGAAAGTAATTGTTGTCATGAGCGCAGTAGAACCTAAATTAAGTCAACAATTATTGGATCGATTTTTGGTTATCGTTCATTCTTATAACATTACACCAATCATATGTATAACTAAAAAAGATCTATCAACTGAAATAGAGATTAAAGAAGTTGAGCATTTGTTAAAACAATATGAAGCAATCGGTTATGAAACTCGATTTGTCGGAAATCATGACGATTTATCTGAAGCAATCAAGCCTTTAATAAATGGTATAATCGTATTAAGTGGTCAATCTGGTGTTGGAAAATCAACTATGATGAATAGATTGTTTGAAGATTTAAATATTGAAACAAATAAAATTTCAAAAGCTTTAAATAGAGGTAAACATACGACGCGACATGTAGAATTATTTGAAATGGAACATGGATATCTCGCTGATACGCCTGGATTTAGTGCATTAGATTTTTCGCATATTGAAAAAGATGAACTCGCAGATTTATTTCCAGAATTTGAAAAGGTAAAACCAAATTGTAAATTTAGAAATTGTACGCATATAAATGAACCTAAATGTGCAGTGAAAGAGTTAATTAAAGACAGTTCATTTTATCAATTAAGATATAAACATTATTTAACATTATTTGAAGAAATTCAAAATAGAAAGGTAAGATACTGATGACTAAAATAGCACCTTCATTATTAGCATGTGATTTTTCAATCTTGAAAGAAGAAGTAAACAAAGTTAAAGAATCTGGCGCAGATATATTGCATTTTGATGTAATGGATGGTCAATTTGTGCCGAATATTTCAATAGGACTCCCAATATTAGAATCCTTACGAAAAAATACAGATATGATAATTGATACACATTTAATGATAAACGATCCAGAACAAATGATAGATTTATTCTGTGAAGCTGGCAGTGATATGGTATCAGTTCATATTGAAGCGACGCCTCACATTCACCGAGCTATTCAACAAATTAAAGCGCACAATAAACTTGCTGGTGTTGTAATAAATCCAGGCACACCAGTTGAATTATTATCATCAATCCTAGCAGACGTGGATTTTGTACTTGTTATGACAGTTAATCCAGGATTTGGAGGTCAGTCATTCATTGAAACAACATTAAACAAAATTTCATGGCTCAATAGTTATCGCCAAGAACATAACTTGAACTTTGAAATTGAAGTAGATGGTGGCGTAAATGAAGAAACAGGCGCTTTATGTAGAGAACAAGGTGCAGATATACTAGTTGCTGGTTCATATTACTTTAAACATGATGACTATAAGGAACCAGTTCTAAAATTAAAGGGTGAGTAATGGTGAAAGTAAAACTTTTATGTAGTTTGAGAAATATAGACACACAAATCTTGGAGGATCAAGATACAGATTGGATAGGTGTAGATAGAGGGACATTTGAACTTATCGAACATAATATTGTACCTATATCAGCTGTGGGAGACTTTGATTCAGTGAATGAAACTGAATTTGAGAAAATTAAACGAAAGGTAAAAGTCAATCCAGTAAAAAAAGAAAAAGATGATACCGATTTAGCACTTGCAGTTAATCTAGCTGTAGAAATGGGCTATTCTGATATTGAAATTTATGGTGCCACCGGTGGAAGGTTAGATCATTTCATGGGAGCGGTTCAAATTCTTACTAAACCTGAGTTTATTGAAAATGATTTGAACATTTCAATAATCGATCAACAAAATAATATTCAAGTATTAAAACCAGGAACTCATACTATGACTCAAGTAACAGGTATGAAATACATTTCTTTTATTCCATTAAATTCGAATATACGAATCAAACTTGATAACTTCAAATACGATTTGCCTTATACTACTTTGAAACAAGGCTCAACTTTAACGATTAGTAACGAATTTAAGGAAGAAGAAAAACACCCTACCGTTACAGTTGAATTAGGGAATATATTAGTCATGCAATGTAAAGACAAATAAAAAAAGAGAACCTTCCACACAAAGGTTCTCTTTACTAATATGTGACTTATATTCATTAAACGCGTGTAACTTTACCTGATTTAAGCGCACGAGCAGAAACCCATACACGTTTAGGTTTACCGTCAACTAAAATTCTAACTTTTTGTAAGTTAGCGTTCCAACGACGTTTGTTAGCATTTAATGCGTGAGAACGGTTATTACCTGTTCTAGCTTTACGACCTGTTACGAAACATTCTTTAGCCATAAATATCCTCCTTTAATGAAATATAAATACACATTTATTTACGTTTACACACTTTAATAATATAACACGCTGAAGATGGCTATTCAATGATTTTTAAGAAAAAAACGAAAAAATAATGACAAATTTCGTTAAAAGTGTTTTAAAGTTCAATTTATTTGTTATAATGATATCTTGTGAAAACGTTCTATATAAAAACGTTTATATAATGATGAATTCTTGCGATTTGAATATGATTTTAAGTATAATTAAACAGAACATATATGTATAAGTAAAAACACATATTAATATAAATATGTAGGAGGGACACAATTATGACATTAGAAATTACAAATGAGTATGGCAGTATAGATATTTCAAATGATGTAATAGCTACATTAGCCGGCGGTGCTGCTGTAGAATGTTATGGAATTGTTGGTATGGCAAGTAAGCACCAAGTAAGAGATGGGATAGCAGAAATCTTAAGACGTGATAACTACACTAAAGGTGTAATTGTTTCTCAAAATGAAGGTGTACTTGATGTAGATATGTATATTATTGTAAGTTATGGTACGAAAATTTCGGAAATAGCAAACAATGTCCAATCAGCTGTTAAATATACTTTAGAACAATCATTAAACTTAAAAGTCAATGCAGTAAATATATATATACAAGGCGTTCGCGTAATTAACGACGATGAGGAAGCATAGGGAGGCAATTACAGTATGAAAAAGGTTGACGGCAAATTGTTTGCAGATATGATCATTCAAGGATCAGACAGTTTATCAAACAATGCAGATTTTGTAGATTCTTTAAACGTATTTCCAGTTCCAGATGGAGACACAGGTACAAATATGAATTTATCTATGTCTTCAGGAGCAACAGAAGTTAAATCACAAAACAGTGATCACATAGGTGAAGTAGGGAAAGTATTCTCTAAAGGATTATTAATGGGTGCTAGAGGTAATTCTGGTGTTATATTATCACAACTATTTAGAGGATTTTCAAAATCAATTGAGAATGAAAGTTCAATAGATGCTAAACAATTCGCTAAAGCTATACAAGCTGGTGTCAATACAGCTTATAAAGCCGTAATGAAACCTGTTGAAGGTACGATATTAACTGTTGCTAAAGCTTCAGGTGAAGCAGCTGTTAAATCTGCTGAAACAACTGATGACATTATTACAGTTATGGAAGCAATCATTGAAAAAGGGCAAGCAGCATTAGAAAACACACCAAATCAATTACCTGTACTTAAAGAAGTAGGCGTAGTAGATAGTGGTGGACAAGGTTTAATGTTTGTATACGAAGGCTTCTACGCTGCTCTAAAAGGTGAAAAGATTGAACCTAACAAAGAAAAAGTAGATACAGACGAATTTATTAATGATGACCATGATTTTGGTGGTGTAATGAGTACGGAAGATATCGTATATGGTTATTGTACAGAAATCATGGTTCGCTTCGGTAAAGATAAGAAACCATTTGATGAAGAGGAATTCCGAGAAGATATGAGTCAATTCGGAGACTCATTACTTGTTATTTCAGATGATGAAATCGTTAAAGTACATGTTCACTCTGAAACACCAGGAGAAGTGTTAACTTATGGTAGTCAATATGGTGAACTGATTAAACTAAAAATCGAAAATATGCGTGAACAACATAGAGAAGTTTTAAGAAAAAGCGCAAACAAAAAAATCAAACAAGAACAACAAGAAGAAATTGAAACAGCTGTGATTACAATTTCTATGGGTGAAGGTATTACAAAATTATTTAAATCACTTGGTGCAACACATGTAATCAGTGGTGGACAAACGATGAATCCATCAACTGAAGATATTGTTAAAGTTGTTAAACAATCTGGTTGCAAAAAAGCAATCATCTTACCTAATAACAAAAACATCATCATGGCTGCAGAACAAGTTGAGCATTTAGTTGATATTCCTGTAGCGGTTGTAAATTCTAAAACAGTGTCTCAAGGTTTATCTGCAATGTTAAACTACAATGTTGAACAAACAATTGAAGAGAATAAAAAACAGATGGAAGAAGCAATGAGCTTTGTTAAATCTGGATCAGTAACGTATGCTGTTAGAGACACAAATATAGATGGTATCACAATTAAGAAAGATGAATTCATGGGAATCAACGAAGGCAAGATTAAAGTAAGTGATTCTAATCATGTAGCAGTTAGTAAAAAACTAATTGATGATATGATTGATGAAGAAAGTGAAATTTTAACAATCATAAAAGGTGAAAGTGCCACTGATGAAGAAGTTGCGCAACTGGAATCATATGTTGAAGAAAAATATGAAGATGTTGAAGTGGAAGTTCATCAAGGTGATCAACCAATTTATTCTTTCTTATTCTCAGTAGAATAAAAATAGACATAAAAGACAACAATGTTAAATAATAAACGTTGTTGTCTTTTATGTTTTAAAACGCTTACAAAAGTGATTTGAGTTGTTATAATAGTATGGTGAAATCAAAATAGAAACGAGTGATAATTGATGAAATATAGAAGTGTCTTCGACATTATAGGTCCAGTTATGGTTGGGCCATCATCATCTCATACTGCGGGTGCAGTAAGAATAGGATTAATTGCGAGAGAGCTTTTTAATGGAAAGCCAGATCACATTGATATATATTTATACGGTTCATTTATGGAAACATATAAAGGGCATGGTACAGACGTCGCTCTTGTTGGTGGTATTTTAGGGTATGATACGGATGATGATAGAATTAAGACAAGTCTTCAAACGGCTGAAGAAAATGGTATAGATGTAAACTTTATTGAAATGTTTGAGGAAAGATCACATCCTAACACTGCAATTATTAGTATGCGAAATAAAGAAATGGAAATTTCGGTTGAAGGCATTTCAATCGGTGGAGGTAAAGTAGAAATCGTCGCGATTAATGGATTCCGTATTGCGATTAGTGGGAATTATCCAGCATTGTTAGTATTCCATAAAGATACATTTGGAACAATTGGGAAAGTCACAAATGTTTTCGGTGATAATCGAATTAATGTTGGGAGTATGCAAGTTGCACGTAAAGAAAAAGGCGATTTAGCTTTAATGACTTGCGAACTTGATGATGATATATCGGATGAAATACTTGAACAAATTAGAGTGATAGATGGTGTGCAGACGGTATCTCTAATGGGTGAATCATAAAAGGAGGGTTTAATATGTTTCAGAGCGTTAAAGAACTAATTGAAATATGTGAAAGAGATAATAAAAAAATATACGAAGTTATGATAGAACAAGAAATGCATGTTACAAAACTCTCTAGAGAAGACGTATATAGAAATATGGAACGAAACCTTGATACTATGGAAAAAGCAGTTGAACGAGGCATTAATGGCGTTACATCAACAACAGGTTTGACAGGTATGGATGCAGTGTTATTACAAGACTATTTAGAAAGTGGTAAATCATTATCTGGCGACTTAATGATTGATGCTGTAAGTAAAGCAGTAGCTACAAATGAAGTGAATGCTGCAATGGGTAAAATATGTGCGACACCAACTGCCGGTTCTGCCGGTGTAGCACCTGGTGTATTATTTGCATTAAAGAAAAAATTAAACCCATCTCGAGAAGATATGATTAATTTCTTATTCACAACAGGTGCATTTGGTTTTGTTGTCGCAAATAACGCATCTATATCTGGTGCTGCTGGAGGTTGTCAGGCAGAAGTAGGTTCAGCTGCGGCGATGAGTGCAGCAGCAACTGTTGAAATGGCTGGAGGAACACCTCAACAATCTGCAGAAGCATTTGCGATAAGTTTAAAGAATATGCTTGGTCTAGTCTGTGATCCTGTAGCTGGCCTAGTTGAAGTACCATGTGTAAAACGAAATGCAGCAGGTGCATCAAATGCCATTATATCTGCAGATATGGCTTTAGCAGGTGTCAAATCTAGAATACCGACAGATGAAGTAATTGAAGCTATGTACAAAATAGGACAAACAATGCCTTCAGCACTTCGCGAAACAGGTAGAGGTGGTCTAGCTGGAACACCAACTGGAGAAAGATTGAAACAAGAAATATTTGGTAACTAAATAAGAACATTATTTTCTAGGCTACTCATTTCCTGAAATTTATAGGAATTGAGTAGCCTAGTTTTGTTGAATTTTAAGATTATATCGTTTCGAATGAAATTGTCGTCCAACTTGTGGATTATGAAGGCAATTGGATGATGCTGTATAATCAAGGTTGTTTGAAAAATAGCAATCTATTGGTTAAACACGAATATTTGTTCTATAATTAAGATATTAATTAATCTAGGTGATAAATAATGGGAAAGCAACATTTAATCTATACAGATCATACATTACAAGAACTTAAAGGTGTAGGTCCTAAAAGTTTACAATTATTAAATGAATTAAATATACATACTTTAGAAGATTTGGTTCTATATTTACCAACACGTTACGAAGATGAATCTGTCATTAATTTAAATGAAGCAACGGATGGAGATGTTGTAACTGTTACAGGTGAAGTTTATTCTAGCCCTACAGTCGCATTTTTTGGCAGAAATAAGTCGAAATTGACTTGTCATATGATGATAGATGGTGTTGCTGTAAAAGTAACTTTCTTTAATCAACCCTATTTAAAGAAACGATTAGTTATGGGAGAAACTGTAACTGTCAAAGGTAAATGGGAACAAAAAAAACAAGTTATTACCGGTCAAAAAGTAATGGCTGAACGTAGTGGAGGTGGTAATACACTTACGCCAATATACCGATTGAAAGAAGGACTCAAACAAAAGCAACTCAATAAATATATTGAACAAGCTTTAAAGTTAGTAAATATAGATGAGTGGTTATCAGATACACTCATAAATAAATATAAATTGATGTCTTTAAAAGAAGTCATTCCTATTTTGCATAAACCGATAGAGTTCGAACAATTGAAGTTTGCACGTCGTACATTCTCATTTAATGAATTGTTTTTATTTCAATTGAAAATGAAGTGGTTGAGTAAATTGGAAAAGGAATCAAATCAAATCGAAGGCTTAAACTATAATATCAATGATGTGAAAAATTTTATTGATACGTTACCTTTTGAATTGACTGACGCTCAAAAAAATAGTGTGAATGAAATTTTTAGAGATTTGAAAGCGCCAATTAAGATGCATCGTCTACTACAAGGTGATGTTGGGTCAGGGAAAACAGTTGTAGCTGCAATTGCCATATTTGCAATGTTTAATTCAGGTAAACAGAGTGCTTTAATGGTCCCTACAGAAATATTAGCTGAACAACACGCTATAAGTTTGGATGAGTTGTTTAAAGGACAATTGAATGTCGCACTGTTAACAAGTTCAGTTAAAGGCAAGAAACGTAAATTGTTGCTTGAACAATTAAATGCTGGAGAAATAGACATTATCGTAGGTACACATGCACTTATACAAGATGACGTTGAATTTAATGATATTGGATTAGTTATTATTGATGAACAACATAGATTCGGTGTTAATCAACGTAAGAAATTACGTGAAAAAGGTGCAGATACAAATGTTCTGTTTATGACGGCAACGCCGATACCAAGAACGTTATCTATTTCAGCATTTGGAGAAATGGATGTTACGTCTATAAAACAGATGCCTAAAGGTCGTAAAGAAATTATTACATCATGGGCGAAACACGATGAAATTGAACAAGTATTAAATCAATTAAATAGTGAAATAGTAAAAGGACAACAAGCATATGTTATTTGTCCCTTGATTGAAGAAAGTGAAGCATTAGATGTTCAAAATGTAGTGGCGATATATGAACAACTTCAAATTAAATTCGGTGCTGAAAAAGTAGGATTGCTTCACGGTAAGATGAGTTCAGAAGAAAAAGATCATATCATGGATAGATTTAGTCAAAATGAAATTGCTATCTTGGTTTCAACGACTGTAGTAGAAGTAGGGGTTAACGTACCAAATGCAACATTTATGATAATTTATGATGCGGATAGATTTGGCTTATCAACATTACATCAATTGAGAGGCCGAGTAGGACGTAGCCATCATCAAAGTTATTGTACATTAGTAGCATCTCCTAAAACGGAAAGTGGCGTGGAGCGTATGCACATCATGACTGAGTCGACTGACGGATTTTATTTATCTGAAAGAGATTTAGAAATGCGTGGCCCAGGTGATTTCTTTGGTGTTAAACAAAGTGGTCTACCTGATTTCAGAGTTGCTAATATTGTTGAAGACTATAGAATGTTAGAAGTTGCACGAGATGAAGCGGCAGAACTCGTTCAGTCAGGTGAATTCTTTGAACCAAAATACGATAAATTAAGGTTGCTTGTACAAGAATCAATGGAAGAACAAAATTTTGATTGACTTCAATATGAAAATTTTATAAATTAAAATTAACATATTTTGAGAGGTTGTTAAAAACATGAGATGGGTTTTAAGAATAATAGGCTTGTTATTAATTATCACAGCGATAACAATATTCTTCTGGAATGATATTAGAACATACGTTACAGACAGAGTTAATGACAAAGTAATCACATCTTTTGAGAATAAAGAAGATAAAGTAGATATTAATCCAGTCGAATCATTTATAACGAAAACAGATACAAAACAAATTAAACTTGGAGATAACATGGTCGGCTATTTAAAAGTACCAGCTGCTGATATTAATGAACCGATTTTTAATGGTCCAGCTACAGAACAAAATTTAAAAAACGGACTTTCACTCGTTGATGAAGGTGAAAAATTATCCGAACAGAACGTTGCAATTGCTGGTCATAGAGTAGAAGGAGCAGGCATACGCTTTAATTATTTAGATAGAGCGAAGATTGGGGATAAAGTAGAACTCATTACGTTAAATGGAACGAAGACTTACAAAATAAAGACCATTAAAAATGTTAAACCAACACAAGTTGAAGTATTAAATGAACATAAAGGTAAGCCAAATCAACTTACTTTAATCACATGTGACACATATAATCCAGAAACTTTATTATTTGAAGAACGTATGATATATACTGCTGTAGAAGAGAAATCAGCTTAAATATAGCTAAACGAGTGAAAAAATTCATTTCACTCGTTTTTTTATTGCGTTATTTGTTGAGTAATTTGATAGACACATGGTAGTATAGATAAGGTAGGTCATGATAGCAGGTGCTAACTATAGCTATAAGTACATAATAGAATGGATTTGGATGAAATGAAATTATCAAAAACAGATCGCCAGAAAGAACTAACAAATCGTTTAAAAGAAGAGCCGTTTGTTACTGACGAAACTTTAAGTGAATATTTTAATGTGAGCATCCAAACTATTAGATTAGATAGAATGGAGCTCGGCATACCTGAATTAAGACGTCGTATTAAAGATGTCGCAACGAAGCAACATGACGAAATTAAATCATTACCAATAGAAGATGTTATTGGTGAAATCATTGATATAGAATTAGATAAAACAGCAATATCTTTATTAGATATAAGGGAAGAACATGTCTTTACACGCAATGGAATAGCTAGAGGGCATTATATATTTGCGCAAGCAAACTCATTATGTGTTGCACTTATAAATGACGAATTAGCGTTAACAACAAAGAGCAATGTTCAGTTTATTAAATCTGTAAAGTTGAATGAAAGAGTTATTGCAAAAGCAACAGTTACACATAAATCTAAGCATATTGCAAAAGTTGACGTAACAAGTAGCGTTCAAGGTGAGACGATATTTAAAGGACAATTTGAAATGTATTATGCAAGCGAGGGTGAAAAAAATGGTTAAAATTGCGATTGATATGATGGGCGGGGATAATGCGCCAAATATCGTAATCGAAGCGGTTAAGCAAGCGATTCATGATTTTAAAGACTTAGAAATTTTATTATTTGGTGATGAGAATAAATGTGATTTTAAACATGAACGCGTTAAATTCACACATACAGATGAAGTCATCACTATGGATGATGAACCAGTTAGATCCATCAAGCGAAAGAAGAATGCTTCAATGGTACTTGCGGCAAAGTCTGTTAAAGATGGGTTAGCTGAAGCATGTGTTTCAGCCGGGAACACTGGGGCATTAATGAGTAGTGGTCTATTTATCGTTGGACGAATTAAAGGGATTGAAAGACCAGCATTAGTTGCTACTTTTCCCACTGTTACTGGTAAAGGGTTTGTGTTTTTAGATATTGGTGCAAATTCAGATGCTAAGCCAGAACATCTAGTCCAATATGCAAAAATGGGGGAAATCTATGCCAAGCAAATTAGAGGTATAGACAAACCATCACTCGCTTTATTAAACATAGGTACTGAAGAATCTAAAGGTAATGCACAAACTAAGAAGACATACCAATTATTAAAAGAAGAAAATTTTGAGAACTTTATTGGAAATGTAGAACCAAAAACTTTATTATTAGATGCAAGTGATGTTGTCGTGTCTGATGGCTATAACGGTAATATGGTTCTTAAGACAATTGAAGGTACTGCAACTGGAATTTTCAAAATGATGAAAGATGTTATGACAGCATCACCAATTAATAAATTAGCAGCTTTGACATTGAAAAAAGATTTTGGAAGTATCAAAGATAAATTAGATTATGCAGAATATGGTGGATCAGTCCTTTTGGGATTAAATGGAATTGTCGTGAAAGCACACGGATCTTCAAATGAACGCGCATTTTATAATGCAATTAAACAAGCTAAACTAGCTGCAGATACAAAAATAATAGACAAAATGACGAAAGCAGTAGGTGATATAAATGGGTAAAGTAGCAATTATGTTTCCTGGCCAAGGATCACAGAAAGTAGGAATGGCAGAAGATTTATATCAAACAGAGATACAATCAACATCTATTCTAGATAGATCAAATGAAGTATTGTCATTTGATTTACTAGAGATTATGTTTAAAGATCCAGAAGGAAACTTAGGATTAACAGAATATACGCAACCCGCACTTTTAACACATAGTACAGCAATCATGAATGCATTACAGGACTTAAACTATGACTATGCATTAGGACACAGTTTAGGTGAATACTCAGCGTTAGTATCTGAAGGTGTGTTGAAATTTGAAGATGCTGTACAAATTGTACATAAACGTGGAGAATTAATGTCTGAAGCATTTCCTAATGGAGTTGGATCAATGGCAGCAGTATTAGGTTTAAATGTTGATGAAGTTAAATCAATCTGTGAACAATTATCTACTGAAGATAAAATAATAGAACCTGCTAACATTAATTGCCCTGGACAAATTGTTGTGTCAGGTCATACAGAGCTAATAGAGAAGCTTGCAAGTGAAGGTAAATCACTAGGTGCTAAACGTGTAATGCCATTAAAAGTATCAGGACCTTTTCATTCTTCAATGATGGAAACAATTTCTGAAGATTTCAAAGCATATATAGATCAGTTTGAATGGAAAGATGCAGAACATCCAATTGTTCAAAATGTTTACGCTAAACCAGAATCTGATCACAAAGTAATTAAACATAATATGGTTGAACAATTATTCTCACCTGTAGAATTTAGTCAATCTATAGAATATTTAATTGATAATGGAGTAGACCATTTTATCGAAATCGGTCCAAACAAAGTATTATCAGGACTTGTCAAAAAAATTAGTCGAGACGTTAAAATAACTTCAATTCAAACTATTGATGATATTAAAGGATGGAATGAATAATGACAAAAACAGCAATCGTAACTGGAGCTTCAAGAGGTATTGGTAGAAAAATCGCATTAGAACTAGCAAATGATGGTTATAATGTAGTAGTCAATTATGCAGGTAATAAAGAAAAAGCAGAGCAAGTTGCATCAGAAATTAAACAATTAGGTGTAGACGCATTTGTATATCAAGCGAATGTAAGTAACATAGATGAAGCAAAAGCAATGGTTAAAGAAACAGTAAGTCAATTTGGTTCAATTGATGTCCTTGTAAACAATGCTGGAATTACAAGAGATAATTTACTAATGAGAATGAAACAAGATGAATTTGATGATGTTATTAACACAAACCTTAAAGGTACTTTCAACTGTGTTCAAGCAGTAACGAGAACAATGTTGAAGCAAAAGTCAGGTCGTATTATTAACCTATCAAGTGTAGTAGGTGCAGTAGGAAATCCTGGACAAGCAAATTACGTTGCGTCTAAAGCAGGTATTGAAGGCATGACAAGATCATTTGCAAGAGAATTAGCATCTCGTGGCATTACTTGTAATGCAGTAGCACCTGGGTTTATCGTGTCTGACATGACAGATGAATTATCAGATGAACTTAAAGAACAAATGAAATCACAAATCCCATTAGATCGATTCGGGGAAGATACAGATATTGCAAATGCTGTTGTATTCTTAGCTAGTGATAAAGCAAATTATATTACAGGTCAAACATTACACGTAAATGGTGGAATGTTCATGCAATAAATAATGTAAATAACATTAATATTTACATTAAAATTTGTTATCATAAATATAAATCATTTAAAGGAGGTGAATGGAATGGCAAGTTTCGATAAAGTTAAAGACATAATTGTAGATCGTCTAGGAGTAGACGCTGAAAAAGTAACACCTGAAGCTTCATTTAAAGATGATTTAGGTGCTGATTCATTAGATATCGCTGAATTAGTTATGGAATTAGAAGATGAATTTGATATGGAAATCCCTGATGAGGAAGCAGAAAAAATCAACACTGTTGGTGACGCTGTTAAATATATTGAATCATTAGAAAAATAATTCTAAGTTACAATCGCCCATAGACATAGGTCTATGGGATTTTTTTGCTTTTACATAACATTAAAAATTTACGTAGACTAAATCTACTTCAATATTTCTGATTGGTCAATTTAAAATAAAACCATATCAAATATTATATAATTTAAATGAATGCATAAAATAATATTTACATATAGTCATATTGCAATACTTTTACAAGATAAAGTATTATACTAAAAATGATTTCAAAGTTGTATTATTTTTACCTATCACATTGTTTATTAAAAATGACAATAAGGAGGGCAATTCATGAAAATTGATAAAGTATATTGGTTGAGTCGTATGGAATCATTAATGAAGAAGTATGACATACCTGGTACTTCAGTTTCTATCTATCTAAATGGTGAAATATATAATTTTCAATCTGGAAAACTACATTTACAGCGAAATGAACTTGTTAATCAAAATAGCTTATTTCAAATAGGATCCATAACAAAAGTATATACCGCGATAATGATTTTGAAATTGGTGGAACAAGGCAAAATTGAACTCAATACTAAGGTGAATGATATATTACAGATTTATGATAAAGACATTCAATATTTAAATCAAATAACAATAGATCAATTGTTAAGCCATACAAGTGGTTTAACAGGAGATTATTATTTAAATACAGGAAGAGGTGATGACTGTTTGCAAAAATATGTTGCACATCTTCAAGATATCGCATTTGATGCATCACCAGATGAGGTCGTTTCATATAGTAGTGTGGGATATAATTTGTTAGGTAGTATAATTGAAAATATTACTGGATTTACTTGGGATGATGCACTATATCGTTTTATAATTAAACCGATGAACATGAATCATACTGAAACACTTCCAGAAAATATATTGAATCATACATTTGCTACTGGTCATTATTACGATAATAGTGGTGATTTGCAATCGAATGAAAAGTGGAATACATTATCACGATCCAGTGGTCCGTATGGGGGAACGTTGTGTTCGTCAGCAGAAAATGTCACAAGGTCCTTTTTACCGTTTCTAGCATTAGAACAAAATGATGAATTGTTAAATTCTTCATCAAAAAAATTAATGACAACTCCACAGATGAATTGTCATGATAAATGGACGTTTAAGTCTTATGCTTGGGGAAGAGGCTTTTCACTTTATAATTATGACAAAGAAAAAGGATTTGGTCATGAAGGTTCAATGTTTGGTCAATATAGTTATGTTGATATATTACCAACATCTAATTTAATTATAACGATTTTAGTTAATGGTGGAAAATACCAATCATTTTATCATGAATTTGTAGGAGAATTAATAGAATACTTAAATGTAGGTGAACTGCAACCACTATTAAGTACTTATCATTCTATAAATCTTAGCAATGCAGAAAAATATATAGGAACCTATAAACGAGAAGGTCTAAAAATTGAAGTATATGAACATGAAAATCAATTAATGCTTACTGGTCAATTTATAGATAGCATGGCAGGGTTTAGTGAACCAATAACTGTACCTTTAGAAATGAAAGAAGAAGATGTATTCATCATACCACTTGGTACAGAGGTGATACCAATCGTTTTTATAAAACTAAATTCATCTATAGACTATAGTATAATGTTGGGAATGCGAATAGCTAAAAAACTTTAAACATGAAGTGAATTCTTAATTTTGGGGAATTGTTCATGAACTTACTATTAATTAATGTTACAGATTGAGCGCCTAGTACATATCATGTATGAACTAGGTTATTTGTTTTTGATTTTTATTGAGCGTTTGAATAAAGTTTGATGTGTCTTTTCGACTTACTTATTGATTATAAACTAAATTGAAAAAATATTTTATAATTTCTTATAAAAAAGTATAATGGATGAAAGTTAAAAAGGGGGTCTTATGATGGCGTTTCTTTCCATGATTATTTATGGATTTGTCGCGAGTTTTACGCCGGGCCCTAATAATATTATGGCCTTGTATTTTTCGAAAGAATTAAATTTTAAGAGAGCCAGTCGCTTTTCGATTGGTGTTGGTATTGGATTTTTAAGTTTACTTATAATTTCTTATTTATTTAATGAACTTTTAAGTAATGCATTTCCTTTGATTGAGCTTTTTATGAAAGTTTTTGCATTTATTTATTTAATTTATTTGGCTTACAAAATTGTGAAAAGCTCTTATAACGATTCGAAACAAGAGTTTGATGAAAAACTTAGTGGTTTAGGTTATGGGATAATATTGCAATTTATAAATCCTAAAGCGATTATTTATGCTTTGACTGTTGTTTCTACATTTATTATCTCAGTAGAAATGAGTAGAGTATCAGAAATAAGTTCTTTATTGGTGTTAGCTGTAATTGGATTTTTAGGTACATTTAGTTGGGCTGTTTTAGGTACAATATTCAAGAAAATTCTTATAAAACATGAAAAATTATTTAATATTATTATGGCAATATTGTTAGTGTATGTCGCATTCAGTATACTTTTTCACTAATTCAACATGTGTGCAATCTCCTTTATAAGTTACACAAATGTATTTAATTATGTTAAAATATTATAATTATTCTTATTAAGAGTGAAATATACATAATACTTAGGGGGATTTATGAAAATAAAGAAAAAGGTATTAGTAACTGTAGCTGTAATGGGTTTAACAACGATGAACTTGAGTGCAACAATTGAAGCAAAAGAACCAACTAACAAAGATAAGTCACCTAAGATTCAGAACGTTGAAGTGGATCATAGAAATTATGACAAAAATGGTAGCACAGCTAAAAAAGAAGTGTTAGAATCATCTACTTCAACAATGAATTACATTAAGTCTTTAGAAGGCAAAGGATGGGACTTCGATGGATATTATGGATGGCAATGCTTTGACTTAGTAAACTACTACTGGAATTATCTATACGGTCATGGTTTACATGGTGATTATGCTAAAGATATTCCAACTGCAAATGATTTTAGCGGTGAAGCTACAGTTTATAAAAACACACCATCATTTGTAGCAAAACCTGGCGATATTGTGGTGTTTAATGAAGACTTTGGCTCTGGTGCTGGTCATACTGCAATTGTGATGAATGGTAATGCAGATGGTAATTTAATGAAATTCCAAAGTTTAGATCAAAATTGGTATGGCGGAGGTGCTGATAAGTCAGAAGTAGCGCAACGCATTACACATGATTATGAAACTGAAATGTGGTTTATAAGACCAAATAGATAAATAAAACGTTAATTTAAATGAGCCCGGGACATATTTGTCCCGGGTTTTTCAGTAATAATTAAGTAAGATGATATAGATAATAATGGAACAAAAGTGCGCTAAGAGGCAAGACTAGAGAATCTAGCAAAATAGAAGCGCGCTAAGAGGCAAGACGGAGTAATCTAGCAAAATAGAAGTGCGCTAAGAAGCAAGACTAGAGAATCTAGCAAAATAGAAGTACGCTAAGAGGCAAGACTAGAGAATCTAGCAAAATAAAATAAGCTAATCCAAATAAATATGGAGTGGCATTCTTTATTTGAGAATAAGTATTTATGTTCCAGACTTATTTATTTTTAGATATTTATTTATAGAATTGTTGGATATGTATAAGTAAATAACAATATTCTTTTTTTTTTATGTTTTTTAACGTAAAATAGATAAGAATGATAAAGTTAAGGAGGTAAGTTATGTCCAAAAATAAATCACAAATCATAGCACAATTTAAAAGTAAATTTGATAAGTTTATGAATAATCTTGATATTGAATTTGATAACTATGATATTTATGTTCAAGCATTTTCACATTCAAGTTTTATAAATGATTTTAAACTTGATAAATTAAGCCACAATGAACGTTTAGAATTTTTAGGAGATGCGGTGTTAGAATTGACGGTGTCACAGTTTTTATTTAAGAAATTCCCATTATTACCTGAAGGTAAGTTAACTAAACTGCGCGCATCAATTGTATGTGAACCATCACTTGTAACATTTGCAATGAGTCTAAATATGAATGATTTATTATTATTAGGTAAAGGCGAAGAAAAAACTGGAGGTCGTGAAAGACCATCCTTAATTGCGGATGCTTTTGAATCATTTGTAGGTGCTTTATATTTAGATAAAGGACTAGACACAGTTGAAACCTTTCTAAGTGCGATCGTGTATCCCCAAGTAATTGATGAAAGTTATACTGCAAATAGAGACTATAAAACAGAATTACAAGAATTGATGCATAGACGCAATAAAGGTACGATAACATATAACTTATTAGATGAATCTGGTCCGGCTCACCATAAGTTGTTTACTTCTGAAGTATTATTAGATGGAAAACCTTTAGAAACTGGAGAAGGTAGAACAAAGAAAGAATCAGAACAAAATGCAGCTAAAAAAGCGCTGAATAATAGTCAATAAGGGGTAATTTATGGTTTATTTGAAATCAATAGATGCATATGGATTTAAATCATTTGCTGAACATACACATGTCGATTTTGACAACGGTGTGACTGCAATCGTTGGCCCAAATGGTAGTGGTAAAAGTAATATAACAGATGCAATCAAGTGGGTTTTAGGAGAACAATCTGCTAAAAGTCTTCGTGGGTCAAAGATGGAAGATATTATTTTTAACGGTTCTAAAGATCGAAAGAAATGTCAGTTTGCAGAAGTGAAATTAACGCTAGATAATCATTCGAAGAAGCTAAACATTGACGAGGAAACGGTTATAGTTGAACGTCGATTATATAGAAACGGTGACAGCGAATATTATTTAAATAAAGAACGTACACGCTTGAAATCAATTTTAGATTTATTCTTAGACTCTGGTTTAGGTAAAGAAGCATTCAGTATTATTTCTCAAGGTAAAGTTGATGAAGTATTAAATGCAAAGCCTAGTGACAGAAGATTCTTAATTGAAGAAGCAGCAGGCGTATTAAAGTACAAAAAACGTAAAAAAGAAGCAACTCAAAAATTAGATGAAACAGAACAAAATTTAAATCGCGTCGAAGATATCGTTTTTGATTTAGAAGCTCGTGTAGAGCCATTGAGAGAAGAGGCATCTATCGCAGAAGAGTATATTTCGCTTAAAGAAGAGATGAAGAAAAGTGATATAACAGTCACAGTTTATGATATTGAAAGTTTAAATAAAGACTTTAAACAATTAGAATCAGACATTCAGCATTTCCAAAATCAGAAAGATGATAAAGTAAATGATTTGGAAAATATGACTAGCTCATTAAATGAAAAGAAAAAAACGAGAGATCATATTTCTATTAAAATTCAAGAGTCGAATCAATCGTTAGTTGAATCGACTGAATCATTAGAAAGATATACAGGTCAGCTTGAAGTGTTAAAAGAACGCCAAAAAAATAGTGACGCTACAAATGAACGACTTGAAGAAGAAAGACAGGCAACAGAAACTAGAATTAGTAAAATATCTGAACAAATTAAAGACATTGATCTAGATTTATCTTCATATAAAGAGAAATACCAAGCGATGATTCAAGAAATTAATCAATTAGAAGCACATTTATCTAATAACGAAGGCTCATTTGAAGAGAGAATAGAAAAACTTAAAGATGAATATTATCAATTGATGACAGAGCAATCAGATATAAATAATGATATTCGTTTCTTAGAGGATAAATTATCAGCGCATGAACAAAAACAATCAAGATTAGATGGTCGTCAAAAAGAAGTTTATGAAGAACTACAAAGAATTTGGGAAGAAAAAGATGACATTACAGATAAATTAAATAAAGTTGAAACTGAACTTAAAGAAACGACTAATAAATATAAAGATACACACACATCATTAAAGCAAAAAGAAAATGACTATAAAGAATCAGAAACTAAGCTTTATCAAGCATATCGTTATACAGAACAAATGAAGACACGAATCAATGCTCTGAAAAACATGCAAGATGAATATATTGGTTTCTATTCAGGTGTGAAACATATTTTGAAAGAAAAATCATTGCATGGAATTGAGGGCGCTGTTGCTGAAATTATTGATACGCCTTCTAAATTAACAACCGCAATCGAAATTGCATTAGGCGCATCATTGCAACATATCATTGTTCAAGAAGAAAAAGATGCAAGACTAGCAATTAAATACTTAAAAGACAAAAAACTAGGTAGAGCAACATTTCTACCTATGAATGTCGTAAAACGCCGATTTATACCACAAAATCTCATTGCAGAGATTAGTAATGAAAAGGGATTTGTAACTGTAGCATCAGAAGGTGTGAATTTTGATGACAAATATCGTAACATAGTAGAGCACTTATTAGGTGGCACGATTATAGCTGAAAATCTTGAGATGGCGAATCACCTAGCAAGAAAAATACAATTTAAACATAGAATTGTTACTCTAGAAGGAGATGTGATTACACCAGGAGGCGCAATGACTGGTGGAGGTAAAGAGAAGAAAGCAAGTTTGTTATCACAAAAAGACGAATTAAAAACAACCGAAGATAAATATAATGAGTTTATGCAACAAACACATGCAATAGAATCTCAAGTTAAAACTTTGAAATCAGAAGTTGAACGATTAGAGAAACAACTTACTGAAACAGAAGTTAAAGGAACAGAGCTGAGAGCTAAAGAGCATGAAGTGACGCTTCAATTAGATTCTATTCTAGCTAAAGAAAAACGTCTGAAAGATGAAAATGAGACATTTGAATTCGAAAAAAATGATGGTTATAACTTTGTCAAAGGCCAAGAAACTTTGCTTGAAAAGAAAAGTACGTTAACAAATATACAAGAAAAATTAACAAAAATTGACGAAGAGTTAAACCATTTAAATGCTTCATTATCTAATAATAAAGATAGTGAAAAAACAATTCAAAATGAATTAAATGAAAAACGTTCAAATCTAGCAGTCGAAAAAGAAAGACATCGTTTAAAAGAAAGAGATAAACGTCGTCTGAACGAAGATTTAAACGAGCAAGAAAATACTTTGAATAAAATAATAGACCAAATTGAATTAGTTAATTCTGATGAATATAGTGGTGTAAGTCAATTTGAAGAAGTGGAACAACAAATTCAAAAATTCACATCATTAAAAGGAAACATAGAATTAAAAATGCAACAAGAGCAAACTGAGTATCAAGATATTCAGCAAAATATTAAAGTGTTAGAAGAAGAAACCGCGTCATTACATCAAAGTATTTCTGGAATAGAAACTGGATTGCAAGACATGGTTAGTAAACATTCAAAAATTGATATCATGATTGAACATCAATTGACACATTTAAATGAGACTTATCAATTAACGTTCGAAAAGGCACAATCACTATATGAAATGCCTGAAGATATATCAGAAGCAAGAAAAACAGTGAAACTCACAAAAATGTCTATTGATGAACTCGGCCATGTAAATATTAATGCAATAGACCAATTTAAAGAAGTAAATGAAAGATATACTTTCCTAAACGATCAACGTAATGACTTATTAGAAGCTAAAGAAACATTAGAACAAGTGATTTCAGAAATGGATAGCGAAGTATCTGTTAGATTTAAAGAAACTTTTGATGAAGTTAACCGTCACTTTGGAAATGTCTTCAGAACACTGTTCAACGGAGGTAAAGCGGAACTTCAGTTAACAGATAAAGATATATTAAATGCAGGTGTCGAAATTGTAGTCCAACCGCCTGGTAAGAATAGACAGTACTTATCACTATTAAGTGGTGGGGAACGTGCGCTATCTGCAATTAGTTTATTATTTGCTATATTGAAAGTAAGAACCGCACCGTTTGTAATTTTGGATGAGGTAGAAGCGGCACTTGATGAACATAATGTCATTCGATACGCTGAGTATTTAGATAAGCTTAAAGCAGAAACACAATTCATTGTTATTACCCATCGAAAAGGGACTATGTCTTATGCAGATAGTTTATATGGGGTCACAATGCAAGAAAGAGGTATTTCAAAACTCGTTAGTGTTAACTTAAAGTCATTAAAAAATGAAGAATTGGAGGCATTGCAGTCATGAGTTTTTTTAAACGATTAAAAGATAAATTCGCACCAACCGAAGAAGTAAATAAAGATATTGATATTAAAGAAGAAAAACCAGTTCAAGATTTACCACCAGAATCTGATGAAAAACAAAATCCAGAAGCTGTTCAGTTTGATGATGGTTTAATGTCTTTAGATGAGTTTGAAGAATGGGAATCTGAGCAACTCGGTGCTAAATTCAAACAAGGTCTAGAAAAATCAAGAGAAAATTTCCAAAATAAATTAAATGACTTATTAGCAGTTTATAGAAAAGTTGACGAAGACTTTTTTGAAGCATTAGAAGAGATGTTAATTCAAGCTGACGTTGGATTCAATACAGTTATGGAATTAGTAGATGAACTGCGTATGGAAGCTAAGCGACAAAATATAACAGAAACAGCAGAATTAAGAGAAGTTATAGTTGAAAAAATAGTAGAAATTTATGTTCAAGATGATGAAAATATAGACCATATGAACATTGAAGATGACCGCCTAAATGTAATTTTGATGGTAGGTGTCAATGGTGTTGGTAAGACTACAACTATCGGTAAATTGGCACATCGATACAAACAAGAAGGCAAGAAAGTCATGTTAGCAGCAGGCGATACTTTCCGTGCTGGTGCGATTGAACAATTGCAAGTTTGGGGAGAGCGAGTAGGCGTAGAAGTAATTAGCCAGAAAGAAGGGTCAGATCCTGCAGCAGTTATGTACGATGCGGTAAATGCTGCGAAAAATAGAGGCGCAGATATATTAATTTGTGACACGGCAGGAAGATTACAAAACAAAGCAAACTTAATGAATGAATTACAAAAAGTTAGAAAAGTAATCGACAGAAATATACCTGGTGCGCCACACGAAGTATTATTAGCACTAGACGCAACTACTGGTCAAAATGCACTGTCACAAGCTAAATCCTTTAAAGAAGTAACTCAAGTTACAGGAATCGTCTTAACTAAACTTGACGGAACAGCAAAAGGTGGTATTGTATTAGCCATAAGAAATGAATTACAAATACCAGTTAAATTTGTAGGATTAGGTGAAAAATTAGATGACCTACAACCATTTGATGCTGAAAGTTATGTTTATGGATTATTCGCCGATATGATAGAATCAAATGATTCAATCGAAAATTCAACTGAAGTAGATGAAACTCATGAAGGAAAATAATGAATTAATCAAAACTATGAGAATGAATTACTTGTTTGACTTTTATCAAGGCTTATTAACTGATAAACAAAGAAATTATCTGGAATTGTACTACTTACAAGATTATGCTTTAAGTGAAATAGCAGAGACATATCATGTGAGTCGTCAAGCTGTATATGATAATATAAAGCGAACAGATGAATTATTGGAAGAGTATGAGACAAAGTTACAACTCTTTAATAAATTTAAAGAAAGACAATTAATTATAGATAAAATCAAGAAATTATCTGGAGATAATCAAGATATTAAGCAAGCATTAGAAAGCTTAGAGACTCTTGAATAGGAGGAGAAATTATGGCATTTGAAGGGTTGTCCGAAAGACTTCAAGCCACGATGCAACGCATCAAAGGTAAAGGGAAAGTAACAGAACAAGATATTAAAACGATGATGCGTGAAGTGCGCTTAGCATTATTAGAAGCGGATGTTAACTTTAAAGTTGTTAAGAAATTTGTTAATACGGTTTCTGAACGTGCTTTAGGTTCTGACGTTATGCAATCATTAACACCTGGTCAACAAGTTATTAAAATTGTACAAGATGAGTTAACGGCATTAATGGGTGGAGAAAATAGTAAAATTAACATGAGTACTAAACCACCTACAGTTGTCATGATGGTTGGTTTACAAGGTGCCGGTAAAACAACAACTGCTGGTAAATTAGCATTATTAATGAGAAAAAAATACAACAAAAAACCATTGCTCGTAGCATGTGATATTTATCGTCCAGCAGCAATTCAACAGTTACAAACAGTTGGAAAGCAAATTGATGTGCCTGTATATACTGAAGGAGATCAAGTTAGTCCTAAAGAAATCACTGAGAATGCTTTAAAGTATGCTAGAGAAGAACATCTAGATTTCGTAATCATTGATACTGCAGGACGATTGCATATTGATGAAGCATTAATGAACGAATTAGTTGATGTGAAAGAAGTATCTAAACCAGATGAAATCATGTTAGTTGTTGACTCAATGACTGGTCAAGATGCAGTAAATGTTGCTGAATCATTTGATACTACTTTAGATATTACGGGTGTGACGCTAACTAAATTAGATGGTGATACTCGTGGTGGTGCAGCATTATCTATTCGATCTGTTACGGATAAACCGATTAAATTTATTGGTATGAGTGAAAAATTAGACGGACTAGAACTATTCCATCCAGAACGAATGGCATCTCGAATATTAGGTATGGGTGATGTACTAAGTTTAATTGAGAAAGCTCAACAAGGTGTAGATGAAACGAAAGCTAAAGAATTAGAACAGAAAATGAGAACATCATCATTTACATTGGATGATTTCCTAGAGCAACTAGAGCAAGTTAAAGGATTAGGATCACTCGATGATTTAATGAATATGATTCCAGGCGCTAACAAGATGAAAGGCATGAAAAATGCTAACATGGATCCAAAACAACTTGATAACGTTCAAGCAATCATACGTTCAATGACTCGTGAAGAAAGAAGTAATCCTGATATATTAAATGTATCGAGAAAACGCCGTATCGCTCAAGGATCTGGTCGTTCATTACAAGAAGTGAATAGACTGATGAAACAATTCGGTGATATGAAAAAAATGATGAAACAATTTACTGGCGGCAACAAAAAAGGTAAAAAAGGCAAGAGAGCGAGCAATCCATTTCAAGGTATGAATTTACCATTTTAAAGTGATTTAAGCTTTCATTGAATGATTCAAGTATAGTAAATCTTAAATAAATTTAAATTGGTAAAGAGAAAACACTTTACAAACTTTTTAAACCCTGTTATAGTATTTACTTGTAGAAAAGAAATTATAAATTAGTAAGGAGTTTTTTAAACATGGCAGTTAAAATTCGTTTAACGCGTAAGGGTTCAAAAAGAAACCCATTTTATCGTATAGTAGTAGCAGATGCACGTTCTCCACGTGATGGTCGTATTATCGAACCAATCGGTACTTACAATCCAGTTGCTAAACCAGAAGCAGAAATTAAAGTTGATGAAGAATTAGCTTTAAAATGGTTAGCTAATGGAGCAAAACCTACTGATACAGTTCGTGATATCTTATCAACTCAAGGTATCATGGAGAAATTCCATAACTCTAAACTTTCTAAATAAGTTGTAGAATAAATTGGAAAAATTAATACAAACAATAATAGTACCGCTCGTAGATTATCCGGAGAACATCAATATATCTAAAGATGAACAAGATTCTAGCATTACGTTTAGTATAGACGTTCATGAAGAAGACGTTGGAAGAATTATTGGTAAGAAGGGCAGAATGATTAAAGCCATTCGTACAATTGTGTCTGGTTCAATGAACGAGCATGGCAAGAAAGTGTTTGTAGAAGTTAATTAAGAGTGCCTATTTTGGTGCTCTTTTTTATTGTTGATTATGAAACAGTTGAGGAGGGATTGCTCAATGAAAGTTGAAGTAGGTAAATTTGTAAATACACATGGTATTAAAGGTGAGATTAGAGTATTATCAGATTCAGATTTTACTGATGAACGATTTCAAGTAGGTCAGCAAATCATTGTTAAACATAAAAATGAAGAACAATCATTTACAATTGCCTCACATAGATTGCATAAAAATTTCCATTTACTCACTTTTGAAGGGATTCATAATATAAATGATATTGAATATTTAAAAGGATCTAAATTATTTCAAGAGGAAGATAATAAATCTATCGAACTTGAAGAGAATGAATTTTATTATGCTGATATAATTGGTTGCACAGTCTATGTGAATGATGAACAACTTGGTAAAGTTACTGAAGTAATGGAAACAGGTGCAAACGATGTATGGGTCGTTCAAGGCGATAAAGAATACTTGATTCCTTATATCGAGGATGTCGTCAAAAAAGTTCAAATAGAAAATAAATCTATTTATATAGAACCAATGGAAGGTTTATTAGACTGATGAAAATCGATTATTTAACGCTATTTCCGGAAATGTATGAAGGCGTTCTTAATCATTCCATAATGAAAAGAGCCCAAGATAAAGGAATTGTTAAATTTAATACTGTGAATTTTAGAGATTTTGCTCAAAACAAACATTCTCAAGTAGATGATTATCCATATGGTGGTGGTCAAGGTATGGTCCTTAAGCCAGAACCTATCTTCAATGCACTAGAAGCTTTGGAGAAAACACCTGAAACACGTGTGATATTAATGTGTCCACAAGGTGAGCCATTCACACAGAAGAAAGCCGAGTCGCTTTCTAAAAGTGACCATATTGTATTTATTTGTGGTCATTATGAAGGTTATGATGAACGAATCAGAACTGAGTGTGTGACGGATGAAATATCAATTGGGGATTATGTTCTTACTGGAGGAGAGTTAGCCAGTATGACGATGACAGATGCAATTGTTAGGTTATTACCAGATGTATTAGGAAACCAAGTTTCACATGAAGATGATTCATTTTCTTCTGGATTACTGGAACATCCTCAATATACGAGACCTGCTGAATATAAAGGATATAAAGTGCCAGATGTATTATTGTCTGGAAATCATGCACACATTAATAAATGGAGACATGAGCAATCGTTGCTCAGAACTTTAGAACGAAGACCTGATTTATTAGAGCAATATCCACTTACTGAAGAAGATAAAAAATTCTTGAACAACAATAAAAAATAGATTGAATCAATTTACACAATATGATATATTATTATAAGTGTGTTAACACAAAATCACTATGATCCGCTGCTAGCAATGAAACGTTTTTATAAAATTTTGGGCAAGAACATAGTCAGAAGGAGAGAATATAAATGAGTAATCATAAGTTAATCGAAGCAGTAACGAAAGACCAATTACGTACGGATATTCCAACATTCCGTGCCGGAGACACTGTACGTGTACACGTACGTATCGTTGAGGGTTCTCGCGAACGTATCCAAGTGTTCGAAGGTGTTGTAATTAAACGTCGTGGTGGCGGTATTTCTGAAACGTTTACAGTTCGTAAAATCTCTTACGGTGTAGGTGTGGAACGTACATTCCCAGTACATACACCAAAAATCGAGACTATCGAAGTTAAACGTCGCGGTAAAGTACGTCGTGCTAAACTTTACTACCTACGTAGTTTACGTGGTAAAGCTGCTCGTATTAAAGAAATTAGATAATAAAGTTATACAAAAAAAGTTCCTAGAGATAGGAACTTTTTTTATTTAAATGAGCGGGGAAGTAATCTTTTTTATAAAATCAGATTGCTTTCCCGCTCATTTATTTAGTTTTTATTAATAAATCTTGTGAATAAAATTGATAGTAATATTGAGATGATAGAAATGATAAGCATCACATTAAAATACGGTGGCTTGTATTTAATCTTAATATGTTTGCTTTGTTTATCTACATCAATGCCCACCATGACATGATTCACACGTTGAACGTTAGTTTTTTTGCCATCTACATATGCTGTTAATCCTTTTCTGAAAGGAATATTTACCACAGTTGTACCTGCTTTATGTTTGTTTAGTTTAATATCGATAATTCCGTTCTTTTCTTTAAATGAATGTTCCTTTCTTTTGTCCGCTTGTTTTAAAGTTTGATAATTTTCTCCATATAAACCTTGTAATTTCAACTTGTATGCACCGTTAGTGAGTCCAATATTTATCTTGCCGTCATTAGAAACTGGCACACGATACAATAGGTTATCTTGGTTCATACGATATTTAGAATCTTTAAATAATCGATTGTTAGCGTATTGATTAATTTGAATTGTAAAGTTAGATTGTGGTGGTTTACGATCTACATACATCATTAAATATAAATCTTGATATTGCTTTGCTATATGTGGAGGTAGTTTAATTGTAAGGCCATCTCCATTTGAAGGAACAGTTAATATATCTTTATTATAATTTGAATGATGTGTTGTAATACTTGTATCTTTTAATAAATTTTTGGAATGCGTCATTTTAGCGTAATCTTTATGGTTTTGTGTCGTGACTACACCTTTGATCATAGCATGTTCAAGATCTAAAGGATTTCTTATTTGATTTGGGTCGTAATATTGATCCGTCACCTTTACGGTAGGCAACATTTGTTCATTTTTATAAATTTGATATTTACCATCGTCATTTATAAGTTTGAAATTAGCTGGTAATTCTTGCTGATAGCTTTTTTTCATAAAATATTTCGTCGACCATAAACTATACAAGTTAGAACGACCTTGCATATTACTATATTTACTTAATGATTCGTCTTGTAAATTGACTTTTGCTTTATTATATAAGTAATCATTTAACGCACCATCAAATATACTTGAATATAAACTCATACCTTGAAATTGTTGATACATCGGGGTGTTATCTTGATTTAATACTCTCCATGAAATGCGTTCACCACTATCGATATTTTTTTTGATATCATTGATATGCTTACGCTGTAGTGCGCTATCAAACGTACTCGCTTGAATGTAAAATTTATTTGCTCTTCGTTCGTGGTCTTCATGATAAATTTGATTTTTACTATGCTCTTTCGAAACTAAAAATGATAAAAACATAATGGAAATTGCATATAGAATGATTAATACCTTACCTTTAGAGTTGATTGTGAGTACAGCTAAACCTATTAAACATAAAACAGGAACCATCCATATCCAAATCACATAATCTTTAGTAATCAAATAGCTCATCAATATGATGATAAAACTTGGCATGCATGTTGCTATATATTGCTTTACAGGTATGCTTTTAAAGTAGTATACATAGAATGCAATAAGTCCACTCGAGAAGAATGTTAGCAAATAGTGCCATCTTTTTTGTGGTGCAGAAAACCCATTAAATATACTATCAACAAAAGGTATAAAACTCGCAATAATGAAAATGATTGTAAATATGCTAAATAATCGATAATAATAATGTTTGTACAAATTGAATGTGAGTAATGCTTGGATAGCAACAAATAATACAACAACTAAATAATTATCATAAAATATATTATCATGCTTGCCAAACTCTGATAATAAAGGGATTTCTCCTCGATAAGTAGCTCTATTATTTCCTATGAATCCTATAGCTGCTTGGAAGAATATAAACAAACTAGAGCCTAATCCGAGAATACTAGCAATCGTAAATACTTTGAATTGTTGAAATCTATTTATTATGTCATCCTTATATTTGAAAATCATTCTATACATGAAGTAGAGAAGGCCAATTAATAATTGATAATAAGCAAAATAAAAATTATTAATAAATGTTAAGGTCACGATAATGATAAACATGCCGATTTTTTTACGTGTTAAGAAACGTTCAATACTTAAAATTAATAATGGTAATAAAATAAAAACATCACTAAAGAACGGCCAATAAACAGTAAACCTAAAATAAATAGGAGAAACGGCGAATAAGAATGCTGAAACGATTGAAGCGATACGATTTAAACCGTAATGTTTAAATAATAGATATGTTGAAAACATGATAAGGAATGATTTTACAATAGAGATGACAATAGCATTTTGTACCCAAAATAACATATGATCAGTATTGAAATGCAATATAAAAGAAGCGATATAAATAAACATTACATTTAGAATGAACAATAAATTTGTAGAGAAATAATAAGCAAAATCCATCATCATGTCTCCACCAAGGCCTAAATCAGTTGCATAGAAAAATGACCCATGAGTCCAATGTTCATATAAATACATTTGTATTGGGACCATCTGTTCCATACCATCATTCGGACCAGTAAACAAAATACCATCTTTAAAATATCTATATAATACGTAGCCGTGGCCTAACACAGCTAACACTGAAAAAAGCAATATGATTTGTAATTTATGTCTGCTTGCATATAAAAATGTTAATATTTTATTTTTCATTTATTTCACCAACGTATCATTCAATTTTATTGATCTTCGAATATATTGGATTGCTCAATAATGTATTTAGGTCTATCTTTTGATTCAAAATAAATCCTGCCAATATATTCACCTATTATACCTAAACTAAATAATTGAAGTCCTCCAAGGAAAAGGATAGACGAAATAATAGTGAAGTATCCCGGTTCATCAATGCCATTCATCAAAATATTAATAAAAGATATAAGAATGTACAGTAGACAAACGAACATTGTAATGCCACCAAAGTAAAAACAAAGTCGTAGTGGTTTATTATTAAAACTAATAATACCGTCAAATCCATAATCTATTAATTTGAAAATTGAATACTTTGACTTTCCTTCGTTACGCTCTTGATGATAATACTGAATGGATGTTTTAGAAAATCCAACCCACTCAAATAATCCTTTAGAAAACCGATTATATTCCGTTAATTTTAATATTGAATCGACTACTTGTTGAGACATTAATCGGAAGTCACCTTCTCCACTTTTAAATTTAACTTCAACTAAATATTTGGATAACTTATAGAATGCAGAAGCTGGGATACGCTTTATAAATGATTCTTTCTTGCGATTTCTAATTCCAACAACTTGATGATAGCCATCCTGATACAGATTTATCATATCTGGAATAAGTTCAGGTGGATGTTGTAAATCAGAGTCCATAATTACTGTTGCATCACCATTTGCGTGTTTAAGTCCACAGTACATTGCTGACTCTTTACCAAAGTTTTTTGAAAAAGAAATGTATTTGACGTGACTATCTTTATCGGATAATGATTTCAATATATTTAAAGAGTTGTCACTTGATCCATCATTTATAAAAATAAGTTCAAATTGATGTGCTAAATTTAAAAAGACGTTCGACACTTTTTCATGTAAAATAGAGATATTAGTTTCTTCATTATAAAGAGGGACTACTATTGAAATTAACATAACGAACCTCCTAATTAGATATGGTAAATATATCATATTTTATTAGTTTAGATAAGAAAGGATAATATATATGACAATACAATGGTTTCCAGGGCATATGGCCAAAGCAAGAAGAGAAGTAACAGAACAACTTAAAATGGTAGATGTTGTATTCGAACTCGTAGATGCAAGAATACCTTTATCATCAAGAAATCCTATGATTGATGACATTATAAAACAAAAGCCTCGAGTTATTATACTTAACAAAAAAGACATGTCTAAACAAAGTGAAACTGATAAGTGGATGCAGTACTTTAAGAATCAAGGATTTTTCCCAGTACAAATTGATTCCAAACATGGTAAACATCTAGGTGAACTCATGAAGGCTGCTCAAGCTGCCACTAAAGAGAAATTTGATCGTGAGAAAAGCAAAGGGCTAAGACCTCGAGCGATTAGAGCTATGATAGTTGGTATACCTAATGTAGGGAAATCAACATTAATAAATAAATTAGCAAAGAAATCAATCGCAAAGACAGGAAATACACCAGGCGTAACAAAGAAACAACAGTGGATTAAAGTTGGTAAAGAATTAGAATTATTAGATACACCTGGTATTTTATGGCCAAAATTTGAGGACCAAGCGATTGGTAAGAAACTTAGTCTAACCGGTGCTATTAAAGATAGTATTGTGCATTTGGACGAAGTTGCAATTTATGGTCTCAATTTCTTAATTGATCATGACCCTGAAAAGTTACAAAAGTTTTATCAAATTGAACTTGCGGGTGATGACGAAGTAGTGGATTTATTTGATCAAATTGGTAAAAGAAGAGGCATGCTTAAAAGAGGAAATGAAATAGATTATGAATCTGTAACTGAACTCATCATTAGAGATTTAAGAAATGCTAAAATAGGCAACTATTGTTTCGATATTTATGATGAGATGAAGGATGGACTCTATGAAACAAAAGAGCATTAAAGAAATTTCGAATGAAATTAATCAATATTTGACACACGATGACATTAACAATTCAATTTATTTAGAGGATGTACGTAAAGGTGTACAATTAGCGATTAACAAAAGACGAAAGTACATTTATAAACAAGAAAAGTTATTAACGCAATACGAAGAAATGAATAAATTCGAAAATCAAATTTTGAATTCAAATCATAATGCATTAATTTGTGGTATAGACGAAGTAGGACGTGGTCCTTTAGCAGGTCCTGTAGTCGCAAGCGCAGTCATTCTTGAGCCAAATCATAACTACATCGGTATTACGGATTCAAAAGCATTATCACAATCGAAACGGTCATTCTATGAGACAGAAATTTATAAACGGTGTCTCGCAGTTGGTATTGGGGTTGCAACTGTAGAAGAAATAGATGAGTTAAATATATATCAAGCAACGAAATTAGCGATGCAAAGAGCGATAGATGAATTATCAGTGAAACCAGATCATTTACTTATTGATGCTATGGAATTAAATAACAATATTCCACAAACATCTATTATTAAAGGTGATGCAAATAGTGTGTCAATTGCTGCAGCAAGTGTTATAGCGAAAGAATATAGAGATAAATTAATGAATGATTACCATGATGAATATCCAGGTTATGATTTTGATAACAATAAGGGATATGGTACAAAAGCCCATCTCGAAGGAATAGAAAAACTTGGTATAACGCCAATTCATCGCAAAACTTTTGAACCAATCAAATCAAAAGTGAAATATTCGTCTAACAATTTTTAAAATTAACCGCTCATTGTTTACAATAACGCTTACATTTTCTATAATTGAGTAGTAGCAAACATATTTGTATGTAATAGGAGGATGGAGAATGAATATCCATGAGTATCAAGGTAAAGAGATTTTTCGCTCAATGGGCGTAGCTGTACCTAATGGTTCAGTAGCTTTTTCACCCGATGAAGCAGTAGAAAAAGCAAAAGAATTAGAATCAAATGTTTATGTTGTGAAAGCACAAATCCATGCCGGTGGTAGAGGTAAGGCTGGAGGCGTGAAAATTGCTAAGTCTATTGATGAAGTTCGTGAATATGCGAAAGAATTATTAGGCAAAGTTCTCGTTACTCATCAAACTGGACCAGAAGGTAAAGAAGTAAAACGCCTTTTAGTTGAAGAGGGTTGCGATATTCAAAAAGAATACTATATCGGTTTTGTAATCGATAGAGCAACAGATCGTATTACATTAATGGCATCAGAAGAAGGCGGTACTGAAATTGAAGAAGTTGCTGCGGCGACTCCAGAAAAAATCTTCAAAGAAGTTATTGATCCTGTAACGGGATTAATGCCATACCAAGCTAGAAGAATTGCATTTAACATTAACATTCCTAAAGAATCCGTTAATAAAGCAGTTAAATTAATGATGTCTTTATATAATGTGTTTGTAGAAAAAGATTGCTCAATAGTTGAAATTAACCCATTAGTAACTACTGGTGAAGGTGATGTTTTAGCACTTGATGCAAAAGTAAACTTCGACGATAACGCTTTATTCAAACATAAAGATATCGTTGAGATGCGTGACTTAGAAGAAGAAGACGAAAAAGAAATCGAAGCATCTAAATATGATTTATCATATATTGCCTTAGATGGAAATATTGGTTGTATGGTTAACGGTGCTGGTTTAGCAATGGCAACGATGGATACAATTAATCACTTTGGCGGAAATCCGGCTAACTTCCTTGACGTGGGGGGCGGCGCTACTAAAGAAAAAGTTACTGAAGCATTCAAAATAATTCTAGGTGATTCACAAGTAGAAGGTATATTTGTAAATATCTTCGGTGGAATCATGAAATGTGACGTAATTGCAGAAGGTATTGTAGCTGCTGTTAAAGAAGTATCATTAGATATGCCTTTAGTTGTTAGACTTGAAGGAACTAATGTTGAACAAGGTAAACAAATCTTAAAAGAATCTGGTTTAGCAATCGAATCAGCATCTATCATGGCTGATGGCGCTCAAAAAATTGTTAAATTAGTTCAAGAACGATAAGAAAGGCGGAGAGTTACGTGAGTGTATTTATCGATAAAAACACAAAGGTATTAGTGCAAGGTATCACTGGTGCAACAGCACTTTTCCATACAAAACAAATGCTTGAATATGGTACTCAAATCGTTGCTGGGGTAACACCTGGTAAAGGTGGCCAAGTAGTTGAAGGCTTACCTGTATTCAATACAATAGAAGAAGCTGTAGCTGAAACTGGTGCAACAGTATCAGTCATTTATGTACCAGCACCATTTGCTGCTGATGCAATTATTGAAAGTGCTGATGCGGAATTAGATTTAGCTATCTGTATAACTGAGCATATCCCTGTTATAGATATGATTAAAGTTAAGAGATATTTAGAAGGTAAGAAAACACGTTTAGTTGGACCTAACTGTCCAGGTGTAATCACTGCCGACGAATGTAAAATTGGTATCATGCCAGGCTATATTCACAAAAAAGGCCATGTAGGTGTTGTATCACGTTCTGGTACTTTAACTTATGAAGCAGTACATCAATTAACTCAAGCTGGTATCGGTCAAACTACAGCAGTAGGTATTGGTGGAGATCCAGTAAACGGTACTGACTTTATTGATGTATTAAAAGCATTCAACGAAGATGAAGATACTTATGCTGTCGTTATGATTGGCGAAATCGGTGGTACTGCGGAAGAAGAAGCAGCTGAATGGATTAAAGCTAATATGACTAAACCAGTTGTTGGATTCATTGGTGGTCAAACAGCGCCTCCTGGTAAACGAATGGGACACGCTGGTGCGATTATTTCTGGTGGTAAAGGAACAGCATCTGAAAAAATCAAGACACTTAACGAATGTGGTATTGAAACTGCAGATACACCATCTGTAATTGCAGAAACACTTATAAACCGTATTAAAAAAGAAAATGGTTTATATGAAAAATGCCTAACAGTTAAATAATTAAATATCTAGTATTAACCCTTTAAATCGACACGATAAGTGGAGATTTAAAGGTTTTTTTTATGGACAAAAATATAACTACAAATTATAATATATGTAAATTTATGGATAAAAGTAACGATAAAATATTAAATTCCTCTTTTTTAAACTCTCTTTTTTATACACAAATTATGCAGTCATTCTTCCTGATTAATATTTATATTTATGAAATTGTAACGATTTTGAAAGTTGAAAGGAGCATGCTATTGATAGACAATTTACAACAAATTATTTTGAAACTAATACATTCTGGATTTACAACGAGACATTTACATAGTATGTTGAAATATAATACGGATTTGTCTTTCGTTAATGAAAGAGATGAATTTTTAAATTTTATTAATAAAAGTGCATTTAATTTCACTCATATGCTAAACATGTATAAGATGTATAAGTATAGTGATATAAATGAAATACTCGAAGCATTGAGTAACAAGCAAATTCAATTAGTTTTTTATAATCAACATACCTATCCACATCATTTGAAACAAATTTTTGATTATCCTTTAGTTCTCTTCTGTATAGGGGATATTAGTTTGTTGAATCACCCAAAGAAATTAGCAATAGTCGGATCTAGAAATGCAACATCATATACAGAACAAATTTGTGATTCATTAATTTGTGAATTAGTTAAATCTGACATAACAATCGTTTCAGGAATGGCAATGGGCGCTGATTATTTTGCACATTTAAAAACGATAGAATGTAACGGTAATACCATCGGGGTTGCTGGTTTTGGTTTAGATTTTCATCATCCTAAAGCTACTCAATTTTTAAATGAACGAATGAGAAAAGAACAATTGGTCATAAGTGAATATTACCCTAATAAATCAGTAAAAAAATGGTACTTTCCAGAAAGAAATCGTATTATCAGTGGATTAGCACAAGGCGTCTTAATAACTGAGGCAGAAGAAAGAAGTGGGTCACTTATTACGGTTGATCAAGCAATCGATCAAAACCGAAACGTATATTGTTGTCCGGGAATGATGTTTCATTCGCTTAGTAAAGGCACTAACAGAAGGATTCAAGAAGGCGCAAAACTAGTCTTGAGTGCTAGAGATATTATAGAAGATTTTGAAGAATTTTAGTTCTAAAAAAAAATAATAAATATCTTTTAATTGACAAAGCTGAATTTGTCAGTTTATCATTTACATTTGTAATCAATAGAAAGCAAGGGGGAGTTACTTTGGCAGAAAATCTTGTCATTGTTGAATCGCCTGCAAAAGCAAAAACCATAGAAAAATATTTAGGAAAAAAGTATAAGGTCATAGCATCTATGGGGCATGTTAGAGATTTGCCACGTAGTCAAATGGGTGTAGATGTTGAAAATAACTATGAACCTAGATATATAACTATTCGAGGAAAAGGACCAGTCGTAAAAGATTTAAAACGTTATGCAAAAAAAGCAAAAAACGTTTATCTCGCAAGTGACCCTGACCGCGAAGGTGAAGCTATTGCTTGGCATTTAGCGCATATATTAGATATAGATGAAAACAAAAAATCAAGAGTTGTATTTAACGAAATAACGAAAGATGCAGTGAAAGAAAGTTTCAAGAACCCAAGAGAAATAGAACATGAATTAGTTGATGCCCAACAGGCACGTCGTATTTTGGATAGACTTGTTGGATATAATATTTCTCCAGTTTTATGGAAAAAAGTTAAAAAAGGTCTTTCTGCAGGTCGAGTTCAATCAGTAGCATTAAGATTGGTCATTGATCGTGAGAATGAAATAAATGCTTTTAAACCTGAAGAGTATTGGACTATTGAAGGATTGTTTAAACACCAATCAAAAACGTTTACTGCGAAATTTTTACATGAAAAAAGCAAAGCAGTTAAGTTGAAAAATGAAGGTGACGTTCAAAAGATAACGTCAAAACTTGATGGGGATAAATTTGAAGTTACAAAAGTAACTAAGAAAGAAAAGTTAAGACATCCCGCTAAATCATTTACAACTTCTTCATTACAACAAGAAGCTTCTCGTAAATTGAATTTTAAAGCTAGAAAAACAATGATGTTAGCTCAACAATTATATGAAGGTATTGATTTAAAACGACAAGGAACAGTTGGTTTAATCACGTATATGAGAACTGATTCAACACGTATTTCAGATAGTGCTAAATCAGAAGCAGCATCATTTATTGAAACGCATTACGGTAAAGAATATCTTACGAAAGCTAAACAAGCTAAAGGTAAACAAGGTGCACAAGATGCCCATGAAGCGGTTAGACCGACAAGTGTATCGCGTACACCAGACCAAATGAAATCATATTTATCACGCGATCAATATAGATTATATAAACTTATTTGGGAACGATTTATGGCAAGTCAAATGGCACCAGCCATTGCAGATACTGTGGCGGCTGACATTACTCAAGGTGACCTTAAATTTAGAGCGAATGGACAAACAATTAAATTTAAAGGTTTTATGAAAGTTTATGTTGAAGCCAAAGATGACCAAGACGAAGAAAAAGAAGGAAAATTGCCTCCATTAAAAGAAGGCGATATTGTTACAGCAGAGAAAATCGATCCAAAACAACACTTTACTCAGCCACCACCACGATATACTGAAGCTAGACTAGTTAAAACGTTAGAAGAACTTAGAATTGGTAGACCATCAACATATGCACCAACGATTGATACTATCCAAAAGAGAAACTACGTGAAATTAGATCAAAAACGCTTTGTTCCAACTGAATTAGGTGAAATTGTACATGAGTCAGTAAAAGAATACTTCCCTGAAATTATTGATGTCGATTTTACTGTAAATATGGAAACGTTGTTAGACAAAGTAGCTGATGGTGAGATTGAATGGAAGAAAGTAATAGATATGTTCTATGAAAACTTCAAGATCGATGTTGCTAGAGCGGAAGAAGAAATGGAAAAAATCGAAATCAAAGATGAACCGGCTGGGGAAGATTGTGAACTATGTGGTTCGCCTATGGTATACAAAATGGGACGCTATGGTAAATTTATGGCATGTTCAAACTTCCCAGATTGTCGAAACACGAAAGCAATCATCAAGACAATCGGTGTTAAGTGTCCGAAATGTAAAGAAGGAGAAGTAGTTGAACGTAAATCTAAGAAAAATAGAATTTTCTACGGCTGCTCTAGATACCCAGAATGTGATTACACTTCATGGGATAAACCACTTGATCGTCCTTGTCCAAAATGTGAAACAATACTAGTTGAACGTAAAAAAGGAAAATCAGCGCAGGTTATTTGTCCTAACTGTGATTATAAAGAGCAAGAACAAAAATAATTCAGCAAGTGCAAAAGTATATTTATATATAACTTTTTGCACTTGTTTTTTTGTTTAATAAAAAATGAGCAATTCGTTACTAAATTTTGTTAAATAGAAAAACATTTTCATTTGATTAAATTCAGATTTGTTATACAATTCAATATGGAATATAAAAAGTTAAGGTAGGAGGCATATTGCATTGACTTCAATAAATGTTATCGGTGCTGGTTTAGCAGGTTCTGAAGCGGCATATCAAATTGCGAAAAGAGGATTTAATGTAAACCTCTTTGAAATGAGACCAGTGAAACAAACGCCAGCTCATCATACTGATCAATTTGCTGAACTCGTTTGTTCAAATTCATTAAGAGGAAATCAGTTAACTAATGCTGTAGGTGTACTTAAAGAAGAAATGAGACAGTTAGATTCCCTCATTATTAAAGCAGCAGACAATGCAAGTGTTCCTGCTGGTGGAGCATTGGCAGTAGATCGACATGATTTTGCAGGATATATTACAGATACTTTGAAAAATCATCCAAATGTTACAGTTAAGAATGAAGAAATAACAGAAATACCTGATGGTCCTACGATTATTGCCACTGGTCCATTGACAACAGAAAGTTTAACAAAGCAAATCATCAACATTACTGGTGAAGAACAACTTTACTTTTATGATGCAGCTGCGCCAATTATTGAACGTGACTCAATTGATATGGATAAAGTTTATTTGAAATCACGCTATGATAAAGGTGATGCAGCTTATTTAAACTGCCCAATGACGGAAGAAGAATTTAATACATTTTATGATGCGCTAATTAATGCAGAAGTTGTTCCATTAAAAGAATTTGAAAAAGAAATTTATTTCGAAGGATGTATGCCATTCGAAGTTATGGCAGAAAGAGGAAAGAAAACATTACTATTCGGACCAATGAAGCCAGTCGGATTAGAAGATCCAAGAACAGGTGAGAGACCATATGCGGTCGTACAATTACGTCAAGATGATGCTGCAGGTACGTTATACAATATTGTTGGTTTTCAAACGCATCTAAAGTGGGGCGCTCAAAAAGAAGTCATATCACTCATACCAGGTTTAGAAAATGTTGACATAGTACGTTACGGCGTAATGCATAGAAATACATTTATAAACTCTCCTAATGCCTTAAAGGATACTTATCAATTAAAGACACGTGATGATTTGTTTTTCGCAGGACAAATGACAGGTGTTGAAGGTTATGTAGAAAGTGCTGCAAGTGGATTAATTGCTGGGATTAATGCGAGTAAATTAGTTTCTAATTTAGAACCAATTGTTTTTCCTAGAGAAACGATTATTGGAAGTATGGCATATTATATTACACATGCTAATAAGAAGAACTTCCAACCAATGAATGCAAACTTTGGTTTATTACCTGATTTAGAAAAAAGAATAAAAGATAAAAAAGTTAGATATGAAACTTTAGCTAATAGAGCACTTAAGCATCTTGACTCTTTTAAAGTCATGTTATAGATATTATTTTAAGTATTAAATCAATTGTGATACAATTCAGATAAATTGGGAGAGTGAGTTAAAATGCATGTAATTGAGAAACAATTTTTAGATATGTTAACATTTGAAAAGCATTTCTCTGAACATACATTGAATGCTTATCAACTCGATTTAAATGAATTTAGTAATTTTTTGCAAACTGAACATTTAACTTTAGACGATTTTGTTTATAAAGATGCAAGAAGATATTTAGCGTTCTTATATGATAAAGGACACAAACGGACAAGTGTTTCGCGTAAAATATCAACCTTGAGATCTTTATATCAATATTGGATGAGTATCGATCATAATATCCAAAATCCATTTATCCAACTTGTTCATCCAAAAAAAGAACATCATTTACCAAGTTTTTTTTATGAAGAAGAAATGGAAAAATTATTCAAAACATTAGACGATGGTAAAAAAACAAATATTCGTGACAGAGTCATATTAGAGTTGTTGTATGCAACAGGTATTCGTGTTTCTGAATTAGTTCATATTCAAATTAAAGATATTGATTTAAATTATTCTTTCGTAAAAGTATTAGGTAAAGGAAATAAAGAAAGAATCGTTCCTTTCGGAGAATATTGTCAAAATGCAATAACAGACTACCTTGAAAACTTTAGAAACCAATTTAATGTTGAACATGAATATTTAATCATGAATATGCGAGGTCAGGCTATTACAGAAAGAGGCGTCAGACACGTCTTAAACGAAGTTGTTAAACGTACACAAGGTGTTTATCATATACATCCACATAAATTACGACATACCTTTGCGACGCACCTTTTAAACCAAGGTGCAGATTTAAGGAGTGTGCAAAGTTTATTAGGACATGAAAGTTTATCCACTACAAGTCAATATACTCACGTTACGAAAGACCAATTAAGAAAAGTATACTTATCTGCACATCCACGTGCATAAAGGAGAATTGAAATGAGTTCATCATTACATGCAACAACAATATTTGCGATTAGACACAATGGTCGCTCAGCTATGGCAGGAGATGGCCAAGTTACTTTAGGCGAACAGGTAATCATGAAACAAACTGCAAGAAAAGTAAGACGATTGTATCATGACCAAGTCGTTGCTGGATTTGCAGGAAGTGTCGCTGATGCATTCACGTTATTCGAAAAATTTGAAGTCAAGCTCCAAGAATATAGTGGTAATTTAACGAGAGCTGCTGTTGAATTGGCACAAGAATGGCGAGGAGACAAGATGCTTCGCCAATTAGAAGCGATGCTAATTGTTATGAATGAAACAGATTTGTTAGTCGTTAGTGGTACAGGTGAAGTGATTGAGCCAGATGATGGTATTATTGCAATTGGTTCTGGTGGCAATTATGCTTTAAGTGCCGGTAGAGCATTGAAATCTTATGCACCACAATTGTCTGCGAAAGAAATTGCAGAAGCATCACTAAACACTGCCGCAGATATTTGTGTGTTTACAAATCATGAAATTAAAGTTGAAGAAATATAAATGGAGGGTTTAAGGTTGTCACAAAATCAATTAAAAATGACGCCACATGATATCGTAGATCGCTTGAATGATCACATCATAGGTCAACAAGATGCTAAACGTAAAGTTTCGATAGCATTAAGAAATAGATATCGTAGAAGTTTATTAGATGAATCATTGCGAAATGAAATCATTCCTAAGAACATTTTAATGATTGGTCCTACCGGTGTTGGTAAAACTGAAATCGCAAGAAGAATGGCAAAATTGGTAGGAGCACCATTCGTTAAAGTTGAAGCTACTAAATTTACAGAAGTAGGATATGTTGGTAGAGATGTAGAAAGCATGATCCGTGATTTAGTAGAAGTAGGAAGAAGAATTGTTAAAGAAGAAAAGAAAAAAGGCGTACAAGAAGAAGCAACACAAAAAGCAAATGAACGTTTAGTTAAGCTACTTGTACCAAGCATGAAGAAAAAAGCTCAAAATAGTAATAACAATAATCCATTAGAATCATTGTTTGGCGGACAGTTTCCTAACTTTAGTCAGCAAGAAGAAGTCGAAGAATCACCTTCAGAAGAAATTAAGACTAAAAGAGAAGATATCAAGAAACAACTATTTAATGGTGAGTTAGAAGAAGAAACAGTTAAATTAAAAGTCGAACAAGAACAACAATCGTTAGGCATGATGGGTATGGACAATAACCCACAAATGCAAGATATGTTAAGCCAAATGATGCCTAAGAAAAAGGTAGAACGTAAATTGCCTGTTAAAACAGCTAGAAAAATTTTAATCGACGAAATTGCGAATGAATTGATTGATCAAGAATCTGTAAATGAAGAAGCTATACAATTAACAGAACAAATGGGTATGGTATTTATAGATGAGATTGACAAGATTGCAGTGAGCAATAATAATGGCGGTCAAGACGTTTCGAGACAAGGTGTCCAAAGAGATATTCTTCCTATCGTTGAAGGTAGTGTCGTTCAAACGAAATATGGTTCAATAAATACAGAACATATACTGTTTATTGGTGCAGGCGCGTTCCATATGTCTAAACCTAGTGACTTAATACCTGAACTTCAAGGTAGATTCCCAATTCGTGTTGAATTAGATAGTTTAACAACAGAAGACTTTGTCAAAATCTTGAAAGAACCAAAGCAATCATTATTAGAACAATATAAAGCATTGCTTGAAACAGAAATGGTAACGATTAATTTCACTGAAGAAGCAATTGTGAGATTAGCAGAAATAGCATTTCAAGTGAACCAAGAAACCGATAATATTGGTGCAAGACGACTTCATACAATATTAGAAAAAATGCTAGAAGATCTTTCATTCGAGGCTTCAAATATGCCTCATGCTGTGGTTGATATCACACCAGAATATGTTAATCAAAAATTAGAATCAATAGCGACAAATAAAGATTTAAGTGCATTTATTTTATAAATAAAAGGAGCAAGTCAAATGAGTTTATTAACAAAAACAAGAGAATTAAACACGTTATTACAAAAGCACAAAGGTATTGCAGTAGATTTTAAAGATATGGCAAAAACAATAAGTAATGTTACTGTTACGAATGTATTCATTATTTCAAGAAGAGGTAAAATTTTAGGATCAAGTTTAAATGAGTTGTTAAGCAATGAACGTATTATTAAGATGTTAGAAGATAGACATATTCCGAAAGAATATACAGATCAATTAATGCACGTAGAGCAAACAACTGAAAATATTGGAATCGACAACGTTTTAACTGTATTCCCACCAGAGAGTAAAGATTTATTTATCGATAGCCAAACTACAATCTTCCCTATTTTAGGCGGTGGAGAAAGATTAGGAACATTAGTTGTTGGTCGTGTAACACAAGATTTCAATGAAAATGACTTAGTTTTAGGTGAATATGCAGCAACTGTTATTGGTATGGAAATACTACGTGAAAAGCACAATGAAATTGAGCAAGAAGCACGTGATAAAGCTGCAATTACTATGGCAATTAACTCACTTTCTTATTCAGAAAGAGAAGCGATTGAACATATCTTTGAAGAACTAGGTGCACCAGAAGGGTTACTTGTTGCTTCAAAAGTTGCAGATAGAGTTGGTATTACACGTTCTGTAATTGTTAATGCATTAAGAAAACTAGAAAGTGCTGGTGTGATTGAGTCAAGATCACTAGGAATGAAAGGTACATTCATTAGAATTAAGAAAGAACGTTTCTTAGAAGAACTAGGTTTAAATAAATAAAAACACTTGATGAAGATTAGTATTTATGATATATTTAAAAACGGCTATAAAGCCAAATTCACACATATACACGCAATATATGGAGTTGGTGCAACATTGTAATGTTGTTTCTATATAAAGTGTTTATGGCGGAATAAAACCAATTAGGAGGAATTAATCATGGCAGTTATCTCAATGAAACAATTGCTTGAAGCAGGTGTTCACTTCGGTCACCAGACACGTCGTTGGAACCCAAAAATGAAGAAATACATTTTCACAGAAAGAAACGGTATCTATATTATCGACTTACAAAAAACAGTTAAAAAAGTTGACGAAGCATACAACTTTATTAAATCTGTATCTGAAGAAGGCGGTAAAGTATTATTCGTAGGTACTAAGAAACAAGCACAAGAGTCAGTTAAAGAAGAAGCTGAACGTGCTGGACATTACTACATTAACCAAAGATGGTTAGGTGGAATATTAACTAACTACAAAACAATTTCTAAACGTGTAAAACGTATTTCTGAAATCGAAAAAATGGAAGAAGACGGTACATTTGATGTACTACCTAAAAAAGAAGTTGTAGAACTTAAAAAAGAATACGACCGTTTAATTAAATTCTTAGGCGGTATTCGTGATATGAAATCAATGCCTCAAGCATTATTCGTAGTTGACCCTCGTAAAGAGCGTAACGCGATTGCTGAAGCACATAAATTAAACATTCCAATCGTTGGTATTGTTGATACAAACTGTGATCCAGATGAAATCGACTATGTTATCCCTGCAAACGATGATGCTATTCGTGCCGTTAAATTATTAACTGGTAAAATGGCAGATGCTATCTTAGAAGGTCAACAAGGCGTTTCAAACGAAGATGTTGCTGAAGAACAAAACATCAACTTAAATGAAACTGAACAAGCACCTAAAGAAGAAGCAACTAAAACGACTGAAGCATAATTTCAAAAAGGTGATAAGGTTCTATAACTTATCACCTTTTTTTAGAAAGAATAACTAAAATAAAACATAAGTTAACACTTAAACAATGGAGGAATTAGATTATGGCTATATCAGCTAAACTTGTCAAAGAATTGCGTGAAAAAACAGGCGCAGGTATGATGGACTGTAAAAAAGCTTTAACAGAAACAGATGGTGATATCGATAAAGCAGTAGACTTTCTACGTGAAAAAGGTATTGCTAAAGCAGCTAAAAAAGCTGACCGTATCGCAGCTGAAGGTACAACATATGTAGCTTCTAAAGGAAATGACGCAGTAATCCTTGAATTAAATTCAGAAACAGATTTCGTTGCGCGTAACGAAGGTTTCCAAAATTTAGTTAAAGAAATGGCTGATCATATCTTAGAAGTTAAACCTGCTGATGTTGAAGCTTTAAATGCTTCTAAATTATCAAATGGTCAAACAGTAGAAGAAAAAATGAACGAATCAATTTCAACAATTGGAGAAAAACTGACTTTACGTCGTTTTACTTTAAAAACTAAAACAGATAACGATGCTTTCGGTGAGTATTTACACATGGGCGGACGTATCGGTGTATTAGCTGTTGTTGAAGGTTCTACAAATGCAGATGCAGCTAAAGATGTAGCTATGCATATTGCAGCTTTAAACCCTAAATTCGTTTCTCGTGACCAAGTTTCTGCAGAAGAATTAGCTCACGAAAAAGAAATTCTTAAACAACAAGCATTAAATGAAGGTAAACCTGAAAATATCGTTGAAAAAATGGTAGAAGGTAGAATGCGTAAATATTTAGAAGAAATCTGTGCAGTAGACCAAGCATTTGTTAAAAACCCAGATCAAACAGTTGCTGAGTTCTTAAAAACAGAAGGTGGCGTGCTTGTAGATTTCGTTCGTTACGAAGTTGGTGAAGGTATCGAAAAACGTTCTGATAACTTTGCTGATGAAGTAAAAGGACAAATGAAAGGCAACTAAGATTGCTTTTTAGAAAGAAGACACAAGCGTGTCTTCTTTCGTTATATAAAGACCTAATTATAAGCATAGAGAGGGATTAAGATGACAAAAAATTCTAAATATAAACGCGTCGTTCTAAAACTAAGTGGTGAAGCTTTAGCAGGAGATTCAGGATTTGGTATCAACCCAGTAGTCATTAAAAGTATCGCACAACAAGTATCTGAAGTGGCACAAATGGACTGTGAAGTTGCAGTTATCGTTGGTGGAGGCAATATTTGGAGAGGTAAAACAGGCAGTGATTTAGGTATGGATCGTGGTACTGCCGATTATATGGGCATGCTAGCTACTGTTATGAATGCTTTAGCATTACAAGATAGTCTAGAACAATTAGAGTGTGATACAAGAGTATTAACTTCAATTGAAATGAAACAAGTTGCAGAACCTTATATTAGAAGACGTGCTATTCGTCATTTAGAGAAAAAGAGAGTTGTTATTTTTGCGGCAGGAATAGGCAATCCGTACTTCTCAACAGATACTACAGCTGCACTAAGAGCTGCAGAAGTAGAAGCTGATGTTATCTTAATGGGTAAAAACAACGTTGATGGTGTTTATTCTGCAGACCCTAAAAAAGATCCAACTGCAGAAAAATATGAAAGATTGACGTATATTCAAATGCTACAAGAGGGACTACAAGTTATGGATTCAACAGCATCATCATTCTGTATGGACAATGATATCCCACTTGTTGTATTCTCAATTATGGAAGAAGGAAATATTAAACGTGCTGTTCAGGGTGAAGAAATCGGCACAATTATTACAAAATAAACACGAGGTGTAATTCGATGGCAGATGTTAAACAAGAAACGAAATCGAAAATGAACAAAACAATTGAAAGTTTTTCAAGAGATTTAGCAGGAATTAGAACAGGTCATGCTAACGCTAACTTGTTAGAAAGAGTTAACGTAGAATATTATGGCGCGCCAACACCAATTCAACAATTGGCTGGTATTTCAGTGCCTGAAGCACGTTTACTTGTTGTTCAACCGTATGATAAATCATCAGTTGATGATGTATTAAGAGCGATTAATGCTGCTAACTTAGGTGTTAATCCTACAAGTGACGGTACAGTGATTAGAATTACTGTTCCAGCTTTAACTGAAGAACGCAGAAAAGAATTAGTTAAAGAAGCTAAAAAAGAAGCTGAAAATGCAAAAGTTGCAATAAGAAATATTCGTCGTGATTCAAATGAAGATTTGAAAAAACAAGAAAAAAATGGCGACATTTCTGAAGATGACTTAAGAAAACAAACAGATGATGTTCAAGAAATTACAAATGAATTCATCAAAAAGATAGATGAGTTAACAACTCAAAAAGAAAATGATATTTTAGAAGTATAATTTTCTATGAAATTAAAATAAAATGGACAAACCTGGAAAAATCATAAGATTTTGTTTAGGTTTGTCCTTGTTTTTTGTTCAAAAGTGAATGAAAGACAAAGAATTGACTAAATTGAAACATATTGTCTTAAACTCTTTTGTCTTTATATACACAGAATCAATCTTTTTGTGATAAAATGTATTACGATATGTTTAATTATTATACATATAAATTCGCGTTTGTTTGATGGAGGACGCTATGATAAAAAAGTTTAAAAAACAAAAACAACAAATAAATACGCAAGAAACTGAATTAACAATACCGAACCATATAGCTATAATTATGGACGGTAATGGAAGATGGGCAAAAAATAAAAAAATGCCAAGAATTAAAGGTCATTACGAAGGTATGCAAACCGTTAAAAAAATCACAAGAAAAGCAAATGACTTAGGTGTGAAATATTTAACGCTATATGCATTTTCAACTGAAAACTGGTCTAGACCTGAGGACGAGGTCAAATATCTCATGAAATTACCGGTTGATTTTTTGAAAACTTTTTTACCAGAGTTAATTGAAAAAAATGTTAAAGTTACCACGATAGGCTTTACTGATCAATTACCGAAGCATACTAAAAATGCTATCAATGAAGCAATCGAAAAAACAAAACATAACACTGGTTTAAACCTTGTATTTGCACTTAACTATGGTGGAAGAGCCGAAATTGTTCATGCAGTTAAGGCATTATATAAAGAAGTTGAACAAGGTAAACTATCAGTTGATCAAATAACAGAAGAAAATATTGAAAAAAGTTTATTTACGTCAAATATGCCAGATCCAGAATTATTAATTCGTACATCAGGCGAAGAAAGATTGAGTAACTTCTTAATATGGCAATCTTCTTATAGTGAATTTGTATTTACTAAAACATTGTGGCCAGATTTTGATGAACAATCACTAATCGATTGTTTGAAAATTTATCAGTCAAGACAACGTAGATTTGGTGGGCTGTAAAGGAGAAAAATATGAAAACAAGAACTATATCCGCAATTGTGGCAATGGCTATTTTTTTGCCAATTGTCATTTATGGGGGACTACCTGTCATTGTATTGGCCTATTTACTGGGCGTTATTGCACTTAAAGAAATATTGAACATGAATAATTTATCTATTCTGTCTGTACCTGGATTTTTATCTATTGTCTCTTTATTTATTATTTTATTACCTCAAGAAGTTATACATAACGACATACGCATTCAGTTACAGTTATTGATTGTTATGAGTTTCTTAATGTTGAGTTATACTGTAATGTCAAAAAATAGGTTTAATTTTATGGATGCTTCGTTTTGTGTACTATCTGTAACTTATATTGGTATTGGCTTTATGTATTTTTATGAAACAAGAGAACATGGCCTGCAATTTATTTTATTTGCATTATTAGTTGTATGGTTAACAGATACAGGGGCTTATATTTTCGGTAGATTATTTGGTAAACATAAATTATGGCCTTTAATTAGTCCTAACAAGACAATCGAAGGATTCATAGGTGGTATTTTCTCTAGTTTAATTGTCGCTGTTATTTTTGGACAATCATTTAATATGGATGTATCATTATGGTTACTTATTCCGCTAACAATGTTATTAAGTATGTTTGGTCAACTAGGTGATTTAGTTGAATCAGGATTAAAGAGACATTTTGGTGTGAAAGATTCTGGGAATATTATGCCAGGACATGGTGGTATTCTAGATAGATTTGATAGCTTTATCTTTGTTTTACCATTGTTAAATTTATTCCTATTCCAAATGTAAGATGAGGTGTTTTCTGTGAAGAATATAGCTATATTAGGTGCCAGTGGATCTATCGGGCAACAAGCATTAGATGTTATGAGAGAGCATAAAAGTGAGTTTAACCTCGTTGCATTTTCAGTCGGGAAAAATGTAACGTATGCACAAAGTATCATAAAAGAATTTCAACCTGAACTTGTATCCGTACAAAATGAAGAAGATATAAATAAATTAAATCATTTAGATGTTGAACTTGCATACGGTGAAGATGGTTTATTTAAGGTTGCAACTTTTCATAAAACGGATTTGTTATTAAATTCTGTTATGGGTAGTATTGGGTTAAGACCTACAATGGCTGCGATAGAAGCAGGCATTGATATCGGCTTAGCCAACAAAGAAACGTTAGTCGCAGCTGGTGAGCTTGTAATGAAAAAAGCAAAAGAAAAAAATGTGAATATATTACCGGTTGACTCAGAGCATTCAGCTATCTTTCAATGCTTAAATGGTGAAAAACATAAAAATATTAATAAATTAATTATAACTGCAAGTGGTGGGTCATTTAGAGATATGACAAGGGCTCAACTTGAAGATGTAAGTGTTGAAGATGCGCTAAATCATCCTAATTGGTCTATGGGTCAGAAGATTACAATTGATTCAGCGACAATGATGAATAAAGGTTTAGAAGTAATTGAAGCAAAATGGTTATTTGATTTAAATATTGATCAAATCGAAACGGTATTACATAAAGAAAGCATTATTCATTCAATGGTTGAGTTTAATGATACAAGTGTCATTGCTCAGTTAGGGACACCTGATATGCGTACGCCGATTCAATATGCTTTTACTTATCCAGAAAGAATTGAAAGAGATGCTGAAATGTTGAATTTAGCACAAATTGGTCAATTGAATTTTAAAGAAATGGATTTTAAACGATTTAAATGTTTACAACTAGCTTATGATGCAATAAAAATTGGTGGATCCATGCCGGTTGTACTTAATGCAGTAAATGAAGTAGCGGTTGATTTGTTCTTAAATAAGAAAATTTCATTCTTAGATATAGAACAAATGATCGAAAAAGAAATGAATGAGCATCAAGTCATTAAAAATCCAGATTTAGAAACAATTCTAGGGATTGATGCTTTTTATAAATCTAAGGATTATGAGGTGTAAGCGTGATTTATACAATATTAGCCTTTATTTTTGTTTTTGGTCTTTTAGTTACTGTTCATGAATATGGACATATGTTTTTTGCTAAACGCGCAGGTATAATGTGTCCAGAATTCGCAATAGGAATGGGACCCAAAATATTTTCATATAAGAAAAATGAAACGTTATATACGATTCGGTTATTACCGGTAGGTGGATATGTAAGAATGGCAGGTGATGGATTAGAACAAAATCCATTATCTCCAGGTATGCATATAGCTATTAAATTGAATGATGACAATGAAATAACACACGTCATTATGGATGATCAACATAAGTTCCAACAAATTGAACATTTAGAAGTAAAAGATAGTGACTTTGATGATGAAATTTATATCGAAGGTATTACTTCAAGTGATGATGAAAGACATCGTTTCAAAATTTCAAGAGAAGCATTTTTTGTCCAAAATGGTGATTTAATCCAAATTGCACCAAAAGATAGACAATTGATGAGTAAGAAACCATACCAAAGGTTTCTAACATTATTTGCAGGACCGTTATTTAATTTTATATTAGCATTAGTTATATTTATCGGATTAGCATATTGGTCAGGTGTGCCGACAAATAAACCTGTCGTTGGAGATTTAGAACAAGGCGGAGCAGCACAAACTGCAGGACTTAAAAAAGGTGACGAAATCATTTCAGTAGATGGGAAAAAGTTAAATAAATTTACTGATTTGCAACCAATTTTAAAAGAAAAGAAATCAAATCCGGTTGAATTTAAAGTGAATCGTAATGGAAAAGAAAAGACAGCTACAGTCAAAGCTAAAAAAACAAAAATGCAAGTCAGTAAGAATAAATACGAAACGAGATACATGGTTGGAGTTGTACAATCAAAAGAGCATACATTGTTTGGACCATTGGCTTATGGAACTGAACAAACAATAGCAGCCGGAAAAGTAATTTTCCAAGCTGTATTATCTCTGATTGGTAGTATCTTTACAGGTAGTTTCTCATTTGACATGTTAAATGGCCCTGTAGGTATATATAGTAACGTTGATACAGTTGTCAAAGAAGGATTTATTACTTTAATGAGTTTTACAGCACTATTAAGTGTAAACCTAGGTATCATGAACTTATTACCTGTTCCAGCTTTAGACGGTGGTAGAATATTATTTGTAATTTACGAAATGATTTTTAGAAAACCAATAAACAAAAATGCTGAAAGGGTTATGTTGTCTATCGGTGCAGTATTCTTAATATTTGTCATGATTATGGTTACTTGGAATGATATACAACGTTACTTTATGTAGCATAAAGGAGGAAGCGAATGAAACAGTCGAAAATTTTCATACCAACGTTAAGAGAAGTACCGGCAGAAGCAGAATCTGTTAGTCATAAACTCTTACTTAAAGCAGGTATGATTAAACAAAATGCAAGCGGGATATATAGTTATTTACCTACGGCGAAGCGTGTTTTAAATAAAATAGAACAAATTGTAAGAGAAGAAATGGAAAGAATTGATGGTGTTGAAGTATTAATGCCAGTTTTACAACAAGCTGAATTATGGAAAGAATCAGGTAGATGGGATGCCTATGGACCTGAGTTAATGAGAATGAAAGATCGTAATAGTCGTGAATTTAGTCTTGGTCCGACTCATGAGGAAGTGGTAACTTCACTTGTTAGAGATGAATTGAAATCTTATAAACGATTACCAATTACATTATTCCAAATTCAAACGAAATTTAGAGATGAAAAACGCCCAAGATTTGGTTTATTACGTGGTCGCGAATTTATTATGAAAGATGCATATTCTTTCCATGCAAATGAAGCATCTTTAGACGAAACATACAACGATATGTACAATGCCTATCATAAAATCTTCACGAGAGTAGGATTGAATTTCAGACCTGTATTAGCAGATTCAGGTGCTATTGGTGGTGACCATACACATGAGTTTATGGCACTAGCTGAAATTGGTGAAGATACAATTGTGTATAGTGACACAAGTGATTTCGCAGCAAATATCGAGAAAACTGAAGTTGTTTATACACCAAATCATGAGCATACACCAATTAAAGAACTTGAAAAAGTCGAAACACCAGGGGTACATACTGCCCAGAAATTAGCAGATTTCTTAAATGTTACGGTTGATAAAATCGTTAAATCAATGATCGTTAAAGTCGAAGATGAATATGTCATGATTTTAATAAGAGGAAATCATGAAGTGAACGATGTGAAATTAAAATCATACTTCAAAACTGAAAATATCGAAATGGCAAATGAAAATGAAATCTTAAATATATTAGGTGCGAAACCTGGTAGCATAGGCCCTGTTCATGTTGATAAAATTAAAATCTATGCTGATAATGATGTACAAGATATTAATAATTTAGCAGTAGGTGCTAACGAAGATGGATATCATTATTTAAATGCCAATGTTGATCGTGACTTTAATGTTGAAGCATATGGTGATTTTAGGTTTATTTTAGAAGGTGAATCATTACCAAATAATTTAGGTAAAGCAAAATTTGCCGAAGGAATTGAAGTTGGACAAGTATTTAAATTAGGTACAAAATATTCAGAAAGCATGAATGCGACCTTCTTAGATGAACAAGGTAAAGCAAGACCGTTAATTATGGGTTGTTATGGTGTTGGGGTATCTAGAACGTTATCTGCTGTTATCGAACAACATCATGATGATCGTGGTGTGATTTGGCCGAAATCAATTGCACCATACGACGTACATTTAATTGCTATAAATCCTAAGCAAGAAGCACAATTAGAGCTTGCTGATCAACTTTATGATCAACTTAGAAATCATTTTGATGTCTTATACGATGATCGTAAAGAAAGAGCAGGTGTTAAATTCAATGATGCAGATTTAATTGGTTTACCTGTTAGAGTTATGGTTGGTAAACAAGCAAGCGAAGGTATTGTTGAAGTTAAACGACGTGATAATTCTGAAAGTCAAGAAGTTCATATTGATGATTTGCAAGATGTTTTAAATGCGTTTTATGATGCTGTTAAATAACTGATAAGAATATAAAAATCTGATATAATATAAGATATTTAAAGAGGCTATTTAAATTAGCCTCTTTTTCATTTTGATGAAGGTGGTCATATAAGTGTCAATGACAGGGAAAGAGAAATTCCAAACGCTCCTCACACAATTGAACATAACCGATGAACTTGATAAAGAAATAATAGAACAGGGTGAGTTAACAAGAATAAATGTGTCACAAACGAAAAGGTTATGGCATTTTTATATTAAAATCCCTCACTATTTATCAAGTGAGATGTATCTTGTGTTTACCAATCAACTCAAGACTGTTTTTCAAAGTATAGCTGAAGTTGATTGGACAATAGAAGTGATGAATAAAGAGCAAAGCGATGAACAAATATTAAAATATATGCCTCACTGTATTGATGAGACAGAGCTTAGCGATAAAGTTAAACATCAATTAAAACAAAAACCGCTCATATTAGCTAATGATGTTATAAAAGTACAAGTGAATAACGATATAGAACGTGATTATTTTGATAAGAGAGTAAATGGTTCGCTAGTAAAAGCATTTACGAGATGTGGTTTTAATATTAATCGCGTACTGTTTGAAACAGTGGAAAATGAAGAACAAATGCAAAGAGAACTTGAGTCTTTCGAAGCACATATCCAAAAAGAAGATGAAGAAGCTGCGCGTATCGCATCCGAAAAAATGGAACGTATGAAGAAAGAAAAGCGTGAATCTGATAGCGAAGAAGGATCAGTATCTAGATGTCAAATAGGTAAAGATATTCAAGTTGATTCAATTCGTAAGATAGAAGATATTATAGAAGAAGAGTTTAAAGTGGCTTTAGAAGGTGTCATCTTTGATATTGAGATGAAAGAACTTAAAAGTGGTCGTCATATCGTGACGCTCAAAATTACAGATTATACGGATTCACTTATCCTTAAGATGTTTACTCGAAAAGGTAAAGATGATTTAGAGCATTTCAAAGCTTTAAAAGTAGGATCTTGGGTTAGAGCACAAGGTAGAATTGAACAAGATCAGTTTATAAGAGATTTAGTCATGATGATGACAGATATACATGAAATTAAGAAAGCGCCTAAACAAGATAAAGCACCAGATAAAAGAGTTGAATTTCATTTACATACATCAATGAGTCAAATGGATGGGATTACTCACATTAGCAAATATGTAAAGCAAGCCGCAGAGTGGGGACATAAAGCAATTGCTATTACCGACCATAACGGTGTTCAAGGTTATCCTGATGCACATGCAGCAGCTATGAGTAACGATATCAAAATGATATATGGCTTAGAAGGTATGCTTGTAGATGATGGTGTTCCAATAGCATATAAACCACAAGATATATCTTTAAAAACAGCAACATATGTCGTGTTTGACGTTGAAACAACAGGCCTCTCGAGTCAATATGATCAAATTATAGAGCTGGCAGCAGTAAAGGTTAAAGACGGAGAAGTGATAGATACATTCGAAAGGTTTTCTGATCCAGGGGTTCGATTATCTGAAACGATTAAAAATTTAACAGGTATTACGGATGAAATGTTGCAAGGTCAGCCAAAAATTGAAACGGTATTAACTGATTTTTACGAATGGGTTGGTGATGCAATTTATATTGCACATAACGCTTCATTCGATATGGGATTTATAGATACTGGATTTGAAAGAATAGGGCTTGGCGCAACTAAAAATGCAGTAATTGACACACTAGAATTATCAAGAACTGTTAATACGGAATATGGTAAACATGGTTTGAATTTCTTAGCAAAAAAATACGGTGTTGAACTGACACAACACCATAGAGCGATATATGATGCAGAAACAACAGCTCATATTTTCATAAAGATGCTAAAGCAATTAGAATCGCTTGAAGTTTATAATCATAATCAAATTAATGATAGATTATCAAATGATGAAGCATATAAACGTGCAAGGCCTTCACATGTAACTTTAATCGTTCAAAATCAAGTAGGTTTAAAGAATCTCTTTAAAATTGTGAGTGCCTCGCTCGTAGATTACTTCTATAGAACGCCAAGAATTCCTAGATCTCTGCTAAACAAACATAGAGAAGGTATTCTCGTTGGAAGTGCTTGTGATGAAGGTGAAGTATTTACAACTGTAATGCAAAAAGATCAAGATGAAGTTGAAAAAGTTGCACAATATTATGATTATATTGAAGTCCAGCCTAAAAGTTTATATCAAGATTTATTGGATCGCGATTTAATTAAAGATAATGAAACAATGGAAGAGATTTACGAACGAATCTTACAAGTTGGAGAAAAATTAAATATCCCTGTAATCGCGACAGGTAATGCACATTACTTACAAGAAAATGAAGCGATAGCTAGAAAAATATTAATAGCAGCTCAACCGGGAAATCCACTTAATCGCCAAACTTTGCCAAAAGCACACTTTAGAACAACTGATGAAATGCTAGATGAGTTTCATTTCTTAGGTGAGGAAAAAGCATATGAAATCGTCGTTAAGAATACTAATGAACTCGCAGATAGATTAGAAACCGTTGTTCCAATACGAGATGAACTATATACACCGAACATGGAAGGTGCTAACGAAGAAATTCGTGAAATGAGTTACAATAATGCAAAACAATTATACGGTGAAGACTTACCACAAATCGTAATTGACCGTTTAGAAAAAGAACTGGATAGCATTATTGGAAATGGGTTTGCGGTTATTTATTTAATATCGCAAAGACTTGTGAAAAAATCTTTAAATGATGGTTATTTAGTTGGATCTCGTGGTTCAGTTGGTTCAAGTTTCGTTGCGACAATGACTGAAATAACGGAAGTGAATCCATTACCACCTCATTATATTTGTCCATCATGTAAAGAAAGTCATTTCTTTGATGATGGTTCTGTAGGATCTGGCTTCGATTTACCAGATAAAAATTGCGAAAAATGTAATGTCCCTATGATTAAAGAAGGTCAAGATATTCCTTTCGAAACGTTCTTAGGATTTAAAGGAGATAAAGTGCCTGATATTGACTTAAACTTTAGTGGCGAGTATCAACCGATTGCACATAACTATACAAAAGAACTATTCGGTGAAGATAAAGTATTCAGAGCAGGAACAATTGGTACAGTTGCAGAAAAAACTGCTTTTGGTTATGTAAAAGGATATTTAAATGATCAAGGCGTCCATAAGAGAGCAGCAGAAGTAGATCGTTTAGTGAAAGGATGTACAGGCGTCAAGAGAACAACTGGACAGCATCCAGGGGGAATCATCGTCGTACCAGATTATATGGATATATATGATTTCACGCCTATTCAATTCCCAGCAGATGATCAAAAATCAGCATGGAAGACGACACACTTTGATTTTCATTCTATACATGACAATATCTTAAAACTTGATATTCTAGGGCACGATGATCCTACTATGATTAGAATGCTACAAGACTTGTCTGGAATTGATCCTAAAACCATTCCAATTGACGATAAAGAAACAATGAAAATATTTAGTACACCAGAATCACTTGGTGTAACTGAAGAGGATATATTATGTAAGACCGGAACATTTGGTGTACCAGAGTTTGGTACGGGATTCGTTCGTCAAATGCTTGAAGATACTAAACCAACTACATTCTCTGAATTAGTTCAAATTTCAGGTCTATCACATGGTACAGACGTTTGGCTTGGTAACGCACAAGAATTGATTAAATCTGGTACTTGTGACTTATCAAGTGTTATCGGATGTCGTGATGATATTATGGTTTACTTGATGTATAACGGGTTAGAACCTTCGTTAGCCTTTAAGATTATGGAAGCTGTACGTAAAGGGAAAGGATTAACAGATGAATTTGAAGAAGCAATGAAAGAAAATAAAGTGCCTGATTGGTACTTAGATTCTTGTAAAAAAATCAAATACATGTTCCCGAAAGCCCATGCTGCTGCATATGTATTAATGGCTTTAAGAATTGCATATTTCAAAGTACATTATCCACTATATTATTATGCTAGTTACTTTACTGTTCGTGCAACAGATTTTGATTTGAAAACAATGACTAAAGATAAAGAATCAATAAAAACCACTATTAAAGAATACTATAGTCGTTTTCATGAGCTTGCAAAAAAAGAAAAAGATGTATTAACAGTATTAGAAATAATGAACGAAATGGCACATAGAGGGTTTAAATTACAACCTGTCAGTCTAGAAAAAAGTGACGCCTTTGAATTTAAGATTGAAGGAGACACATTAATCCCACCGTTTATAGCGGTACCTGGCTTAGGTGAGAATGTTGCTAAGAGAATAGTTGAAACGAGACAAGATGGGCCATTCCTAGCTAAAGAAGACTTGAATAAAAAGGCAGGCGTTTCACAAAAAATTATAGAATATTTAGATGAAATGGGTTCACTTCCTAATATGCCTGATAAAGCACAACTTTCAATTTTCGATTTGTAACGCATATCCTTGATGAGAGCGCCTTTATGTGATATACTATTATTGCTTAAAATAATACTCTGACGTAAAAGAGTGGGACATTTCCCGCTCTTTTCTGTTTGTATTAAGAGGGAGGTCATTATGAGTAAAGTTGCAGCACACGTTGAGGAAATCATTCAACCAATACTTGAAGAATTAAATTATGAATTAGTAGATGTCGAATATGTTAAAGAGGGACCCGACTTTTATTTACGTATTGCAATTGATAAAGACGGTGGCGTTGATTTAAACGATTGCACAATTGCCTCTGAAAAAATAAGTGAAGTAATGGATAATAGCGATCCAATTAAAGAACCTTATTTTATGGATGTTTCATCACCTGGTGCAGAGCGTCCATTAAAAAAAGAAAAAGACTATCTAAATGCGATTGATCAACCTGTATTTATCTCATTATATGAACCTATAGATGGAGACAAAGATTGGTTAGGCGTTTTGAAGGATGTTACTGAAGAATCAATAACATTAGAAGTTAAAATTAAAACAAGAAAAAAAGATATCACATTGCCTCGCACGAAAATTGCTAAAGCACGTCGATCAGTGATGTTATAATTTAAAGGAGGATACATTGTGAAAGGTAATGAATTATTACTTGCAATCGAATACCTTGAGAAGGAAAAAAGAATACCACGTGAAGTATTAATTGATGCAATTGAAGCGGCTCTTATTACAGCATATAAGAAAAACTATGATAGTGCTAAAAATGTTAGAATAGAATTAAATCTTGATGAAGGCACATATAAAGTCATTTCAAGAAAAGATGTAGTTGAAGATGTTGAAGAGTATAGAGATCAAGTTGCTTTGGATACAGCTCTTTTAACGAACCCTGCATATGAAATTGGAGATGTCTTTGAAGAAGACGTTACACCTAAAGACTTTGGTCGTGTAGGTGCTCAAGCAGCTAAACAAGCAGTTATGCAACGTTTAAGAGATGCTGAGCGTGGTATCTTATACGATGAATTTATTGATAAGGAAGATGACATTGTAACGGGTGTTATAGACCGCGTAGATCATCGTTACGTATATGTGAATTTAGGCCGTACAGAAGCTGTGCTTTCTGAAGCCGAAAGAAGTCCAAATGAACAATACTTACCAAATGAAAGAATTAAAGTTTATGTGAATAAAGTTGAACAAACAACTAAAGGTCCACAAATTTTTGTATCAAGAACACATCCAGGTTTATTAAAACGTTTATTTGAACAAGAAGTTCCAGAAATTTATGATGGCACTGTTATTGTTAAATCGGTAGCTCGTGAAGCTGGAGATCGCTCAAAAATAAGTGTAACATCGGATAACTCTGATATAGATGCTGTTGGAGCATGTGTTGGAGCTAAAGGTGTTCGCGTTGAAGCTGTCGTGAATGAACTTGGTGGAGAAAAGATTGATATCGTTGAGTGGGATGAAGATCCTAAGGTATTTGTTAAGAATGCATTAAGTCCATCACAAGTCGTTGAAGTTATTGTTGATGAAGAAAAGCAATCTACAACAGTAGTAGTGCCTGATTATCAATTGTCATTAGCAATTGGTAAACGTGGTCAAAATGCACGTCTTGCTGCAAAATTAACTGGTTGGAAAATTGATATTAAATCAGAAACTGATGCTAAAGAAGCTGGTATTATTTCAACTGAAGAATCATAAAGTGAGGTGATTTTGCTATGAAAAAGAAAAAAATACCTATGCGTAAATGTATACTTTCTAACGAAATGAAACCTAAGAATGACATGATTCGTGTTGTGAAGAATAAAGAAGGCGAAATCAACGCTGATGCAACTGGTAAAGCGCCTGGTCGTGGGGCATATGTTTCTAAAGATTTAGAAATTGTTGAGAATGCTCAACAAAAAGGCAAGCTAGAGCGTTACTTTGAAAGCGATAAAGAAACACTTGAACCAGTTTACAAAGAAATTATTCGTTTAATATACCGTGAGCGTATACCTAAATGAGTATAAGTAAGAAAGACCAAATATTAAATTTGCTAGGTCTTGCAACAAGAGCAAGAAAGATCAAGACCGGTGAAGAAATTGTAATTAGTGAAATGAGAAGAGGCAATGTTAAACTTGTCATACTATCTGAAGATGCTGCATCAAACGTTACGAAAACAATAAAAAATAAATGTGCAACTTATCATGTAACACTTTTAACATTTGCTACACGCTTTGAATTAGGCTACGCAATTGGAAAAGAAAGCAGAGTGGTGTTGGGCATAACTGACATTGGATTTAGCAAGAAGCTAAAAACAATGATTCATGATTTTCATGAGGAGTGAGTATATGAGTAAAAAAAGAATATATGAGTATGCAAAAGAAATTAAGTTAAAGAGTAAAGATGTTATTGATGAATTAAAGAAGAATAATATTGAAGTATCAAATCACATGCAAGCATTAGAGGAGAAAGACATTAAAATTTTGGATAATAAATTTAAGAAGCAAAACACGACTAAAACAGAAAAAACAACAACTCAGGCAAATACGACTAGTAACAACAATCAACAATCTAACCAAAACAACAAAACACAAAACACAAATAATAAATCTAACAATCAACAGAAGAGCAACAATAAAAATAAAAAACAAAATAATAAAAAACAAAATAATAAAAAACAGAACAACCAACAACAGCAACAACAACCAAAAGAAGTTGTTAAAGAAACACCATCTTCAATTACATATGAAGAAGGTATTACAGTTGGTGAATTAGCTGATAAAATTAATAAAGATGCTTCTGAAATTATTAAAAAATTATTTTTATTAGGTGTTGTTTCAAACATTAATCAAGCACTTGATACTGAAACTGTTGAGTTAATTTGTTCTGATTATGATGTAGAAGCTGAATTAGAAGTGCACGTTGATGCTACTGATTTAGAAAACTATTTTGAAGAAGAAGAAGCTGATGATGCACGTTTAATCGAGCGTCCTGCTGTTGTTACAATCATGGGACACGTTGATCATGGTAAAACAACTTTATTAGATTCTATTCGTAATACACGCGTTACAGCTGGAGAAGCTGGTGGAATTACACAACATATCGGTGCATACCAAATTGAAAACAACAATAAGAAAATTACTTTCTTAGATACACCAGGACATGCCGCGTTTACAACAATGCGTGCAAGAGGTGCTCAAGTTACAGATATTACGATTTTAGTTGTAGCAGCTGATGATGGTGTTATGCCTCAAACAATTGAAGCAATTAACCATGCTAAAGCAGCAGAAGTACCAATTATCGTTGCAGTAAACAAAGTAGATAAGCCAACAGCTAACCCTGATAGAGTTATGCAGGAACTTGGCGAATATGGTCTTTACCCTGAAGATTGGGGCGGCGACACAATCTTCGTACAATTATCAGCTATCCAGGGTGATGGTATTGATGATTTATTAGAAATGATTGGACTCGTTTCTGAAGTTGAAGAATTAAAAGCTAATCCAAATCGCGCGGCTGTAGGAACAGTTATCGAAGCTGAATTAGATAAATCACGTGGTCCAGCTGCTTCATTATTAGTACAAAATGGTACATTAGAAGTAGGAGACTCATTAGTAGTAGGTAACACATATGGTCGTGTTCGTGCTATGGTAAGTGATTTAGGTAAACGTATTAAAACTGCTGGTCCATCAACACCAGTTGAAATTACTGGATTACAAGATGTACCTCAAGCTGGTGACCGTTTTGTTGTATTCAAAAATGAAAAACAAGCGCGTCAAATTGGTGAAAAACGTCAACAAGAAAACATCTTAAAACAACGTCAAGATAGCAAGAGTGTTTCATTAGACAACTTGTTTGAACAAATGAAACAAGGCGAAATGAAAGATTTAAATATTATCATTAAAGGTGATGTGCAAGGTTCAGTTGAAGCTTTAGCAGCATCATTAATGAAAATTGATGTTGAAGGTGTCAATGTACGTATCATCCATACTGCTGTAGGTGCAATTAATGCATCAGATGTTACACTTGCTGCAGCATCACAAGGTATTATTATAGGATTCAATGTTAGACCAGACTCTGGTGCTAAACGAGCAGCAGAAGAAGAAAATGTAGATATGAGATTGCATAGAATTATCTATAAAGTAATCGAAGAAATTGAGTCTGCAATGAAAGGATTATTAGATCCTGAATTTGAAGAACAAGTAATTGGACAAGCTGAAGTACGTCAAACATTCAAAGTATCTAAAGTAGGTACGATTGCCGGAAGTTATGTAACAGACGGTAAAATTGCAAGAGATGCAAGCGTAAGAATTATCAGAGATGGTATTGTTATATTTGAAGGTGAATTAGATACACTAAAACGCTTTAAAGACGATGCTAAAGAAGTAGCTGCAGGTTATGAATGTGGTATTACAATCGAGAAATTTAACGATATTAAAGAAGGCGACATTTTCGAAGCCTTTAAAATGGTTGAAATCGAAAGAAAATAAATATTATATATGGGGATGAATATCCTGTCTCAAAGACCGTGGGATATAAATATTCATTTTCAAAAAAGAGAGCTAATCCATAATTTGGGGATTAGCTCTCTTTTTTGTGCAAAATCGTGATAAATATTTATATTTATGCGAAGAAAATGAAGATCTTCGTATAATTTAATTAATCACTATAAAAACCAAAGTAACGAAGTGCCATATGTATAAAATTATAATATGCCTCAATTAATGCTAACACTAGATATTGAAGTCTTAATTTTAGAAAATGATTCATAGAATAAGATTTCATTTAAGCGTTAGGCTTATTAAATTGTTAAATATAAACGTGATTTTAAATTATATGAAAATCATAAATGTAGTGAATACCAATTATTCAATTTATGTCAAAAAACATAACTAAAGTACAAATGAAAAAATACACAAACAAAGAAAAATAATTTTCAAATTGAAAAATGTTTAAAACAAGCTTTTGTATTATAATCACTAAAAATCTATTATTCAAAATATTTAGAAC
>NZ_PPQZ01000138.1 GCF_002902525.1 Mammaliicoccus stepanovicii
TCATTAATATTATGTTTTAAAATATTTATTACTAGATTCATCGTCTAACAAAGAACATTCATCAGGAGGACAAAAATGATTAAAAACAATGCAATTTTTAAAGATGACTTATCAGTAACAAAGGGAAATTATTTTATAGCTCTAGTTAAAGCAATCATAATTTCATTAACATTACTTTATTTATTATTTCAAAGTGAAAATCATCCTATAATATGCTCAATTTTAACTTTAACAATTGTTATTTTCCTTAAATATTTTGGTTTTAATATTTTTAATTTAAACAAGTTAAAGTTCATACATTTTGTATATATATTAGGTGGCTATATACTAATGTACTTATTGGACACTATTTACTT
>NZ_PPQZ01000139.1 GCF_002902525.1 Mammaliicoccus stepanovicii
GAATAATATAATCATTAGCATAAATGAAGTCGAAGAAAATGAAAAAGTAAAGAATTTTAAAAAAGAATTACTTTATCTAAGTAATTACACAAAAAATATACCCTTTTCAAGAAATAAATTTGATACTAATTATTTAAAAAACATAAAAAATCTATACTTAAAAAATTTATTTCTGAGTAAAATTGAAGTTATAATGAATAAAAATATAAAATTGCATTTTGAATGCTTACAACAAGTGGAAGAAATAAAAAAAGTTCATAATTTAGATTTAGTTAGGATCATAGGCATTCTAATCGACAATGCTATTGAAGAAACAGAGAAGTTGAATAACGGTTTCATCAATATATATATATATTCAAGTAATGGTTATTTAGAATTCATTATTGAAAATAATTTTATGAATAAGGAAAAAATCTCTATTCACAAATTAATGGAACTTGGATTTTCTACAAAAAACAATCATAAAGGGTTAGGGTTAACGATAATTGAAAACATAGTTGAAAAAAACAAATATATTAACGTTAATTATGAAATCAATGATAATGACACAACATTTAAAGTGATTTTAGTAATCAATATAAATTTATAATGGGAGGGAGTATTTATGGCATATTCAGTTTTCATCTGTGATGATGATGTTAATCATCTGAATAAAATCAAAATAATAATAGAACATTATATCTTATTTCATGAAGGACAATTCATTATTGAAAAAGCAACCACATCTTTACCAAATTTTTTAGAATATATAGATAGTCATGAAATAAACTCTGGTGTTTATTTTTTAGATATGGACTTTAAACAAGATATGAATGGAATTGATGTAGCATTAAAAATCAAACAAAATGATGTTTATGCTAAAATTATTTTCATTTCAAGTTACAACAATTATGCTACTTTAACTTTGAAAAACAAAATTGAAGCTGTTGATTATATTAATAAATTGCAGGAAATAGATAATCTTCAAGATGAAGTTATAAGTAGTCTTAAATACTGTTATAATTCAATTGTAGAAAAAAAAAGACGTTCTAAATCAGTATTTAGGTTTTCAATTAACACTAGTATTTATTTTATTGATATAAATGAAATTATTTTCATTGAAAATTCAAAAATCCCTCATGTTCTAACTCTAGTGACTAGAACATCTAGATATAATTTTTATGATAAAATATCTAGAAT
>NZ_PPQZ01000140.1:0-1660 GCF_002902525.1 Mammaliicoccus stepanovicii
CTTCATTATTAATAATTAAAGAGTTATCAAAAATATGAGAACTACTATATTTATGTTCAATTAAATTTCCTATGGTAGTTTTTTCAACAATTTTCAAAGCGCCAATACCCGTTAATTTATTAATTGTATAATATAAATTACTGGAAGAAATATTTAAACATTTCGAAATTTCTTTTGTAGTTTTAGGGTTTTCAGACGTTGCCCTTAAAATATTAAAACTTTTTTCTTCTAATAAAATTTTGGTTAAATCTTCAATTCTATTCATATTACAATACACCCTTTATAATTAATTGTTAGCTATATAATAATTTATAGAGTTAACTCTTTTTAAATTTGCATTTAGCATATATATAATTGAAATAATAGCAAACGAAGTGCCTCCGATGATCATTACTGTATGAGCGGCAAATAATTCTCCAATTACTCCTCCAAGCATAGCACCTAAAGGGATAGAAATAAATAATAAGCTATCTGATATTGATAAGACTCTAGACATAAACTTTTCTTCAGTAGTAATTTGTGTAAAAGTTAATAAACTAATATTCATGATACCTAGTGGAATTAAAGATACACTAAAAAGAACTAGTGAGAATAAAACATTATCCACAAATGTTGAAGATATCCAAAATACAAATATGAAAATAGAGAGGATAGGTATTAATTTTCCGAATCTGATATTCATAAAGAAGGAGCTTAATAAACTACCAGTTAGCATTCCGATAGATATTGAAAACATTAAATATCCATAGTAAGTACTATTTCCAAGTTCTTCAGCGTACTTAGGTAATATTGCACTCACACCACTTAAAATCAAATTGGCAAAAGCTAAAGGGAAAGTAATAAGTAAAAGTTTAGATTTTCTAAAATACGACCATCCATCTTTTAATTCTTTTATATAATTTGATTTAAGGTTTTTCATATTTTTATTTTTCGAATTATATATTATCGAATTGAATAGAACAAAAGCTAATAAAAAGGTAAAAGCATTAAAAAGATAAATATCTCTAATTGTCACATATAATATAACGACTGAAAACAAAACAGAGGATACCATTGAAATAATTTGTTGCATTGAATTTACTGTAGAATTGTATTTAGCAATTTTATTTTTAGAAATGATTTTCGAAACTATACTCATTTCAGACGTTCCTTGAAAGTTTTCTAAAAAAGATAAAATAAAAACTACTGTTAGCACTAAATAGACACTTTCGTAATCTAACATAATTGATATTGGAATTATAGTCATCAATATAAATTGAAATAATTGAGTATAAGAAAGTAAATATTTTACATTAAATCGATCAATAAGAGGTCCAAACAAAAAATTTAATATTTGAGGAATAGCAATTAACGTTACTGCTAAACCAGTAAAAATTGTATTATTCGTTAAATAGTAGATATACCAAATAATTGCCAATTCATATATACTATCTCCAATCGTTGAACAAATTCTACCACATCCTAATAAAATAGAATTTCTTTTTTCGATGTTTTGCATAATATACCACTCCTTTAAAAATATTTTAATCGATAAAAAATATTTAATCAATGAGTTTTTTAAAAAATCTGAAAATTTAGTTGACTTTAACATCCGGGTGTATTAAATTTAAATTATCGATAAAATTAATTTTAACGAATCAAATAATTAAAAGGAGGAATA
>NZ_PPQZ01000140.1:1679-2508 GCF_002902525.1 Mammaliicoccus stepanovicii
TAATAAAAAAATACCTTAAAACTAAGGTATTTTTTTATTTAAGGAGTTGATTATATGAATAAAATCATGCTTAAAAAAGGATTGTTCTGGGCATTAAATAACGAAGGAATTATTTTCTACTATACAAATACAAATCTAAGAAAAATTATAAAATCTGAAAATGATGAAAAGTTATTTGAATTACTCAAATTTATAAGTGACCCAAAATCAGAAGAAGAAATATCAAGATATTGTAGCAATATGGAAATAAAAGATTCGAATAGTATTGTTCAGTTTCTATTAAGGAATAAATATGCAGAAATACTGACTAGTGAATTTACCATTGAAAATAAAGAGAAGAGAATTGCGAATTTTATAGGTACATTTCCAGATACCGCTTATAAGGACTATAAGTATCATGCAAAAAATCTGAAATTTTGTTTTTTAGGTCTGGGTACAGCTGGTAGTTATACTCTAGATGCATTGTTGAAAATGGGATTTTATAATGCAACTTTAATTGATAACGATATTGTTGAAGAACATAATGTTATCTCTCAAAATTTTAGTTATGCTGATGTTGGCAAATCTAAAGCAAAAATTTTAAAAGATAAATATAATAACCTATCGCCAGACTACAACATACAATCGAAAAGTGAATTTATTAAAAATTTTAAACATTTAAATGAAATAGTAGATTTAACTTCTTTTGATTATTTGTTTTTATTCGCTGATGACTACCTCTTAACTTTAGAAATTATCGAAAATATTTTTTCTGTAAATCCAAATATAAAATTGATTCAAAGTGGATATGCTGTACTAGAAGTAGAGAGTATTGTCATAACTTCTAGAA
>NZ_PPQZ01000140.1:2519-2766 GCF_002902525.1 Mammaliicoccus stepanovicii
ATTAAAAAATGATCATGAAAATTATAAATCATTAAAAGGAGTTATTGTAGAAAATAGTGGAACTATCTTAGAATCCTATATGATAGCAATTACAACTGTTAAGCAAGTTGTTGATCATTTACTAAATTTAAGTTGTACTGAATATATGAAGACAGATTTTTTAACTAATGAATACTTTATTGGTTCTCAATTTGAGTATTTATATAACAAGAGTTCAAATAACAAAATTAAAGAATTGATTTATAAT
>NZ_PPQZ01000016.1 GCF_002902525.1 Mammaliicoccus stepanovicii
GTTATATATATTGGTTTATATATATAAAGGTGAGCAAGATTGCTATAATGTTAAAGATATTATTAAATTTTCGAATTTCAAACCATACTACATTTCAAAAGCAGTTCAAAACCTTAAAGAAAAAGGTTATATTTCTAAGAAAAGAAATGATCTGGATGAAAGAACTGTCGCTATAGAAGTTTCAAAAGTACAACATAGAAAAATAACTAAACTATTAATGGAACTAGAAGCGGAAATATTATAGAAGTTTGTGATAAAGTGTGCCTTATAGGTACACTTTTCTACTTTAGAAAGAAATTTAAAGGAGTCATTAAAATGAAAACAATATTGCCTGTTAAACCTAAAAGTCAATTATTCCCAATTCCTATGGTAATGGGATGCGAAGGAACTGCCAGTTCAATGTTACTCAACTATTATAATCGAAATATTGATGCTACTACTATTATGAAAAATTGGCCCACACATCACGACGATCCTAGAAAAGGATATGTAGGAAACCATTTCTTAATTAAATTTGGATACCATCAAACGATATTTCCAAACGTATTAGCAAAATATTTGAAAAATTATGATCAAAATATTGTAAATGGGACGGGTACGTCTCTTGAAGAATTAGAACAAGTATTGATTAAAGGTCATCCTGTGTTGATTTATCATACATCATTAGGACAGTCACCAATATGGAAGACATTTAAAATAGGTTTGAAGAAAGAGAATTATGTAACGAATATACATGTTACATTGTTAGTAGGTTTTGATGATGATCATTATTATTATATAGATCCTTTATGGAAACAGTATGGAGGGAAATTTATATTGCCAGCACTTTGGCCATCAAAATCACAAATTATAAAAATTAAAAAAAACAAAATGAAAACAAGTTACAATAAACCAGGAAAAATGTGTATTTTCAAAATAAATTAAATAATTTGTAAATTTTATTTCAAAAAGTTGTAACATTTGGTATGATATGTATATAAAAGCAGAAGAGGTGTTTATATGTCGACAAAGATAAAAGTAATTATAATAGCAGCAGTTGTAGTATTTTTTGGAGTTATTGCGGTTGGTGGGGCTGCAGTCTATTATTTTGTAACGAATACCCCTAAAAATACATATTTGCTAAGTGAACAAGAATCTGCAAAATCTTGGAAAGATTATTTTAATGATCGTTTTGAAAATGAAGCAAAATTCCAAGACAAAATGAAAGACGAATCGTATGAAACGTCGTTAAAATTAGGCGTATCATTACCAGAATCATTAATCTCTGAATTAAATGTCCCAAAATCAGTTATTGATTCTACGAACATTGTATTCAATGTAGGTCATGACCCTAAGAAGGAAAAATCTAAATTAGGTATTACACCAACAATTGCAGACAATAAAATCGGGAAGTTCCAATGGAGTGCAGATAACAAGAATCAATACGTAGAAACGCCTCTATTCGATGATATTTATAAAGTGAAAAACAATGAAATTATAAAAGGGTTAGAAAAAATTTCGGGCGAACCATTTGATAATGAGACTAAAAAGGATTTAACAAATGAATCATTAAATTTAAATACAATTTTATCGGGTTCTCAAGTTTCACAAGATAAAATCGATAAAATTAGTAAAAAATATAGCGATTTAGTTATTGATCAATTAGATGATGACAACTTTAAGAGTGAAAAAGAAAAAGTTAAAATCTTCGATGATGAGAAAAAATTAAAAAAAGTAACAATGAATTTAAGTAATAAAGATACTAAGAAAATCACAGTAGCAGTACTTAAAGAAGCTAAGAAAGATAAAGACTTAAAAGACATTGTAAAAAAACAAGGCGATGTTAAAGAATACGATAAGCAACTAGATGATTTATTGAAAGATGCTCAAAAACAAGAAACATCTAAATATCCTAAAATTAAATCTATAATCTATGTAGATGGTAAAGAGATATTAAAGAGAGATTTAACAATTACAGGTGATGATAATACTAAATTGAAACTTGTAGGTACTAATGTTATTGATGATGGTGTGAAAGTAGACTATAAAGTAACAGTACCTGGTGAAGAAGGTAGCCTTTCAATCAAAGGTAAGTCTACAGACGGCGACCAAATTCATGATAAATATGATATCGAGTTTAAAGAGAATGAATTTAGTTCAACGAAGGTGAAATTTGATAATAAATCTAAAGTTGATGGTTCAACGCGTAAAGATAACGGTAAGTTAACATTTACTATGCCAAATAGTGAACCATTCAACCTTAACTATAAACATAATTTAGATTCTGATACTAAAAATAATAAACAGAAACAAAAATTAGACATCGATTTTGATTTAAATGGAGAAACAATCAAAGTAATGTTAGATGGTAAAACAGAATTGAAAAAAGACATTAAGTTCAAAAAAGATGGTGCAAAAGACGTAAACAAATTATCAGATTCTGATATAGAAGATATCAATAAAGAAGTTGAAGATAAATTTACAAAAATAACTGAAGATGTATTGGATGATATTCAATAAAAGGGAGGAGTGGTCATATGTCGACAATTAAATTGTTCAACATATACCACTCTTTTTTACTTAAAAAGTGGTACTTATTAGTATATATATTGTTGCTAGTTATTACATTATTGAGTGTGTTAATTGTAGTACAACATTATACTAAGGAAGATGATCAATTTACTATTGGAATTGTTGATAAAGACAGATCTAAGGAAACTAAACTTATATTAAATGCTGTTGGAAATGGTCAATCGTTAGGCGAGGATCTATCGATAAAAAAATATAATGAGCATCAAGCTGAAAAACTATTAAAAGAACAAAAAATTAATGGATATTTTGTATTTAAAGATGGCATGACTAAAGCATTTTATAAGCAAGGAGAATTACCAATTGTTGTTCATACTTATGACACACAATCGGTAGAAAGTTTAGTGATTTATCAATTAACAGATTCAGTATACAGCAGGCTAATGCTGTCTATGGGAGGCGCATTGTCTTACACGACATTATATCCAGATGCAAGTGAACATAAATTGCTAACAATGATGACCGATATGTTGTTTACTGGACTAAATAGAAATGGTTCCTTTGATGAAGAGCCTGTTAAAGTGCTAGATACGACTAGCTATTATGTTGTTTCTTTCTACTTTATATCTATCTTTTTCGTGTTCTTTTCAATTTTCACTATATTGAAGATGAATCAAAAAGATTCACTCAAAGAAAGATTAAATATGTTCCATTTTTCCTATGAGAAATTAACTATTGTAAGAGGGGTATTTAGTTTCATCTACACAGCGGCGTGGAGTATGTTTGGTTTATGGATGATATTTAAATTTCTTCATCCAGAATTTGAATTATACAATTTAAATACATTAATGATGAATATTGTTTATTATTTATTCATGATTATGAGTTTATTTATATTGATTGATGTTCTAACAAGAAATGTATTGAACTACATGCTGAAAATGATATTAACCATTATGGTATTAATACTTTCAGGTGCAACAATACCTATAATTTATTTGAAAGGGTTATTTGGAGGACTACTGGATGGAATGCCATTTACTATCGTGCTGAACCAATTACTTGAACTGATACTTAATAATTATATTGTAGATACACATCCAATGTATTATGTGAATATTATTTTCGTTATTTGTTTATTGATTCTTTCCTTATGTTGGAGGTATCGTCAATGAAATCAATGTTGAAATTAGTTGTTATTAAACAATGGAAATCATATATTGCGATTATTTTAGCATTAGTTATGTTAACAGTTATTGTGTTAGAAGTTGAATCTTCTTCTAATAAAATTTTTAATATGCCTATTGCAGTACAAGATATGGATCAATCCAAAGCATCCCATGAACTAATTGATAATTTAGAGCAAACAAAGTATATAAATATTGTTAAGATTCCTCAAGATGAAGCATATATTGAAGATGTGATTCAAAAGAAACAAGCAATTGTCAGTTTCCAAATTCCAAAAGGTTTTAGCAAAAAGTTAAAACATAATGATTTGCGTGATGCTTTACCTTTATATTATAAAGATGATTTTGTTGGAGAAATTGCATTAGAAGTAACAAGTAAAGCACTATACAAAGAACAAATACCAATCATTATTAAGGAACATTTAAATCATGCAAAGGTAAATAAAACTGAAAGTGACATTAAGAAAGAAATTAAAGCAAAAACACCACATTCTAAATTGGAACAACATTCTATTAAACAAAATGCTGACGTATCTATAAGTGCAGGATTGATGGTAGCACTCATACTTCTTGCAAGTTGTAGTCAAATTGTATTGCATCGTAAACTAAAACAAAATGCCGCACTAGATAGGTTGATGATGTTTCATGGAACAAAAATCAAATTATACTTTGTCTATATAGCGGTTCACACCATTTTGATATTCTTATTTATTTGTTTATTAGGATTAATACTGTCTTGGTCACTAAGTTGGGTGTTTTATGTAACGACTTTCATTATGATTTTAGTTTATGAAATAGGCATATGTACATTGTTATTTAAAATCAATACTGTTAGTCATAGGTTATTCATGGCTATAATATGGTCGTTGGCCATAAGTATATTATATTTATTTTTACAGATATAGGTGGTGATTCAATGATTGAAGTTGAAAAATTAAATAAACAGTATAAAGAGAATGTCATATTTAATAATTTTAATATTAAATTTAAAGATAAATCGTTAACTGTTTTACTTGGGGAAAACGGTGCTGGGAAATCTACATTATTAAGAATGATAACAGCATTAGAAAAACCGAATTCTGGAAAAATTTATTACTTTGGAAAAATATTAACTAAGAGACAAGTGAGAGAAGAAATAGGATATATACCGCAAGAAATAGCGCTATTTGAACATATGACTGTTAATGAAAATATCAATTTCTTTAAAGCACTGTATAAAAAAACAATACCTACTAAATTGATAGATAGCTATTGTGAAAAACTCAATTTATCTGAAAGAACGTCTAAAGTTTCATCGCTTTCAGGTGGTACTAAACGGAAAGTTAATTTACTAATAGGTTTATTAGGTGATCCAAGTATTTTAATATTAGATGAACCAACTGTTGGTATTGATTTGAAATCTAGATACGATATTCATCAATTATTAAATGCTTTAAAAGAAACGAGACTAATTATACTGACTACACACCATTTAGATGAAGTAGAAAGCCTTGCAGATGAAATTAAGCTTATAGGTAGTGATCCTTTTTATAGAAACATACTTGAAGAAAAGGGATGGTCATTTGAAGATAGTTTGAGAAATAATGGCAATCTGGATTGAAAATAAAGTGCTACAAGCATAGAATATACTAAACTGAGTATAATAAAATTTTGACAATATACAATAAAGTCTGGGACTCATTAATGATGTCCCAGACTTATTTTTTTATGAATGAATTAAGGAAATGGTTTACTGAATTTTTAGAATTAATGAAATCATATTGCAAATCATTTTATTACCGTGTATTCTTATAAAGTGTATCGGAATTGAAAGCTTTAGGAGGATGCTTCATGGAGACACTATGGGTTATAATCAATATTATTGTTTTCTTAATGTTCATTGGACTATTAGGATATTTAAATAAAAAGCACGTAAAATTTTCTAAGCGCGTACTAATCGGTTTAGGGGCAGGTATAGTATTAGGACTAGTACTACATTTAATTTATGGTGTAGATTCTAAAGTGACTGAAACAACTGCATCTTGGTTTGATGTCATTGGTACGGGGTATGTTAAATTACTTCAAATGATAGTTATGCCACTTATCTTTATATCTATTGTTTCAGCATTTACAAAAATAACAATTGGACAAAATTTTGCTAAAGTCGGAGCATGGATATTCACATTCTTGTTAGGTACAGTTGCTATCGCTGCTTTAGTAGGTATCGTCTATGCAATGGTATTTAATTTGGATGCGTCACAAATTGATTTAGGCAATGTAGAAAATAGTAGGGGTAAAGAGCTCGTACAGACGACTAAAGATATGGAAGCAGATAGTTTACCAACTCAAATAATTGAATTATTACCTGCTAATCCGTTCTTAGATTTCACAGGTGCTAGAGGTACTTCAACAATTGCAGTTGTTATCTTTGCTGGATTTGTTGGTTTTAGTTTCTTACGTGTGATGCGAAAAGAACCTGATAAAGGTCATTTACTTAAACGAGGCGTAGATGCAATATATGCTTTAGTTATGGGGATCGTGACTTTCGTATTAAGACTAACACCGTATGGTATTTTAGCTATTATGACTAAAACAGTCATGACAAGTGACTTTGCAGCAGTATGGACTTTAGGTAAGTTTGTATTAGCATCTTATGCTGCATTGCTCACGATGTTCTTAATTCATTTAATACTCGTAACAGTAGTCGGTTTAAATCCTGTTACGTACCTTAAGAAAACAAGTGAAACATTAATATTCGCATTTACTTCAAGATCAAGTGCAGGTACGTTACCACTTAATGTTCAAACTCAAACTAAACGACTTGGTGTGCCTGAAGGTATTGCTAACTTCGCTGGCTCGTTCGGACTTTCCATTGGTCAGAATGGATGTGCAGGTATTTATCCAGCAATGCTAGCGATGATGATAGCGCCGAGTGCAGGTGTTGATATCGATTTACCATTTATTCTAACAGTAATTGGTGTTGTTGTTATTAGTTCATTTGGTGTAGCAGGTGTTGGTGGTGGTGCTACTTTCGCAGCGATATTAGTACTTTCAACATTAAATTTACCTATCGCGCTTGCAGGTGTGTTAATTTCTGTTGAGCCGTTGATCGATATGGGTAGAACTGCATTAAATGTAAATGATTCAATATTGGCAGGAACAGCAACTTCTAAGCTTACAGGTCAACTAGATGAAGAAACTTATAATGACCAAGACTTTAATGAACTAGGCGAGACATACTAATAAACAAATTAAACAAAAGACTATCAATCTACGGGTTTATTGATAGTCTTTTGTTTATAACTTATCATATTGGTCGGATTAATATTGAAAGAAGAATCGTACAGTGATAAGGTAATAATGAGGAGCGTGGTAACCGTGAGTCGAGATTTATTTGTAAAAACAGAATTTCAAAAGTATTGGGTTGATAAATTAGAAAGTCATAAAGATTTATTACAAAAGCATACCGAGGAAAATGATATTAATTCACAATTTCCATATGAAAATATTAATTGGTTGATTCAAGAAGGATATACCAAAATGGTATTACCTAAATCATTTGGTGGCGATGGTGCTACGGCTGAAGATATCATCATATTCCAAGAGACTTTAGGTAAAATTGATAGCGCAACAGCATTAGCGATTGGATGGCACATGGGTGTTGTAGGTCAGGTTTATGAAGATAAATTATGGAATCAGTCATTGTTGGATGAGTTTGCGAAAGAAATTTTAAATGGAGCGGTCGTTAATAGAGCTGTAAGTGAGGCTGATACTGGTAGTCCAACAAGAGGGGCGAGACCAAGTACAAATGCTAAACGTTGTGGTGAATCTTATAAAATCAATGGTGTGAAGACATTTACGAGTATGAGTAAAAGACTTACACACTTCTTAGTAGGTGCATATATACCAGAACAAGAAGCGATGGGATTTTTCTTAGTTCCTAAAGAAGCAGTAGGACTTTCCATTGCGGATAATTGGAATATGGTTGGAATGCGTGCAACTGAAAGCCATGATTTAGTATTGGATGATGTTATCGTTCATGAGAAATATTTAGTAGAAATCTCTAAAGGTCCGAGAGGAAGTAAACCTAATTTATGGATGCTACATATTCCAGCTGTGTATTTAGGTATTGCACAGGCGGCACGTGATTATGCAATTGATTTTGCTAATGAATATAGCCCGGGAAGTATAGAAGGTGTTATAGCTGATATACCAGCAGTTGAACACAATATAGGAAATATGGAGTTAGAACTTACATCAGCAAGACATTATTTATATAGCGTTGCAGATTTATACATGAACCCACCTATAACTGAAGAGCGGATTGATATAGAAATAGGGGTTGCTAAGAGCATCGTTGTAAATCATGCCATTAAAATTATTGATATTGCGATGAGAATAGTCGGAGCTAAAAGTTTGGAAATGGAAAGACCACTTCAAAGGTATTATAGAGATGTTAGAGCGGGATTACATAATCCACCAATGGATGATGTGACACTCTCAAAATTAGCGAAAAAAGCATTAAATGAAAGAAAATGAGTATGGGATCATGTCCCGTACTCATTTTCTTTATTTAATATTATATATATTGTTTTATTTTTTTCTTCTTTTTGCGCCTTGGTTTCATTCCTAATGACATATATAAGACAACTGCTAAAATGATGATCATGCCAACTAATTGCCAAATACCAAATGGAACTTTAAGCCAAATGACAGAAGAAATAACAGCAGTCACAGGTTCCAATACACCTAATAACGCGGTTGTTTGTGGATTAATGTATTTAACACTTTCTAAATACATCCAGAAAGCAAACATCGTTCCAAACGTAATGACAAAGATAAAATAAATTACGCCTTGTAAATCTAATAATTGCCAAGGAAAAGAAAAGTCTGAATTCAAAATAGATAATACGATACCACCGATTAACATTGACCAACCGATTACGACGAGTGATGGCCAATTTAAAAATAATTTTACAGCATATACTGTATAAAATGCTGCAGCACAAGCAGTCAGTAACCCCCATATAATCGCGTTTGTAGGTACGGATAATGTAGAGAAGTCACCATTTGTTAGGAGTAAGCTTGTACCAAATAAAGAGCATAGAATAATGACTATATCAGATAACCGAAACTTACTTTTACGTGTAATTAATAAATAAATTAAAATAACGACTGGAGCTAAGAATTGCAAAAGAGTAGCAATCGCAACGTTACCTTTATCAATTGTAGCCATAAATGTGTATTGAACGCCTAGCATACCAAAAATGGCATATATAAGTAATTGGAAAACTGAATGTTTAATTTTAAATATTGGAAAAAGCGCATGTTTTTGTATGAATTTTGCTATCAATAATAAGAAAAAGCCACTTAAAGATAGTCTTACAGCCACAAATAATGAAACAGGCAAATGATAGTCTGTAAATAATTTTTCTGTAACTGTTCCACCAATACCCCAAAATGTTGCGCCAAACATAACAAGTAGGGCACCTTTTAGCTGTTTATTTTGCAACCGTAACCCCTCGATTCTAGTGAAATTGAATTAATTAATTCATTTTATCATTAGGAATATGAACTAACAACATAATAAGGAGTTTTGCTTGCATTTTGTTTGTCGAGGTTCTTATAATGAACACTATCAGGTCAAAGTGGGGTTAATACATGAAATTTGTTCTAATTGTAATAGGTGTTATTTCTACTGTACTCGGATTTATCGGTGCATTTATGCCCTTGTTGCCAACAACACCATTTATATTATTAGCAGTAATTTGTTTTGCGAGAAGTTCGGATCGTTTCCATGACTGGCTTATAGAAACTAAAGTATACAAAGAATATGTAGAAGATTTCAGAAAATATAGAGGTTATACTTTAAAGAAAAAAATCGAATTGCTCATTAGCCTCTACATTGTAGTTGGCTTTTCTATATGGATGGTAGATTATGTTTATATAAGAATTGGGTTATGTATAATGTTATTTTTCCAAACTTTAGTATTATTTACATTTGTGAAAACTTTACCGCCCAAAAATAAAAAAAGTCCGCGACATTAAATCATTTATGTTACGGACTTTTTTTGTTGTATAATTTTCAAAATAAATATTGCTAAACAAAGGATGTACATATATAATAAGATTGAAAATGATATTCATTATCAATTAGGAGGATTATGATGAAGAAGTTATTAATGCTAGTTATGGCATTATCTATGATAGTAGCAGCATGTGGGAACAAGACAGAAGATAAGCATAATGATAGTAAAGAGACAGTGCAGTATAAATTAGATGATGGCAAGAAAATAGATATACCTAAAAATCCAAAACGAATAGCGGTATTGTCACCATCATATGTTGGTGGACTTATACATTTAGGCATAAAACCAGTAGGTGTGCCAGCATCTACAGATCAAACACCAGTCTTGAAAGACAAAATTAAAGGAATTAAGAAAGTAAGCGAAGATAATGTTGAGCAAGTAGCTGAATTAAAACCTGATTTAATCATTACATATAATACAGATAAAAATTTAAAGAAATATGAAAAAATCGCGCCAACTATTCCTTATGATTATGCAAAACATAACTACTTAGATATGCAAGTTGAATTAGGTAAATTAGTAGGTAAGGAAGATAAAGCAAAATCATGGGTTAAAAAATGGAAAGAACAAACTTCTAAAGATGGTAAAGAACTTCGAAATAAACTTGGTAATGATACAACAGTATCTGTAATTGAGGCATTCCAAAAAGATATTTATTCTTACGGAGAAAATTGGGGTAGAGGTACAGAAGTGTTATATCAAGCATTTGGTTTGAAAATGCCGAAAAGTGTAGAACAAGATGTTAAAAAAGACGGATGGAAAAAGATTTCACAAGAAGAAATTGAAAAATACTCAGGTGATTATTTATTCTTACCGTTAATTAAAGGTCAACCAAAACCAGAATTCATGAACACAGAATCTTGGAAATCGATTCCTGCAGTTAAGAACAATAGAGTAATAGAAGTAGATGCACAAACATTTTGGTATAATGATCCATTCTCATTAGAAGTTCAAAGAAAATATTTAAAAGAAAAACTCATGACTAAATCTGAAAAATAATATAAGAACTAAATCATAAATAATAAAAAAATAACATCTCATTTTTACTGATATAACAGTAGAATGAGATGTTATTTATTTTTGAGTTAGCAATTATACATCAAACTCAGGATATTTACATACTTACTATTGCTTATGATTTTTAACATATTGATCATTTATTGTGAACAAAGTTAAACCGACTACATTTTTGTTATATTTAGAGAAAGGTAAACTCGCTATATAGCCAACTACAAATGATATGAAGAAGGCAATGACTGATACTGAAAATGGTGTAATTTCAGTTTTTCCAATAAAGTAAGATGCAATTGCTGCAACGATTAGTCCAATTATAACGCCTACTGAATTGGCACGTTTAGTAAAGATACCAACCGCGAACACACCGGCAATAGGTACACCGAATAGTCCTGTGATTAATAGGAATAAATCCCATGTTTCGTTCGTTTCTTGATTGATTAAATATAATGAAGCTAATGTTCCAAGTACTCCGGCAACGATGATGATGAGCCTAGCAAAAAGAACATCTTTTGATTGATCAGAGCTTTTCGAGAACCTTTGTTTCAAGTCAACAACTACACATGCAGATATTGAGTTCAAACTTGATGAAATGGTTGATTGTGCTGCAGCGAAAATTGCTGCGATCAGTAAACCACCAACAAACGGTGGAATTTGAGTCAAAATAAAATACGGAACAAGTGCGGATGTATTAAAGCCTTCTGGTAATGCTGAAACATTGTTATAGAATGAATACAATACAGTTCCCATACCATAGAAAATTGGAATAGTAATAAATGCTAATAAACCGTTCGTCCATAGTGATTTGTTCGTTGATGAAATAGAACCTGTTGTTTGATAACGTTGTACGATATCTTGACTTGCAGTATATTGATGTAAATTGTTAAATATAGAGCCAATAAATATAATAGGAATAGCTGCTGCTGCAGTACCAAACTTCCAATTATCTACAGAAATAAATTTCTTATCTTGCATAGCTTCATGCGCAATTGTTCCAAAGTTTCCATCAATTTGGAATGCCCCTAGGAATATAACAGCAATAGCACCGCCAATTAAGATAATACCTTGTATAACATCGCTCCAGATGACCCCTTCAATGCCACCCATAAATGTATAAACAACACATAATAAACCAACTAATGCTGCAATTAAATATGGATTAATATCTGAAACGGATGTAATTGCAAGAGTTGGTAAATAAATAACGATTGCTACACGTCCGATATGGAATAGTGTAAATGCTAATGAACCAATGACTCTCATAACAATACCAAATCGTTCTTCTAAATATTCATAAGCAGTTGTAACATCTAGTTTTCGGAAAAATGGAATATAGAAAAATATTAATATTGGTATAATTGCAATGATTGCGAGGTTACCTGCTGCATAAGACCAATCAGAGTTAAATGCACGTTCAGGAGTCCCCATATAAGTGATCGCACTTAAAGTTGTAGCATAGATTGAAAATCCTACTGCCCAAGCAGGGACTTTACCTTTAGCTTTGAAAAAGGCATCAGTATCTTGACCTGCTCGTTTAGTAAAATAGACACCTATTAGCAATGTAATGATTAAATAAATAATTAATGCAATCCAATTGCCAGTACCAAAACCTACTTCTTTCATAGTATGTCATCCCCTTCGTTGAATGATAAATTATAGATTATATTTAGATACGAGTAATTTAACTTGTTCAAGTCCATCATCATTTAAAGGTGATAATGGTCGTTTCACAACGCCAGCTTCAATTCCTTTAGTAGATAACACAGCTTTTAAAGTTGGATAAATACCTAATGCGAGCACTTGTTCAATGATATCGTTCGTTTCATGTTGAATTTTGTATGCTTCTTCTATGTTGCCTTGTTTAGCTAATTCGAATATTTGTCTAGCACGACGACCGTTAATGTTATAAGTAGAACCTATTGCACCATCAACACCTGACACTGCTGCTTGAATTAACATTTCGTCAAATCCAGATAAAATTAACTTGTCTGGAAATGCTTTTCTAATTCTTTCTAATAAGAAGAAGTCAGCTGCCGTGTATTTCACGCCGATAATTTTTTTGTTTTCAAATAATTCGTCAAACTGTTGAATGGATAAGTTAACGCCAGTTAATGCAGGAATAGAATAAATAATCATATCGTTACCTGTTGCTTCGATAATAGCATTGTAATAGTATTTAATTTCTTCAAAGCTAAATGGATAATAAAATGGTGTCACGGCTGATAAAGCATCATATCCTAATGACGTCGCAAACTTACCTAATTCAATTGCTTCTGTTAAATCTAGTGCGCCGACTTGTGCGATAAGCTTAATATCATTGCCTGCTTCATCTTTAGCAATTTCAAAAACACGTTTCTTTTGATCAGTATTCATTAAGAAGTTTTCACCGGAACTACCGTTCACGTATAACCCATCTATATTTTGTACATCAATATTTTGTCTAATGATTTGTCTTAGCCCTGATTCTATAATGTTACCTTCATTATCAAATGGTACGAGTAGTGCTGAATATAAACCTTTCATATTAAAAAACTCCTTTTTTATTTTTATAATTGATAATATTGTCAGACCAATTTATAATCATATTGTAAGCGATTTCAGTTTGGTGTGTCAATTGATTTCGCAAGATTGTAACATATTTATGATAAAATATATTAAAAAAGGGGGTAGCAGTAATATGAAGAGAACATCTTTAGTTGATGTAGCAGTTGAGAAATTGAATGAATATATATCTGTACATCAATATGAAAATGGCGATAAACTACCTTCTGAAAGAAAACTAATAGAACAACTTGGTGTAAGCCGTACAGTTGTTAGAGAGGCAATTAGTCGATTACAACAAAGTGGTTTAATTCAAGTCAAATCTGGTAGTGGTATGTTTATTACAGATAAAAATAAACATTTATCGATGCTATTTGAGTCACATATGAAAGTACATGGATTTGAAATTAAAGAATTATTAGAAGTAAGAAAGATTTTGGAATTAGGTGCATTGCGTTTAATCATAGAAAATAATTTAACAATCGATTTTAATAAATTAAGAAGTATCAATAACCATTATTATCATTCGAAAGATGATGTTACAGGTCTTGCAGAAGCTGACTCTGCTTTTCATGAGTCCATTATACTATTTACAGAAAATCAAACGCTTATTACGATGACTAAAGTGATTAAAGAATATTTTGCGAAAAATCAATTCAATCAAGTAGTTAAAGAGGGAGAAATCGTAAGGTCTTTTGAAGAACATAAAGACATCATTGAATCTTTAGAAAGAGGAGATTTAGTGGCATCACATGATGCAATTAACAAACATTTATCGCATGTGTTTAAATGGATTACAGAATTGGAGCAGAATAAATGAGTAAGTTAAATAAAATTGAAGTCCAAAGTTTGAAATCTCAAGTGTTACAAGAAATCAAACGTTATATATTAAATGAAGGATTAACTGAAGGTGACAAAATACCAACAGAAAGAACATTGACTGAAATGTATGGCGTAAGTCGCTCTGTAGTTAGAGAAGCACTTAGTTATTTAGAACATACAGGTGTTATAGAAACGGTACAAGGTAGAGGTACGATTATAAAAGCTCCTGATATTTCGAATTTAGTGGAAGGATTTTTGTTTAGTTTTCAAGTTGCAAATGGATCCAGAAAAGACTTGCTGTCACTTAGAATTATATTTGAATGTGCAGCAATAGAAGAAATTATCAAATTAGACAAAGATATAAGTAAATTAGAAGAAATCGTAAATGAGACAGTTATCAACCATTATGATAACGATAAAGCATTTCATGAACAAATATTACATTCAACTGGAAATACATTATTTCAGCAATTAAGTTCAGTCATTCAATCATATTTCTATCATATTGAAGATCATGAAGTAACTGCTGATTATGAAGTAACGACAAAAGCACATCAAAAAATAGTTAACGCAATATTAGATAAAGATATTCAACTTGCTAAAGAATTGATGACAAACCATTTATCTAAAAAGGAGGTATAACATGAAAATAGCAATTGATATAGGCGGTACATTTATAAAATCAGGTGTCATCGATGAAAACAATAAATTACTTAGCTACCATAAAGTGAAAACGCCACTGAATGTACGATTTGAAATCCTAAATGAAATTATAAAAATTGTAAAAAAATATAAAAGTGAGTTTAATTTAGACAATCCTTTAGTTGGAATCTCTACTGCTGGTGTTGTAGATTCTAATATAGGTGTCATTACGTATGCTGGCCCAACTATACCAGGCTATAATGGAACGAATTTTAAAGAGGGTCTAAAAGATTTAGCCGCCGAAATAAATGTTAACAATGATGTATCATGTGCATTATTAGGTGAACTGACTTGCTTAGAAGAGGAAGTGAAATCTATATTTCTACTTACCATTGGCACTGGTATTGGCGGTGCATATTATGAAGAAAAACTTCTTGAAGGTATAAATTTCAAGGCATGTGAAATTGGTTATTTATTATACGACAAAGTAACTGACACTACATATGAAGATCGAGCTTCTACAACTGCATTAAAAGCATTGATAGATGAACAATATAATGAAAATATACCAGTAGAATACTTGTTTTCGATCGCTTATGATGGTGATGAACAAGCGATGCATTTACTGAATAAATGGGCAGAACACGTTGCAGAAGGCATTGCTCAAGTACAAATTATATTCGACCCTGAGGTAATTATGATAGGTGGAGGTATTTCAAAACAAGGTGACCGATTGATTCAATTAATTGAACCTTATATGAATCAATTTCTACCTGAAAACTATGGTCATGCTAAGATTAAAACTACCTCAAAAGGTAATGACTCAGCACTGTATGGAGCTGTTTCAAAGTTTTAATATTTGATTGTAAACTTTATATTTAATTTGGTTAACAATGTGATATAATGTATCTTATCAATCATGAGGAGTGAAATTTTTGAAAACAAAAGATATCGTTATAATCGCAATGTTTACAGCTTTTATTTCAGTAATGGCATTTATTCCGCCTATACCACTACCATTTATGCCGGTTCCAATTGTGTTGCAAAGTATAGGTATTATGTTAGCTGGTTGTTTGCTTGGTGCTAAAAGAGGGACAATCAGTGTTATAGTCTTCCTATTATTAGTCGCAATTGGATTGCCATTATTATCAGGAGGGAAAGGCGGTATGGGGGTGTTTTTTGGACCTACTGCTGGTTACATCATTAGTTTTCCATTTATTGCGTTCTTTATAGGTTACTTTATCGATTTAAAGTGGAGATCACTTACTTTTACATACATATTAGCCATTAACATTATCTTTGGCGTAGTGTTATTAAACTTAGTTGGTGGATTTGTAATGGGTGAATTTATGAATATTTCAATATTGAATCGCTATATTTTAACATTGACTTTCTTACCTGGTGATATTATTAAAGCAATACTTGCAACTATGTTATTATTAAATTTAAAGAACCTCCCTGAACTTAAGAGGTTACGAACAAAATAAATAGTAGGTGAATAAACATGGTTGAATTTAAAGATATTGTAACTGATGGTGACATTTTAATTAATACAGATCGTTATATTCATTATCAAACTTTAACGAAGCGAATTCAGTACGATTCAAATAAACTTGTGTACAAAGTTATGCCTGATTTAGCTGCTTTTAAAGAAGATGAAGCATATTTAAATGCTATACATCGCAAACATAATCAACCTTTCCTAAAATTTGTTTTTCCAGAAAATTGTCCACTAGAAGATGATTTGAAATCATATTTAAGTATTCAAGGATACGAGTATAGTTGGTTAGAATTATACATAAATGATGAGTTAGACTTTAAAATTAAAGAGAATACAAGCATTCAAGTAATGGAAACAAATGAGGATAACTTAGTTGACTATTTGAACCTTTCATATGAATTTGATAAACAATATGGAACAGATTATGCTGAACTCAAAATTGAGGTCAACAAAGCGCAATTTGAATCAGAAAGTCCTGTCCAGGTGATATCATATTATAATGGTAATCCATCCGGTATATTATTAATTTGGCCAGAAGAAGATTACGTAGAATTGGATGCATTTTCTGTTAGAGAAAATTTAAGAAGATTAGGAATCGGTACTAAGATGCAAGATTATGTCGCAAAGTATGCCGGGAATCGACCTATCGTACTCGTAGCTGAAGGTGAAGATACAGCTAAAGATATGTATAAAAACCAAGGTTATAAATATAGTGGCTACAGATACGAAGCATTAAAAGAATTCAAATAAGTAGGAATATATAAGATATTAAATAGCCATATTAACTAACACTTTATAAGTGGGGATTAATATGGCTATTTTTTACTATAAATCCATTATGACATAACGATACGATTTGGATGACTATATACATTGAAACGTCCATCTCTAATGAAACCAACTGTCGTAATATTTAAGTCTTTAGCAAGTTCTATTGCTAAATTTGTTGGAGCAGATTTAGATAAAATCATACCGACACCAATCTTGGCTGCTTTAATTAATATTTCCGAGGAAATACGACCACTGAATATTAGTATTTTGTTTCGAACAGGTATATCATGTTGGATGCAATATCCATATAGTTTATCTAATGCATTATGTCTTCCTATATCAGAACGATGTTCATAAAAGTCTAATCCGTCACTAATTGCTGCATTATGTAATCCTCCTGTTTGTTTAAACAGGTTGCTTCTTGAATGCATCGTTTCCATCATCTCTATAATTTGATTGGGTTTTATTCTAATGTTTGAATTTGAAACTTTAGCTGTCATAGCATCATTATTAAAATAAAACTCCCTACTTTTACCACAGCAAGATGAAATCATGCGTTGTGTATTTTTCTTGAAAGATGCATAATCAATTTGCTTATTTAATTCTACATGAGCAAAACCTTTAGAATCATCTATTGAAATTTGTTTTAAGTCGCTTTTTTTGAATATGATACCCTCTGATGCTATGAAACCTAGAACTAATTCTTCTAGTTCTTTAGGTGAGCATATTACAGTTGCGAATTCTTCACCGTTTAATTTTATAGTTAATGGAAATTCAGTGACATAATAATCCGTAGATTCTATTAATTGTTGATTTTCATATTTTAATATAGGTTGTTTACTTGTCATATATTGTTTCATATACAACCTCCTAGTATGCAATGTTTGACCTTAATTTTACTTTGAAAGTATATAATTATAAAGGAAAAGAACTTTTAAGCACTTATTTTCTTGAGATTATCTTAATGAATAAAAACTGTTGAGGTGCGTATTTTAAGTCGTATTTGTGAAAACATATACAAAGCACTTTAAAAGTATGCGTTAAAAGTGTAAATTAAGAATAAGTAAATTAAGAATGGGGTTGTCATTAAAGTGAAAAAGATATTAATATTAATCGCAACATTATTGCTTATCTTAGCAGGATGCAGTACAGAGTCTAACCAAGATAAAGCTAAAAAGGAAAGTGCTAGTAAAACGCTAACGGTATCTGCAGCTGCAAGTTTGACAGATGTTACGAAAGCCCTAGAAAAAGAATTCAAGAAAAAACATCCTAATACAAATATTAAATTTAACTATGGTGGTTCAGGTAGTTTACGTAAACAAGTTGAAGCGGGTGCTGATGTTGATGTTATCATGTCAGCTAATACAACAGATGTAGACCAACTACAAGATAAGAACAAAGTTTCTAAAGTATATGATTATGCTAAAAATAAACTGATCATTATTAAATATAAAAACTCAAATATTAAAGAAGTAAGAGACGTAAGTTCACCAAACAAAGTTGCAATCGGTGAAGAAAAAAGCGTTCCAGCAGGTAAATATGCCATTGAATATATGAAGAAAGAAGATCTATATGAAGGCATGACAAGTACGTTTGTATTCGCAAAAGATGTAAAACAAGTATTAAACTACGTTAAAAAAGAAAATGCTGAAGCAGGATTTGTTTATGAAACCGACTTGTATAAAGGTAAGAATGATAAAGTAAATAATGTAGTAAAATTAAGTGATGCGCCAATAGATGAACCAATCATTTATAGAGCGGGTCTCATAACAAATAAAAAAGCATCAAAAGAATGGTTTGAATTCTTAAAAACTAAAGAAGCAAAACAAATCTTTAAAGAATATCATTTTGAAGGATAGGAGCAAAAATTATGCCAGATTTAATACCTCTTTGGATTTCAATTAAAGTATCGTTAATCAGTACTATAATTGTAAGTATAGTGGGCATTATTTTGGCAAAGTTAATGCATGATTATAAAGGTAAATTAAAGCCTGTTTTCGAAAGTATTATTATGCTTCCAATTGTGTTACCGCCGACGGTTATGGGATTTATACTTCTTATTATATTTTCTAAAAACCAATTCTTCGGTAGATTTTTAGAAGATACTTTCCATATTCAAGTTATTTTTACTTGGGTAGGCGCTGTTATAGCTGCAGTTATCGTCAGTCTACCTCTTATGTACCAACATGTGGTAAATGGTTTTCAATCGATTAACCCTAAAATGCTGAACGCAGCTCGGACAATGGGTGCAAGTGAAAGCAAGATTTTTAGAACGATTATATTACCATTATCAAAACGATCAATATTATCAGGTGTTGTGATGAGCTTTGCTAGAGGACTGGGTGAATTTGGAGCCACATTAATGATTGCAGGCTATATACCTGGCTTAACGAATACATTACCACTAGAAATTTACTTTCTTGTTCAATCAGGAGAAGAAAATAAGGCATGGATTTGGGTTATTGTTTTGTTAGCCTTTGCTATATGTGTTATAAGCTCAATAAATTTATTGAACCAAAAATCTCATAAATGGGAGTAAGGTAAATGATTAACATTCATATAATCAAACAAATTAATCAACGGAATGTTCAATTAAATATCCAAGCAGAATTGCCTAAAATATATGCAATAGTTGGTCGTAGTGGCGTAGGTAAAACGACATTGTTAAACACAATAGCAGGTATCTCTAAAGCGGAAACATGTTTTATTCAAGTTAATGAAGATATTCTAAGTGACGGCGAACATATAAGAAAAGTTCAAAATAGACAAATTGGTTATTTATTTCAAGATAATCAATTATTTCCACATATGACCGTATATGAAAATATTCATTATATGCAACCCGAACATGATTTTACAAATCAATTAGTTGAACATTTATCTATAAAAAATTGCCTTAATCAATACCCATCAACGCTATCAGGTGGTGAAGCCCAAAGAGTAGCGCTATGTAGAGTGTTGAGTGTAAAACCTAATTTATTATTATTAGATGAACCATTTTCTAGTCTTGATGATGAAACAAAGGAAGAAGGTATTTCATTAATAAAATATATTTATCAAACTTGGCAAATACCTATTATTCTCGTTACACATTCTAAATTAGAAGTAGAATCGCTAGCAGATGAAATAATAGAAATTAAATAAAATTCATAAAGACAGTCAAAACAAGATCACGGAATGTGAACTTGTTTTGTCTGTCTTTTTTGTTTGTAAATTATTAAATTTAAAGAATTATTTTAATGAAAAACAACACAAAACTGTAATAGGGAATTCCACTAAAAGTATAGGTATTCCCCTTATACAAAAAGATTGTGAAAAAATGTACAATATAAATGATTAATAGGGCAAATATTAGGAGGTACGATCTATGGCTAAATATGATTTGAAGTTTTTTAAACCGACTGAAAAATTTAATGGTAACTGGTCAATAATGGAAGAAAAGAGCAGAGAATGGGAAAAAATGTACAAGCAAAGATGGAGTCATGACAAAGTTGTACGTACGACCCACGGTGTTAACTGTACGGGCTCATGTTCATGGAAAGTATTTGTTAAAAATGGTGTCATCACATGGGAAAATCAACAAATAGATTATCCTTCATGCGGACCAGATATGCCTGAGTTTGAGCCAAGAGGATGTCCTCGTGGAGCATCATTTTCTTGGTATGAGTATAGTCCGCTCAGAGTTAAATTTCCATATGTTAGAGGAAAGTTGTGGAAATTATGGAAAGCAGCATTAGAAGAATTTGGAGATCCAGTCGTTGCATGGGCATCAATAGTTGAGGATGAAGAGAAGGCAACTTCATATAAAAGTGCACGAGGAAAAGGTGGACATGTCAGAGTCAATTGGAGAGATGTCACGCAATTAATAGCGGCCCAAATTATTTATACAGTGAAAAAATATGGACCTGATAGAATTGCGGGTTTTACACCGATACCTGCAATGTCTATGATTAGCTATGCTTCAGGTGCTAGATTTATTTCTCTTCTAGGTGGAGAAATGTTGAGTTTTTATGATTGGTATGCAGATTTACCACCAGCCTCACCACAAATTTGGGGTGAACAAACTGATGTTCCTGAATCAAGTGATTGGTATAACGCAGGATATATCATGATGTGGGGGTCTAATGTTCCATTAACAAGAACACCCGATGCGCACTTTATGACTGAAGTTCGTTATAAAGGAACTAAAGTTGTTTCAATTGCACCTGATTATGCGGAAAATGTGAAATTTGCAGATAATTGGTTAGCACCAAATCCTGGGACTGATGCAGCTTTAGCTCAAGCAATGACACACGTTATATTACAAGAATTTTATGAAGATAAAAAAGAAGAAATGTTTATTAATTATGCAAAACAATATACAGATATGCCATTTGTGATTCAACTTGAACCACATGAAGGTGGTTATAAAGCAGGAAGATTTTTAAGATCTAGTGATATTGGTATGCAAACAGAACATGCTGAGTGGAAGCCTGTCGTTTACGATAAACATTCTCATAAGCTCGTCATTCCAAATGGAACTATGGGACAAAGATATGAGAAAGAAGCAAAATGGAATTTGAAATTAGAAAATGAAGATGGCACAACTATTGACCCTGCACTATCGTTAGAAGGACTAGATGCTTCATTAATCACAATCCAATTTCCTTATTTCGATAATGATGGGAATGGTATATTTGAACGTCCAATATTAGCTAAAGAAATAAAAAATAGTGCAGGAGAAACAGTATATATTACGACAATATATGATTTAATGACAAGTCAATATGGTATTAGAAGATTTAACCATGCGCTTGAGGCTACAAGTTTTGAAGATGAAAATACACACTACACGCCAAAATGGCAGGAAAAAATCACAGGTGTTAAATCATCAATTGTTACGCAAGTAGCAAGAGAATTTGCGCAAAATGCAATAGACACACAAGGTCGTTCGATGATTATTATGGGTGCTGGTATCAATCATTGGTTTAATTCAGATACAATTTATCGTTCTATATTGAACTTAGTTATGTTATGTGGTTGCCAAGGAGTTAATGGCGGCGGCTGGGCACACTATGTAGGTCAAGAGAAATGTAGACCTTTTGAAGGCTGGTCAACAATTGCGTTTGCAAAAGATTGGCAAGGACCACCAAGATTACAAAATGCAACAAGTTGGTTCTACTTTGCGACTGATCAATGGAAATATGAAGAATCAGGGGTAGATAAATTACAATCTCCATTATCTACTAAGTTAAAACATCAGCATCCAGCTGACTATAATGTATTAGCTGCTAGATTAGGTTGGTTACCATCATATCCTCAATTTGATTGTAATAGTTTGTTGTTTGGCGAAGAAGCGAAAGAAGCTGGAGATAACTCGGATGAAGCTGTTATAAAGCGCGCAGTAGACGCAGTTAAGAATAAAGAAACAAAATTTGCTGTAGAAGATCCAGATGCGAAGAAAAATCATCCCAAAACATTATTTGTTTGGCGATCAAATTTAATTTCTAGTTCTGCAAAAGGACAGGAATATTTCATGAAACATCTATTAGGTACAAAATCAGGATTATTAGCAAATCCAAACGAAACTGAAAAACCAGAAGAGATTGTATGGAGAGAAGAAACTACAGGTAAATTAGATTTACTTGTTGCGCTAGACTTTAGAATGACAGCGACACCACTTTATGCTGATATTGTACTGCCGGCAGCAACTTGGTATGAAAAACATGATATATCTTCTACTGATATGCACCCTTTCATACATCCATTTAATCCAGCTGTTGATCCGCTATGGGAATCTAAATCGGATTGGGATATTTATAAAACGCTGGCAAAATCAGTTTCAAATTTAGCTAAAACACACATGAAAGGTAAATTCAAAGACGTTGTTACAACACCATTAGCACATGATTCTGTACAGGAAATCTCAACACCATACGGTATTGTTAAAGATTGGTCTAAAGGTGAAGTAGATGCGATACCAGGTAAGACGATGCCAGGGTTTGGCGTAGTTGAAAGAGATTACACAGAAATTTATGATAAGTATATTTCTGTTGGACCATTATTAGAAAAAGGCAAAATCGGCGCACATGGTGTGAGTTTTTCAGTTAAAGATCAATACGATGAATTGAAAATAATGCTAGATACATGGGATGACGACACCGTTAAGAATGGAAAACCTAAAATGGACACAGCAAGAAAAGTTGCAGATGTGATTTTGAATGTCTCATCCGCTTCAAACGGTAAAGTTTCTCAAAAATCATATAAAGATTTAGAACAAAAAACAGGTATGAAACTGACAGATATTTCTTCAGAAAGAGCATCTGAAAAAATTACATTCCAAAATATTAATGCTCAACCAAGAGAAGTCATTCCTACTGCTGTATTTCCTGGCTCAAACAAACTAGGAAGAAGATATTCACCATTTACTACGAATATTGAACGATTTGTTCCTTTTAGAACATTAACAGGAAGACAAAGCTATTACTTAGATCACGAAATATTTTTACAGTTTGGAGAGAACTTACCAGTTTATAAGCCAACACTACCTCCAATGGTATTCGGGACCAAAGATAAACAAATTAAAGGTGGCGTAGATACTTTAGTATTAAGATATTTAACACCGCATGGTAAATGGAATATCCATTCTACTTATCAAGATAATCTTCACATGTTAACACTCTTTAGAGGTGGTCCAACTGTATGGATTTCAAAAGAAGATGCAGAAGAACATGATATCAATGACAATGATTGGCTTGAAGTATATAACAGAAATGGTGTTGTAACAGCTAGAGCTGTAGTCTCTCATAGAATGCCTAGAGGCACGATGTTTATGTATCATGCTCAAGATAAACATATAGAAACACCGGGTTCAGAAATTACGGATACGCGTGGCGGGTCACATAACGCTCCAACACGTATACATTTAAAACCTACTCAATTAGTAGGCGGTTATGCACAAATTAGTTATGGATTTAATTATTATGGACCTATTGGAAATCAAAGAGATGTGTATGTAGCAATTAGAAAGATGAAGGAGGTTGATTGGCTTGAAGATTAAAGCACAAGTAGCAATGGTCATGAATTTAGATAAATGTATTGGATGCCATACTTGCAGTGTTACTTGTAAAAGTACATGGACTAATCGTCCAGGAGCAGAGTATATATGGTTTAATAATGTAGAAACCAAACCGGGTATAGGTTATCCAAAGAGATGGGAAGACCAAGAAACTTATAAAGGTGGATGGGTTTTAAACAATAAAGGTAAATTGGAATTAAAATCCGGAAGTAAATTATCTAAGATCGCTCTCGGTAAAATATTCTATAACCCAGATATGCCAGAAATGAAAGATTACTATGAACCATGGACATATAACTACAAACATTTAACGACTGCGAAAGAAAGTGAACACTCTCCAGTTGCAAAGGCTGAATCTGTCATATCTGGTAAAAAACTTGATATTAAATGGGGGCCAAACTGGGAGGATGATTTAGCAGGTGGGCATGTTACCGGCCCGACAGACCCTAATATTCAAAAAATAGAAGAAGAAATTAAATTTAATTTTGATCAAACATTTATGATGTATTTACCAAGATTATGCGAACATTGCTTAAATCCAAGTTGTGTTGCCTCATGTCCATCTGGGGCAATGTATAAGCGTGACGAAGACGGTATTGTTCTCGTAGATCAAGACGCTTGTCGTGGATGGAGATATTGTATGACTGGTTGTCCATATAAGAAAGTCTACTTTAACTGGAAAACAAATAAAGCTGAAAAATGTACATTCTGTTTTCCTAGAGTAGAAGCTGGACTACCAACTGTATGCTCAGAAACATGTACTGGTCGCATGCGTTATTTAGGTGTGCTTCTATACGATGCAGATAAAGTTCAAGAAGCTGCGTCAGCGGAGAATGAACAAGATTTATATCAAAAACAGCTTGATTTATTCTTAGACCCGTTTGATGAAGATATTATCGAACAAGCAGAGAAGGATGGTATTACATCGGATTGGATTGAAGCTGCACAGAACTCACCTGTATATAAATTGGCAATTGAATATAAATTAGCATTTCCATTGCACCCAGAATATAGAACATTGCCAATGGTATGGTATTGTCCACCGTTAAGTCCAATCATGAACTACTTTGAAGGTAAAGATTCAATTAGAAATCCTGATATGATATTCCCTGCAATCGAAGAAATGAGATTACCGGTTCAATATCTTGCGAATATGCTTACAGCTGGCGATACAAAAACAGTTAAAAATGCATTACAAAAAATGGCGATGATGCGAAGTTATATGCGTGCTAAATCAAGTAATAAAGAATTTGATATATCAAGATTACAGCGTGTTGGATTAACTGAAAGACAGACTAAAGACATGTACAGGTTGTTAGCGATTGCTAAATATGAAGACCGCTTTGTCGTTCCTACATCACATAAAGAAGGATACATGGATACTTATAGAGCACAAGGTAGTCAAGGGTATGAAGACAACTTATTTGGAACAAATTGTGATGGTTGTGGCATTCAAGGATCATCTCAAAACAAATCAGGTAAAGAAATTTATAATGAGAACTTCTATGGAGGGATATTCCGTGATTAACTTAGACACTTTATATCAATATAAAGAGAGTTTTGGTTTTTTTAGTAGTCAATTAACATATCCTGAAAAGTTAGATTTTCATCCTAAGCCTTTCGAATCTACATTTACTGAAAATCATCCAGGATACAAGTCAATAAAGTGTTATTGGGAAAATATGCACGAGATTTCATTAGATGATATACAAGAAGTCTATACGAAGACGTTTGATTTTGAAAAAAAAACTACCCTCTATATGACATATAATAAGTTAACAGAACAAAAAGAACGTGGCCAAATGTTAGCAAGATTGAAAGTGTTATATGAAATGTTTGGGTTAGAGATGCCGAGTGGTGAGCTATCAGATTTTCTTCCATTAATGCTCGAATTTCTTTATGCAGCTGAATGGAGAGGTGATAGTCGTGCAGAAGAAAGCTTAACACTAGTAGTAATGGTAATTGAAGATGGAACCTATGAATTGATGAAAGTATTAGGTGAACAAAGAAGTCCATATTTTCATCTTATAGAGGCTATACGTGAAACATTAAAAGCATGTGTAATTGAACAAGAGAAGGTGAGTCAATGTGATTAATCAATTTATATGGGTTATTTTTCCTTACTTATGTGTAGCAATATTTATAATTGGTCATTTATTTAGATTTAAATATGATCAGTTTTCTTGGACAGCAAAATCTAGTGAATTTATAGAAAAGAAAACATTAATGTGGGGGAGTATACTTTTTCATTTAGGTATTATTCCCGTCATAATGGGACATATTGTAGGCTTAGGCATTCCTGCTGAATGGTTGAATGCGATAGGCATAAACGATTATATTTACCATATTGGTGCTGTATATATAGGCAGTGTATTTGGTATTGTGACATTAGTAGGTATGTTCCTATTAACTATGAGAAGAATAACGAAAGAAAATGTAAGAAGACTGAGCTCAGCATCGGATATACTGGTAAACTTCTTGTTGTTAATCATTGTATTGATGGGATGTATTGCAACTTTGTGGACAAATACTACTACGCCAGAATTTGATTATAGACAAACGATATCTGTCTGGTTTAGAGGATTACTAATTTTTAATCCTGATGCTACATTAATGAGTTCAGTTCCATGGACATTTAAAGCACATATTATGCTAGGACTAATCATTACAGCTGTTTGGCCATTTACAAGGTTAGTACATGTTTGGAGTGTACCGGTTAGTTATTTTAGTCGTAGTTATATTGTTTACAGAAAACATAAAACAAATTAAAATATAAGTAAATTCAGTTGAGGTGCTCGGTATGTCTGATGAATTTAATTTTCAAAAACAGCTAGATTTAATACGTGAAACCTATGATATAGATTTTGTAGGACTAGCAATGCCTACTGTAGAGAACGAATTGTATATGATTAAGTGGCGATATGTATCAGGAAATTTAAATCAGAGATATAAGAATATCATTTTAAGAAATGGTAGAGGTATTGCAGGTATAGTTATTAAAAGCGGGAAGCAGATTGTAATAGATCAAATTAAAGAGAGTAGTTATGATAATCAAATATTTAATTATCCAATCATTCAAAGCGAACAATTGACATCTTTAATTGCTTTGCCACTTTGGTTAGACAATAGGGTGTCCGGTGTTCTAATGCTCGGTCAAAGAAATGATAAACCATTACCCAATATTAATTTACAAAACTTTAATCGATTTGGACCGTTCTATGGAAAGGATATGATTAATTCATGAATTCGCATGAAACATCGAAGCTTACGAATATCTTAAAGCAATATTATGAGAAGACTAGTGAAATGATTATGTTTCTTAACAGTGATGGACAAATTATCGATATGAATAAAGCAGCAAAGAAAGTCATATCTGAAGAGAATCAAGAATCATTAACACATGCAATATGTAATAGATGTGAAGGATATTCCAATGAATTTGCTTTACAATCATGCAGAGATTGTTTCTTAGATTCTTCTAACGTCGGTAACAATAGTTTTCAAGTTTTTATGCAAACGACAAATGGGTCAGTAGAGCCGTTTACTGCAACTTATCAAACGATTAGTGAAGAAGATGATATTAAAGTTTATACATTGCAAAATGTTTCACCTCAAATAGAGCGTCAACAAAAATTACATCAACAAACAATGATGCAAAAAATCATATCTGCACAAGAAAATGAACGTAAAAGAATTTCCAGGGAACTTCATGATGGTGTTGTACAAGAACTATTGAATGTCAGCGTAGAACTAAGATTATTAAAATATCAGGACGATATCGATCAAATTAAAAGCCAAGCACAAGGTATTGAAACTGTGATGTCCAGATTGATAGATGATATAAGAAATCTATCACTAGAATTGAGACCGTCATCACTCGATGATTTAGGATTGAATGCAGCATTCAAATCTTACTTTAAACAACTAGAGAAGAACTTTGGATTTATCGTGCATTATCATTTTGACTCTAAAGATGAGCGATTTAACACTGAAATTGAAACAGTAGTTTATAGAATTGTACAAGAAGCGGTGTTTAACTCGTTAAAATATGCTAACGTTGATAGTGTAGATGTTCACATGGTAAGAGAACGTGATCACATTGAAGTCGAGATAGCAGACCAAGGTGTTGGATTTATATTAGGTAGTGCACCTAAAGGAAGTGGTCTAGGTTTATACGGGATGCAAGAACGTGCAGAAATTGTTGGTGGACATATTAATATCGAGAGTAAGTTGGGAAAAGGTACTAACATTAAATTAAAAGTACCAATAGCATAAATTTTGGGGGAAGAAAGATGAAACTCGTAATTGCAGATGATCACGCAGTAGTTAGAACAGGATTTTCAATGATATTAAATTACCAAGAAGATATGGAAGTTGTAGCAACTGCAGCAGACGGCATTGAGGCTTACCAAATGGTAGCCAAACACAAACCTGATATATTAATTATGGATTTAAGCATGCCTCCAGGAGAATCAGGATTAATAGCAACGGGTAAAATTTCCGAAGATTTTAAAGATACCAAAATCCTGATATTAACAATGTTCGATGATGAAGAATATTTATTTCATGTTTTAAGAAATGGTGCGAAAGGTTATATTCTTAAAAATGCACCAGATGAAGAACTCATACATGCCGTTAGAACGATTTATAAAGGTGAAATGTATATTGATTCTAAAGTGACAAGTTCTTTAGTTAATGAATTGGTTAACCCTACAAACCAAGATGAATTTAAAGCGAAAGACCCATTTAAAGTATTATCTCAAAGAGAGTTGGAGATTTTACCTTTAATTGCAAAGGGATATGGTAATAAAGATATTGCAGAAAAATTATTCGTATCAGTCAAAACAATCGAAGCACATAAGTCTAGAATCATGGAAAAATTAAATTTAAAATCGCGACCTGAGCTAGTAGAATATGCTTTAAAGAAAAAGCTATTAGATTTTTAGAAAATATTAACAGGCATCAAGCAACGATAAGTTGTTTGGTGTTTTTTTATTTATAGGAAGCATTGGGCATTGTGAATAGGAATATTACTTTTGTGCTTATTACAATTCATTTATATAGGGAAAATCCTTACAGTAGAAAGGGTAACTCCTTATGTGCAGTTTTTCACAATCAACTTATAATAAACATGAAGAGATATTAAAATATTTGTTTATTAAAGGGTGAAAATTATGAAAAACAACACAGGTAAAGTGCAATTGCCATTACAAACATTTAGTTTGATGGCAGGATTTATGGTGTGGAGTATACTAGCACCACTTATGCCGTATATTTCGCAAGACTTTAATGTTCCTGAAAGTCAAAAAGCTATTATTTTAGCTATACCGGTTATTCTGGGGTCAATATTGAGGATTCCAATTGGCTATTACACAAATTTATTAGGATCGCGACTTGTATTTTTAACTAGCTTTATTATCTTACTCTTTCCAGTATTTTATTTAAGTCAGTCGCAATCTACAACTGGATTAATGGTAGCTGGATTCTTCATTGGTTTAGGTGGCGCAATATTCTCAGTTGGGGTTACATCAATTCCTAAATATTTTCCTAAAGAAAAACATGGTTTTGCAAATGGCATTTACGGAATGGGGAATTTAGGAACTGCAGTTTCTTCATTCCTAGCACCACCAATTGCAGGTTTAATTGGATGGCAACATACAGTGCAATTGTATTTAGTTGTGATGGCTTTATTTGCGATTATGATGTTTATATTTGGTGATAAACATGAGCCTAAAGTTAAAGTTCCAATGCTTAAACAAACGAAACAAGTAATGGATAACTATAAATTATATTATTTTAGTTTTTGGTATTTTATTACGTTTGGTGCATTTGTTGCGTTTGGTTTGTTTTTGCCGAACTTCTTGGTTGGACACTTTGAAATTGATAAAGTAGATGCAGGTATTAGAACTGGCGTATTTATTGCACTTGCAACATTTCTACGCCCTGTAGGTGGGATGTTAGGTGATAAGTTTAATGCTTTAAATGTACTGAAGATATTCTTTGTCGGATTGGTAACGGGAGCCGTCATCTTATCAGTATCAAACCATATCATGTTATTCACAGTTGGGTGTTTAACAGTTAGTATTTGTGCAGGTATTGGTAATGGATTGATATTCAAACTAGTTCCTACTTATTTCACTAAAGAAGCCGGCGTTGTAAATGGTATTGTGTCAATGATGGGTGGATTAGGTGGATTTTTCCCACCATTAATAATTACATTCGTAACAAGTTTAACAGGATCAAATCATTTGTCATTTGCTTTATTAGCGCTGTTTGGCGTACTTGCCTTGTTGATGATGATGCATATGTCAAAAATCGAAAAAAGAACTGTATAATTTTGTACATTTAATAGTGAGTTTATAGAGGCTGGGACAATTTGATTAGTCTCAGCCTTATTTCATATCTGCAATAGATGACTGAACTGAAAATACAATTCAAACTATACTTGATCAATTATAGTTATCCTTGCTGGTAGGATTTATATTTAATAGCTGTCTATTAATTGAGGATATAGCACTTTCAATCTATAATAGGAAAAAAGAGCGTCATGAAAGGTTGATATATATGAATGAACGATATTCTCGACAAATTTTATTCGATAAAATTGGTGAAAAAGGACAATTGAACATTGAACAAAGCAATGTCACGATTGTTGGAATGGGAGCATTAGGTACACATATTGCTGAGCAACTGACAAGGGCAGGTGTAAAGCGATTAAATATTATAGATCGCGATTATGTAGAAACCTCAAATTTACAAAGACAAACATTATTTATTGAAGCAGATATTAAAGAGATGTTGCCAAAGGTTGTTGCTGCAGAAAATCATTTAAAGCAAATTAGAGAAGACATTCAAATTAGAAGCTATATTGCACAATGTGATGATAAATTGTTAAACGAAGTTGCTAGATATTCGAATGTTATTATTGATGCAACAGATAATTTTAATACGCGATTATTAATAAATGATTTTGCTTACAAAATGAATATACCATGGGTTTATGGTGCATGTTTAGAGTCTACTTACGTGCAAGCAACATTTATACCTGGTATTACACCATGTTTTAATTGTGTCTTACCACAATTACCGGCTATTAGTAGGACTTGTGATACGGTTGGTGTAATCAGTCCTGCCGTTACGATGGCGACAAGTTTACAAGTTACAGATGTTTTAAAGATATTATCTGGCAACGAGTTTACACCTAAGATTACTTACGGTGATGTATGGAATGGTGAACATCAATCATTTGGTTTTAGTCAAATGAAATTAGATGAGTGTGACACTTGTGGATCAAATCCTACTTACGCAAAATTAGCATCATCTGACCAAATGATTACTGAATTATGTGGTCGACATACAATTCAATATATTAATGAAAAATTAAATAGACCAGCTATCGAAAAGTTTGTCGCTCAAAATGGTCTACTGCATAAATCAAATGCATATATGATTCAATATTTATATGATGATCATAGAGTCGTTGCATTTAATAATGGACGTTTACTTATTCATGGTTTAGATACTGTGACAGAAGGTAAACAATTTGTAGAAAACATGTTTGGTTAGGAGATGTACTCATGTCGGTTATTCAAAGAATTGATCGAACAATTGAAGTTGCAGTATTAACAGTAAGTGATACTAGAACAATAGAAACAGATAAAGGTGGCAAACTAGTTCGAGAATATTTAAGTCAAATGAATGTGAATGTAAGTGACTATACAATCGTGAAAGATGAGATAAAACCTATTCAATCGCAAGTATCGAATTGGTTACAAAGGGGATTCGATGCCATCATTACTACTGGTGGTACAGGGATTAGTCAAAGAGATATAACAATTGAAGCCATTAAGCCATTACTGGATAAAGAAATTGAAGGATTTGGAGAATTATTTAGATATTTAAGTTATGCTGAAGATGTCGGATCTAGAGCATTATTATCAAGAGCCATAGCAGGGACGAAGGGGAATCAAGTTATCTTCACTATTCCAGGATCGACTGGAGCAGTTAAATTAGCAATGGAAAAGCTCATCACAAAAGAATTGAATCATATTGTGTATGAGCTTAATAAATAAAACTATATTCTGTTGAAGTCTCCGTTAACACCACCAGACTTGTGTGATAAATATGTATTTCCGATAACCATACCTTTATCTACAGCTTTGCACATATCATAAATAGTTAGTGCTGTAACACTTGCAGCCGTTAAAGCTTCCATTTCAACGCCGGTTTGGCCTTTTGTTTTAACAGTTGCACTAATATTTAAGTGGTATTGTTCTTCTTCATCCCAGGTGAATTCAATATCAATGCCTGTTAACTGTAAAGGGTGACACATGGGGATTAATTGACTTGTGTTTTTAGCAGCCATGATGCCAGCAATTTGGGCGGTTCCTAGGACGTCGCCTTTTTTATTTGTAGCATTTTGAATTTGATTATATATTGTTTCATTGAGTTTTATACTTGAGAATGCAATAGCTGTTCGAGTAGTCGTTTCTTTATCAGATACATCTACCATTTTGGCATGGCCTTGCTTATTAAAGTGAGTAAAATCTGACATATATATCATCCTTTCTATAAAGATATTATAACATGTGAACAAAGTTTATTTGTCGAGGAGAGTTAAAAAATGACAATCAAAAAGAGAAATCCTGTAGCAGTTCAAGATGCAATTAAAAAAGTAATAGACGTAGTTGAAAATGAATCTATTATGACATTAAATATAGAAGATAGCTTAAATTATATATTAGCTGAGAATGTAATCGCTACATATGATATTCCGAGGTTTAATAAATCACCTTATGATGGTTTTGCTATAAGAAGTGAAGATTCTAATGGTGCAAATGGCGATAATAGAATATTTTTCAAAGTAGTTGACCATATTGGAGCAGGTACGACATCAGACGTTAAGCTAGGTAAATGTGAAGCGGTAAGGATTATGACAGGTGCTCAAATACCTGAGGGTGCTGATGCAGTAGTGATGTTTGAGCAAACAACGGAAGAACAACAAGGATTTAAGATTCGAAAACAATTTGTTCATGGTGAGAATATTGCATTTAAAGGGGAAGAATGTAAAGAAAATGAGATTGTCTTAAATAAAGGTCAGATGATTAATAGTGGTGTAATAGCGGTATTGGCTACATTTGGATATACAAAAGTCAGTGTTTATCAAAGACCGACTGTGGCTGTTATTGCGACTGGCAGTGAATTATTAGCACCAGATGAACCATTACAACCAGGCAAAATTAGAAACTCTAATGGACCTATGATTCAAGCTTTATGCCAGGAGCTAAATATTAAATCAACAACATACAACATCCAAGAAGACAACCTTCAAGGCTGTATAAATATAGTAGAAGAAGCATTATCAAACCACGATATCGTAATAACAACAGGCGGTGTGTCTGTAGGTGATTACGATTACTTACCGAAAGTTTACGATGAAATAAATGCTGAGGTGTTATTTAATAAAGTACAGATGAGACCAGGTAGTGTAACAACTGTAGCATATAAAGAAAATAAACTATTATTTGGTTTGTCTGGCAATCCATCTGCTTGTTATTCCGGATTTCATTTATTTACAAAGCCAGCCATATTGAAGATGATGAATGCAAACGAAATTTATCCACCTATAGTTGAAGCAATACTTGAGGATGATTTTAAAAAAGCGAACCCATTCACGAGGTTTATTAGAGCAAAAATCACGTTTAGTGAACAAGGAATGTATGCAACACCAGCAGGATTTAATAAATCAAACGCGGTTGTTGCGATTGCAAAGAGTAACGGCATGATCATCTTACCGAGTGGAACAAGAGGGTACTCTAAAGGAGACACGGTAAAAGTAATCTTAACAGACCATCAGTCTTATGAGCGAGTGTTAAATTTATGAAAATACTACAAATAGTTGGTTATAAAAATACTGGCAAAACAACATTAATTAATGAATTAATTCGAATTTGTAACGACAATCACATTAAAGTTTCTACTATCAAACATCATGGACATGGAGACGAGATTTCTATGGATCATACGGAAATTGATAGTTTATCATTTATCACTACTGGAGCTAATGAAAGTATTGTGTTAGGTAATGAATATATAGAACGTATTTCAAAAAAAAGTGCAACTTTAAACCAAATAATTGCTAATGACTTGTCTTGTGAAGTGGATATAGTATTAGTAGAAGGATTTAAGGAAGAAGATTACCCTAAAGTTCTATTAACAAGCTCGAGTGAGTCAATGAAACAACATCTCACACATTGTGTTTACGAACTTGATGCGTTTAACCAAGATGAGAAAAGTCGTTTTATAGCATGGTTTAAAGGTTGGATAGACAAAGAGGAGGCGTAAAGATGAAACAATTTGAAATTGTGACTACGCCAATAGATCCTGAAGCGTATAGAAAGTGGACTTTAAATGAAAAACAAGGTGCAATTGTTGTATTCACAGGTCATGTACGTGAATGGACTAAAGGAATTAAGACAGAATACTTAGCGTATGAAGCTTATATACCGATGGCAGAAAAAAAGTTAGAACAAATAGGTAAAGAAATAAATGACAAATGGCCCGGAACAATTGTTGCGATTGCCCATAGAATTGGTGCATTACAAATTTCTGATATAGCTGTTGTTATTAGTGTGTCATCACCTCATAGGCATGCAGCATATGAAGCGAATGAGTACGCAATTGAACGAATTAAAGAGATTGTACCTATTTGGAAGAAAGAAATATGGGAAGATGGAGAAGAATGGCAAGGTAGTCAACATAAGTATCATTCTTCAATTAAAGAGGAGGATTAACATGAAAGTATTGTACTTTGCTCATTTAAAAGAAATATTAAACAAAAAAGAAGAGCAAATAGAGCTCGATAATAAATATTCTGTGTTAGAATTTAGACAATATTTATTTGATCGTCATCCTGAATTAAGTGATGAAATTTTTCAAATAGCAGTAAATGAGGAATTTGTGCAAGAACAACATGTTGTGACAGACCATGATACTATCGCATTAATTCCACCAGTCAGTGGAGGGTAAAAGTAAAATGATAGCAATAATTCTAGCTGGAGGAGCTTCTAGCAGGTTTGGTTCACCAAAAGCATTTGCCTCAATAAATGGTGAAGTTTTTTACAAGAAAATAAAAAAGACGTTGAATCAGACTAATTTATTCGAGAAAATTGTCATCAGTTCTAGTGAAAGCTTACAATATTCATTCGACAAAGATGATCAAGTAGTTGTGGATTTAGCTGATTATAAAAACAATGGTCCACTAGGCGGCATTTATAGTGTTATGCATGCATATGAGTCGGAATGTTATTTTGTAATTGCTTGTGATACGCCTAAAATAACTGAAAAAGCAATTAGTCATTTATACCAGTTCTATATTTCTCGAGTAATGGAAGAACAGCTAGAAATAGCGGGATATGAAGCGCAGAATCATAAGATGCCCACGCTAGCATTTTACAGTTATCATGTTAAAGAAGATATTAAGCAAGCGTTAGATAATAAACATTATAGAATGTCAGAAATATACCAAAATAAACCAGCACAATGGCTAAATGTTGATGTTGTTAATGACCAGTCGAATTGGTTCCAAAATATTAATTACGTCGAAGATTTAAAGAATGAATGACATTAACTGTTGTAAGGTGAGGGGGCGTAACGATGAATCAACCAATCACAGATAAATTCGGGAGACCGATTAGAGATTTGAGAATCTCAGTTACGGACCGATGTAATTTTCGATGCGATTATTGTATGCCAAAAGAAATTTTTGGAGATGATTTCGTATTTTTACCAAAACAAGAATTGTTAAGTTTTGAAGAAATTGTGAGGCTAGCAAAGTTATATAGTTCATTAGGCGTACAAAAGATTCGAATTACAGGTGGTGAGCCTCTCTTAAGACGAAATCTTCATGAATTGATAGAAGAACTTAATCAAATAGATGGCATAAGTGATATAGGCTTAACGACCAATGGCCTGTTGTTAAAAAAGCACGGACAAAATCTATTTGATGCAGGACTTAGAAGAGTTAATGTAAGCTTAGATGCTATAAATAATGATTTATTTAAATCTATAAACAACCGAAATATATCTGCTTCCAGAATACTGGATCAAATTGATTATGCTACAAGTATAGGCTTAAAAGTAAAAGTAAATGTCGTCATTCAAAAAGGAGTCAATGATCAAGAAATTATTCCACTCGTTGAATATTTTAAAGAAAAAAATATAATAGTAAGATTTATTGAATTTATGGATGTAGGTAATGATAACGGTTGGAACTTTGATAAAGTTGTAACTAAAGATGAGATGCTCCAAATAATAGAATCAAAGTATGACATTGAACCAGTAAATCCAAATTATTATGGTGAAGTTGCAACATATTATCGCCATAAAGATAACGGTGCACAATTTGGACTTATTACAAGTGTGTCAGCATCGTTTTGCTCATCATGTACGAGAGCACGAATTTCTTCAGAAGGTAAATTTTATGGATGTTTATTTGCAGAAACGAATGGATATGACATTAAATCAGAGTTGCGAAGCGGGAAGTCAGATGAAGAAATATTGGCGATATTGAAATATTTATGGAATATAAGAGATGATAAATATTCAGATGAAAGAACAGAAGCAACTGTAGCTAGAAGAAAAAAGAAAAAAATAAACATGAATTATATAGGCGGTTAATACGATCGCATTTAACATACATCCACTGGTAATAGGCAAAGGGGGACTAAGTTGTGAGTCAGTATCAGCATATTATAATAGCACCAGACTCATTTAAAGAAAGTATGACTGCTCTTGAAGTAGCTGAAACAATTGAGTATAGTCTTCGTAAAGTCTTTAATAAAGCTCTAATAGAAACCATCCCAGTTGGTGATGGTGGTGAAGGCACTATGAAATCTTTATCTGATGCAATGGGTGGCGTGATTAATCAATACAGTGTTCATAATCCAATAGGACAACTATCAAATGCTAGTATGTCAATTGTATCAAGTAGAAAAACGGCAATTATCGAAATGGCTGAAGCATCAGGATTAGAAAGAATTACAATAAGTGATCGCAATCCATTGTTAACTTCTACTTATGGCACTGGAGAATTAATTAAATACGCTTTAAATGAAAAAGTCGAAAAGATTCTGTTATGTATTGGTGGTAGTGCGACTAATGATGCTGGAGTAGGTATGTTAAAAGCATTAGGTGCTCAATTTTTAAATCAAGATGGTGAAGAAATTGCTGAAGGCGGTGCAGCCTTAAGAGAATTAAGTAAGATAGATTTAGATCATTTTGATAAAAGGTTATTAGATGTAGAAATTATAGTGGCTTGTGATGTGAACAATCCTTTAACTGGAACTAATGGTGCTACCTTTATTTATGGACTTCAGAAGGGCGCGACATCTGAAGGACTTGAAATTTTAGAAAGTGCGTTGACACATTTCCATCATGTTGTTGAAAGACAATTTAATTGTGACAATCATAAAGTTGCTGGATCTGGAGCAGCAGGTGGATTGGGATATGCACTTATGACTTTCATGAATGCAACTTTAGAAACAGGTGTAGATATGGTTTTGAGAGAAACTCAGTTTCTAGAACGTGTTCAGAAAGCTGATTTGGTTATTACTGGTGAGGGGCGTATTGATAGTCAAACTATAAATGGAAAAACGCCAATCGGTGTTGCACAAGTTGCTAAAAAATATGGAATAGAAGTCATTGCAATCTGTGGATTAATTGGACCAGGATACGAACTAGTTTACAAACACGGAATCGATAAAGTGTATAGTTTAGCAAACAGTCAAGAAGAGGTTAATGAAACGATAAAAAATAGTAAATTTTATTTAGAGCGTTTATCATATAAAGTAGCAAATCTGTTATTAAACAAATAGAGAGAACCTTCAAAAGTGAATTAGAAGGTTCTCTCTCATTTTTTATGATTTTATGAGAAAAGTGCTTTTAATACTTTGAAAAATGAACCAATAAGTTGAAAAATATCTCCAGACATATAATCAATCCTTTACTATTTGAATTTTGTTATTTTTCTGTTTTAAGTAAGTCTTCAGCAAAATTATGCCAGAATTGGACAAGTTCATTTCGAGTTCGTTTAACATCTGATGTGTCTTGTCCGACAAAGTCTACATGATCCCAATCATGCATAGTAGGTGTCACTTGCCAAATACCTCTTTGAACTTGGTCAGTTGCATTGGTATGCGCTTGATTATATGGGTATTGCGAAGAAATGACAGATACTAACCCATCATTTTCACGCCATTCCAACTCTGGTGATTTTCCAATCACATTTCCAGTAATTGTGAAAGGAAAGAACATACTAACATCTGACTTAAATCTACCATTGAGTGCTTTATGAGTCGCTTCTCCAGTATATGTTTTATATGAAATTTTGGGGTTAAGTGAAGTTGATTTATTTAATTGGGCTGCACCTTCACGAGTTAAATCATAAAAACCTTGATCTTTTGATTGCCATAAATTACTTGTTTTAACTCGCTGAGTATATTGTGTGAATGATTCACCAGGACGTTGTTTTAATCCCCATTGACTAAGCCCAAAGTCGACTCTTGAATATGCGTTTCCATTAATTTTAGAGTAATCAAAAACAATTTGTCTTATAGCTGCTTCATTTCCTAATTTATCAGATGCATGTGTACCATTATGAGGTGTACCTATAGTAGTAATGGATGATACCATGTCATCTTTGTCACCTTTAAATAAAGGTGACATTTCTCCACCATTTTTCTTGTGATAATTTACTTCTTCAGCACTTCCATTTCGCAATAGTTCTTCTAATTGGCGAATGGTTTGTCCACCCATACTGTGACCAACGAGATGAACTTTCTTTCCAGGTTTCCAATCTTTATAAACGCCTTCATATGTTTTTCCATATCTTTCGTGTCCATATTTTTCAGCGTGTGCAGCACCGTAATCGACGCGTCCTCCTTTAATATAATAATATAGTTCAACTGCGCGATCATAGTTACTACTCAAGGCACCAACACTTGCTTCATATGTTTCAAAGCCATTTTCTTCTAAATCTTGTCTTATATTCATTTTTTCTCCACCCCAGTAATGAGCAAGAACTGAAGGGATTTTATCATCGGTAAAACCATTAAAACCATGTACGAGTATAATTGGATTACTATTTTTATAATATGAATGATTTGTAGTTGTGTTTGGTGGTGTTCCTGCCAAGTTTTGTTCAGCAGCATATGTAATACCCGTGCTTAAAAATAATAATAAACTTAATAGAACGACCGAAGTTTTACGAAAAAAAGAATATAAATGGTTTTCTTTCATAGACAGCACTCCTTATTAGTTAGTTAATTTCTTAAACAAAGATATTGATAATCAAACGAGGTAATAATTCAAATAGTTTAATAAAAGCTTCTCGCATTAAATGACCCCCTCTCATAAAAGCGCTTACATAAAGAGTTTTAAAAAAAGTATTTACAAAATATATTATATTCAAATAATGATACAAGATAGAATACCATTATTTGAAGAATAATTTACTATAAAATTAACCAACAGTCAATAAAAAGGTAAAAATTAACATTTATTTAACAGTATATTTAAATATTGAATTAATATTTGAAATTAATGATATTAAGAAATAACTCTTTTTATAACTATATAT
>NZ_PPQZ01000017.1 GCF_002902525.1 Mammaliicoccus stepanovicii
TTGATTGGTTAAGCCAATCACTCTTTGAAGTACTATTAGTACTCAAAATTATTGGAATTAACGTTGACATATTGTCATTCAGTTTTCAATGTTCATTTTGCATCACAAGAAACAACTATACAGTATAAAACATCTTGTGTCAACAACTTTTTGAAATTTAATTTATTAAGTGTTTTGATGTTTATTTATCTCTCGCTCACAAGATATAACTATACAGGGGAATCAACACTATCTCAAGCGTAAAATTTACACCAAAACACCCTTTGTTCTCAAATATGATTAATTCTCAACATATTCTATTAATTTTCCGTATAATCTTTCAGCATCCTTGTAGCCAGCATTGTATAAAGCATCTAATTTTCTAGGATCCTTCTCCACTCTATCGACTGCTAGTGTATCTGTCGGTCTTATTACAAACAAATTCCCTTTATCTTCTTCCTCTTCAATCCATTCTAAAGTCTGGTTATAATGCTTATATCTTATTGCCATTAAGTGATTAATCTTTGGATATGCCTTCAATTTGAAAATTCTTGAGAACTTGCCTTGCTTCTTACGATAACCTTTTGGTCTTGTTAATATAAGAACATTCTTCTTATATCCTTCATCTATAGCCTTCTGAAGTGGTATTGGATTGACTACACCACCATCAAGCAAAGTGTATCCTTTGTATTGAACAGGATTTGCCATCATTGGAAGTGAACTCGTTGCTTGGAGTGCTGTAAGTACGGTTCCTTTTGTTTCACTTTTATTGAAGTATACTGCTTCTCCAGTTTCACAATTTGTCGTGACAATGACAAACTCTTCTTCAGCCTGATCGAATTTTTCAAAATCAAAAGGCTCAAGATATGTTGGGATTTGATGATAAACAAAGTCCATGCCAAATAATTCTTTTCTCTTTATATAGTTAGAAAGTGATATATATCGTTTATCTGTAATATATTTTGCTGTTACTCGATGGTTTCGTCGGTATTGTCTTGATAAGTAACTGGCAGCCATTGAAGCACCAGCTGATACACCTATATTGTATTCGAAATATAAATCTTTCTTTATAAAGAAATCTAATACTCCCGCTGTGTACATACTTCTCATGCCGCCGCCCTCTAATATCAATCCTGTGTCTTTTATCATATTTACACTCTTTTCTTTGTTTATCTTAAATAAATACTATCATTTAATCAAAAAACAGACATCTCTTTTAAAAATCTTTTCGATTTTTCGAGATGTCTTGATATTTATTGGAAGTAAAAACGCATTCACTTTACTTCTTATCATGATTATTAAATTTCAGTTCGGCCAGTAATGGCTTTAGAAAGTGTAACTTCATCTGCATATTCTAAATCGCCGCCAACAGGTAAGCCGTGTGCTAACCTCGTTGTCTTTATTCCTATAGGCTTAACTAGTCTAGATATATACATCGCAGTGGATTCACCTTCAATGTTAGGATTCGTAGCCAATATAATTTCATTTACTTCATCAGATTTTAATCGTTCTAATAAAGTAGGAACATTTATATCTTCTGGACCAATTCCTTCCATTGGAGAGATAGCGCCATGTAAGACATGATACAAACCTTTATATTCACGCATTTTCTCCATTGCAATAACATCTTTAGAATCTTGAACAACACAGATGACTGAGCGGTCTCTTTGTTTATCCTGACAAATTTGGCATGGAGAAACGTCTGTAATATGACCACAAATCTCACAATAAGTTAACTCTCTTTTAACGTCTACAAGCGATTTAGCAAACAAGACAACATCGTCTTCCTTCATATCTAATACATGAAATGCTAATCGTTGTGCCGTCTTTGGACCTATACCTGGCAATTTCATAAAACTATCAATTAACTTAGATATCGGTTCAGGGTAAAACATCATTACATCATTCCAGGAATGTTAAGACCTTTTGTATGTTTACCTAAACGATCAGCAGTCACATCATCCGCTTTAGTTAAAGCATCATTTGTTGCTGCTAACACTAAATCTTGTAACATTTCTATATCTTCAGGGTCAACTACATCTTCTTTAATGATTACATCTAATATTTCTTTATGACCTGAAACGACAACAGTAACCATTCCGCCACCTGCTGTACCTTCAATTTTTTCTTCTTTTAGCTTTTCTTGTTCTTCAGCCATTTTCTTTTGCATTTTTTGCATTTGTTTCATCATTTGTTGCATATTTCCGCCACCGCGCATAAATTCGTCCTCCTAATATCAATTATATTAAATAATATAAATTCATTTTTGTCATATTTATTATACATACCTTTGAAGATGATGTCATGTATTACTCATCTGTAACATGAACAGTATCTTTACCAAATAGTTCTTGCGCTTTTTTTACAATATCGGTCTCTTCTGGTTTCTCTTCTTCTTTACCCGCTTCAGATCCCGATTGATTCGCTTTTTTCGATTGGATATATTGTTGTCTTACTTCTAACCATTGTGAGTTTGGCACACCAACCACTTTTACAGTTTTATCTACTATTTCACATACAATCGTTTCAATGTGATTTCTTTTTTCATCATCTTTATTCACAATTTCACAATGTATATCTTCATCAAATTTAACCAGCACGTGATCTTCACTAGCTGCTACTGGTTCTGAATTCAACAATAGACTGACTAATGCTCTTTGTTCTTTTTCTTTTACAGCTTCAATTACTGCTTTCCACTTTTCCTTTAGTAAATTCAAATCATCTCTATTAGCATGGTCAAGCACTCTCTCAATCTGTCTTATCGAGAAGACATGCTTAGATTGCTTTCTAGAAACACTATGTTTACTTTCAGTTGGTTTAGTTTTTTGCAGTTGACCACCTTGTGATAACTGGTTAATTTGTTCTTCTAGATGTTTAATTTTAGCTTCTACAGCACTTGATGTTGTATTTGAAACTTGTGCACTTTGATTATTGGTTGAACTACTACTCGAAACTAGCTCTGACAATTTTACAATCAATATTTCAATATGGACATTTTGGTTTATAGCAAACCTCATTGAAACAAGCGTATCATTTATGCAATCTATCATTTTATACATTGCATTTAAATCTATTTGATTTAAAGCATGCTCTTCATCGTTTTGTTCAATTGTTTTTGCGACTATGGCATCTCTTATGAAATAAATCATGTCATTAACTAACCGGTTCACTTCTTTACCACTCGCAATAAATTCATGATAGCGCGTAAATGCTCGTTTCACATCTTGCTCCACAATATCATTGAACAATGCATTTAAAGCTGCTTTATCAACACTACCCGTTACATTTAACGCATGTTCTAGAGATAAATGACCATCTCCAAAAGCAATTGCTTGATCCATGATACTGAGCGCATCACGCATACCACCTTCTGAAACATGTGCAATAAATGCTAACGCATCTTGTTCGTACTCAATTCCTTGTTCTATAGCAACATAGGCTAATCTTTCTTCTATTTCTCCAGTATTAATAGCTTTGAAATCAAACCTTTGGCAACGAGAAATAATAGTTGGTGGGATTTTGTGAGGTTCTGTCGTAGCTAAAATAAAAATAGCATGACTAGGTGGTTCTTCAAGGGTTTTCAATAGCGCATTAAACGCACCCGTTGTTAACATATGAACTTCATCAATGATATAAACTTTAAATTTAGATTCACTCGGTGCATATTTAACTTTATCTCTAATGTTTCTAATTTCATCAACACCATTATTACTTGCAGCATCTATTTCAATAACATCCGAATTTGTACCTTTCGTGATACCTGTACATATTGCACATTCATTACAAGGTTCACCGTCTGTATTTACTGTACAATTAATTGCTTTTGCAAAAATTTTAGCAATACTCGTCTTACCAGTTCCTCTTGGGCCATTAAATAAATAAGCGTGCGATTGCTTTTCTTTTTGAATTGCATTTCTTAATGTTTTTGTGACATGCTTTTGACCAACAACATCTGAAAATGCTTGTGGTCTGTACACTCTATACAAAGCCTGATAATTCAAAATGGCACCTCCAACGTTTCATTTACATACCTTACATTATATCATGAATTTTTTTATACTTCTTTAATTATACTATTGGAAAGCTTCAGGATAATGCACTGTACCTTTCACTTCTTTAGTAGGATGTTCAAATACATACTTGAACATAAAATTTTCATCCGGGACATCGAATGGAGGATATATATTAAATTCAGATGCTGGTTTATATCCTAACTTTTTATAATATTCTGCATGACCAAGAACTACGACACCAATATAGCCATTTTCATATGCTCTATATTCTAATGCTTCTATTAACGCTTTACCGATACCCCTATTTTGTACTTCAGGTAAAACTGAAACAGGTGCTAGTGCTAATACGACATTGTTTTCGTCATCAGAATCCACAGATACTTCTGACATCATAGCATGTCCTAAAATTTTCCCAGATTCTGTTTTAGCGACTACTTCTAATTCGGCATTATATGTTAATGACTTTCTAATTTTTCCTATTAACTCATGTTCCTTGCCGTCAGAGTGTTCTGCATTTTGAAAAGCCTTCTTAACAACATCTTTCGCTAATTCATATTCCGATTCTACAATTGTACCTATCAGTAATTGTGTCATGTAAAATTTCATCCCCTTGATATAACAAAAAGGGTGACCGCGGTCACCCTTTTCTCATTTATATTTATATGTTTATTAGTTTTAAATTAAATACCGTGCACCTTTGCTTTGAACAAACACCACAAGCGTAACCTCAGTCGTTAGCTAAACCTCGGCAACCCTACGGCACATACAATGATCCACTTAATGCTGCTTCCTTCCGGACCTGACATGATTCATGGGTTTGTATTGCATAGGACCGACGTCTTCAGACACCACGTGCTGAGGGCAGACCTCACAATAATATGTCCGCGGCAAAGGAATTCAGTCCTGCATAAGCGGATTTCAAGTACAGGGAACCGCTACCTCCCCACTTAGCACGGCAATATATATAGTACAACAAAACCTTAACATTTGGCAAGTAAAAACCATCTACAATTAAATTGTTTTGTTAATTACGCGTCGTGAAAAATCAACGAACTTGAATTCTCTCGCAATATGCCTTGAAATATTGTATTGAAATCGTTCTGCATTTTTCAAATAAACAATGCCTCTTACAGTCGCAGTATAAGGTGGATTCAATTGGCCAAAGTATTTTTCTTCTTTTTCAGTCATTTCTTCAAATGTAATAGATTTGTTTGAATAACTTATCTCGACATTCATTTCTTGTTCAATATATTGATAGATAGATCGAGCAACAATTTCTCTTGTTAGTTTAGGTACTTGCTTACATATAAAATAATCTTCATCCATAATATGAACTTTATTATCTTTTTTACGCGTTCTTATGACATGCCATAGCTTTTCGTCTTCATTTAAATCTAATGCATGTTTAACGATTGGTACTTCTTCAGCTTTAATGACTTCAAAGACTTCTACTGTCGTTTTATAATCGAGGCCTAATCTTTGATTAATTTCTTGAAAACTAATCATTTCAGAAATAGGGAATTGAATAATCCCTTCATATATAACAACCGATCCCTTACCACGTAATTTTTGTATATAGCCTTTTTCTTGTAGCAGGTTCAAAGCTTTCCTCACAGTTTCTCTTGAAGTTGAATATAACTTTGTTAATTCATTTTCAGAAGGTAGTTGCTGTAAATGAGCATACTCACCATTTATAATTTTTTCACAAATGGATTGATAAATTTTCATATACTTGTTCATGTTTTCACCTCTATACCTTCTATTAACCTTTAGACTTCACTCAATTTCACTACAAACGCATCGTATGCTTGTAATTGATTTCCTTGTAATTCACTGTTTGTTACCATGATTTCACCTTCAATATCTATTCCTTCAGGTAAAGGTACTAGATGGTTTGAGTAGTTTGCTACAACTAACCATTCTTCATCGTTGAAAACTCTTTTGTATACAAATAAATCTAGATGTTCCATATACAATGGTTCAACTTCACCATAAGTTACTATGTCATGTTCGTGTCGAATTTTAATGAGCTTTTGATACGTATAAAATACTGAATTTGGATCTTTCAATGCTTGTTCAACATTTATTGTTTTATAATTGTTAGGAATTCCAATCCACGGTGTTCCTGTCGTGAAACCTGCATTTTCATCATCATTCCATTGTATAGGTGTTCTTGAATTATCACGTGATTTTTGTCCAATAACTTTCATTATCATTTCCTCAGTATTGCCATTTGCTTTAAGTTTTTGATAAGCATTAAGCGATTCTACATCACGGTATTCATCAATCGATGTAAATCCAGGATCGGTCATGCCTATTTCTTCACCTTGATATACATAAGGCGTTCCTTGCAACATGTGCAGTGAAATTGCTAACATTTTTGCAGATTTTATTCTGTTTTCTTCCGTTTCATCATTACCAAAACGCGTTACAACTCTAGGTTGATCATGGTTACACCAAAAGATTGCGTTCCATCCATTACCTTTAGCAATATTTATTTGCCAATCCATTAAGATTCTTTTCAATTCAAGAAAATCTAATTTCATATCAGACCATTTTTCACCATTTTTATAATCTACTTTCAAATGATGAAAGTTAAACACGCTATTTAATTCTTTGCGTTTCGGATTCGTATATTTAATACTATTATCTATTGTAGTCGATGACATTTCCCCAACAGTCATGATATCTTTATCACCAAATGTATGTTTATTTAGCTCTTGTAAATATTCATGAACTTTTGGGCCATCCGTGTAAAATTCTTTTCCTATTGCTTCTGAATTTTGAAATTCACCTTTAGAAATTAAATTAATTACATCAAATCGGAAACCATCAACTCCGAAATCAATCCAATAATTTATCATGGCATAAATTTCTTTTTTTAACTCCGAATTTTCCCAATTTAAATCCGCTTGAGAAATATCAAACAATCTTAAATAATAGCTTTCAGTTTGTTCGTCATACGTCCAAGCATTACCACCAAATTTAGATTCCCAATTCGTTGGTGGCTCGTCTTTTGATCCTTCTTTCCAAATATAATAATCACGGTATGGATTATCTTTAGATTTCCGAGACTCAACAAACCAATGATGAGATGTTGACGTATGGTTTATTACAATATCTAGCATTACTTTTATACCTAGTTTGTGCGCTTCCTTCAATAATCTTTTGACATCAGCTTTCGTACCAAAATCTGGATTAATTTCATAGTAATCACTAATGTCATAACCATTATCGTTCATAGGAGATTGATATATCGGTGTAAGCCAAATATAATCAACGCCTAACGTTTCTAAATATGGTAATTTTTCTATAATCCCGTTTAAATCGCCTTGTCCATTTCCAGTTGTATCGTTAAAAGACTTTGGATATATTTGATAAACGACTGATTTTTTCCAATCTGATACAGCCATGTTGGTTAGACTCCTTTTTAATTTATTCTTTCACCATTTTTTTAACTTTTTCTTTAGCAAACCTTGAGAATATAACAGTTAAAATTGCTGGTAAGAAAATCGCAATACCTGTTGCCAAACCAAATACGCCCCAATATTCACGTTTAATTGAAATGATGGCTGGAATACCACCAACACCTACACTACCTAAAACAGTATTAGCACCAACAAAAGCTCCTAACAAGCATGATGTAATAATTGATGCGAAGAACGGATATTTCAACGGTAAGTTGACACCAAACATTGCTGGTTCTGTAACACCAAGAAATGCAGATATACCAGAAGTTACCGCTAAACCTTGTTCTTTAGCCATTTTACGTTGTCGATAAACTAACCAAGCTCCAAATGCTGCTGAACCTTGACAAATATTAGAAATCGCCACGATTGGCCATAAGTAAGTACCACCTAAGCTACTACCCATTAACTGAAAATCTACAGCCAAGAACATATGATGTAAACCTGTAATAACAAGTGGTGCGTAGAACAATCCATAAACTGCTCCACCTAACCATCCAGCACTTTCGAAGATTGATTGAATACCATTCGTAATTAAAGTACCGAGCTCTAATGCTAATGGACCTATTACAATAAACGATAAGAATCCAGTGATTAACAGTGCAACTGGACCTACTACTAACATTTTAATTGAATCATGAACACGTTTCACTAAAAATTTCTCGATTACTGACAATACCCATGTTGCTATTAATACTGGTAACACTTGACCTTGATAATTTAATTGTTTTATATCTAAACCAAATATATGCCACACAGGAATTTCACTTGACTTACCGCCACCTAAATCATATTGAGACGCAAGTTGCGGATGAAGTAAGATTAATCCTAATACTAACCCCAAAATCGGACTACCACCAAACACTCGCATCGCTGACCAACCAATTAATGCCGGCAAGAAGATAAATGCGGTACTCGCGATCACGTTTATAATATTAGCAAAGTCTGCTAACCAAACATATTGTTCGACTAGTGGTTTTGGACCAAATAAATCTTTAGCAGTTAATACATTATTTAAACCTAATAATAAACCAGCTGTCACAATCGCTGGCAAGATTGGAATAAACACATCTCCTAATAATTTAATTAACCTTTGAAACGGATTCATCTTTTGTTCTGATGCCTTCTTTACATCATCTTTCGAACTTTCTGATATACCTGTTTCTTCTTGAAACACTTTGTACGCCTCATCTACAGTTCCCGGTCCAATAACAATTTGAAATTGATTATTTGCTGAGAACGACCCTTTCACTAAATCAATTTCTTCAAGTTCAGCCTTGTCTATTAAACTTTCATCATTTAATACTAACCTTAATCGCGTTACACAGTGTGTTGCAGCGTTAACGTTGTCTTTCCCGCCGATTGCATGAATGATTTTCTTAACATCATCTCTTTTTACAGCCATCCCATTCACTCCCCTTTTTAAATTACTTGAATTATAACTTGTATATACAAGTGTGTAAAGGCTTTCAATTAATATTATATTTATAATGTAGTATGATGACTTAAAGGAGGTTTTGTATATGTCATTTCTTACACATGAATATATGGACCACGACAACATTTCAATCGAATTTGCAAACACGGATACAACAATTTTAACGAATCATCACAACGATAAAATATTTGAATCAGCAAGTATTATTAAGCTGCCAATTATGATTTATATTTATGAACATTTAGATCATGAAGCTAGACAAGAACAAATAGATATCACTAATAAAGTAGGAGGTAGTGGCGTCCTAAATCAATTAAATATCCAACAACTTAGCATTAACGACCTTATTTATTTAATGATTGTCGTCTCTGACAACTCTGCAACTAACACGTTAATCCAACATTTCGGCTTGCAACATATCAATTTATTTATTCACGAAACACTTGAATGTACAAATACAAACTTACAGCGTTTTATGATGGACCAAGCTGCAATCGATGAAGGTAAACAAAATACGACAACAGCTGAAGATATGATCAAAATACTCCGCTATATTACAGAACACGAATACCATAATGAAATGTTAGCCGTTATGAACAATCAACAAATACATGACAAAGTTTCTATTTATCACTCATTTTATGAAGATAAATTAACTTTTTATAGTAAAACAGGAGAATATGCGAATGTTATAAATGAAGTAGGTATTATTCAACACGAACATCAATTTTATTACTATTCTTTTTTATCAAACATAAAAAATCCCGAAAAAGTGATTAAATTCTCACACGATTTCGGGTATTATATAATAAATTCTATATTAGATCGTTGATAACCTTGCTGCTTTAACAAGTATTTTTTGATAATAACTTCCAGGAATTTTAACGATTTCTATACTTTTCGGTGTATGAGGTGCATGTATCATCATATCTTCACCCATATAGATTCCAACATGTGATAAGAAACCATCATCATCAGGTTTACTAAAGAAAAGTAAATCACCCATTTGCAATCCATCTAAATTGATTGGAAGTTCTGTCATCGCTTCAAATTGTTCGTCAGCGTCTCTTGGGATATGGAAGTTTTGACTTTTATACATTTGGAAACATAAACCTGAACAATCGTAGCCATAACTAGACATTCCTCCCCAAAAATACGGGAGATCTATAAATAATTTTGCATTTTGAATAACATCTTTCATTGTTCCTGTTTTAAAAGTTCCAAATTCATCACTCAATTCGATATCTTGAATATTAATCAGTCCATCATCAACTTCTGGTGTAGCCACTTCCACAAATCGTTCGCCTATTTTAACTACTGGTAACGTTGTATTAAATGATAATATTTGCTTAGTCGTAAAATCTTGATTAAAGAGCGTTGTTTTCGGAACTTTAACGCGCATATATTGACTTGATTTTTCTTGGTTCAAATCTCCTAGTTGACTAGAAGGGATGTAACCTGGATATCCTTTAGGGTGCTGCTTCGAAGGTTGTTCTAGGCAAATAACATGACTCCATCCATCATGTTCTTCTATTACTTCTACAGCTTCTCCATACAATATTTGTGTATCAATCCTGTTATCTTTTGTAAAAGACATTTTTTCATCTAAGTTAAGTTCTAACAACCAACGTTGAATATTAGCAGGATACATGATGCCATCTCTATCAATTTCTCTCGCCTTATCTTTGTTCTTCCAAATGGTACCAACATTTACTCTACAATATTTCTTCATGAACTCACCTTCTTATATAAATATGCTCTATCTATACCTAAACCATTTCCTTCTGACAGAAAAACTTTTGCTTTATCATATTGTATGCCGCCTTGAACTTCTCTTTGCAACACCATGAGTGGCGCATCAAAATCAACACGCTCAACTTGATCAGCAGCCAAACTAAAGTGTAACGCAGCTGTAACCGATACATGCGTTTCCATCATGCAACCGACCATACAACTAACATTATGCGATTTAGCGATAGCATGAATTTTTAAAGCCTGAAATATTCCACCAGACTTCATCAATTTGATATTCCACAATTTATCAGCACCTGTTTCAATCAATTGATTAGCATCATATGGAGAAAATAAACTTTCATCTGCCATAACTGGGATATGATAGCCACGAGCCAATTCACCAAGAAGTGAATATTCATATCTATTTACAGGCTGTTCAATACTTTCAATATTTAAGTTCGCTTCATCAAAATGCTTTAACGCATAATGTGCACTTTCTTCATCCCAGGCTTGATTAGCATCCGCGCTTAATATTACTTTTGTAGGTAATGCATTCCTCAAAGCTTTCAATCTGTTCAAATCAGTTTCTACATTATCTTTACCTACTTTAATTTTTAAGTGGTTATATCCTTCTCTTACATACCTCAATGCATCAGCAACCATTTCATCAGCTTCATTCAAGCTAACTGTATAACATGTTTCTAACGATTTATTTCCCGGGTTATGATTTAAATATTTATATAGAGGCAATTCTGCATCTTGAGCAAGCAAATCATATAACGCCATATCTATAGCTGCTTTCGCACTTGTATTACCAACTATGATTTCATGTATTTCTTGTAATAAATCTTTAGATAATGGTTTGTTAATCAATAAAGGCTTAAACACTTCTTCTATAGCTGCTTCAATTCCCCCTTTAGTATCACCTGTAATCACATAAGTAGGTACAGCTTCACCAACTCCAACAAATCCATCAACATTCGTTTCAATAAACACATATATGCTTTCAATCACTTCAACTGTTCTTAATGAAGTTTTAAAAGGTTTCTTCAAAGGTGTTCCATATCTATAATATTTTATATCTGTAATAAACATATGACACTCCCCTTTATCTAAAGTCTACACCGGATTCTATTTGTAGTAGTTTTTCATCAACATTTAAATATGCTTTCGTCCCAAATGGTATGGCGAAATGTGGCGTACAATGACCAATTTTCAAATTACGGACAGCCGGCTTATCTAATTTAGTAATGAAGAATTCAAGCACATCATCCATTGTTAATGATTTTTCTGGTTTATTAGGTTCACTATTTGTGAAGGGGCCAAATATAAATCCAATTGCATCATTTAGTTTTCCTGCAGACTTTAATTGTTGTAAGAAGCCATCAACTTTATAAGGTTCTTCTCCTATGTCTTCAATAAACAGAATTTTCCCGTTTGTATCAATTTCATATGGCGTACCCATACTCGACACTAATAAAGATAAACAGCCACCAACTATTTCTCCTTCTACACTTCCGTTCACTAATGAATCAAACGGTAATAAATGTGAAGGGTATGTTATATTTTGTCCATCGAACAATTGTTCAAAACTATGTATAGATATCTCGCTATCAGAATCACCTATATCAGAAGCGATCATAGGTCCTTGGAACGTTACAAGACCTGTTTGCTGTCTAATTGCATTATGCAAACATGTAATATCACTATATCCCCACAATATTTTCGGGTTATTCTTGATTAAATCATAATCAACTTCATCAACAATCCTTGGTGTACCATATCCACCACAAGCACAGATAATTCCTTTAACTTCATCATCCAAAAACATATCATGCAAACTTTGTAACCTTGCATCATCCGTTCCTGCTAAGTGACCATTTGTATCATAGATATTGTCAGCTAATCTGAAGTTTATGCCATAATACGTCGAAAGCCTATCGAGCCCTATTTTTAATTTTTCTTGATTAGGCGGACTCGCTAACGCTACAACACCAATTGTATCTCCCTTATTTAACCCTTTGGCTTTCATCACGCCACCCCTTTTTATCAGAATATTCTTATATTATACCAAACCTGTAAAGATAATGTGTAAAAGGAAAATATTCTCGTTTAGCCCTGACATTCTCTACATTTTAATGAGAATGTATACAAAAAAACACTTCAAAAATCATAATGATTTTTGAAGTGTTTTTACGAAGAGATGACAAATTGTCATAAGCTTCTTATATATAGTCTTGTTTAATTGAAAAATAATGGCGGAGGAAGAGGGATTCGAACCCCCGCGAGCCGTTAAGCCCCTGTCGGTTTTCAAGACCGATCCCTTCAGCCGGACTTGGGTATTCCTCCAAATAAGACAATATTTATCTTATAACATGGCCCCACTATTGTCAACAAAAAACAAGAAATTTAAATTGTAATTTTATTCTTTAAGGATTCATCTACAGCTTTTGCAACTGCACGACCCTCTTTTATTGCCCAAACTACTAAACTTTGGCCTTTTCTAGCATCTCCTGCAACAAATATCTTATCTTGATTCGTTCTGAAATCTTTATCATTTGCTACTATCTTATTTCTATTAGTATTTAAATTAAATGAATGAGGAACGAGATGTTCAGTACCTTCAAACCCTATTGATAACAATACAAGATCTGCTGGCCAATGACGTTCTGTTCCTTCCACAATAACCATACCATCTTCTGTTTCTTCCAATACTTGTGTATAAAGACCACGAATATCTCCATTTTGATCCACATCATATCGCATCGTTTGAATACCATAAGCTCTAGGTTCAAAACCAAACTTTTCTCTATATTCTTTATGTGCGTAATCTAATTTAAATATCGGCATCGGTAATGGCCATGAAGTATTCTGCTCCATCTTGTCAGTTAGTCTTACATATTTATTAAATTGTACAACAGATTTACAACCGTCTCTTAAAGCTGTCGCTACACAGTCTGCTCCTGTGTCACCCGCACCGATTACAATCACATTTTTATCTTTAGCCGTTATTATCGGCTCTTTAATTTCTCCCATTTGTAGCTGTGTTTGTTCTGTTAAATATTCCATGGCAAAGTGAATCCCAAAGCTCATTCTGCCTTCTAATGGTAGATCTCGTCCTTTTTGTGAGCCGGTACACACAATAATAGCATCGTATTGTTCTTCTAATTCTTTCTTAGTGATGTCTTTCCCCACGTTAACATCTGTCTTAAATACAATGCCTGCTTCTTCCATTAATTTAACACGTCTTTCAATGACTTCTTTATCCAACTTCATACTTGGTATCCCATACATGAGTAAACCACCAGGTCGGTGATTTCGCTCGTATACCGTTACGTTATAGCCAAGTAAATTTAATTCTTCAGCTGCAGTTAATCCGGCTGGACCACTTCCGATAATCGCTATTTTTTCTTCCAATCGATTTTCGGGAAGTTTTGGTTTAACGATGCCCATATCATAAGCTTCATCAATAATAGTTCGTTCAATCCCCTTTATTGCAACAGAATCATTATTGATAGCTAGCACACAAGATGATTCACATGGTGCCGGGCATACACGTCCAGTAAATTCCGGAAAGTTATTTGTTTCGGATAATCTTTCATATGCTTCTTTATAATCATTGCGATATACTAAATCATTCCATTCAGGTATATAATTTCCGATTGGACAACCAATTGTATCTTTGCCGAATGATGTACCTGTTTGACAAAAAGGAGTCCCACAATCCATACAACGTGCACCTTGTGTTGCAGCATCTTCAGTCGTGAAGCGTTGTTGAAAAGGTTCATAGCCTTCGATTCTATCTTTTAAAGGTAACTCATCAAGTTGCTTTTTAGAATATTTCATAAAACCTTTAAATTCACCCATATTATGCCCTCCTTTTTAGTAAACAGATGCCAATTCGCCTTCTCCGTCAATCGTTTTACGTTCATCGAAAAATGCATTTAATAACGCGTCTTCTTCATTTTCTATTTTATGTTGAGCAATTTTTTGCATCATGAGTTTGTAGTCTTTAGGAATTACTTTCACAAATTGCTCAGTCATCGTATCAAATGATGCTAAAACTGATTTTGCTTTTTTACTATTTGTGTATTTAACATGTTCTTCTAGCATATGCTTTAAGTTTAATATTTCGTTTTGATCAGTTAGTGTTTCAAACTCTAAACTATCTAATTGATTCGTATCTTTAAAAGCTTTTACATCTGTAGGTAGTGCATAACACACTCCGCCACTCATGCCTTGACCAAAGTTTCGACCTACATCACCAAGAATGACAACACGTCCACCTGTCATATACTCTAAACCGTGGTCTCCAATGCCTTCAACCACTACATTTACACCACTATTTCTTACACAGAATCTTTCTCCAGCACGCCCGTTGATATATGACGTACCGCTCGTTGCACCATAAAAACAAACGTTACCAACGATGATATTTTGTTCTCTATCTTTGTTTGGCGCTTTTAATATAAGCTTACCTCCAGACAAACCTTTACCGAAGTAATCATTCGCATCTCCAGTGTGATGTAACGTCATGCCTTTAGGAATGAACGCACCATAACTTTGTCCAGCATGTTTAAATGTTTTGATGTGAATTGTATCCTCTGGTAAACCAGGCTCGCCATGTACTTCTGTAATATAGCTACCGGTAATAACACCTACATCTCGTTCTGTATTTCCAATATTATAACTACCGACAAACTTTTCTCCTGCATCAATCGATGCTTTCGCGTCTTCATAGAGTTTAGTTAAATCAAAACCTTCATCAAGATGATGATTTTGATTAATTTGACGATGCCTCTCACCTTCATTAGTGAATAATAATGCTTCTATATCTAATTCTCTTGCTTTTGGATGCGTATAATATCGTTTAGAAACTTTCAACAAATCAGTTCTGCCAACTAATTCATCCATTTTCTTTAAACCGAGTGAAGCTAATATTTCTCTTATTTCCTCGGCAATAAAATACATAAAGTTGACTATGTGATCTGCTTTACCTGTAAATAATTTACGTAATTCTCCATTTTGTGTTGCGATACCTACCGGACAAGTATCTTTATGACATACGCGCATCATAATGCAACCCAGTACGACTAATGGAGCCGAGGCAAAAGCAAATTCTTCAGCACCTAATGCACAAGCTAACGCAACATCACGTCCAGTCATTAATTTACCATCTGTTTCTAACGTTACACGTGAGCGTAATCCATTCAGCATCAATGTTTGGTGTGTCTCAGACAATCCTATTTCCCACGGCAATCCAGCATGTTGAATACTCGTTTTAGGCGAAGCACCTGTGCCGCCATCATAGCCACTTATAACAATCTTATCTGCATAAGCTTTCGCTACACCTGCAGCGATTGTGCCTACTCCCGACTTTGAAACAAGTTTTACACTTATATCTGATTTGCGGTTTGCATTTTTTAAATCATGTATTAATTGTGCTAAATCTTCAATAGAATATATATCATGATGTGGGGGAGGAGATATCAATCCCACTCCCGGTGTGGATCCACGCACTTCCGCTACCCATGGGTATACTTTCGTTCCTGGTAACTGGCCACCTTCACCTGGTTTTGCACCTTGTGCCACCTTTATTTGGATTTCTTTAGCATGTTGCAAGTAATCACTCGTAACACCGAACCTCCCTGAGGCAACTTGTTTGATTGCACTCATATAATTCGTGCCATCTTCTTTTATGATAAATCTTTCAGGATTTTCTCCACCTTCACCACTATTACTTCGGCCACCAATTCGGTTCATTGCTTCAGCTAATGTTTGATGCGCTTCTTCAGAAATAGAACCGAAGCTCATTGCTCCTGTTTTAAACCGTTTAACAATTTCATCTGCTGATTCTACTTCTTTAAGACTCACCTTTCGATCACTATTAAAATCAAGTAGATTTCTCAAATGACTCATGCGTTCATTGTCGGCTGCCTCAGAATATTCTTTAAACATGTCAAAGTTATTCTCTCTACATGCATGTTGTAGTAAGTGAATTGTTTTAGGGTTAAATGCATGATGTTCACCTTGTTGTCGCCACTGAAATGTACTACCAGAATTCAAGTGATGTATTCTTTCAGATTGTCTCGCTTTATTTTCATTATCAATTGTCTCTATAGATATCCCTGATAATTTAGACGGTGTACCGGTAAAATATGCTTCAACAACATCTTTACTCAAACCGACCGCTTCAAATATTTGGGCTCCTTGATAACTTTGTACTGTTGAGATACCCATTTTGGCCATAACTTTTATTACACCTGCAGACAACGTTTGATTATATGTATCAACGTTCTCTTCCACAGTACCCTCTAGACGTCCTGAAGTAGTTAAATCTTCTACTGTATATTGAGCTAAGTAAGGTACGATAGCATTTGCACCATAGCCTAACAACGTTGCAACATGATGAACTTCTCTACATTCACCAGAATATGCAACTATACTTGTATCAAGTCTTTGTCCAGTTCTAATCAAATATTGATGAATATGACTGACCGCTAATAATATTGGCATTGCAAACAACCCATCATCTTTAGCAACTGTTTCATCTTCTAGAACAATAATTTCTGCACCATTATTAACCGCTTCAGATACTTTCTGTCCTAATTCCTCAAGCGCATCTTTAAGTATTCCTTTATAAGTCGTTGCAAATTTTGCAATCTGATAATGACTTTCTTCAATTGCACTAAGCTGAGCTTTTGATAAGATAGGGTGATTTAATTGAATACGCTTTGTATTATTTTCACTTGGTAACAGTAAGTTACCCTCTTTACCTAAATACGCTAATTCACTTGTGACAATCTTTTCTCTATAAGAGTCTATAGGCGGATTTGTAACTTGTGCAAAATGTTGTTTAAAGTAGTTAAATAGCGATTCTGGTCTTGAGCTCAATACTGCTACTGGTGTATCAAACCCCATTGCACCAAGGGGGTCTTTCTTCTCATTAACTAATTCTGACATATATTTATCAATTTCTTCTTTCGTGTAACCAAAACGACGTTGTAACTCGAACAATTGTTGTTTGTCTATGTTTGACGCTTTCGCATCTATTCCATTTACGTCTAAGTCTTTTTGACTAATCCATTCGTCATATGGGTATTCATTTGCAATCCTTTGCTTCAATCCATCATTTTCAATTACTTTATTTTGTTTAAAATCAACCAACAATAATTTCCCAGGGTTTAATTGTCCTTTATAGACTACATTTTCCTCATCAACATCTATCACACCAACTTCTGAAGAAAATATAATTTCATTTGTATCTGTTATTGTGTATCTACCTGGTCTCAAGCCATTACGGTCTGTTAATGCGCCTAATTTATCTCCATCACAGAAACTAATCATTGTAGGACCATCCCATGGTTCCATTAAATAACTATAATATTCATAAAACGCTCTAATTTTCGGGTCTTGTGTGTCGTTATAAAGCCACGGTTCAGGTATCAACAACATAGCTGCTTGTTCAGGCGGTATACTTAAACTTAAAAACTCCAAAGCATTATCTACAATAGAAGAATCACTACCTGATTCATCTAAGACGGTTCCAATCTTGTCTTTGACGTCACCAAATATCGTTTCTATTAGTTTATCTTGTCTTGCTCTCATCCAATTCACATTACCTTGAATAGTATTGATTTCACCATTGTGCATCAACAGTCTATTAGGGTGCGCTCTTTTCCAACTTGGAAATGTATTTGTACTAAATCTTGAATGTACTGAGCCAAATTTAGATTCATATGCATCATCTAATATATCTAAATACAGCCCTCTAATTTGATCAGATCGTAGCCACCCTTTATAAACAATTGTTCTTCTCGATAAACTAGAGAAATACAAATCTAAATCTTGCTCATCACTATATCGTTCAATTTGTTTACGCGCTATAAATAATGAACGATCAAAGTGTTCACTAGATTCACTTGCCACAAAAACTTGCTGAATATGTGGCATTGTTTCTGCAACATGATTCGCCAATACAGAAGTGTCTACAGGTACGTCTCTATAGTAGAGGACCTTTAGACCTTCCTCTTCAAAATAGGCGTTAAACTTTTCTTCATGAGTTGTGCCTTCTATTTTTTCATTTGAAAAGAACATGCCTACAGCATACTGTTCTTCTTCTGGTAATTTTAATTTTAATTTTTGTTTGAAATATCGGTGAGGGACTTCAGTCATGATACCGGCGCCATCGCCTGTAATACCATCTGCTCCAACTCCACCTCTATGATCTAATCTGCAAAGCATTTCAATTGATTTTAAAACAATATCATGTGATCTTTTGTTATCCATGTTGGCATAAAAACCAATTCCACAAGCATCATGCTCGTCTCTTGAATCATATAGGCCAAGTTGTTTTCTATCCTTCTTAAATGACATATAAACTCACCTCAACTATAAATTTCAGAATCTTCAATATTTTGTAGTCTATATCATACTTTACAACAACTCATCTTAACAATATATAAATTAGATGAAATATATCTAAAAATTAGATAGAATTAAATATGAGGTGGTCATAATGGAAATAAAACAATTAATTTACTTTAGAGAAGTTGCAGAACGCGAGCATATTTCAGAGGCAGCATTGGAATTAGAAATTGCACAATCAGCTGTAAGTAGACAAATTTCTAACTTAGAAAAGGAATTAAACACGACTTTATTTTTAAGAGAAGGAAGAAACGTTAAACTAACTGACAGTGGTGAATTGTTACTATCGCAAACGAATCAAATATTAAGTTTAATAGATGAAACAAAACAATTATTCCATAATCACGACGAAATGGATAAGCGCGCTATTAAGGTTGCATATACTGAAAGCTATGTTTCACAAGCACTACCAGCTATCATAAAATCTTACGAAAGAGACTTTTCCATTGAAATACGACCCGTTTTAATGTCACCTACTGAAATAGAGGAAGCATTACAAGCCCATCAAATAGATGTTGCTTTATCCGAATTAACACCTAAACTTGTAAACAATGGTAATACTGTTAAACATCCTTTGTTTGAAGAAACTTATAATTTATATGTACATAATCATAATGATCTTTCAATGAACCCTAAACCGCCATTGTCTCAATTAAGGGATCAATATATATATCATTACAACACGTTACCTAATCAAATTGCACAATTAATTCGAAAACATACATCTCAAAAAGTTTATCCTATTTCAAATCCGGCACTATTACGTCAAACGTTACTTTCGGAAAAAGGCGTACTTATTCTTCCAGATTATTTAAGTGATCAAGTAAAAAATGATAAATTAGTTAAAATACCCCTTACACATACCGAATTAAAAAGAACAATTAATATTATTTATCAAAAAAACAATCAAAATAAAAATTTAAACTCTTTCATTCAGCATGCTAGAACATTATTACAACGACAAGCTACTTATCATTAAGGAGGTATGTATTGTAATGGATTTTATAAATAGAACAACTGAAGAAATCGCGAAAGATTTACTTGGTGTCAAGATTATACATGAAACAGAGGAAGTCACTTATACAGGATATATTGTTGAAACAGAAGCATATATTGGCATTCATGACCGTGCCGCACATTCTTATAACGGCAAAAACACGCAAAGTATTCGTTCGTTATATAAAGAAGGTGGTATTATTTATGCACATTCCATGCATAAGCAGTTGCTTATAAATTTCGTGACACAAACTGAAGGTGAACCTCAAGGTGTCCTTATTCGAGCAATCGAACCTGAACAAGGTATTGAACAAATGAATATGAATCGAATGCACAAATCTGGGTATGAATTAACAAACGGTCCCGGAAAACTCACTCAAGCTATGAACATATCTAAGAAATTAGACGGTACACGCATAGGAGAAGGTTGTTTAAAGATAGACCTTAAAAACCGCAAGTACCCTAAAAATATCGATTCATCTCCTAGAATTGGCGTACCAAACAAAGGAGAATGGACAACAAAACATTTGAGATTCACAGTATCTGGACATCCTTATATTTCTAAAGCAAGAAAACGAGATACAATCCCAATAAATGAGACTTGGTTATAGTTTGAAGTTAGCAAACTAAATAAGTATACTATTGTTTATTCAAATCAATAAGCGATGAGGCATAGTTATATGAAACAACTACTACAATCCAAATTAAAGCGTCCTTTCACTATGATGATGATTACTTTTTGTATCATATTTATTGGCGCGCTCATATTTACACAACATAATGTTGCTTTCTACAAAACACCTATTGGTGAAATTACACAGATTTCAAATCAAAAAAGCACACAAACAATAGACCAAAACAAAAACAAAGATACAAAACATACAGAAAAACTAACGATTGAAATTTTAAATGGTAAATACAAAGGGGATAAATTAAACGTTCCCCATAAATATACAGATTCATTAACTTATGCTGAGAAATACAAACCAAATCAAAAATTACTCTTGTCTTACAATGGCGATGAAAACTCTGCCATTGTTAAAGGTTTAAAAAGAGACACTTCAGTTGTATTCTTAACCGGTTTATTTCTATTCATACTCCTTATAGTTGGAAAGAAATCTGGATTCAATTCAATCATATCGTTAATTATTAATGTAACGATGTTGTTCATCATGATTAATACTTTTACAAAGTATAATAATCAGCATTTCTTTATTTTGATGGCAATCACTGTTATATTTTCAACAATTATTTCTTTATTACTTGTTACAGGATTTAAACAAAAGACAATAGTAGCTATTATCTCCACACTGTTAGGTACATTTTTAAGTATAGGTATTTCACAGCTTGTTCTAATGTTAACCAACAGTAATGGCATTAAATATGAAACGATGAGTTTCTTAACTATTCAACCCACTCAAATATTTCTTGCTTCTGTCTTAATAGGTTCACTTGGCGCTGTTATGGATGTCGCTATTACATTAACTAGTTCGTTGTATGAAATTAAAGCGCAACACCCTGAAATTTCTTTACGTCGTTTAAGACAATCGGGAGTCAATATCGGTAAAGATATTATGGGAACGATGACAAATATATTGTTCTTTGCATATTTATCCGGAAGCATTCCAATGGTCATATTATATTTTAAAAATAGTAATACCGTGACATATACATTATCGATGAATTGGTCCCTTGAAATTGCAAGAGCGTTAATGGGAGGAATAGGAATTGTTATTACGATTCCTATCACAATATTTGTCGCAATGATATTTTTAAAGAGAGAGGAGGCTAACCGATGAATGCTACTTTCATTTTAGCCTTTATCTTATTAATACTTATGGTTATATTCGGCGGACAAAAAGGGTTCCGTTCTTTCGTTACACTTTTCTTAAATTTATTAACATTACTTATTGCGTTATTACTTATCATATATAAAGCCCCTATTTTCATTGTGTTATTTATATTTTGCATTTTAATCGCATGTATTAATTTATTCTATATCAATCAATACAATACAAAGACACAAGCAGCATTTATAGCAACGATTATAACGACACTTATTTTAATGGGGCTTATTTATTTCATTGTAGATATGTCTATGATTCAAGGATTCACTGAAGAAGAACAAGATGAAACGTATATTTTTTCTATGGATGTCGGCATTAATTATGCTCAACTTATGGTTTTCACAATAGTACTAGCAGTGATTGCTGCAGTGATTGATTTATCTATTTCCATCAGTTCACCGATGTATGAATTGTACGAAGCGCACCCAAACATCAACTTAAATCAACTTTATAAATCAGGCATTTCAATCGGTAGAGATATCCTTTCTACAACGACAAATACGATTTATTTTGCATTTATTGGTGGACAAATCACGTTGTTCTTCTGGTTTGGAAAACTGCATTATACATTTGGCGAAATTATTAATGCCAAAATATTTGCAGCAGAAATTATCACCATATTGTTAGGTGGTATTGCTGTATGTATTGCTATACCCATCACTTCATTTATCACGATCCATCTCATTAAGAGAAATCAAAGATCCCAAACTAAAGAGCCTAAGACATAAAAATAATTGTCTTAGGCTCTTGTTCTTTAATATAAACGCAATAATATCGATTCATTAAATTGGTTCTAAGTTATCCTCAATTTCTTGACGTCTAGGTTCTAAAAACTCAGGTAAGTCTAATTGTTGTCCTAATTGTTCAACATCATCATACGGCAATCCCGGTCCGTCTGTTGCGAACTCTATCAATATATGAGAATGTCTGTAATATAAGCTTTTAAAGAAATCTCTATCAACGATACCTGAATGTAAAACTTCCTTATTATCTAGTAATTCTTTAACTTTGTTAAGTTCCGCTTCATCTTTAACTGCTAAAGCTAGATGATGAATACTACCTTTACCAGGTCTTTCTTTTTGACCTTCTTCTTCTTTCAAAATAATATCACTATATAAACCTTCTTGATCAATCGTATAAACAAGCTCACTTTCAGAATCCACTAATTTGAAATTCAAATCATTTTCTAGAAAATTTTTCATACTCGTGATGTCATTTATTTTAAATTCAATTGGACCCATACCCATTATTTGGTGTTCTTCTGGAATATCCGTGTAACGGTTTTTCCTCCAATCAGCAGGTATTTTTCTATCATTATTAGGTATCAAGACCATTTCTAATCCCTCATGATCTCTAAATTTCAATGACATCATACCGTTATATATCCCTACATCATCATGATCTACATTTAAATACTCAAATCTATCCTTCCAATAGGATAGACTTGCTTCATCCGGCACTAATAATCCAATTCTAGAAATAGCATTCGTTCCTTTATGAGTCTGACCCATAGGTTTTAATTCGAAGAAAGTTAAAGATGTCCCATTAGATCCTACTTCATCTCCGTAAAAGAGATGATACATAGATGGATCATCTTGATTAACCGTTTTTAAGTATAGTCTTAAACCTAACTTCTCTACGAAAAACACTTTATTTAATTTAGCATCCTTAGTTAACATTGAGATGTGATGATGTCCTAAAATTTCTACCATAACGTACCTCCAATATTTTTAACTTTATTATAACGATTTCTGATTCATCTTGATAGAAATTACGCTTATCCCGTCCTTTAGACATCCCTCACAAAGAAGGTACTATGCCGGCATGGTTAAGTGTATTTTGTCAGTAAATATTGATACACATGTTCGAATCCTTTAACCCATGTATCTTCTACATAAGTCACGACTTCATCTCGATACAACTGCATAAATAATGATACTGCGTCTTTGTGTGTTTCAGAGTTATTCAGGTCATTAATTTGAATTAGAACGTCATAGATATCTATAGGCAAATGGTGTGCCGCTTTTTTACCTAGTATTGCTTTTTGTGGGTAATGTTTATGTAGCAGTACTATAATCATGTGATCAAGTGCTTTATCAATCATTTTTGATGTCCATAAAAACTGATTCCGCCCAACAATATGATCATATTGAAAAATAAACCAACAACTATCAAGTGCAGACTCATAAAACTGTTCAGTCGTTAATCCTAGGTCTTTCTTTTGATAATGAAGCATCAATTGATTGGGATCATATAGCACTTTAATTTCATCTGTGCTTGGATAATTATCTTCATATACGATATAGCAATCCACAGGCATTGCGTTATTATCCGTTATCTTGACGCTTATCGCTGTCTACGTTAGCCATTCATTATTTAAACAAGCTCAGCACGTTTAATATTTTATAACAAAAAATCGAACGCATAATAGGATCAGTCCTAATCATGTGTTCGATTTTTGATTTTAGTATATTTCTTATTCTAGCCCTAGTTTATCTAGTCCTAGTTCTTCTACTGTCAATCCTTCTTCAAAGAAATCTCTTTCTAAAATTGTAGACGCTATAACAATTATTGCATCAATATTAGGTGTTGCTACTCCAATAGCACGTCCTAAACTAGACCAAAGAACTAAACCATATGCAATATCCTCTGTGAGGTATCTATTCTCTACTTCATTTGGCCCTTTAATTTGTGAAAATACTGTACTTGTATTAAATAACTTGTTTAATGACATTTCTTCATCCTCTTCGGATAAATAACCTCTATCTATTCTGGCACCTTTTGCTGTATTTAATTCAAAACCTAGCTTTCTACCTAATGATAACCTTTCTAATTCAACAGCATGTAGCAATTTAACTGTATGAGGTGTTATACCTTCTTTATATAAAGCGAATTCATCAGCATAGTCTATTCTACCGACATTTAATAATGTTGGTCCAGGATGTACTTCTGGATTACCATTTTCTAAGTTTGTCTTCCACAAGCTTTCTTCTTTCACGATATAAGGATATAAATCTTTAATTAGATTAAAGCTTTCTGTTAAGTAACTTTTATCGTATGTTGAATAATGTACTTTTCGAACATTTAAAGATAAATTTACGACTGCTTGATCATAGTCGACACGTGTCCCATATGTCAGTGTATTGATTTCTGCAAATTTCGGCATAACTTCAGAATGACTTTGTTCTAATACATTAATAAATCGTATCGAACCCATTGCAGCTGCCATATTGAAGAGTATAAGTTGATCATCTTTTAAAAATCTAGCCATAATCTTAGCATAATGCTCTATAAATGATGACGGAATAATCACTTGTATAATTTCTGCATCTTGTAATACATATTCCATATCATCACTTATTTTTGTAAATTTAACAAAAGATTGTTCACCTTCATTATTAAAGTCAAATCCACCTCTTTCAAGTGCTTTATCGAATTTATGAATTGATTGATTTCGACAATACAATCGAACATCATGACCTTTACTTATCATATCTAATGCTGCGGTTACTGCACCATTCCCAGAACCTACAATTGCAATTTTCATGTTATAAATCTCCCTCCATTAATATATATGATCTCTTAATAACTATATACCCAGGAAATTTTAACATATTTATTAGCATTGTTAAGCATGTCTTTTAATTTTAAAGTGAATGACTTTCTATGCCTTGTTTAATAACTTCAATAATCTTGTCTATATCCTCTTCATCTATCACAAGCGGTGGTGCTAAACGTATAATATTTCCTTGTGTTTCTTTACATAAAACACCTTGCGCATTAATTTCCGAAACAATGTCCTGTGCTTCTTTGTTTAATTCAATACCGATAAACAAACCACGTCCCCTCACTTCTTTAATTATGTGACTATGTATTCCTTTTAACCCTTTCAGCAACTTATCTCCCAAAATTCGGGACTGCTCAGGAAGTTTCTCTTCTATAAGAACATCTAAAGCTGCTATAGAAACCGCACATGCGAGAGGATTACCACCAAAAGTTGACCCGTGTGTACCTGGCGTTAAGACTTGCATAATATCATCATTAGCAATGACTGCTGAAATAGGATACAAACCTCCCCCTAACGCTTTGCCTAATAAATATACATCCGGTTCAATATCTTCCCACTCCATAGCAAACAGCTTTCCAGTTCTACCTAAACCAACTTGTATTTCATCTGCGATTAACAAGATGTTATGTTCTTCACATAATGCCTTCACATTCTTGATAAAATTTTGGGGAGGTATATTAATACCACCTTCACCTTGAATAGGCTCCAATATAATTGCAGCAGTATTAGAGGTTATGTTAGATTTTAATGATTCTATATTACCAAATTCACTGTATTTTATATTTCCTGCTAGTTCGCCAAATCCTTCTTTATACTGGTCATTAGATGATAATGATAAAGAACCAATTGTTCTGCCATGAAAGTTCCCTTCCATCGCTATGATTTCTGCATTAAATGCATCTATCCCTTTAACGTCTTGCGCCCATTTTGTCGCAATTTTAATCGCCGTTTCCACTGCTTCAGTACCTGTGTTCATAGGTAACACTTTATCTTTATGAGCCAATTGACAAATCTTCTCTTCCCATACTCCTAAATTATCACTATACAACGCTCTTGAAGTCATCGTAATTTTTTGACTTTGTTCTAAGAAAGCTTGAATGATTTTCGGATGAGCATGTCCTTGGTTCAATACCGAAAACCCTGACACACAATCAATATAAATATTTCCCTCTGAATCTTTAACATGCGCACCTTTACCTTCAGTCAACACGATATTTAAAGGACTATAATTATTTGGACTGTATTTCTCTGCTAATTCAATATATTGGTTCATAGTACACCCTCCTAATTTAATATTTATGCTATATTTCGTATTAATATTCATTTATGATACAATTTTTCTTAAAATAAGTCAAAGTAACGTGGTATAGTAGACTCATCTTTATCATCATTTAATAATTTAAGGGGGTTTATTATGAATGTCAGACTTGCTACTTTAGAAGATATTCCTACTCTAGTAGAACTAAGAAAATCACAATTAATAGATGAAGGTTCAATACCCACACCTAACATTGATAAAGAATTGGAAACATTTTTTCTGGACATGTTAACAAATCAATCACTGTATCAGTTATTAGCAGTAGACAACGATTCCATCATTGCAAGTGGTGCGATTGTCTATTATCCATTTCCTCCTTCATTTTCTAATCCTTCGGGAGAAAGGGCTTATGTTACAAATATTTATACCCATCCAAACTATAGAAGAAGAGGCATTTCACAAGCTATTCTCAACCTACTTATTGAAAATGCAAAATCTCGAAATATCAAAAAGATATTTTTAGCGGCATCTACTTTAGGCAAGCCTGTTTATGAAAAAGTAGGTTTTGAAGAGGCACCTGAGTGGATGGAAATTAATTATGATGTATAAAAAATAGGACTAAAGCTTAACTTATGAGCTTTAGTCCTATTGTGCTTCCTAAAATTACAGCGATAAAAAACAGTCGTTTTAAATCTTTAGATTCTCCGTAAAACAGAATACCTAATACTGCACCTCCAACTGCTCCTATCCCTGTCCAAACAGCATAACTTGTACTCATTGGTATAATTTTCATCGCTATTGATAAACAAATGAAACTTAACCCAAAAAATATTACAAGTCCTAATAATGACAACATATTATTTCGTTTAGCATATATATTCATAAATAGAACGCCTAACATTTCAAATGATCCTGCAAAAATTAATATCACCCAAGACATTATGCTTCACCACTTTCTTTAGTCACTAATTTCAAACCGACCACACCAATAATTAAAGTCGTGATTAGAATTATTTTACCTAATACGACTGGTTCGCCGTATACGATAAAATCAACAATCGTCACGCCTGTTGCGCCTAAGCCTACATATACAGCATAAGAGGTCCCGACTGGTAGATATTTAGAAGCCGTAATCAACAAATAGAAACTAACAATGATAGATATTATGGTGAGTAACCATTCAAATGTATGATTTGCATGTGTTAAACCAACAACCCATCCTACTTCAAAAACTGCGCCAACGATTATTTTTATCCAATTCATTTTACTTCCTCCTTAAATAATAAAAGCCCGAGAGACTTCATATAAGTCTCCCAGGCTTTTATCCTTCCGTGTCACAAGTTCATACTTGTGGCTTTCTCTCGGTCCAGGCTAACAATATCGTTACGGAACCCTAGAAAGCTTTTATTTGATTAACTCGTATTTTAGCAAATTGTTATAATACGGTCAATAAAAGTATCAATCGTATCATAAATTAACAATTCACAACCAAAATCAGATATACTAGTATTAATAATATTGGATATAAAGTAATTGAGGTGAAAGTATGAATCATACAGGATATCGAATAAAACAAAGGCGTGAAGAACTTGGCTTTAGTACATACAAATTAGCAAAATTAATCAACGTTAATCAATCCACAATTTCGCGATATGAAACGGGTCAAACAACTAAATTAACACCACAAATAGTTGAAAAATTATCAATCGCACTTTCTACCACTCCTGCTTATATTATGGGATGGGTTAACGTTCCAGAAGCATATGAGGACGAGGAAGACTCCCGGCTCATTAATGAATCTATACAACTATTAAGAGTACTAAGCAAAGAGAAAAAACAGCAAGCTTATAAATACATCAACGAACTATCAAATAATAACTAATGTGATACTAAACGAGGTCCTTCATTTTGGAGGGACCTCGTTTTACTTATTTCTAATATAAACTACTAATCTATTTGAACTGAACCAACATCACTTTCGATTTTTACTAAGTTATCTCCAGAGCCTACTCGTTTATTTTTTAACGCATTAATATTAATTTGAGCCTTACCTGTATCCTGTTGTATATCTAACAAAGTATTTTTAGGAGAATGATTATATTTAATCTTAATAGAACCTGTATCCGTTTTAATATTTAAAGGTATGTCGGCTGGTGCATCATTTAACTTTACTGAGCTTGTGTCCGCTTCTATATTGCCATTTGTAAATTGCGTATGACTTGTTAGGATATTACCCGTATCAGCATTTATTTCAAGCTTTCCTAATTTTGAGTCAGTTAAATCAATAGAACCTGTATCTACGTGAAATGTTGTTTTCTTTGATTTTAAGTCTTTAACATTTATTTCCCCAGTATCAGTCATAACAAAAGTGCTATCCATCTCTTGTGGCACAGTTATTACTATTTTATTATATTTATTATTAAAAACATTTAAATTAATTATAGGATCTTGCATTTTCACGCCTATATTTAACGTATCTTTACGAACTTCAGATTTCACTTTAAAATCTGCATTAGATTTAATTGCTTTAACATTAAAATCCTTACCCTTTTTAATAGTGACTGCTGCATCTACAGCATTAACATTTATGTGTTTGATTTTATCTTGATACGTCTTGTTCAAAACCGTTTTTTTATGTGTATTTTCAGATATTTTTTGAACTTCTACAAATGTTAAAGCACCGAATACAATAAACAGAATAAGCCCTAAACTAAATAATATCCATAATAATTTTTTCATGCTTTAGCACTTCCTTTAATGATTGAAATATTCCATCGTAAATATTTTACAAACACTTTGAATGACCATTTTGTTAATAGATATGTCACTGTAAAAAACATTAAGCCTAATCCAAAACTCGCCACAACGATAAATATGTCTGCATGCAATATCGTGTTAAATCCGTTGTACACACCTTTGATAAGTAATGCTGTTGGCGTTAATAACAATGTTAACGTGATAGCCATAAAACTAAGTAAAATAGATACGATTGCGACAATTGGAATTAATATAACAAAGAAATTTAATATGCCTAGTCCCATAACTGAAATAATCGCATGCCACACGTTACTCATTTTATTATTGTTTTCAGCACGATCTATTGCTAACGTTGCATTAATTTCTTTTGCAATTTCTTTAGGTTTCCCTAATTCATCCGCAATCATTTCTTCTGACTGCCCATCTTCTTTACCACTTATAAAGTGTGTTTCATATTCTGCTATAATATCTGCACGATCTTCATCAGGTAAGTGTTTTAAATATTTATTTAATGTACTTAAGTACGTCTTCTTATTCATCAGTTTTACTCTCCTTTAAAAATAAATCTACTGCCGCAATAAAGTCCTTCCACTCATTAAGTAGACTATCTAATCTTTCACAACCTAAATCAGTAATTTTATAATATTTTCTTGCTGGACCTTCCGTTGATGCTTTGTAATAGGTCGTTAAATATTCTTCATTTACTAATCTTCTTAGCAACGGATAAACCGTACCTTCAGAAATTTTAATTCTTGGTGTAATTTTTTGAACAAGAGAATAACCGTATTGATCTTCACCTTTAATTATGAGTAATACGATAAATTCAAGTGCACCTTTCTTAAATTGTATATTCATATTTATTCCTCCACATATCACACTACTAAACAATGTATAATAGCTGTCAATCAAATATACCACGGGCTATTAAACATTACAAGGTACTGAACTATAAATAGTTGATATCATTTTAAGTATTACACCATTATTGTTATATTGAAGTTATGCATACAATAAGGGGGATTTACAATGAATGTACAATATAGAACAGATAACACACACGCACATCAAACGATTTCAATCGATATTACATCAAATACGAGTCATGTATTTAAACTGCTTGGTACAACAACAGGGATTAAACAATGGTTCCCAGAATTGTCATTTGAAGAGGAACGAGAAGGTAGTCGTTTAGTATTTGATTTAGGAAATGGGCAATATGAGTATTTTAATATAACTTCCTACGAACCAAATAACCATATCGCATTTACTTGGGCTGAAGGAAATGTGGACTTTATACTAGAAGATAAAGGTGACACTATCACGCTTACTTTCAAAGAATCATTACCTTACATGTTTCAGGCGATAGCAAAAGATTTCACAGGATGGTACTTCCAAATACAAAGTGTGAAAAAATTAGCCGAAACCGGTCAACCACTTTCTAAATCTGATTTTGATTTTGAATCTAAATCAAAAGAAGTAGAAGAATCTTTAAAGTAAATGTCTTTGACTAATTGATAAAACCTATCTACTATTTCAATATCTTAGTAGATAGGTTTATTCATAATTCTTGCAATCAGTGTACGTTATCGATTATATCTTTCGATTACTTTTTTATATTTTTTCTTCTTAGCTGGTGTCATATAAAATTCAAATTTACCATTTTCCTCTGTTACTTCATATTGGGTTAGTCCCGTTATTTCAAATAATTGTTCACGTGTTAAATGCTTTTCTTTGATTAACTGATTTAATTCTTTAGATAAACGTTCCGAGGAGACAAACATATTAAAGTTTATAAAAATGATGACTAGAAATATAATCATCGTCATTTGATTAAATGTATTTAATCTAAATACTATTAATAGTACACATAATATTAAAATAGAGACTATAACTTCTAATATAAATCGCTGTGGTCTTAATTTAATATTTTCTATTATTGTCTTCATCTTAATACCTCTTTATCATTCTTATTTCTTCTTTAACTTTCTTTCTATAAGTTCTCTTTTCCCTTCTAAATACTCAGGTAAATATAGCGGGATGTCTGCAAATTCTTTTTGTTCGAATTTCACTTCTTCCATATCAAGTTTCAAAGTTGCAACTTCAAACAATACTTGATTTGGATCTCTATAATAAATGGATTGAAAGAAACCTCTGTTCTTAATTGATGAATTTACTATGTTTAAATCGTTTAGTGATGATTCAACTTCTTCTAGTGACTCTATTGAATCAGCTGAGATAGCCACATGATGAATACCACCATGTCCTTGATTTTCTAAGTTGTTGGTTACATCATGTATGATGTGTATCTCATGATACATTTCTTCACTATTATTATGCAGGATGTCTACCGGTAACCCTGTATCAAAAAATGTTGATTGATTGTATGAATTCCATGCATATAATTGCTGAAATTGTTGTTTACTTGCTGCTGGATATCTAACACGCATATGAACAGAATCTATACTTAATATTTGATGTTCGTAAGGTATAACACTGTCTTCATCACGATTAAACTTATCTATATTCTCTAGTTCTGACATGACGATCAACCCGAGTGGCGTTTGATCTGGCCCTTCAAACCTTATCAGACTACGACCTGCATAATTTTCAACGCCATAATGGCAGACGTCTGACTCATTAAATCTCTGTTCCCAAAATTTTAACGCAGCTTCTGATGGCACTTTAAATAACATTCTATCAAAGGCATTTGTACCAAATTTGTTTTCTTTACCTTCCTTCATTTCAAACAAAGTGACTTCAGTCCCAGGACGTCCATACTTATCCGCAAAGAAAATATGATACATTTCATAATTTTCTTGATTGACTGTCTTCATTAATAAGTCTAGTCCTAGTACATTACGGTAAAAATTAAATGCTTGCTCTATATCATGATTTATAATGGATACATGGTGTATAATTGAATGGTGATTCAAGTAAAAACACCCCTTTCAAATTTTTATGGAGGAGATCTTATGGAACATTTTTTACAAAATAACCCAAATTCCGATACTTTAATTGTACTTTTTCATGGAACAGGTGGCAACCAGTATCAACTATTACCAATAGCTGGCGAACTGTTTCCTAATGAAAATACACTTAGTTTTCTTGGAGATGTTGGCCAAGGTAAAGAAAGAAGATTTTTCGCACCACTTGTTAATAATCAAATAGATCGAGATGACTTTAATAAACATACTCAATCTTTTATACAATACTGGAATCACTTCATTGAAGAAAATTCATTTAAAAAAGTTGTTTTCATGGGGTATTCAAATGGTGCTAACTTTATTTTAGGTTTATTAGAGCAATCCTTAACTCAAGTTGATCAAATCATATTACTTCATCCAGCTCAGCTAAACTATAACATCAACACTTTTTATAAAGATACATCAATCATCATAACAACAGGAGCTAATGATTATATGACTGTACCTGGCAAAGTCAAAGCCTTGGCAGAAGACCTTAAACCTCTATTTAAAAATGTTCACTTTGAGCTACTAGATAGTGGCCATGAATTAATCGACCCAGAAATAGATAAATTAAAAGAAATCATAAAATAAAGAAGAAGTAGGACAGAAATCATGATTTCTGTCCTACTTCCATTTTTATAGTTTCAATATATAGAATGAAATTTACTACATAAATTCTCTTTATTCTTGTATGTATTTATTCAAATACTCCCCATATAATCCTTTTCCTTCTTTGGATAAATGATGTTGATGTTCTGATAATACATGTCTATCCGTTTTCCAACCATGTTTTTTATAAAAATTTTCTCCTTCTTTGCTGGATTCAAATGCATTAAATGGATCATCTTTTGTTTGTACGCCGAAGTCATGTTCTCCAACTACCCATGTAAGTGGAAATGAGCCTTCAACTATATTCTCTTTATTTATTTCCCGAGAAATATCTTTTGATTTAGGTGGTCCACCTCCACCGAAGAAGATAGCACCACCAGACTTAACGTTCATTTCTGGTAACTTATCTAATAACCAATATGTAGACATTTCTGATCCCCCTGAAAAACTTCCAATCCAAAGATTTTCATGTTGATGAATTGATGAAATAAGTTCAACTAAATATTGACTGTTTTCCTTTCCTTTTTTCCACCATGTTTCATCCTGTCTTGGTGATTTGGGTACTATTAATGTTAAGTTTTTTTCTTTTGCAATTTGTTTAATTCCTACATCTCCACCTAAATATTCATATGACTTTGGATGTAAAAATTCATATGCACCATCACCATGTAACCAAACAAGTATACCTTTAGCATGTTTAGCTGGGTAAATTAAATACTCGCCTTTAGTACCATTTTCCGAAGTAAAGGATTGTAGTTTATCATTCGGATGTGGCTTAAAATAATTCATTATGAATAGTGCGACAACTAAACCAACAATAGAATACGTAATTAATCGAATCCACGACACCTTCATGATGGCACCCCCTTATAAAATATATAACAGTATATATTAATATAATTTTATAAAAAATGTACAAATTTTTCCATATTTTTTCTTAAAATATCACAACTTTTTGACAGTTCATTTTAAGTAAGTTACACTCGGAATGTAAAATTCTTTTGACATTATGGAGTGATGATTATGGTGCTAAAATTAATATTTTTCATAGCTATTATATTGTTTTCTATTATCTGGACAATTTCTACCAATAAATTTTTGCCAAGAGAAGTAATAGATAATAATCAATCTCATAATCAATATGATGAAAGACAAAGCAAAATCATTATAGAAGTATTGGCTAGATCTTTTGTTTGGATGGTACAGGCATGTTTATTGTTTTTAGTATTTCGAATTTTTGGGTTTTGGGATATGAAAAATAGTCTAATCAATTCGTATCCAGAAGTTATATTTCTAACCATTGCGTTGATACAACTCATATTTAATTACTTTTCAGTTTCTAAAAAATATTCTGTAAAAGGAATGTCTAATGAAAAATAAAATAAAACAATATCGTAAAACAAAACAAATTTCACAGTTAACTTTAAGTGAAAAAGTAAATGTTTCCAGACAAACGATTAATGCAATTGAAAACAATAAATATGATCCAACTTTATCTTTAGCATTCAAACTGGCTAAAATTTTAGACACCACAGTTGATGATTTATTTAGTTAATATATTGAATCTAATTTAAGGAGATGGTTAGCATGAATTTTATTAAGTACATTAAATCTAAAGACAACACAAAGCTCTATGCAAAGTTCAATGAGGTTCCAAATGCTATTGGTAACGTTGTAATTGCACATGGATTAGCAGAACATTTAGATAGATATGATGAAATTACAAATTACTTAAATGACAGTGGTTATAATGTTATTAGATATGATCAACGCGGACATGGTCGTTCAGAAGGTAAGGCTTTTTATTTTGAAAAAGTCGATGAAATTGTTGAAGATTTGTCAGCAGTTCTTAATTTTGCGAAAGAACGCTATACAGACAAAACATTTCTATTAGGCCATAGCATGGGAGGCTATACTGTTTCGTTGTTTGGTACAAAACATCCCGGACTAGTTGATGGCATTATTACAGTTGGTGCTTTAACACGTTATAATTTGAAACTATTTGGAGAGCCGGACCCTTCAACTCCATACGACACATATGTACCTAATGAATTAGGAGAAGGTGTATGCTCAGATAAAGAAGTTATGGAAAAATATACATTAGATGATTTAGTTGGCAAAGAAATTTCTATGGGTCTCGTATTTACATTATTAGAAGGTGTAAAATACTTGAAAGAAAATGCTGCTAAACTTACTGACAATATACTCATACTCCACGGTAGTGAAGATGGATTAGTTAGTTATAGAGATTCGTTACAATTATTTGATGAGATTGGCTCTAAACATAAATCATTACAGATTTATGATGGTTTAGAACACGAAATACTGAATGAATCTTCCTATAATCAAGTTATTTTCTCTGACATTGTTGCTTGGTTAGATCGAGAATCAGGTTTAACAGTTGGGGAATAACTTTTATCACAATAAGATTGAGACTGGAATATCAACATCTGCGAAATTAAAAAACAGTAGAAATTCAATTTAACATTGAGTTTCTACTGTTTTTTATTTAGATTTGGAGTTATTTCATTTATTGCTCTAATGTTATTTGTTCAAAAACTTTATAATATCTCGTTCAATTTTCTCTTTATCTTTACTCTGCGTCATCAAATGTGTAGCATTTTCATATGAAATAAGTGTTTTAATATTTGTAGTCAGTTGTTCAAATATATACTCAGCGCTTTCTTTATATGAAGGTTCGTCAAGTTCTCCATACATAATCAATACAGGTACTTGAATGTTTTTCAAATTGTCCATAATATCTTCAATCATTTCAGAAAAAACTTTAGATCCCTCATCATATTGTTCAATTAGAGATAATTGACGATTACTTTCCTCATATTCCAGTCCTTGAATTGCATTAATTCTTTCACCGTAACTATATAACCTTCGTTTAATATCTTTAGTCGTTCGCTTTTGAGGCGTAGACATAATAATACATTTGTTGATTCCATTCATTTCAGTAAGCTTTAACGACAATAGTCCCCCTAACGATACACCAAGAACACTTATCTTTTCAAAACCACTTTCTTTCAAGAAATCATAGCTTTCTTGTACATGCTGATACCAGTCATTTATATCATATTCAATTAAAGATTCTATACTCAACCCATGGCCTTTATATGCAGGTACATAGCATGTATACCCTTCATTATGCACCAAATTTGCTAATTTCTTCACATCTCTAACCGTTCCTGTAAATGAATGAAGTAGAATAACCGCTTCACTTCCACCCTTTAAATATATATCTTGGTTTTCTTTTAATTTCAACAATACAATCACTCCGAATTTAATATTTCTTTATCATTAACACTATGATAGCTTCAGCTTCATTTCTAGTATAATCAATTTCTCCATATTTATCACTTTCTTCACTTTAAATCCGCTTCTTGAGTCTACCTTTGTACACTTCTTTGTGTAGCAATTGTTCTGTTGTGAAAGCGCATTCTTTTGTAAACTGTTTTTAGAAATATGATTACCAAATTATTGAAATGGAGGTGGATTATGGATGGATATTCTATTAAATATACTTAATTGGTTTTCTCAAAACATTTTGCAAAAACCTGCTTTCTTCGTTGGGCTAATCGTATTAATTGGATACTCACTTTTGAAAAAGCCTTGGCATGACGTATTTGCAGGATTTGTAAAAGCAACTGTAGGTTATATGATTTTAGACGTAGCAGCCGGTGGACTTGTTTCTACTTTCCGTCCTATTCTAACAGCACTAAACTATAAATTTAACATTGGAGCAGCAGTTATTGATCCTTATTTCGGATTGACAGCTGCTAATGAAAAAATCGCTAGTGAATTCCCTGAGTTTATAGGTATCGCTACTTCTGCACTTTTAATTGGTTTCTTTGTTAATGTTTTATTGGTTGCTTTAAGAAAAATCACTAAAGTAAGGACATTGTTTATTACTGGACATATTATGGTTCAGCAAGCAGCGACTATCACATTGATGGTACTGTTGATTCCATCTGTCCAAAAAAGCCCACTAATGGCTACTCTTACGATTGGTGTATTATGCGGACTTTATTGGGCAGTTAGCTCTAACTTAACTGTCGAACCAACTCAACGTTTAACAAATAATGGTGGTTTTGCTATAGGACACCAACAACAATTTGCTATTTGGTTTACAGATAAAATTGCACCGAAACTCGGAAAAAAAGAACAAAATCTAGACAATATAAAATTACCAACATTTTTAAATATTTTTCACGATACTATCGTGGCATCTGCAACGTTAATGTTGATTTTCTTTGGTGTAATCTTGTTTATTCTTGGTCCTGATATTTTATCAAATTCAAAAGTAATTACATCTGGTAATTTATACATTCCTGCAAAACAATCATTCTTTATGTTTGTTATACAAACAGCGTTTACTTTCTCAGTATACCTGTTCATATTAATGCAGGGTGTAAGGATGTTCGTTAGTGAATTAACAAATGCATTTCAAGGTATTTCTAACAAGCTACTACCTGGTTCTTTCCCAGCAGTCGACGTAGCAGCTTCGTTTGGATTTGGTTCTCCAAATGCTGTTCTCTTCGGATTTGTGAGCGGATTGATTGGTCAATTAATTACAATTGTTTTATTAATCACGTTCAAAAGTCCGATACTAATCATTACTGGTTTTGTACCTGTATTCTTTGATAATGCAGCTATCGCCGTCTTTGCTGATAAACGTGGTGGTTGGAAAGCTGCACTTATATTGTCATTCATTTCAGGTATTATACAAGTTTCTGTAGGCGCAATTGCAGTAGGTTTACTGAGTTTATCTGGAGGATATCATGGCAATATTGACCTTGCTGTGCCATGGGTTCCATTTGCTTATATCTTTAAACACTTTGAAATCTTTGGATATATATTAGTTTGTTTATTATTCTTACTTATTCCGCAATTGCAATATAGAAGAGCAAAAAACAAAGAAGCTTACTATTTAGGAAATTCAAATAATTAATATTATTTATAAACATTAGGAGGAATACATTATGGTTAAAGTACTTACAGCATGTGGAAATGGAATGGGTTCATCAATGGTTATTAAGATGAAAGTTGAAAACGCACTACGACAACTGAACGTTACAAACTTTGAATCTGCTTCATGTTCAGTTGGAGAAGCAAAAGGCATTGCTTCTAATTATGATTTGGTTATCGCATCTAATCACTTAGTTCATGAATTAGATGGACGTACGACTGGCAAAGTTATTGGTCTTGATAATTTAATGGATGATAACGAAATTAAGTCGAAATTAGAAACCGCATTGAAAGACTTGAAATAAGGAGCGAGTTGAATGAATTTAAAAACAGCCTTAATTGAAAATAATTCGATTCGCCTTGGCCTATCCGCTGAAGATTGGAAAGATGCCGTTAAATTATCGGTAGATCCACTGATTGATAGTGGTGCAGTATTGCCTGAATATTACGATGCTATCATCGAATCAACTGAAAATTATGGTCCTTATTATATATTAATGCCTGGCATGGCAATGCCTCATGCTCGTCCTGAATCAGGTGTTAAACGTGATTCATTTTCACTAATCACACTTAAAGAACCTGTTCAATTCTCAGATGGGAAGAAAGTATCGGTTCTCTTAACACTGGCTGCAACAAGTTCAGAAATTCATACATCTGTAGCAATACCTCAGATTGTTGCACTATTTGAATTAAATGATTCTATATCTCGTTTACAATCTTGCAGCACACCAGAAGAAGTATTAAAGATGATTGATGAATCAAAGGATAGCCCTTACCTTGAAGGATTAGACCTTGAAAATTAATACCTTTAAACAATACAACAATATTTACTATAAATAAATTTGAAAGAAGGATAGTAAAATGACGAAGAATTTGCCCTATTTACAAGTAGCCCTTGACCATTCAACACTACCTGAAGCTATTAAAGCCGCTTCTTTAGTTGGTCATGATGTTGATATTATTGAAGCTGGAACTGTTTGTCTATTACAAGTTGGTAGTGAATTAGTAGAAATTTTACGCAAGCTTTATCCAAATAAAATTATCGTAGCTGATACTAAATGTGCTGATGCTGGAGGTACGGTTGCACACAACAATGCAATCCGTGGTGCTGATTGGATGACTTGTATATGTTCAGCAACTATTCCTACTATGCAGGCAGCTCTTAAATCAATTAAAAACATCCGTGAAGATAGAGGAGAAATCCAAGTTGAACTATACGGAGACTGGACTTATGAACAGGCACAACAATGGCTAGATATTGGTATTTCACAAGCTATTTACCATCAATCTCGTGATGCTCTATTAGCCGGGGAGTCTTGGGGAACTAAAGATCTTGAACGCGTAAAGAAACTAGTTGAAATGGGATTCCGCGTATCTGTTACGGGTGGTCTAAATGTAGAAACGTTAAAGCTTTTTGAAGGCATTGATGTATTCGCATTTATTGCCGGACGTGGTATTACAGAAGCAGAAAATCCTAGACAATCTGCCATTGAATTCAAACAAGAAATCAAACGTATTTGGGGGTGAGCTCTTGGGAAGACCGATTGGTATTTATGAAAAGGCAACCCCTAAACATTTAAGTTGGTTAGAAAGACTTAACTTTGCAAAAGAATTAGGATTTGATTTTGTCGAATTATCAATTGACGAAACAGATGAACGATTAGCGAGATTAGATTGGTCTAAAGAAGAAAGATTAAATCTTGTAGAGGCCATCTTTGAAACTGGTATACGTATTCCTACTATAACTTTTAGTGGGCATAGACGATTTCCAATGGGGTCTAACGATCCCGAAATCGAAAGAGAAGCGATGGAGATGATGCGAAAATGTATAACTTTCGCTCAAGATGTAGGTGTTCGGAACATACAATTAGCTGGCTATGATGTTTACTATGAAGAGAAATCTGACGTCACTCGTCAGCGCTTTATTAAAAATCTTCGTCAATCGTGTACGTGGGCTGAAGAAGCACAAGTAATTCTTTCAATAGAAACAATGGATGATCCATTTATTAATTCAATTGAAAAATATTTAGCTATTGAGAAAGAAATTAATTCTCCATTCCTGTTTGTTTATCCAGATACAGGAAATATCTCAGCTTGGCATAATGATATATGGAGTGAATTCTACAACGGTCAACGCTCTATCGCAGCAATACATTTAAAGGATACGTATGCGGTAACTGAAAATGATAAAGGACAATTCCGAGATGTACCATTTGGAGAAGGTTGTGTAAATTGGGAAGATGTCTTCGCTACTTTAAAGAAAATTAATTATAACGGACCATTCTTAATTGAAATGTGGTCTGAAAACTGTCATTCAATTGATGAAACACGAAAAGCAATAAGAAATGCACAAGATTTTCTATATCCATTGATTGAGAAAGCGGGGTTAAAATAGAAATGACGAATCAATTAACAGAAATACGCAAACGTGTCTATGAAGCAAATATCTCGCTCCAAGAACATAATCTCATCAAATTCACTTGGGGAAATGTATCTGAAATAGACCGTCAACTAGGTTTGATTGTCATCAAACCTTCTGGTGTAGCTTATGACAAATTAACACCAGAAAACATGGTAGTTGTAGATATTAACGGTAATGTCATAGAAGGTGATTTAAATCCCTCATCAGACTTACCAACTCATATCGAACTATACAAAGCATGGCCAGAAATTGGAGGTATCGTTCATACCCATTCAACAGAAGCAGTAGGATGGGCCCAAGCAGGTTATGATATTCCTTATTTAGGTACAACACACGCTGATTACTTCTATGGTTCTATCCCATGTACTCGCGCTTTAACTGAAGAAGAAGTGGAACATTCTTATGAAAAAGAAACAGGTACTGTTATCGTAGAAACGTTTGACGAACGCAACTTAAATCCTATGACCATTCCAGGTGTCGTTGTTAGAAACCATGGCCCTTTTACTTGGGGGAAAAACGCTAAACAAGCTATTTACCATGCAGTTGTACTTGAAGAAGTAGCCAAGATGAACCGTTTTACAAAGCAAATCAATCATAATGCTAAACTAGCACCTCAATATATAATGGACAAACATTACTTAAGAAAACATGGTGCAAATGCTTATTATGGGCAAAAAGAAAAAATTTGTAAAAACGATAAATAATCAGCCAATTAAAATTGTTTTTGATGGATGCTATTATAATTAAGAACTCATTTCGAAATATAGAAGGTGCTAATAATGATTATTTTAAATCAAACAAGTTACGCATTACTAGACTACTTAATAAAGTTACAACAACCCAAAACAATCACTGAAATTTCCAAAAAACTTTCACAGTCTAGGCGTAAAATTTATTATCACCTATCAAAAATAAACCAAGCATTGCCAGATAATGTCGAGAAAGTTATTAATTACCCACATATCGGGATTTTACTGAATTATAATCAAAAACTCGCTTGTATACATTTACTTAATGAACTAGATACAAATCACTATATTATGAATGCCAATGAACGTAAGTGGCTTATCATTTTATACGTCAGTATTTCTAATGAATATATAACGATTAAAAAACTGATGAATTTAACAGATGTTTCCCGTAATACAGTACTTAACGATTTGAATAATATTCGGGATCAATTAGAAGTGGAACAATATAAGATACAACTTCGCGTTACAAAAGCTCATGGATACTATATTGACTCACATCCGCTGTCTAAGATTCAATTTATTTGTAAAATACTACATCAAATTTATAAAGAAGCATCTGTTGCTTTTAGAACAGCTGTCTACGAAAAAATTTCATCACTCACAAATTTTGAAAGTTATTTTTCAAAAGAAAAACTTGATTATTTAAAGCTACTCATTAGCCAAGTACATTATGATTTAGGAAAAAGCCTCAATCAAAAAGATAGTGAATTTATGGTACAAATATTGCCTTATTTATTAATGAGTTACCATAATACAAAAGTAAAAACATATGATTTTGAAGATGTTAAGCAGGATTTTCTGCTCGTGCAAGAAAGAATTGAGTATAGTGTCGCAACAAAAATAGTGCATAGTTTAGAAGAAAAATTTGGAATCTCGTATGATGATATGGATAAATATATTATCGCCATACTTTTATTATCTTTTCGTAAAGATAAAGATACACATAACCATAGCCATGATTATGACGATATGCGAAATACTTTGGATTTATTCTTAACATTATTTGAAACTGAGACCCATATTACGTTTCAAGAACGTAACAAATTGTTGGATCAGCTATTAACACATTGCAAAGCATTAATTTATCGGAAAATTTATAACATCCCTTCAGATAGCCCTTTAACTGAAGATATTAAAGATAAATATAATCAGCTATTTAATACCGTCAAGAAATGTACGCCACTTCTAGAAGAAACATGGCTTATACACATGACAGATGATGATATTGCATATATTGCCGTTCATTTAGGTGGTGCGATTCATCATAAATATAACCAAGATACACACAGAAAAAAGATAACGCTTGTTTGTGACGAAGGAATCGGTATTCGTAAACTTTTTCTTAAACAATGTCAAAAATACATTTCAAAACCTCATATCGATACCGTATTTACCCTAGAGGAATTTCATAGTGTTAAAGAATTGTTGCTATCAGACATAGTCATATCTACAAGTGACGCAGTAGAAACAGAATTACCTTTAATTATAGTAAGTCCAATCTTAACAAATAAAGACATTATTAATTTGATTTCTATAGTCTATTCAACAAACACAGATCATACTTCAGATTTTTCACTCAAACTGGAACAAGTGCTTAAACATTATATTAACGATAAAAATGAACAATACACATTGCGAAATCAAATTGAAACTATATTTCTTAATGAATTATTACACTACTTCGATAACATATAACAATACATTTTAAAACTGAAGGAGACTTTAAAATGAAAAACATAAAAGATATAACGAGAGAATCATGGATATTATCTACTTTTCCAGAATGGGGAACATGGTTAAATGAAGAAATTGAAGAAGAAATTGTTGAAAAAGACAATTTTGCTATGTGGTGGTTAGGTAATTGTGGCGTTTGGATTAAAACACCACAAGGCGCTAACATTGTGATGGATTTATGGTCTAACAGAGGTAAGTCTACAAAGAAAGTTAAAGATATGGTTCGTGGGCATCAAATGGCCAATATGGCAGGTGTTCGCAAATTACAACCTAACTTACGTGTACAACCCATGGTCATCGATCCATTCGCAATTAACGAGTTAGACTATTACCTTGTATCACATTTTCACAGTGATCATATCGATATAAATACTGCAGCTGCCATAATCAACAATCCAAAGCTGGATCATGTTAAATTTGTAGGCCCATACGAATGTGCTCGAATTTGGAAAGGCTGGGGTGTCCCAGAAGAACGTATTATCACAATAAAACCAGGAGATAGCTTTGAATTTAAAGACGTTAAAGTGACAGCAGTAGAATCATTCGACCGAACATGCCTTGTAACGCTTCCAGTTGAAGGCGCAAAAGAGAATAATCATAATTTAAAAGACCTCCCTGTAACCGATGAAGAAATGGCGCGTAAAGCCGTTAATTACATCTTTGAAACACCAGGTGGAACGATTTATCATGGCGCGGACTCTCACTTCTCAAATTACTTTGCCAAACATGGCAAAGACTATAACATAGATGTTGCCTTAAACAACTATGGCGATAACCCAGTAGGCATTCAAGACAAGATGACATCCATTGACCTACTTCGTATGGCAGAAAGTCTACGCACTAACGTCATCATTCCAGTTCATTATGATATTTGGTCTAACTTTATGGCTTCAACTGATGAAATCTTAGAACTTTGGAAAATGAGAAAAGACCGATTACAATACCAATTCCACCCATTCATCTGGGAAGTTGGCGGTAAATATACGTATCCACAAGACAAAGATAAAATTCAGTATCATCACCCACGCGGCTTTGATGATGCCTTTGAACATGACTCAAATATCCAATTCAAAGCACTACTTTAATCCATAATGTTTATACATCAATAAACATTCAAACTTAAAAAGGCTAGAAACGCTTTTCAATAACGTTTCTAGCCTTAAGTATTTTATTATTTGGGAGCGATGAACTAGTACTTTGCACTATCTTAACAATCTTATTAGTAGAATAGTTTAACTAATAAGCTGAATACTTTTAATTTTAGTCATTAATATATTGCTTTTTTAAAAGTGCTGCTTTTTCAACATAAGAACAATCATTAGATAGAGAGCGCCCAAAACGCCCTCTAGTAAATCTATAACATTCCCTTACTATCAATCTTCTTGTTTCTTTCTACGGCCGAATAATAATAAGCCTAAACCAGTAAATAAAGATCCAAATAACATAGTATCATTATTTGTAGCTTCCCCAGTATCTGGTAATTTTTTATCAGATTTTTGTTTTATATTACTTTCATTTAATGGACCTTTATTATTTACTGCAATTTTAACCTCTGGTGTGCCTGTCTTTGGACCAACTTTTGTTACATCATCTACTGGTGGGACAACTACTTCACCTGTATCTGGATTCTTAACACCTGGCTT
>NZ_PPQZ01000018.1 GCF_002902525.1 Mammaliicoccus stepanovicii
TTTGTTTAACTTGTTCTGTACCTGGCTCAAGATTTGGGTTGAATTCACGTTTTGTTTCAAATGGTACTTCTTCTGTCTGAACCTCTGGTGTGCCTGCAATTACAGAATCTTGAGGTGTAGTAATTGTTAAACTTTCTAAATCCGTTCTCATTATGCCATAAGAATATCTGTTTATCATATGGCTTGATGTAATTAGAAAATTATAATTTTTAGTTTTATCAGCACCTAAGTCACTAAGAGTAGATTCCCATATTTTTCCAGCGTAAGTTGCTGTGAGTTTCCCGTTATCAGCATTATAACTTAATACCACATCATTAAACCTTTGCCCATGGAACTTGCCATCATAAATATTCGTAGTATTGTCAGCATATTGAATTTTATTTACTGGTTTATCTTTAGAACCTAAAGCATTTGATCCAACTTGCTTACTAATTCCATCAGCACCATTGCGGACAAATGCACCGTAACCAATTTTTGATGCTCCACCAATTTGGCTAAGATTATTTTTCTTATCTGCGTCTATAGGATCAGTAGTACCAAGAACATTATTAAATGATGTATCAATCTTGAAACCGAATGCATCTGCAATCCCTTTGTCTCTTAATATACCACCTTTATTTAGGAAGTCCTGACCATTTCCTTCTGTAAAGATGAATCCCCAACCATCTGCTCCAGTTGTGTTACCTTGATTATTGTTAGCTATTGGAATATTAATTGTGAAATCTTTTCGAAAATCTATTTTATTTTTATATTCTAAAGCACCTTTTGATCCTGTTGAAGGTTTATTCTTTGGGTTAATTGCAACAACAGTATCTTTATCAGGAAACTCTTCTGGATATGTTCTTTGTATAACATCTCCATAAAAATTAAAATTATCTGTTCCTTTAACTGTAACCGAATTATCATTTGCAGACCTAGCTAAACGTAGAGATGATTTATTTTCGGGTTCAGAAGTTATACTTCTAGGCATAGAGCGCAATGCCATAGTAGGTTGATTATTTTTTTTATTGCTATAATTTTTTAACACTTCAGATGTAATAACCTTTTCAATTTCTTTTTCACTTAAATCAGTTATAGTTTTCTCTAATTTATCAATAATTGTTGCTTTTTCATTTTCTTTCAATTCATTATTAGAAATTTTTGATAAATTATTGCTAATTATTTTTCGATTGTTTACTGCTTCTTCTGTATTCCTGCTGTCTCTTACCGATGCATTATCTGTTTTTTCTTCTGTTGATACTGCTTCTTCTGTATTCCTGCTGTCTCTTACCGATGCATTATCTGTTTTTTCTTCTGTTGATACTGCTTTTTCTGTATTCCTGCTGTCTCTTACCGATGCATTATCTGTTTTTTCTTCTGTTGATACTGCTTCTTCTGTATTCTTGCTGTCTCTTACTGGTGCATTATCTGCTTTTTCTTCTGTTGATACTGCTTTTTCTGTATTCTTGCTGTCTCTTACTGGTGCATTATCTGCTTTTTCTTCTGTTGATACTGCTTTTTCTGTATTCTTGCTGTTTTCTACTGGTGCATTATCTGCTTCTACTTCACTTGAAACTTCTTCTTTTACAATTGGATTACCATCATTTACTGATTTACTTTGCTTGATTTCAATATTATTTTCGTGATTTTCTTGTGCTGCTGCTTCATTATTCAATCCTAGAAATAAGGTTGCACCAACTAGTATTGATGCTGTACCAACTGTAAATTTACGAATTGAATACTTATTTAGTTTATTTGACAAAAAGGACATCTTCTTACCGCACACCTTATCAATTCTCTCCTTTTATAAATTTCCAAGAAGTCAACTTATCGCATGTTGATAAGTTAGTTCACATAAGTTGAATTCACAAATTTTGTTCTTATCTAACTGTCAACATTCAAAAATTTTCATTGTATTAACATTTGTCAACTCCATAATTCGACTTGCAATTCAATTAATTATTATCATCATTTATAAAAGCAATACCTTCTAAATTATTAATTAAAAATTCAGTTCTCTTTGGTTTTTAATTAAATATTTGTACCTTCTGTAATCATAATAAATTTCTTTTTTTTCAATCCACTCCTCATTATCATAAAAATAATTTCTGATTTCCTGAATATCTCTTATAATAGTTCTTTCACTAACCTGAAACTCAGAAGACAGCTCTACCTTGTCTAATTCTTCTCTTTGTAAAAATCGAGTATAAATGCTTAACAGCCGATGCGAACGATTCAACTAAGTCACCTTCTTTCTTGGTAATCTTATTCTACTATCTACCTAGGACACATAACGGCATAACTATATATTTTTTTTATATTTTGTTAATTATTTTAAATGCACACACACAAACTTCGCAATTCGAATTTTAAATAAGTTGCATTATTATTATAAAATAATACATTAATTTATTTTATAGACTTATTGTTTATGGAAAAAATTACATATTTTTTTACAATTTATTGAAAATATACAATATTTGTCAATTATAGAAATACACAGTCTAATCCAATTTAAATTCCAAATATTACTAATCGGATGTTTGTAACATAGATTTCACCCCTAATCACTCTATAATACAATTTGAAAGTAACTTCTGAATTGTATTGATAATTTTCCTACTAATTTTAATAAAATAACTTTTACCACAAGAAATATATATAAACGAATATTTAACTACTTTATTCATTAAAATACCGAATGTGAATTATATAGAATATAGAACCTCTTATAAATATTTAATCTTGTAAATGATTAAATGAAGAAAAGAATAATGATTAGATAGAGTGAGTAGGTAAACAGATGAAAGGAAGAAGTATGGGGGAATGGATCTTATTGTTACTAAAAAACCCTCTAACCATTGCGGTTAAAGGGTTCCTTATTTTCACGTTTCTATTCCCACTCAATCGTACTTGGTGGTTTTGAAGTGATATCATAGACTACTCTGTTTACGTGGTCTACTTCGTTTACGATACGACTTGAGATTTTCTGTAAGACTTCCCAGTCGATTCTTGCGAAGTCGCTTGTCATACCGTCTATTGATGTTACTGCTCTTACGCCGACTGTATAGTCATAAGTTCGGTAGTCTCCCATTACGCCGACAGAACGGATGTCTGGTAATACTGTGAAGTATTGCCAGATTTCTCTTTCTAAACCTTCTTCTCGTATTACATCGCGTAATATTGCATCTGATTCTCTAACAATTTCTAATTTATCTTCTGTGATTTCTCCTAACACTCTAATACCAAGTCCTGGACCTGGGAATGGTTGACGCCATACAAGATGTTCTGGAATTCCTAATTCAATACCTAATGCACGTACCTCATCTTTGAATAAAGTATTGATTGGTTCGATTAATTGGAATTGCATATCTTCAGGTAATCCACCAACATTATGGTGTGATTTGATTGTTTGTGCTGTCTTTGTACCTGACTCAATAATATCTGTATACAATGTACCTTGTGCTAAGAAGTCTACACCTTCTAATTTAGATGCTTCGTCATCAAATACATACACAAATTCATTACCAATAATTTTACGTTTTTGTTCTGGATCTGATACGCCGTTTAGTTTCAACATAAATCTTTCTTTAGCGTCAACTCTGATGATATTCATATTGAACCCTTCGCCAAAGTTCTCCATAACCATATCGCCTTCACCTTTACGAAGAAGTCCATGATCTACGAATATACATGTTAATTGATCACCTATTGCTTTGTGAAGTAATACTGCAACAACTGATGAATCTACACCACCACTCATCGCACATAATACTTTACGGTCGCCAACTTGCTCTCTAATTTTTTGGATTTCAATGTCTACAAAGTTTTCCATTGTCCAGTTACCTGTACAATCACAAACACGACGGATAAAGTTTCTTAATAAATCATTACCAAACTCTGTGTGACGCACTTCTGGATGGAATTGAACGCCATATAATTTTCTTGATTTATCTTCAATCGCTGCATTTTGACAACTTGGGCTATCTGCAATGATTTCGAAATTATCAGGGATATCTATGACTTTGTCACTATGACTCATCCAAACTGTTTGACTATTTGGTAAACCGAAGAACAATTCATCATCTGATTTAACGTTTAACGTCGCTTTACCATATTCACGTTCATTAGCTCTTTCAACTGAGCCACCTAATAACTTAGTCATAAGCTGCATACCGTAACAAATACCTAATACTGGCACGCCTAATTCAAATATTTCTGGATTAATTGTAAATGAACCTTCTTCATAAACTGAGTTTGGCCCACCTGAAAGAATAATACCTTTAGGATTCATTTTCTTAATTTCGTCTATTGATATTTCGTGGTCATGCAACTCACTGTACACGCCCATTTCTCTTATGCGACGCGTAATTAATTGATTATATTGACTACCAAAGTCTAATACAAGAATCATTTCTTGTTCCATAGCCATTTCCATAATTGTCATGCTCCTTTAATTAAAATGAGTAATTTGGTGCTTCTTTAGTTATTTGAACATCATGAGGATGAGATTCTTTAAGGCCTGCGCCTGTCATTCTAATAAACTGAGCATCTTCTCTTAATGCTTCTAAGTTTCTTGAGCCTGTGTAACCCATACCACTCTTAATACCACCAATTAATTGGTAAATTGTGTCTTGAAGAGGTCCTTTAAAGTCAATTCTACCTTCAATGCCTTCAGGTACGAATTTTTTGGCAGTTGTATCTTCTTGGAAGTATCTATCTTTAGAACCTTGTTCCATCGCACCAAGTGATCCCATACCGCGATAAACTTTATATTGACGTCCTTGGAATATTTCAGTTTGACCAGGGCTTTCTTCAGTACCAGCAAGAAGGCTACCTAGCATAACCGCATGACCGCCAGCAGCTAATGCTTTAGCGATATCACCTGAGAATTTAATGCCTCCGTCGGCGATAATAGCTTTACCATGTTTACGTGCTTCTGTTGCACAATCATAAATAGCAGTAATTTGTGGAACACCCACACCTGCAACAACACGTGTCGTACAAATTGATCCCGGGCCAATTCCTACTTTAACTACATCTGCTCCTGCCTCATATAAAGCTCTAGTTCCTTCTTGAGTAGCAACATTTCCTGCGATAATTGTTATTTCTGGATAAGCTTCACTAATTTCTTTCACAACATCAAGAACGCCTTTAGAGTGTCCGTGAGCTGTATCAATAACAAGCGCATCTGCACCCGCTTCAACTAACTTTTGTGCACGAATTGGAGTATCTTTCGCAATTCCTAAAGCTGCTGCCACAAGTAGACGTCCTTCACTGTCTTTTGCTGCATATGGGAATTCGATTACTTTCTCTAAATCTTTAATTGTGATTAAGCCTTTAAGCTTCCCGTCTTCAGATGTTAATGGAAGTTTTTCGATTTTATATTTTTGTAAAATTTCTTCTGCTTGTTGTAACGTTGTACCAACTGGTGCAGTGACAAGGTCTTTTTTCGTCATAACATCAGAAATCTTAATTGAGAAGTTTTCAATAAATCTTAAGTCACGGTTTGTAATAATACCTACTAATTCCATATCTTCGTCGTTATTTACAATTGGCACACCAGAAATACGATATTTACCCATTAAAGCTTCTGCTGCGTAAACTTGTTCATCAGGTGTTAAGTAGAACGGATTTGTAATAACGCCATTTTCAGAACGCTTAACTTTTTGTACTTCATCTGCTTGATGCTCAATTGACATATTCTTATGAATAACACCTAAGCCACCTTGTCTTGCCATTGCGATAGCCATTTTAGCTTCAGTAACTGTATCCATACCTGCAGATATAATCGGAATGTTTAACTTAATATTTTTTGATAAGTTGACACTTAAATCTACATCACTTGGTAATACTTCTGACTTCGCTGGTACCAATAGTACGTCATCGAATGTTAAACCTTCTTTTTGAAATTTATTTTCCCACATGAATATAACCTCCACTTTATATTTATCATCTATATTATTTCACACTTTCACCATTTTGTTCACGATTTAATCCATTAAAACAAATATTTAATAAAATAGCTGAAAATGTTCCCAAAACAATACCATTTTGAGTTAACCATGCATATTCTTCACCGAAAGTTTTAAGAGCTTCTGGAACGGCAGTGATACCTGCACCGATACCTACTGAAACAGCAATTACGAGTAAATTATTTTGTTTGTTAAAGTCTATACCACCTAACATTTTAACACCGTAAGCCATTACCATACCAAACATCGCTATCATTGCGCCCCCTAACACAGGGAATGGAATCATGCTTGCTAAAGCACCTAACTTTGGAATAGAACCACATATAATTAATAGTGCAACCATCATATACATGATTTGATTCTTCTTTGCTCCAGACAATGAAACTAGCCCAACGTTTTGAGAATATGCTGTGTAAGGGAATGCGTTAAAGATAGCACCAAGCGCAATCGCTATACCTTCTGCTCTATATCCTTTAGATAAGTCTTTTCTTGAAATAGGTTGTTTCGTAATCTCACTCAGTGCATGATATACACCTGTAGATTCAATTAAACTAACGATTGCAATAATTACAAATACAATAGTCGTTCCAAATTCAAATTCAAATCCACTAAATCTAAATGGTCGAGGTAACTCTAACCAGTTTGATGAATGAATACCTGATGTGTCCACTAGACCATAGAAAGAGGCAACTACAGTACCTATTATTAATCCTAATAATATAGCTATTGATTTAATAAACCCTTTTGAAAGTCTTTGTATAAGTAGAATAATAACTAATGTAAATACACCTAAGAATATATTTTTACTATCACCATAATTTTTTGATCCTTCTCCACCCGCTAAATAGTTCATTGCTACAGGCATTAACGTAATACCTATAATTGTTACTACACTACCTGTAACAACAGGTGGGAAAAATTTTACTAAATATGAGAAGAATGGTGAAATCACAACAACTATAATACCTGATAAGAAAATCGAGCCGTACAATACACCAATACCATGTGTGTTTCCAACAAGAATCATTGGTGCTACAGCTGTAAATGTACACCCTAATACAACTGGTAATCCAATGCCAATGCCTTTATAAACTTGTAAAAATGTAGCAACACCACACATGAAAATATCTATCGCAACTAAATATGCAACTTCTTCAGGTGAAAATTTAAGTGCTGATCCAACGATGATTGGTACCATAATTGCGCCAGCATACATTGCGAGTAAATGTTGAACACTGAGTATGAAATTTTTCATCTTATTCTCCCATCAACTTAACTTTGTTTCCAGATAATGATTCAACTTGGCATAAAGATAAAACATCTAGCCCTTCTGATTCTAATTTTTCTCTACCTGGTTGAAAGCTTTTTTCTATTACAATACCGATACCACTAGTTGTAGCATTAGCAGCTTGCACAAGTCGATGTAACCCTAATGATGCTTCACCATTAGCAAGAAAATCATCAATGATAAGTACATGGTCATCTTTATCTAAAAATTGTTTAGACACAACAACTGTACTTGTCGTATTTTTTGTAAATGAGTGAATATCTGTTTGATAAAATTCAGATGTCATTGTTGAAGGTTTTGCTTTTTTAGCAAATAAGCATGGGACATCTAATTGTAAGGAAGCCATAATTGCTGGTGCAATACCCGAAGCTTCAATCGTTAATACTTTTGTAATGTTTTTCTCTTTGAAATGTTCTGTAATTTCCTTGCCCACTTCATACATAAGCTTTGCATCAATTTGGTGATTTAAAAATGAATCAACTTTAAGTATCTTTTCATCAATGACCACACCGTCTTCTTTAACCCTATTTTGTAGCGTCTTCACACTACTCGCCTCCTCATTTAGATTAAAAAAAACACACCTTAATCCTAGAAATTAGGTAAGATGAGTAAAAAATAAGATAAAACCACACCAGTCTTATGGCCGATTCTAAAGTTATTCATTTACTCATAGTCGTGTCGTTTAAGGCAACACGGTAGAAACTTCTAAAGCCATATTCTTCAGATTATATGAGTTTTTAGTAATAAATTATTCATTGATAATAACAAAGTATAAGCATTTTTACAATAGGCAAAACCTTATAGTTGAGCTATTTAACGAGTATCTAAAATGACAGAATAGTCATAATAATAAGATAAAGCCATACTTTTTTGTTTGATTCGTTTAGAGAAGGGTATTTGTGAATTATATTGTATTTATAAAGACAATATTTATTAATTTTACATCTAGAGCATAATCACTATTTCACAAGTTTTTACACATTACAAATAATGGAGGTTTTTAGTATGGGTAAAATAGAAAAGTTTAATAACGAAAGTGATTTATTGCAACGTATTGATCAACTGAAACAAGAAGGTGCAAACGAAGGAGATTTACAAGTTATCTCCGAACACAAACTTGATGATAATTCTTTAGATTACACTGATGTTAAATTCAAAAATTCTAGAGGTTCGTTCAGTGACAAGATTACTGCCCTATTCTCAGGTGAAAGTGCTGAAGAAAGAGTTTTATCAGGGTTAAATGTTCCTGACGAAAAATTAGAAGAGTACAGAAATGATTTAAATGAAGGAAAAATTTTATTATATGTAGATAATGATAATAATGATCAAACTGAAAATTACGATTCCGGACATCCTAAAGACTCACAATCAGGTAATGAACATTATGACAATACAAAACCATTCTCAAACGATGAAAGCAAGAATAACGGTGTTGCTGAAGGCGCTGGTGCTGGAGCAGTTGGAGCTGGCGCTGCAAGTGCAGCAAATAAAGACGAAACTAAAGAACCGAATGACTTTGATGCTAGTAATTCAAACGACAATGACACTCAAGAACAAGATTTAACGAAAGAATCTTCTTTAAATAATCAAGAAGATGTGACTGATGATACAAATCGTTATGGAAATGCTATAGATGATGAAAACAATGCTCACGATGATGTTGATGACAAATCTACAGCTGCAGGTTTAGCTGGTGCTTCTGGTTTAGGTGCTGCTGGCTATGCCTCTCAACAAGGTGAAAAGGAAAATAATCAAGATGTTTACACTAATGATAATGAAAGAGACTTAGAAACATTAGATAATCGTGATAAAGCTGAACCTACTTCTCGCGTTAGTGAAACAGACAATGTTCAAGACCAAGAAGATTTAACACGTGAAAATGAGTCCGAATTCACGAGAGTACATGATGATAATGTTGAATCAGAACGTTCATCATTAAACTATAATCGTAATGACGACGCACTAGGTCGAAATGACGAAGTAACAAACAATGAAACATTAAACACTCATTCAACGAGCGATGAGCCTGCTAATCGCAATGAACAAACAGATGAAGAAGCAGTCAAATTACATGAAGAACGTGTTCATGTTAACAAGGAAAATGTTGAAACTGGAGAGGCTTCTATCGATAAACATGTCGTAGAAGAAGAGAAAGAATTCGACGTACCTGTAGAAAGAGAAGAAGTCACTATTGAACGTCGTCCAGTAAATGAAAAAGTAGATAGCGACTTCGATTCAAATCAAGATGATTCAGTGCATATTCCATTACATGAGGAACGTGTTAATGTAAATAAAGAAAATGTCGTCTCTGAAGAAATTGTCGTTAAGAAAAATAAAGTTCAAGATACTGAACATATTTCTGAGAAAGTAAGACGTGAAGAAGCTGATATTGATAACCCAACTGACAATACAGATAAATAAGACGTAAGGATAGCAATTTTTCAATTGAAAAAAGTCCGGGACAAATATAAATGTCTCGGACTTTTTTATATAATTACCTTAATCCTATTAATCTGTAGTTATTATCTTATGTTATAATATGATTAAATCTTGAGTCGAGGGGTTCATAACTATGAATTTTGAAGTCGTTACATCAATTGATGATCCACTATTTAAAACCGCATTAGAAATGTATGAAGATATTTTTAAAGCAGAAATTAGAGAAGACAGACACGTCTTTATTCATTCTCTAACTTCTAAATATATTAAGCAGCATTATTTATTTTTAGTAGGATTACTTGATGGCAAAGTTATAAGTTTATCTACTGGACATTACGAGCCAACTACAAATTCAGCATTTATCATTTACTTAATGGTGCATCCTGATTACAGAAACCAACGTATTGGCGTCCAAACTTTAGAAAGAACTGAACAAGAGCTCCATAAACATGCTCAATCAGTTCATGGGCGCGATGCAAATATGATCATGTTAGAGTCCTTCGGTGAAGATTCTTATGATGATGAAGCCGGAAAAGAGCAAGCGAACATGCGTAAAGGTTTCTTTAATAGACACGGATATGAAATATTACAAGACTTAGACTATATACAACCTAATCCTCAAAAATCTTTACCACCAACACCAATAGATTTATTTATCAAACAATACCTTCCTCTACAAAAGGATGTTATCTCACCGAGCATTCGCTCTTGTTATATTAATAAATATATACATGGCAATGAAAATGATAGAGAGTTTGTATATAAATTATTAGAAGATATGAATTTATAAATAAAAAAGCTAGGATAAACGCCTAGCTTTTTTATTTATATCTACTCATCAGTTCTGAGACAGTTTCTTTTCTAGCACCTTCTGGATTTGTACCACACCAAAGATTCATAAACTCACGGTTTTGCATTTTTTTAGACTGCCCTCTCATAGGCTGGGTTAATATATTTTGTATCGGGTAACTACAAATCTCATCCTCAAATTGATCCAAATAGTGAATGAATGTATTATGAATTCCATTGGCATAACGACCACTAAATGCTTTTGTTAATGAAATATCATCTGACTTAGCATTTAGAATACTTTCTTTATGCACTTCCGGTATACCACTTTCTTTAGTAGTTAGGAAGGCTGTTCCTAGTTGAACCGCAGTAGCACCTTTATTTAGGAATACTTTCGCTAATTCAGGTGTTGTAATACCACCTGCTACAATCAAAGGGATGTCTAATTGCTGGCTAACCACATCAAATAACGATTCTGTTGTATATAATTTTTCCGGTAATGTTTGATTAAACGACCCTCTATGACCTCCCGCTTCACTACCTTGCAAGACAACCGCGTCAACTCCAATATCATATAACGCTTTAGCTTCCAATTCATTAGTTGCTGTACCTACTACAACGATGCGATGATTTTGTAATTTTCTAACGAGTGATTCTTCTGGCTTACCAAAAGTGAAACTTACAAGTTCAATACCTTTCTCTATAATAATATCTATCATTTCATCAAAACAATTTTCAATAATGACCTTATAACCAGGGTCATAATTTAGTTTTTCTGCTATAGGCTTTAATATTTCATTCATCTGATTAACTTCACTTTGGTTAATTTTTGGAAATTCCGGGATAAATAAATTAACTCCCACAGGTTTACTTGTTAACGTTCTAATTCTGTCTATATCATTACTTAACGATTCTGGCGTCATATACCCTGCACCAATTTGACCTAATCCACCAGATTCACTAACTTGCGACACTAATTCCGGTGTTGTGACACCACCTGCCATACCTGCTAAGAAAATAGGGCTCGACATTTCTAATTTTGCTAATAAGTCGCATCCGTTCATTAATATAACCTCCTAGCTTTCTACTTTGAGCTAAATATTTTATTTTATGTTTAAATTGGTGCATTATAGTTACATCATACTAAAAGGAGTATTAAAATGTCACAAAACAACTTATCTTTAACAGAAATTATAAATAAAAGAAAATCCGTTAAAGAATTCGACCCTAATTTCAAAATTCCAAGAGAAGAATTAACTGAAATGATAGAACTCGCTACTAAAGCACCTTCATCAATCAATTTACAACCTTGGCGTTTTGTCGTTGTAGATAATGAAGAAACTAAACAAAAATTAGACAAACTTGTAAGATTTAATCAAAGACAACTCCATTCTTCAAGTGCTATCATCTTAATTCTTGCAGATTTAAAACATGCAGACTATGTTAGTGAAATTTATGAAAAAAATGTTGAACTAGGTTATATGGATGAAAATTCTAAAGATTACTTCGTTGAAACAATTTCTAATTTAATTAGTAGTGCAGACGATAGTTACTTTACATCACAAGGTTTAATGGATGCAAACTTAGCTTCTATGCAATTAATGCTTATTGCAACTGATCGAGGATACGACACAAATCCAATTGGTGGATTTGAAAAAGAAGAATTATTAAAAGCATTAAATATTGATACAACTAGATATGTACCTGCACATTTACTAGCAATAGGTAAAGGTGTAAAAGAACCACATGATTCAAGCAGATTACCTATTGAAAGTGTATTGGCTTGGAATGATGAAAGTAATGGTGTAATAGGCAAGTAATGAGCATTACAGAATTTGTACATGCATAGAATAGATTCATTTATATTTATTCTATGCGTTACAAATGTCTATAAATTTTGTTGCAATCATCTTAAACATCATGTAAAATTCACTTCTGTGAGTTTTATTTTTTTACACAAAAGCTTTACCGCTTTAAAGTATATAAATATCGGGAGAAGGATCAAACATGAAAAACTTATCACAATGGTCATCTAATTTAGGATTTATATTAGCTAGTGCCGGGTCTGCTATTGGGCTTGGTGCTGTATGGAAATTTCCTTACATGGCCGGTAATTATGGTGGTGGTGCATTTTTATTTATATTTATCATTTTCACACTACTTGTAGGCTTACCACTGCTACTTAGTGAATTTATTTTGGGTAGACACGGGAAAACTTATTCAACAAATATATTTGGAAAAGTTTCAGGCAAAAAATCATTCAACATAATTGGTTGGTTAGGTAACATCACTGTCTTTGTATTATTTTCATTCTACAGTGTAATTGGTGGGTGGATTATACTCTATATAATAAGAACACTTCTAGACATTGTTGGATTAACACATTCTCATAACTATGGGTTGATATTCACTGATTATATCGCTAATCCTCTTTATGCTATGGCAAGCCAATTCGCTTTCATACTGTTTACTGTTTTCATTGTCAGTAAAGGTGTTGAAAAAGGTATCGAGAAAGCTTCAAAAATAATGATGCCACTACTATTCATTTCGTTTGTCATCATTATTATCAGATCTATAACTTTAGACGGTGCGTTAGAGGGTATTGAATACTTCTTAAAACCTAAAGTATCTGATTTAAGTTCTGAAGGTGTATTATATGCACTTGGACAATCATTCTTTGCACTATCATTAGGTACATGCGGTATGATGACTTATGCATCTTACTTAGATAAAAAAACCAACATCGTTAAAAGTGCAAATGCGATTGTTTGGATGAATATTCTAGTATCTGTAGCTGCCGGACTAGCTATATTTCCAGCGATATTCGCGTTTGGATTAGAACCAAACCAAGGACCTGGATTACTATTCATTATTCTTCCACAAGTATTTGATCAAATGTTCTTAGGACAATTATTCTACTTATTATTCTTAGTTTTATTTTTATTTGCTGCCATCACATCTTCTATTTCATTATTAGAATTGAATATTTCAAACATCACTAAAAATGATAATAAAAATAGAAAAAAATGGTCATATATAATTGGGTCTTTAGTTTTCATATTTGGCATCCCATCAGCACTATCGAATGGGTTATTACAACATTTCACATTCGGGGTTGGTAGTTTCTTCGATAATATGGACTTTTTAGTTTCTAACATTTTAATGCCTATTGGTGCATTTGGTGTGACGATTTTTGTTGGTCATATATTTAATAAAGACACAATTATGAAAGAACTCAATTTGAGCAATACTAGATTAGGAAGATCATTTGTTGATACATGGTACTTCTTAGTTAAATTTGTTTTACCTATCATTATCATTGCCGTGTTTATTGGCCAATTACTATAAATTAAAAAACCAAAAGCGAATCGCTTTTGGTTTTTTATTTATCTAATATGACTATTTATAATAATCCTATCCATTTCCAATAAGTCATACTCATCAATATAATAAGTAAATAACCGATGATTGTTAACGGGATACCTGTTTTTATGAAATCTTTAACTGTAAATGTTTCAGTTCCATACGCTAACATATTTTGTGGTGAACTCACTGGTAATAAGAACCCAAAACTTATGACAAATTGTTGTATCAGCACGAATCCAATTGCTTGATCACCTAAATTTAAAGTTTGAGTTAATGCAATAAAGACCGGTATTAACGCCGAAGATAAACTTGTTGCACTAGCAAACCCTAAATGAATCAAAATATTGAATATCGAAATTAATGCAATCGTTGCAATCAGTGGCATATGATCTAGCCCCATCAATCCAAACGTCTTATCACTTAACCATTGCGCTGCTGTTGTTTCAAGTAAAACTGTACCTAAAGAAATACCAATTCCAAATACAATCACAGTACCCCATGGTATCTTCTTCTCAACTTCATCCCATGTAAACACACCAATTTTTGGTGTTAACATAATGGCTAATGCAATGACCGTTATGGATGAAGAATCAATCGGGTGCAGCACTTTTTCAGTCGACCAGAATAATAATAACAAGACAGAAATGATAATAAGTCTCCATTCTTTAGCTGAAATAGGACCTAATTCCTTTAATTGTGCTTTTACTAATTCTGTTCCACCTTCAATTTCCTTCTCCTCGGGTTTAATAATCAAGATCATGACAAAGTATAGAACAACCGACATGATAATTGCCCAAGGTGCTGCATATATGAACCATTCACCCCATGAAATGTCTTGTTTCATTGATTTATTAATAAATCCAATTGCAACAATATTTTGAGCTGCCGCCGTTTTTATACCAATATTCCAAATTGAAACGGCATGTACAGCTGTAATAATCAACAGTGCAGCTAATTTACTATTTTTAGAAGTATTAAATGCAGCAATCATACCAAGCAGAATAGGCACGACTGCTCCAGCTCTTGCAGTAGCGGAAGGTACAAAAAATGCCAATATAATCGAAACAATTATAGCACCAATCACAATTCTATTTGTTTTATTACCTACTATGGAAAGTACTTGCAGTGCTAATCGTTTGTGCAAATTCGTGACTTGCATGGCTGTCGCTAAGAATAATGCTGCTGCAACCAGTGCAACTGCTGAACCTGAAAATCCACTTAAGGCCATTTTCAATGCATTACCAGTACCTAACAAGGCATCTCCTTGTAATGCTTTACCATTAGATGCAGGATTCCCCAAAGCATCACTTAAGTTTTGTACTGGACTAAATCCAATCAACAGCACAATAAGTCCAACAATCATCACTGCAGATACAGGATAAGTAACAGCTTCTGTAACCCACATGATGACTGCAAACGCCAAAATAGCAAGCGCACATTTCGCCATTACTGGTAAGTCATTTGGTGTAGGTAATAATAAAATTCCAAATAATACAACAAAACTCACAATAACCCATAACGGTTTAAACACTTTCTTCTCAGTACTCTTTGACATCTTAACCAGCTCCAAACTTATTATTAAATGATTTAATTTCCTAAATAATAACATATTCCTTATATGTATATAATAATTTTCACAATTAATACAATAAATACTTGAACTTTCTTATAATTACATGTAATGTATTAAGGGAAGTGTGACGGTTGTCTGCCGATAGACAACCCTACCTATAAAATTACTGTTAAACAAAGGATGAGTATAAATATGCTAACTAAAGAATTTGCTACTAAAGTCGGTCTTAGTGAAAAACAAGTAAGAAAAATTGTTCAACACCTAGAAGATAGAGGATACCAGCTTTCTAAAACAGAATACCGAGGAAGAGAAGCAACTGACTTCCAAGAAGAAGATATTGAACTATTCCAAGAAATCGCTGAAAAAGTTAAAGAAACAAACAGCTATGATCAAGCATTTGAAACGCTTGAAAAAGAAAAGGACTTCTTACAAGTACTTGTTAAAGATACACCTACTCAACAAACACCAGAGCTTCAACAATTAATCGATGAATTAAGAGTGGAAGTTCAACATATGCGTAGAGAAAGACAAATGTTAGGTGAAATGTTGCAACAAGTTCATATACAACAACAGAAACTTGAACAAACACTTGCTTTACAAGAGCCTAAAGAAGACGTTAAACAAGAAGATACTCATAAAACAGAACCTAAATCAACTAGCCAAGAGAATGTAACTGCTACAACAACTCAGCAAATTAAGGCAGATTCTATAGATGAGAATCCATCTAAAGTAACAGTTGAAACGAAAGAAGAAGTTAAGCCTACTGCTGAAAGTAATGCAACAACGAAAGATGAAGCAAATAAGGAAGAAGCAGTAAGCGACAACAAAGAAAACAAAGTTTCTCAATCATCAGTTGAAACGACCGACAAGAAAGAGGTTAAGTCAGAAGAATCATCAACTTCTTCTGAAAGTACTTCAAACTCTACATCAGAAGATCCAAACAAAGAAGAACCTAGCAAACCTTCAACAGAAACAAGTGAACCTTCTACTTCTGAACAAGAAGAAGAACCTAAGAAAAAAGGGTTCTTCCAACGCTTGTTTAATATATAATTATTATTACGAAACATTCAGCCCTGAACAAAATCACTCGATTTGTTCAGGGCATTTTTATTCTTAAATATGACAGTTTCAAACGTCTGCTAACGATATAAACATAATACTACAAATTCAACATATAATAGATTACAATATCAAATATATACGATAAATATTGTAGAACACTTTATCCAGGTAAAAATAAAAAACAAGTAAGTCACATATACTAAATTTTATGTTAATCTATACGGGTACACTTAAATCTTGATAAATTCTTAAAGCAAAGGAACTCATTATGAAATTCACAAAAGAAGAATGGCACAATACAAATTTTAAAATCGATATGGATATCAGTCATTTAAAGCTAGATGAAATTATTAGTTTAAATGACAATTTAACAATTTCAGAAATTGATGAAGTTTATTTACCACTTACCCAATTTCTATCAAACAAAGTCCACTTCTATAAAGATTACTCAAAGAACATTAACAGTAAACTACTTAAGAAAAACAATACACCACCATTTATAATTGGTATTTCAGGTGGCGTTTCTGTAGGTAAAAGTACGGTTTCTAGACTTTTACTCCAGTTGCTACAAGAATATAATTCAGATTGGAAAGTTGATCTAATTACGACAGATGGTTATATCATGCCAAAACAACAGCTTATCTCTAAAGACCTATTATCAAGAAAAGGTTTCCCAGAAAGCTATGATACAAAAATTTTAATCGACCATCTAAAGAAAATAAAAAACAACGTGCCAAATATACCTACATATACGTATTCGCACATCACATACGATAGACTGAAAGATCAATATCATAATATCGATAACCCAGACATCTTAATTATCGAAGGTGTAAATATCTTCCAAGTTAGTCCATACGCTGAAGAACTTGTAAGTGATTATATCGACTATAAAATTTACTTAGATTCAACAATCGAAAATATGAAAAAATGGTACATCACACGTTTCTTACTCTTACAAGAAGAAGCATTCCAAAAACCAGATTCACATTTCTACAAATATAAAGATATCCCTAAAGAAGAAGCCATTACGATTGCCAAAGATCTTTGGGAGAATATAAATGAAGTCAATCTTATCGAAAACATTTTACCAACTAAAAATAGATCCGACCTTATATTATACAAAAATGAAAAGCATGTTATCGAAAACTTAAAATTTAATAAATTTTAATATATCTACAAAACATATGGGAGTTGGACAGAAATCTTATTTTATCAATAAAGATTTCTTAGTCCCACCCTGGCAAGGATGACTAGAATTGAAAAAAGCTTGATATAAAGCGTATTTTCAGTTCAGTCATCTACTGCCAATATAAAAAGTCTGAGACTCATTCATGATGTCTCAGACTTTATTTTATACTCGATTCATAAGATTTTCTATAACCATAAAACGCTCTAAATGCTTTACTTTCTAAATCTAAGATATGAATCGTCTACCCATAATTTGAAAACCTAAATAACAGCAGATATTGTTAAACTTATATTCTTATTTATAATCATAGGAATTTGCCGTGAACATCCCACGTCCCTTTTTCTTTCGCTTCTTTCAACGCTTTCATCCTTCTAAACCCTACAGGATGATCGGATAGAAAATTACTTAATTTAAGCCATATTGATTCATCATGTAAATCTATACTTTTAAAATACTCTTCTATTTCAATTCTAGAACCCATATATTTTCCTGAAAAAAGATAAATCATACTTAAAGCGCCTTCTGGTGCATAGTATAATGCAACTCTATCTGCTGTATATTCTTGCGCTCTAGTTAAACTTTTATCCAAATATAACGGAGTTAAAAATGGTGAGAAAATCAAGCGCCAAATATTAGTGTGTCCACATTTATGGTGACCCAGCTCATGAGCCAGTACAAATCTAATTAAAGGCATCTCATCAAACTTATATGCCAAATCCAACAAATCACTATGAATGACAATGTATCTTCTTTTTAGGGTACATTTTGCTGCAAAGGCATTCATAACACCATTACCATTTACTAAATATAACTTTGGCATTTTCAACTTTTTAGTATTAAATCCCATTTCAGTTGCTAATTCATAATACATGTCATATACTTCTGAAAGTTGATTTTTATTAATTTCAACACCATTTGAAATACTATTCCAATATAAATATCTGATAGAGAAAATAGCGACAAACGGAAGTGAAAGCCCTATTAAAGCACCATAAAGCCATTCAGGTATATCTATAGATGAATACATTAATGCAATAAATACTGATATATAAACGAATATAGCAATAAAACCAATTATTATCATAGGCACTTCATATTTATATCTAAGTTTGGATACTTTTATGTGTGTATTTTCTTCCATACATTTCTCACTCCTATTACTTTTATTCTTTAAATTTGTATCCTGTGTTCTCACAAATAAATATACCGTATATTCCCTTAAATATAAATAAACTATTTCTTAAATATTAACAATTTTTACAATTAATATGTTTTATTATGTATTAGAGAACCTAATTTAAAACATCTAGAAAGCCGATAACATTCCAAGTTTTTTTGACAACCTCTCAATTAACTTTTTACATATTTGGCATGCTCATTACTTAAGTTAAAATACTTATCTTCATTCAATAATATGGATATACAATTTTTATTTCTCATGTAATGTTCGTTTTCTATAGATTTTTATAAAAACAGACACAAAACCCCCTCTAGCCTGATTGCTAGAGGGGGTTGCTATACGTTATATATTATTGTTCTTCTTTAACGTATGGTAATAAAGCCATGTGACGTGAACGTTTGATAGCTACAGTAAGCATACGTTGGTATTTTGCTGAAGTACCTGTTACACGACGTGGTAAAATTTTACCTCTTTCTGAGATAAACTTTTTAAGTAAATCAGTATCTTTGTAGTCGATATGTGTAATTCCGTTTGCTGTGAAATAACAAACTTTTTTACGACGACGACCACCTCTTCTTGGTCCACCTGCCATGAATGTGTTCCTCCCTTCTTGTTAAATGTTTATATATACGTTTTTATCAACTATTAAAACGGCAAATCATCATCACTAATATCTATTGGTCCATTAGCATTCGCAAATGGATTGTTTGATTGTTGATTATTATTTGACTGTTGGTTTGAAGGCGCCTTTTGTCCTTGTTGGCTACTACCATAGTCTTGTCCATAATTTTGGAACTCGTTATTATTTTGATTATATGATTGATTATCATTACCAGATTGACGTTGGTTTGTACCTTTAGGTTCAAGGAATTGAACACTATCACAAACAACTTCAGTTACATAAACACGACGACCTTCCTGGTTCTCGTAGCTACGAGATTGTAGACGACCTTCAACACCTGCTAGACTGCCTTTAGATAAGAAATTATTTACATTCTCAGCTTGACGTCTAAAAACAACACAGTTGATAAAGTCAGCTTCTCTTTCACCTTGCTGATTCGTAAAAGTACGATTAATAGCTAAAGTAAAAGTAGCAACTTGAACGCCTGAGGGTGTTACTCTGTATTCCGGATCTTTAGTTAATCGACCGACTAAGACAACACGATTAATCATTTAATCTCCCCCAATATCTTAAAAATTAATATTATTTTTCTTCTTCGCGTACTACGATGTGACGAATGATATCGTCAGAGATTTTAGCTAAACGATCAAATTCGCTGATTGCTTCGTCATTTTCAGACTTAACACGAACGATATTGTAGAAACCATCTGTGAAGTCTTGGATTTCATAAGCTAAACGACGTTTACCCCAATCCTTTTCTTCGATGACTTCTGAACCGTTTGAAGCTAAGATTCCTTTAAAACGTTCAACGACAGCTTTTCTAGCATCGTCTTCGATATTTGGACGTACAATGTACATTACTTCATATGTTCTCATCAATTTACACCTCCTTGTGGTCTATGCGGCCTAATAACTTAGTATTAAGCAAGGAATAATTTTCATTACTCACAATCAAGAATTATAGCATAATACTTTACTTTTTACAATGAGTTTCATAACTGTTTTATGCTATTTCTACTAATTTTTTAAAACGATATATTTCTTAAGAACTAATACGTGCATATTTTTCACTAATTCGATTTGCCGCTTCTCTTCCACCCATAACGTTTCTAGCAAACGCACCAAGTTGTAAATCGGCAAGTCCTCCAGCTACATATAACCCTTCTAACCATTCAAGATTGTATGATATCTCTGGATAACCACATTCTGTTAACGGAGCGTCATATTTATTAATAAGTGATTGTATTAAAGGTTGTTTTAACAATGTATTTTCAAACCCTGTTGCTAATAATATATGATCATAATCATATACGTCTCCGTCATGTGTAATAATAGAATGGTTCTCTATTTTAGCACATGCATTTTCATGTATAGTTAACCTACCTGAAAATATATATTTCTTAATACGTAAGTATAATTCTTGAGGCATCGAACCTTTATGTCGTTCATTCAGTAGCATATTCATTTTTTCTATGGAACTTTCCATGTTTAAAAATCCTTTCATATACTTTGGACCTAACCAACCAGGATCTGCATCAAAATCATGAACTTCTAAAGGTTTTTTAGTCCATAAATGTATATGCTTATCTTCATTTTCCGTTAACAATTTAATAGCTAAATGTATAGCAGAAATACCACTACCTACAATATGAGATGTTTTGTCGTATTCTATAGTTCCATCATCAAAGATATGCTGAATATCTTCATGTTGTGTGAAGATTTCAGGAATATATGGTTTATGATTACAACCTGAAGCTATAATGACATTATCCACTTCCAAATTCTGTCTATTTTCTAATACAACTTCCCACATCTTACCCATACGATGAATATCTATTGCTACATCACAAACGTGACATTCATCCAGACGATATTCCCTAATTAAATCATCTATGTGATCCATAAACATATTCCTTTGAGGTCGTTTATACTGACCATACATCCCACCACTATATTCATTCTTCTTACAATACTGTTTCAAATGAAAAGGATTAGGATGCACATGATGCACAATTGGAGAACGTAAATAAGGCATGCTTATTCTTTCTGTAAACCTACTAAATTGACTACATAATTGATTATTTGGATCAATGATGGTTAAATTCTCATGCTCCAGACCTAAAATCCTTAATTTTAAAGCAATCGTAATTGCTTGAATACCACCACCTACAATACACCACTTCATACTTTCACCTCTATTTATTAATTTACATTATAAATCGTAATCGTTTCGTTTTGAATAATAGTAAAAATATCATCTTTTATTAAAAAAGGCAAGATTCAAAGCATATAATTTCTACTTTAATTTCAATATTTATTTAATTGTTCTCTCCTTATCGTTCACTTATAATGTAAATAAATGGATTTTAATGGCGATAAGACATGACTATATAGAGAAAATGACAAAGTAATAAGTTATCTATTAACTCATTTAGGAGGATATTATGGAAGAAATTGGCATTCTATTATTAGGAATTTTATTTATACTCATAGGTATCTGCCTAAAAAATCATAAATTAATGTTTTTGATAGCTGGATATAACCAAGTTTCTTTAACAAACTCACAAAGTAAATTACTTGGAAAAGCAGTAGGAACCTTTGTGATATTAACTGGTGCGTTAGAAATCCTAGATTACATTAGAATGAATTACTTCGAATCAATAGATTCAAAAATATTTTATATTATTATGGGATTTTTATTTATATTGGGATTATTGAGAATGCATATACAGACAAACCGAATATTCAAAGAAGAAAAGACATTAAAATAAGGGTGAATAAGAAATGTTGTGCTTCTTCCTGTTAAAAACTGACCATGCAATTCAGCATCTTCTATACTGAATTGCAATAAATATTTCTAATAAATCCTTACACATAGTCATATATGTATTAAAAAAAGTGGAATGGCCTTGGCCAATCCACTTTTATAATACTACTTCTATCCCTTTAATACTTTCCGTTTTGATGACATCACTCATACGATGTTCTTGTAATTTTTTGTGTAATTCAAATGTATTTTTGTTTTTTTCATCTCCATTATGCTGAATCGTAATTTTACCTCCATTAACGCCATCTTTATATAATCCTTTTTTCTCGATTAACATTTTTCTAATTTTAAAGTCTAATTCTTTGAGTGATATTTCTTCTTTATCTATATTAATATTGAGATCTTCTAACGGGTTCTTGTCATTTTTAATATTAATTTTGAATGACTTTGGATTACTCAATTTACCTGACTTCGTTACACCACCAATATTGATTTCAACTGTACCTCTATTTGTCGTTTCATTAACTACAAAGACATCATATTTCCCTTGTCCTTCTGTCACACTGTTATAAAAACCACTTGTCACATTTGCTTGAATAACTGGTCCGCCGGGAAGTAAGAACTCTAAGACATTATTATTTTCTTTATAAACTTCAAGGTTTGAAATAGATGTACCTCTTTGTGTGTAGTAACTATATAAATCTAAATTATTATAATTTTGATATTGTGTAGAAGCTGCAGATGCTTCTTGATTTTCTAATACATTACCTGTTGTTGTTAATATGCCAACTGCTAATCCAAATTTTAATAAACTTGATTTATTCATTGTTATTCCTCCGATGTCTGTATAGTTATCAATATTTTATATTATGCCTAGCCAATACTAGATAAGTATACAAACAAAATTATAATAATAGTATTAAATAAATATAAATTAATTCTTAACTACATTTAAGAATTAATGTAAAAAAACACCTCCTCTCAACTGAATAAAATGTTGAAAGAAAGTGTATCTATTAATCCTATATAATCAAATGAGCCAGCGACATTATGCCGCTGGTTCATTTATTGAATAGTCATTATTTATCTCTACACGTTAAATCTAAAGTGTACGACGTCTCCGTCTTTCATTAAGTATTCTTTACCTTCTAATCTTACTTTCCCTGCTTCTTTAGCACCTGTCATACCATTATTGCTTAATAAATCATCGTAACTTACTGTTTCTGCTCTAATGAATCCTCTTTCGAAGTCTGTATGAATAATCCCTGCACATTGCGGTGCTGTCATGCCTTCTATAAATGTCCAAGCTCTAACTTCTTGTTCACCTGCTGTGAAATAAGTTGCTAATCCTAATAAATTATATGATGCACGGATTAGTTTATCTAAGCCGGCTTCTTCTATTCCTAAGTCTTCTAAGAACATTTCTCTATCTTCTTCGTCTAGTGTTGCAAGTTCTTCTTCAATTTTTGCAGAAATTACAATAACTTCTGAGCCTTCATTATGCGCGTAGTCTTCTATTTTTTTAACGAATTCGTTATCTGCTGGATTACCTATTTCTTCTTCTGCTACGTTCGCTACATATAGCATTGGTTTTGCTGTTAATAAACTTAAATGTTTCACGATTGTTTTTTCTTCAGGAGCAAATTCAATACTTCTAACTGGTTCGTTATTTTCTAATGTTTCTTTAATTTTAGCTAATATTTTTTCTTCTGCTACTGCATCTTTATCTTTTTGTCTTGCCATTTTCACTACTCTATCATAGCGTTTTTCTACTGATTCTAAGTCGGCTAAGACTAACTCCATATTGATAACTTCGATATCATCGATTGGATCTACTTTACCTGATACGTGTGTTACATTTTCATCTTCAAAAGCACGTACAACCTGACATATTGCGTCGACTTCTCTTATGTGTGATAAGAATTTGTTTCCAAGACCTTCACCTTTAGAAGCACCTTTAACGATACCTGCTATATCTGTAAATTCAAATGCTGTAGGTACTGTTTTCTTCGGTTTAACTAATTTTGTTAACTCTTGTAAACGATGGTCTGGTACTTCTACTATTCCTACGTTTGGATCGATTGTTGCAAATGGGTAGTTTGCTGCTAATGCTCCTGCTTTTGTTATTGCGTTAAATAATGTTGATTTACCTACGTTAGGTAATCCTACTATGCCAGCTGTTAATGCCATTTGTTATTCACCTTGTCCTTTTTCAATAATTTTTTTTAGTTTTTTATCAAATTCATGTCTTGGTAGCATAATGCTACGTGCACATTCCTCACATTTAATTCTAACATCTGCACCGAGTCTTATGATTTTAAATCTGTTAACCCCACATGCATGTTGTTTTTTCATTTCTACTATATCATTTAAATTATACACTTTACTCATGATACAACCTCCGTTTTGGATGATTATTGTATATTTTTAGGGTTATAAGAAACCATAGTTGGTGATGGTACTTTTATGTTTTCTCTATCAAAGAATGATTTTATTTCTCTTCTTAAAATACGTGCACCTGTTGCATGTGTATTTGGTTCTGTTTCACCTGTCACTTTAATAGTAGATTCACTGCTTGTTACCGCTTCTACACCTAAAATTTCAGGATCCTTGATAAATATTTCGTATTTTTCTTTTATAGTTGGCAAGAATTTTTCTAGTTTGCTTTCTACTACATCTAAGTCTTCATTATTTGATACAGGTATTTCAACAATCGCCATACCGTTATGAATAGAGAAGTTAACAATTTCGTTCATTGTACCATTTGGTAGTATCGTTAAATCTCCTGCAAAAGATAAAATTCTAGTCGATCTCATACCTATAGACTGAACTGTACCCTCAGCAACCGTTGTTCCTGTCGTATTAATTCTTACATAATCTCCTACATCAAATTGATTTTCGAAAATAATGAAAAATCCTGTTATAACATCTTTCACAAGTGTCTGTGCACCAAAACCTATAGCCAATCCGACTACTCCAGCACCAGCAATGATACTTTCAACTCTAATACCTAAATTACCTAAAATTGTAGTAGCTACAATAAACCATACAACATATGAAATGATATTTTGTATTAAGTTCACGAGTGTTTTAGCACGCTTGTCAGACTTCCCTACCCTCTTAGTTCCATATTTCGTAGTGAAGAATTTTTCGACAACCTTTTGAAGTAATTTAATAACAATAAAAGCTATGACGATATATAATATCCCGATGATGATTTGTTCAATCCATTTTTGCCAATTGTCTGGATTCATAAATGGGTCGATTAATTTATGAATGATATGATTTATTTTATTCAAAATTACACCTCTTATTCTTCTAACAATAATTCTATAATTCTCTTATATTCTGACTCTGAGTTAAACTCGAGAGAAATCTTACCTTTTTTATTTGTTTTTGAAATTTCAATGTTAGTTCCATATTTTTCTTTTAATTTATGTTCATGTTTTACAAGAAATTGTGGTTTTTTATCATTTTTATGATGTTGCTTTGTATTTTTATTGGCATTTAGCAATTTGACGTATTCTTCTAATGCACGAACGCTCATTCCTTCAGAGACTACTTTCTGCGCCACATGTGGTATCGATTGTTGTCTTTCAAGTCCTAATAGTGTTCTACCATGAGCACTTGATATCTTATCGTCATTTATCAATGTTTTAACACTTGGTGGTAAGTTCAACAATCTTAATACATTTGCAATGTATGATCTTGACTTCCCTAGCCTATCTGCAACTTCTTGTTGTTTAAGGTTAAGTTCTTCCATCATTGTTGCATAACTTTTTGCTTCTTCAAGAGGCTTGAGATTTTCACGTTGCAAGTTTTCTATAATTGCAAGTTCAAGCATTTCTTCGTCTGTTAGCACTTTGATTATAGCAGGTACTGTATCTTTTCCCGCTAACTTACTAGCACGAAATCTTCTTTCGCCTACAACAATGTCAAAGCCTTTAATTGTTTCTCTTACGACAATAGGTTGTAATACTCCGTGTTGTTCAATCGACTGTGTTAAATCTTTCAAAGCTTCTTCATCAAAGTAATGTCTAGGTTGATAAGGATTTCTTCTTAATTTACTTAATGGTATATCTATAATTTGATCATTACTGTGATTATAAGAAATCTTCTGAGCCAGTTCTTGATTCCTTTCTTTCATCTCATCACCACGTCATATCTATTTTGTTTCACGTAAAACATCCACATTAGATTATAACAATTTTAATGCTGATATGCACAAAAGAAAAATTGATAGATAAATTAAAATATTCAGAAAAGTTGTTGACAAAAAAATTTAAGCATAGTATTGTGTAATATATCAACAACAACATAAGAAATAAAAGCACGATAAAAAGGAAAGTAAATCTTACACTGCATTCACCAGAGAGTTCCCATTTGCTGAAAGGGAATATTGAAAGAAAGATTGAAAATGGCCTTGGAGTGGTGACATCGATATGAGGTGTCAACGGGTTCGCCCGTTATAGCGATACAGTATTAAAGTCTCTTTAATGTTGATGGCGTACTGGAATTAACCACTAATTTTACTGCCATTTTATACATTTTTATATGAGATGACGTACTTATTGAGGTAATGTCAGAAATGCCATTACGAACAAAGGTGGTACCGCGAGCTAAGCTTTCGTCCTTTACATCCGATATATTCGGGTTTAAAGGACGGAAGCTTTTTTTATTTTAAACTTTATCAGAAAGGATTGTTATCCATGAAAGCTACTCAACTTGCTCAAATTTCTTTAACTAAAGATCATACTGGTGCAACTACCAATCCTATATACCTTTCTACTGCTTATCAACATGAAAAATTAGGTTGTTCAACTGGATTTGATTATACAAGAACAAAAAATCCTACTCGATCTCAATTTGAAGAAGCTTTTGCGAAACTTGAAGGGGGTAAATATTCATTTGCAACATCTAGTGGAATGGCAAGCATTCAATTAATTTGCAATATATTTAAACCAAATGATGAAATTCTAGTTTCCTTTGATTTATACGGTGGCACATTTAGACTGTTTGAGTTTTATGAACAACAATACAATATCAAATTTAAATACGTAGATTTTTCAAATATTGAAGAAATAAATGTAGCTATTAACAAGAATACTCGGGCATTTTTCATTGAACCTATTTCTAATCCGTTAATGTGTTCGGTCGATTTAGACCCACTTTATCAAATAGCTAAAGAACACAACATTTTAACCATTATCGATAATACTTTTTTAACACCTTATTTATCCACACCATTAAAAGACGGTGCAGATATTGTATTACATTCAGCTACCAAATATATCAGTGGTCATAATGATGTACTTGCTGGAATTGTGACAGTATATGATGACTATTTAGGAGAAGTGCTTGGACAATTTCATAATATGATTGGCGCAACACTTTCTCCATTCGATAGCTACTTATTATTAAGAGGGTTAAAAACCTTACATCTTAGAATGGATCGAGCAACTTCAAACGCAAAACATTTATCTGTCGCATTAAATCAATTAGACAGCATAGATGAAGTCCTATTCTCTGGACAAACTGGCATGCTAAGCATTCGTTTAAACACTCATTATAGTGTCGATTCATTTTTACAAAATATAAAATTATGTATCTTCGCAGAAAGCTTAGGCGGTACAGAAACATTTATAACATTTCCTTATACTCAAACCCATGTGGACATGGCAGATGAAGAGAAGGATAAACGAGGCATAGATGAATATTTATTACGACTATCAATTGGAATTGAAGACTACGAAGATATTTATGCAGATATACTTCAAGCTCTAAAAAAATCAAAAAAAGAAGGAGTGTCATTATGAGCTATTCAAAAGAAACGTCACTAATTCTCGATTCTACACGCGGACAAGAACATTTATCTAGCAATCAACCATTATATTATTCATCAACTTTCCATCAAAACACGTTAGGTGGGAATGCAGAATTTGATTATGCAAGAAGTGGTAACCCCAATCGTAAATTACTTGAAGAAAAACTAGCCCAGCTAGAAGGTGGTCGCTATGGATTCGCATTTAGTTCAGGAATAGCTGCTATAACTGCCGTCTTCTTAACACTCGAACCAGGAGATCATGTCATTATTCCTGATGATGTATACGGTGGGACTTTTAGATTAACTGAACAAATTCTCAAAAAATTTAATATAGAGTTTACGACAGTAGATCAAACTGATTTATCACAAGTAGAATCAGCTTTACAAAATAATACAAAACTTATCTATGTAGAAACACCTTCTAATCCACTTTTTAAAGTGACAGATATAGATGAAGTAGGGAAAATCGCACACAAAAACAATGCATTATTAGCTGTAGATAACACATTTATGACACCGCTAGGTCAATCACCGCTTCGACTTGGTGCAGATATAGTGATTCATTCAGCTACCAAATTCTTAAGCGGGCATAGTGACCTTATAGCAGGTGCAGTTATCGTAAATGACGAAACACTTAAAGATGATATTTATCTTATTCAAAATGGAACAGGTTCAGGATTAAGCGTCTATGATTCATGGACCTTAACAAAACACTTAAAAACTTTACCTATTCGATTTAAACAATGCGTTCAAAATACTGAGCATGTTTATAGATATTTACGAGATCATGAAGCAATTGAGGCAGTCTATTACCCAATAACAAATGACACGCATTTAAGACAAGCTAAAAATGGTGGTGCTGTATTAGGATTTAGGCTTAAAGATGAATCGAAAGCACAAACTTTTGTCGATCATCTCAATATACCACTTGTTTCTGTAAGTTTAGGTGGTGTGGAAACCATCCTTTCTCATCCAGCAACTATGAGTCATGCTGCCATACCTGAAGAAATCAGATCAGAACGTGGCATTTCAAATGGATTATTTAGACTCTCGGTTGGCTTAGAAGATGTCAAAGAATTAATTACAGATATCGATTGGGCTTTAAAGGAGGCATTGTATGAATCTAACAGAAGCATTAAAGAACCAAATTTTAGTAGCTGATGGTGCTATAGGCACAATCCTTTATTCTGAAGGTTTAGATACTTGCCCGGAAAGTTACAACTTAACACATCCAAAAAAAATCGAACACATACATCGCTCATATATTGAAGCTGGTGCAGATGTTATCCAAACGAATACTTACGGTGCTAATTTCGAAAAATTACAAGACTATCATTTAGAACATCGTGTAAAAGATATACACAAAGCAGCAGTACAAATTGCAAAGCGTGCAAGTAATAAGAACACTTATATACTTGGAACAGTTGGTGGTTTTCGCAACATAAAGAAAAGCGACTTATCTATTGAATCAATTCAATATCACACCGAAATACAAATCGAAACGCTCATAAATGAAGGCGTTGATGGTATTTTGTTTGAAACTTATTATGATTTAGACGAGCTACTGACAGTACTTAGACATACTCGAGCAAAATACGACATCCCGATAATTGCTCAACTCACAGCAAGTAATACTAATTATTTAAGAAACGGTACGCTTATACCAGAGGCATTAGAATCCTTACTTAAAGCTGGAGCAGACGTTGTCGGTTTAAATTGTCATCACGGTCCTTATCATATGCTAAAAACGTTTAAACACATCGACATTCCAAATCATGCATATCTATCTTGTTATCCAAACGCAAGTTTATTAGATTTAGAAGAAAACGAACTAAAGTATAGCAATAATGCAGAATATTTCTCAGATGCAGCTAAAGAACTTGTCAATCAAGGCGTCAGATTAATAGGAGGATGTTGCGGAACAACACCTGAACATATTAATAAAATTAAACAAATCACAAAAAATTTAAAACCTATCACACATAAAAATGTCGTACCTATCAAAACTAAACAATATAAAAAACAAAATAAGATAGAACCAAGTATAAAAGAACTTGTTACAAATAGACCCACCGTTATTGTCGAATTAGACACACCTAAACACTTAGATACATCACAATTTTTTGAAGGCATACAGGCACTCGAAGATGCTGAGGTTGATGCTGTAACAATAGCCGACAACTCATTAGCGAGCGTTAGAATTTCTAACATTGCAGCTGCAAGTGCTATTAAACAACATTATAAAATAAGACCCCTCGTACACTTAGCCTGTCGAGATAGAAATTTAATCGGTCTTCAATCACATCTAATGGGTCTCTCACTGTTAGGTATAAATGATATTTTGGCCATAACTGGTGACCCTTCAAAAGTAGGTGACTTTCCGGGTGCATCAAGTGTATTCGACGTCAATTCAAATGGATTAGCAGAAATTATAACACAATTCAATCAAGGTATTAATGCGGATGGTGACACTTTAAGAAGTAATACGAACTTCTCTGTAGCTGGTGCATTTAATCCAAATGTAAGACGTCTAGAACCTGCAGTAAAGAGACTAGAGAAGAAAATAGAATCTGGTATGGAATATTTCATAACACAACCAGTATATGAACCTGAAAAAGTTAAAGAAATATACGAAGCAACAAAACATATAGATGCACCGATATTTATCGGTGTCATGCCTATAACTAATTATAATAACGCATTGTTTTTACACAATGAAGTTCCCGGTATTAAATTATCAGAAAGCGTACTTAACGCATTCGAAAAAGTGAAAGACGATAGAGATGCTACAAGAAGGCTCAGCATGAGTATGAGCAAACAATTAATAGACGCAATACATCAATATTTTAATGGTTTGTACTTAGTTACACCATTTTTAAAATATGATATGACAGTTGAATTAGCAAAGTATTCAAAATCCATAACTGGTACACAAATTAAGGAGGCAATATTATGACAATTAAAACAGCAAATTTAGGATTTCCAAGACTAGGTAAAAAGAGAGAATGGAAGAAAGCAATTGAAAGTTACTGGGCACAAAAAATAAACAAAGCCGAATTAGATCAAACACTACAAGATTTGCACAAAGAAATTATAAATGTGCAAAAAGACCATCACGTAGACCAAATACCAGCAGGAGATTTTTCATTATACGATCATGTACTAGACACATCATTATTATTTAACATCATTCCTGAACGTTTCCAAGGACGCCCAGTTGATGATGAATTATTATTTGATATCGCTCGAGGAAATAAAGATCATGTAGCTAGTGCATTAATTAAATGGTTTAATACGAATTATCATTATATCGTTCCTGAGTGGGATAATGTTTCGCCTAAATTGAATCATAATGTCCTACTAGAAAAGTTTAATTTCACTAAAGCACAAGGTGTAAACGCTCATCCTGTTATATTAGGACCGATAACTTACGTTGCATTATCAAAAGGCGGAGAACAAAGCTTTGACGAGAAAGTAAGAACTTTACTACCTTTATATAATGAAGTCTTTGAGTCACTTACTAAAGCTGGTGCTGGATACATTCAAGTAGATGAACCAATTCTTGTAACTGATCAAGCAAATGAATTACAAGCAATTACTAAAGAAGCTTATGAATTCTTTAATAAGGAGACACCATCAACTCAAATCGTATTACAAACGTACTTTGAACGTGTAGATTTAAGTTTCGTCGCACAATTACCAGTGTGTGGATTAGGGTTAGATTTCGTTCATGACAATGGTTACAACCTACAACAAATTAAAGATGGACTATTTCCTAAAGATAAAGTTTTATTTGCAGGCATAATAGATGGTAGAAATGTTTGGGCAGCAAATATTGAAGAGAAAAAATTATTAATCGAAACACTACAATCATATGTAAATGAAATTGTTATTCAACCGTCTTCTTCATTATTACATGTACCAGTCACACTAGGAGAAGAAACGTTAGACAACTCTATACGCGACGGACTTAGCTTTGCTACTGAAAAACTAGATGAATTATATGCACTGAAACAATTATTTAACGAACAAGACGATACTTTATACAATCAATTAAAAGAACAATTTGAACGTTTTGAAAATCAATCATTCAAACAACTTGAATATGATTATGATTCAGTTAAATCAGAACGAACTACACCATTTAAAGAGAGAAAAATCGTTCAAGATCAAGTATTGAATTTACCAGATTTACCAACAACAACAATTGGGTCATTCCCTCAATCAAGAGAAGTTAGAAAATATCGAGCAGACTGGAAGAATAATAGAATTTCAGATGAACAATACGAAACATTCCTACAAAACGAAATTAAACGATGGATTGATATTCAAGAAGAAATCGGATTAGATGTATTAGTACATGGTGAATTCGAAAGAAATGATATGGTTGAATTCTTTGGTGAAAAATTAAACGGATTTTTAGTTACGAAATTTGGATGGGTTCAATCTTACGGTTCACGTGCTGTTAAACCACCAATTATTTACGGAGATGTAAAATGGACTGAACCATTAACAGTCAAAGAAACACTTTATGCTCAAAGTTTAACGGACAAACCTGTTAAAGGTATGCTTACAGGTCCAGTAACAATCTTAAACTGGTCATTTGAAAGAGTAGATATACCTAAAAGTGAAGTTCAAGATCAAATCGCATTAGCAATAAATGAAGAAGTACTAGCACTTGAAGAAGCAGGGATTAAAGTAATCCAAGTAGATGAACCAGCATTGCGCGAAGGCTTACCTCTACGTTCTGAGTACCATGAAAAATATTTAGATAAAGCCGTACATTCATTTAGATTATCTACATCTTCTGTCTTAGATTCAACACAAATTCATACGCATATGTGTTATTCACAATTCGGCCAAATCATACATGCTATAAAATCACTAGATGCTGATGTAATTTCAATTGAAACATCTAGAAGTCATGGAGATTTAATTAAAGATTTTGAAGATATCACTTACGATTTAGGTATCGGTTTAGGCGTTTATGATATCCATAGCCCTCGTATACCAACAGAGGAAGAAATTACTGTTGCTATTAATCGTGCATTACAAGAAATAGATCGTTCTTTATTCTGGGTAAATCCAGACTGTGGCCTTAAAACAAGACAAGAAGATGAAGTAAAAGAAGCACTTAACATATTAGTTCAATCAGTTGAAAAGATTCGTCAAGACAACGCTGTTAAACAACCAAATTAATTAATCATTTGAGGTGATATTATGTCATATCCGTTATGGAATACAATTAATCATTTGAAAGAGTTTAAATGGGTAGATTTAACACATACCTTTGACTCAGAATCACCTCATTTTTCATCATTTGAAAATGCAGAAACAAAAACATTATATAAGGTGAAAGATGATGGATTCTTTGCCCAGTCTTGGCAATTTCCTACACAATATGGCACGCATATTGATGCGCCCATACACTTCGTAGAACATAAAAGATATTTACATGAATTAGGTTTGAAAGAAACTGTTTTACCTTTGATCGTGTTAAATTTTTCTGAAGAAGTCAAAAAAGACTCTGACTTTAGATTAACAAAAACTCATATTCTCGACTGGGAAGCTAAACATGGTCCAATAGAAAGCAACACTTTTGTAGCATTTAGAAGTGATTGGTCAAAAAGATGGCCAAACAAAACCGAGTTTGAGAATAAAGACAAAGACGGACAAGAGCATCTTCCTGGATGGTCACTAGATGCTTTACAATACTTATTTGAAGAGAGACATATCAAAGCTATCGGGCATGAAACATTTGATACGGATGCTTCCATTGATATTCGTAAGAATGGTGATATTGTTGGTGAGCGTTATGTACTTGGATTGGATACTTTCCAAATAGAACTGTTAACCGGATTAGATCAATTACCAACTCGTGGTTCAGTAATATTAACCATTAGTCCAAAACCAAAGAATGCACCAGGATTCCCCGTCCGTGCATTCGCTATTTCTCCTAACACGTAGTCTAAGGTCATATCTATTTTTGAGCGAGTATGATTTGTCTTATAGACTTTCTATTCATAAAACAAACCCCATTCAGGTTCTATACAAGTTCCTGAATGGGGTTTGTTCTATTAATATTTAGATACAGTAGATAATCCAATTTTATGTTCTAATTCTATATTATTTTCACTATTTTTACGGTAAAGATAATAGAAATACATAGACCAAAGTATTGTTAATCCTATTGATAACCAATAACTTAAAGTTAAATCCATTCCTAATCCAATCGGCTGACTCAGTATATAAGTGAAAATATTCCAAGTCATAAATAGTGCTGGAATTAATGCCACATAAAAATTCTTATTTGCCAATAATAGATACATGACACCCACCCATAATGCTATGGTTGCCGTAGTTTGATTGGCCCATGAGAAATATCTCCATAAAATCGTGAAATCAATTCTAGTTAAAATAAAACTAATTACGAACATTGGAATTGCAATAGCGAACCTTTTCCATATTTTCTTTTGACCAAAGTTAAAGTAATCTGCTAGAATCATTCTTGCACTTCTAAACGATGTATCACCACTTGTAATTGGTAACACGATAACCCCTAGAATAGCTAACGTGCCAAAGACAGAGCCGAGAAGCATAGTAGACGCTTCACTTACTACTAGTGCCGCTTCACCTTTAGCTAGTACTTCTTGAAGACCACCATATCCACCAAATAAACTCATTGCTGCTGCTGCCCAAATCATCGCAATAATACCTTCAGCAATCATCATGCCATAAAAAATCATTCGACCATTTTTTTCATTGTTTGTTGTTCTAGAAATAATTGGCGATTGAGTAGCATGGAATCCAGATAATGCGCCACATGTAATCGTAAAGAATAATAATGGGAATATCGGTGCAGAATCAGGATGCATATTTTTCAACGTTAATTCTGGAATTTCTGCTCCAGTCATCAATAATCTAACAAATATTCCTATTGCAGAAATCATTAAGATTAGTCCAAAAATCGGGTAAATTTTACCAATAATTTTATCAATTGGTAAAACGGTTGATAAGAAGTAATATAAGAAAATCACAAATATAATAATACCAAGTGCTATTTTTCCATCCATTAATGAATGTAAGAGTAAGGCTGGACTTGTTACGAACACTGTTCCTGTAAGTAACAATAATAATAATGTAAAAACATTAACGAAATGTTTCATAACATTACTTAAAAATTTACCAGCTAATTCCGGTAAATGTGCACCTTTATTTCTAATTGAAATCATCCCGGTTAAATAATCATGCACTGCACCAGCAAATATAGAACCTAATACAATCCAAATAAATGCAACCGGTCCATACAACGCACCCATAATTGGTCCAAATATAGGTCCTACACCAGCAATATTTAATAATTGAATTAGAGAGTTCTTATTTGTAGTCATCGGAACATAATCGATATTATCTCTTTGATCATGCGCCGGCGTTGGTCTTTCATCTTTAACACCAAACATCTTTTCAATGTACTTGCCATATGTAAAATACCCTACTATAAGTAATACAATTGAAACTAAAAATGTAATCATAAATATCCCCCTTGTCTGAAAACGGTTTCATATGAAAATTATAAGTTAGTTATTTATAAAATACAATACTTCTCTAATTATTCTTATATTTAATTGTTTTATTAATTTTTTACAAATAAAGAACTCTACACCAACTTTTTGTTAGTGTAGAGTTCTTTATTTGTATCTATTTTCTTTTATAGACTTTTATTGTGATTTCATAAAAATCTTTATGCTCTTCATCAATACGCTTTACTTTAATGCCTTCTTTTTCAACGTTTTTAATACTTTGTCCTAATACATCAAGTGCTTCAGTAATATCTTGTTCAAATTGAAATTGTTTTGCTTTTACTTTTTCAGAGCCTCTTAATTTTTTTACACGTTCTTCTGTTTGTTTAACGTTTAAGTTTTGAGATTGGATTGTATTTAATACTTCTTGTTGATCTTTATCATCTAAACCAAGTAAAGCTCTTGCATGACGCTCTGTAATTTCACCTTTTTGCAACGAAATTAATATTGGTTCAGACAATTTGAGAAGTCTCAATTTATTGGCAATAAACGATTGACTTTTACCCATACTTACAGCTAAATCTTGTTGTGTAATACCCTCTAAATCTAATAATTTCTTATAGGCTTCAGCTTCTTCTATTGCTGACAAATTCTCACGTTGTATGTTTTCTATAAGTGCAACAGCAGCAGTTTCTTTATCATTTAAAGGTTTAATTATAACTTCAGTTTCAGGTAAATCGTTATACTTTATTGCACGAAATCTACGTTCTCCGGCAATAATTTCATACATACCTTCTTCAATTGGACGAACAACAATTGGTTGTAACAATCCATGTTCTTTTATAGATTGTGCTAACTCTTTAATTTTTGATTCATCAAAGATTTTTCTAGGTTGATAACGATTAGGCACAATTTTTTCTGTTGAAATTACCGCTACATTGCCTTCCGCTCTTGCTTCTTCTATGTGTTCTAACTCTTTGTCTTTAAGTCCAAATAATTTAGAAAAAGGTTTTTTCATTACAATCTGCCTACTTTCATTAATACATATTTCCCAGGAAATTAATTTGTTAATGGTTCTTTATTAGGTGTTCCTGGTTTACGTGGATATTTCTTAGGTGTTTCTTTCAACTTATCTATTTGAATGATTTGTCGTTTGCTATCTTCTAATGGTAGATTAAACTCATTTACATGCTTCACTTTTCCACCTAATACTTTAATAGCAAATTGTGCATCTTCTAATTCTTCATTACCTTGTGAACCTTTTAATGCAACAAACTGTCCACCTTTTTTCACTAGTGGCATACATAGCTCACTTAATACAGATAATCTTGCAACTGCACGTGCCGTAACTAAATCATACGTTTCACGATTTTTACCTTTACCAAAGGTTTCAGCTCTATCATGTACAAAATTGACTTGATCTAGTTCTAACGCATTTGCTAATTCATTTAAAAACTTAATTCTTTTATTTAATGAATCTACTATTGTCACTTGTAGATGTGGATATATGATCTTTAAAGGTATACTTGGAAACCCTGCACCAGCACCAACATCACAAATCGAATGTATATTATTAAAATCTAAATAAAAACTCGGTGTCACAGAATCATAGAAATGTTTTAAATATACTTCTTCTCTTTCTGTAACAGCTGTTAAATTAATTTTTTCATTCCATTCAACTAACATTTCAAAATACGTTTCAAATTGTTTTATTTGGTAATCTGTTAATTCTATTTGTGCTTTTTTAAGCGTATCTATAAATGTTTGTTCATTCATTTAATTCACCTTCTGAATCTTACCTTGTTCAATATAAACAAGTAGAATTGAAATATCAGCTGGATTCACACCTGAAATACGTGATGCTTGTGCTATATCTAGTGGATTTACTTCTTTTAATTTTTCACGTGCTTCACTTGCTAAACTATTAATCGCATCATAATCGATATTTTCAGGTATTTTCTTAGCTTCCATACGTTTTACTTTCTCAACTTGTGCTAATGATTTCTGAATATATCCTTCATATTTCGTTTGGATTTCAACTTGTTCTTGTACATCTTCTGAAACAGGAGATGTTTCTTCTAATACTTCCATAATTGCTTGATAATCCATCTCTGGTCTTCTCAATAAATCTAAAGCTAATATACCGTCTTTAAGTGCTGAACCACCACGACTTTCAATGACATTTTGAGTATGTTCATTTGGTTTCACACGAATACTTTTTAGTCTTTCTTGTTCAGCTTTAATTGCGTCTCGTTTTTGATTAAATTTAGCATATCGCTCTTCAGAAATCATACCGATTTTATGTCCTATATCTGTTAATCGTAAGTCTGCATTGTCATGTCTTAATAGGAGACGGTGTTCCGCTCTTGATGTTAATAATCGATATGGTTCATTTGTACCTTTTGTTACTAAATCATCTATTAATACACCTATATATGCATCAGAACGACTTAATATTACGTCTTCTTTTCCTAATACTTTACCAGCAGCATTAATACCAGCCATTAAACCTTGTCCTGCCGCTTCTTCATATCCAGAAGTACCATTTATTTGACCGGCAGTAAATAAGTTCGTAACAACTTTAGTTTCTAACGTTGGCCATAATTGTGTTGGTACAATTGCATCATATTCAATAGCGTATCCTGCACGCATCATGTCAGCTTTTTCAAGTCCCGGAATTGTTTCTAACATCTTACGTTGAACATGTTCTGGGAGACTTGTTGATAATCCTTGAACATACACTTCTTGTGTTTTACGACCTTCAGGCTCTAGGAATAATTGATGTCTTGGTTTATCATTGAATCTTACAAATTTATCTTCGATTGAAGGACAATATCTTGGACCTGTGCCTTTAATCATACCTGAATACATAGCAGATAAATGTAGATTATCATCTATTACTTTATGTGTTTGTTCATTTGTATATGTTAACCAGCATGGTAATTGATCTAATATATATTCTGTCGTTTCATAGCTAAATGCTCTACCCACTTCATCACCAGGTTGAATTTCTGTTTTACTATAATCAATTGTTCGGCCATTTACACGAGGAGGTGTTCCTGTTTTGAAGCGTACAATATCAAATCCTAATTCTTTCAAATGCTCTGCCAATTTAATAGAAGGCATTTGATGATTAGGTCCACTTGAATATTTCAAATCTCCTAATATAATTTCCCCACGTAAAAATGTTCCTGTTGTTAATACAACAGCATCTGCTTCGTATGTTGAGCCAATAACCATTTCTACGCCTTTTACTTTATTATCTTCTATAATTAAACGCTCAACCATTCCTTGCATTATATCAAGATTTGGTTCATCTTCTAAGACACGTTTCATTTCTTCTTGATATAAAACTTTATCTGCTTGTGCACGTAATGCTCTAACTGCAGGACCTTTACCTGTATTTAACATACGCATTTGGATATGCGTTTTATCTATCGTCTTGGCCATTTGACCACCTAGTGCATCGATTTCTCTTACGACGATTCCTTTTGCTGGTCCACCTACTGATGGGTTACATGGCATGAAAGCAACACTATCTAAGTTAATCGTTAACATTAACGTTTTTGCTCCACGTCTTGCTGAAGCTAATCCCGCTTCAACACCTGCATGTCCAGCACCGACAACAATAACATCATATTTTTGTGTCAAAATTTTTCCTCCTTTTTATTTTCCTAAACAGAACTGACTAAACAATTGATCAATGAGGGAATCTCTCGCCTCTTCTCCGATTACTTCACCTAGTAATTCCCATGTCTTAATTAAATCTATTTGTACGATATCAATTGGAATACCATCTTCAGCTGAATGAATAGCATCGTTAATTGATGATTTAGCATCTTTTAATAGTGCAATATGTCTTGAATTCGATACATAAGTCATATCTTGAGATTGTACTTGTCCACCGAAAAATAGCTCAGAAATTTTCTCTTCTAATTCATCGATTCCTTTTTGTTCAATCATAGAAGTTTGTACTAAAGGATGATCTCCAATCATTTCTTTTAATTCATTCATATCTAAATTCTGTTCTAAATCCATTTTATTTATTATGACTATTGCATCTTCATCTTTAATAATATCAAATAGCTGATAATCATTTTCTGTTAATGCTTCGTTATAATTTAGTACAAATAAAATTAAATCAGCTTCTGATAGTGCTTTTCTAGATCGTTCTACACCTATTTTTTCTACTATATCTTCTGTTTCTCGAATTCCTGCTGTATCTACCAATCTAAGCGGTACACCTCGAACATTAACATACTCTTCAAGTACATCTCGAGTAGTACCGGCTACTTCAGTTACAATAGCCTTATTATCTTGTATTAAATTATTAAGCATAGAACTCTTACCAACGTTTGGTTTTCCTACTATTACTGTAGACAATCCTTCACGCATAATCTTGCCTTGTTGACCTGTATTTAAAAGTTTATCAATTTCTGTTTCTATATATTTAGCTTCTTTTAGTAGAAATTGATTTGTTGCTTCTTCTACATCATCATACTCCGGATAATCAATGTTTACTTCCACTTGAGCAAGTATTTCGAGTATTGATTGTCTTAATCCTTTAATCAGTTCACTTAGACGCCCTTCCATCTGCCCTAAGGCTACCTTCGATGCGCGCTCCGTCTTAGCTCTAATGAAATCCATTACCGCTTCTGCTTGAGATAAATCAATTCTTCCATGTAAAAATGCTCTCTTCGTAAACTCACCAGGTTCGGCCATTCGTGCGCCATTTGATAACGTTAACTCAAGTACACGATTTACTGTAACTAATCCACCATGACAATTTATTTCGACAATATCTTCTCTCGTAAATGTTTTTGGTGCCTTCATAACTGCTACCATTACTTCTTCAACAACTTCATCTGTTGATGGATCAATAATATGACCATAATTAATTGTATGCGACGCAACAGACGCAAGTTTATTCTTTCCTTTATAAATACGATCTGCAATGTTTAAGGCATCCGGACCGCTTAAACGAACTATTGCTATCGCACCTTCACCCATAGGTGTTGAGATACTCGTAATTGTATCAAATTCCATGTTTTTCTCCTCCACCATTATTAACTATTCTATTGATTGTAAATGGTTTTGTTCTATTTATCGAATATATTGTTCGAAAAAATGCGGAGCGAGAAATCTCACTCCGACTTTTTTATTTATTCTTGATGACTAAATATCGATGTGGTTCTCTGCCTTCAGAGTACGTTTCAATATTTTCGATATTACTTAAAGCCTGATGCATAATTTTCCGTTCAAAATTCGGCATTGGCTCTAATTTTATTGGTTTTTTTGTTTGGATAGCCTTTTTAGACATATTTACTGCTAACTGTTCTAAAGTTTCTTTGCGCTTTTCACGATAAGATTCGATATCTAGAATCAATGTGTAATATCCTTTTACAAACTGATGCATATAATTTTGACCAACTATCTGTAATGCGTTTAAAATTTGCCCACGCTTACCTATAATATAAGATGCATTTTCAGACTTCATATTAATATAGATAGTATTGGATTTAATTTGGTATGTACCTTCAACTTTAATATTCATTGCTCGAATAACATTAAGTACATATTCTAATGTATCTTTAGCTACATCATTTAAATTACTTTTTTTATGATTTTCTACTTCTGCTGACTTCTCTTGTGTATGGATTTCTGTTTCTTTGTTTTGAATGATATTAACTTCTTGATTTAATTGTTTATTTCTTTGCTTTAAAGCTTCTAAAGAATCAAATTTCTTTAATTCAGGATCTATTATCGTTAATTCTATAAGTGCATCTTGCCTCATGAACCCAAATATACCTTTTTTACCTTCTTTAATAACATCAATTCTCACTTGGTTTTCTTGAACATTCAAATCTTTTAAACCTTGTTGTAGTGCTTGTTCTACTGATTGTCCATCATAGCGTGATTTAAGCATCCTGCAACCTCCTAGTAATTTATAAATACTTAGGGAATACGTTTATTAAAAACCTTTGCAATCTTCAATACGTGCTCTAAACTTTTTTTAGTTTCTGCAACATCCAAATCAACTGATTGGTTACGAGCAATAACAATGATGTCCTTAGCAATAATATTCTCTTTATGAAGCTTAAAACATTCTCTAATTGACCTTTTAATTCGATTTCTCGTAACAGCGTTACCTAATTTCTTTGAAACACTAATACCTAATCTAAAATGTCCATTATCATTTTCTGCAGTATAAATAACGAATTGTCGATTAGCAACTGACTTACCTTGTTTATAAATTCTTTGAAAATCATTATTTTTCTTAATTCGATAAGCCTTTTCCACAACATCACTCCACAATACATCACTTAATTATTGTTTATTATACAAAACAATTACTTCAATTAAAACAAAAAAAAGACCACTGCTCTTCAGTGATCTTAAGCTGATAATACTTTTCTACCTTTACGACGACGACGAGCTAATACTCTACGACCGTTTTTTGAGCTCATACGTGCACGGAAGCCATGAACTTTACTGTGTTTACGTTTATTTGGTTGATACGTACGTTTTACCATTTAAGAACACCTCCATTATTTATTCTTATACATCTAACTATTACGATTAGATTATTGTTTGTATGATATTCATTTATATATATCAGAAGATTAAATTCAAAATTATTTATACCATACACTTGAGTTGTCACAATTTCAATAACTACTAAACTATAACAAATGAAAATTTAAAAATCAAGAAAAATTTTAAACTTGTAATTATAGAGTTATCCACTTATTCACAGCACTCCACAATTATTTTGTGGATAATTATTTATTAACGATTTCTTATTCACAGCGTAATCTAATAAATTTACACATATTCACAGGTATTTGACAACTGCTTTTGTTTAAAAGTATAATTGTGTGGATAAGTTGTACAAAGCATTGATATTGCTAGTATTATTTTATGAAATACCCGTTGTATATATTGTGGACAAGGGAAAGTGAAAGGGAAGTTATCCACCGTTTGTTAATAAGGTGTGGATAATTGTTAACACCCTGTTATTTACTTTATCAACAACTCTATTTACAGTGTATAACTCAATAAATTTTTAATTGGAAAGAGGCATTTTATGAATTCAAAAGAAGAAATTTGGGAGCAGGTATTATCTATTGCCGAAGATCAAATCGCTTCTGCTGGTTATAATACTTGGTTCAAAGGTACCTATTTACATCAAATAGATAGTAATCGTGCAATTATCGTTGCTCAAAGTCCTTTTGTAGCTGAATGGCTAACCAACAAGTACCATGAACATGTAATAAATTTTATCTATGATGTCATCGGTGACAAAGTTCAAGTTAAATTTATATCAGAAGAAGATTTAGAAAGTGAAGATTTTGCAGGAACCACTACAAAACCTAAAGAAATTGAAACGTATGAAGAAACAACCAATAGTCAATTAAATAGTAATAACACATTTGATACATTTGTAATTGGCCCTGGAAATCAATTTCCTCATGCTGCTTCATTAGCAGTTGCAGAAGAACCTGCAAATGCTTATAATCCACTATTTATATATGGTGGCGTTGGTTTAGGAAAGACGCATTTGATGCATGCAATTGGACATTATGTGTTAGAGCAAAATCCAAATGCCAATGTGTTATACACTTCCAGCGAAAAGTTTACGAACGAATTTATTAAATCTATTAGAAAAAATGATACAGAAAGTTTTCGAGATAAATATCGAAACATTGATGTTCTATTAATAGATGATATTCAATTCATACAAAAAAAGGAACAAACACAAGAAGAATTCTTCCATACTTTCAATGACCTACATCAAAATAAAAAACAAATTGTTATTTCAAGTGATCGACCACCTAAAGAAATACCAACTCTTGAAGATCGATTAAGAACGCGCTTTGAATGGGGACTAATCGTAGACATTACACCACCTGATTTCGAAACTAGGATGGCGATTTTGCAGAAGAAAATTGAAGAAGAAAACCTTGATTTACCTGTAGAAGCCCTCACTTATATCGCTAATTCTATTCAATCAAACATTCGTGAATTAGAAGGCGCATTAACTAGAGTATTAGCTTACTCGAAGCTTAGAAAACAACCTATAACAACTGACTTAGTTGCTGAAGCTTTGAAAGATATTATATCTACACCAAGATCTACAAAAATTACAATTCTTGACATCCAACAAGTTGTTGGCAAGATGTACAACGTTCGTATAGAAGATTTTTCAGCTAAGAAGCGTACTAAATCAATCGCTTATCCTAGACAAATAGCAATGTATCTATCAAGAGAGTTAACTGATTTTTCATTGCCCAAAATAGGAGAAGAATTTGGTGGTAGAGACCATACAACTGTCATACACGCACACGATAAAATCAAAACAGACATTAAAAATAACCCAGAACTAAAAAATGATCTAGAGCAACTAGAAAAACAAATCCGTGGATAATGTGGATAAGTTGTGCACATCTATACACAGATTATTAACATGTGTATAACTTTCATGATGCGTCTTTGACCCATTTATCCACCAATCCACAGCCCCTATGACTATTACTATGATTTTAAAAGATATATAATTAATATATAACGACTGGAAGGAGTTTTATAAGTTATGAAATTTACAATTCAACGAGATTATTTCTTAAATCAATTGAATGATACATTAAAAGCAATATCACCAAGAACTACATTACCGATCCTTACAGGTATCAAAATCGATGCAACGGATAAAGGTATCATATTAACAGGATCTGATTCTGAAATTTCTATTGAAATTACAATCCCAGAAAATATCGATGGTGAGAAGATAGTAGACATAGAAGAAAAAGGTTCTGTAGTACTTCCAGGACGTTTCTTTGTTGATATCGTAAAAAAATTACCAGCTAAAACTGTAAATTTATCAACAAATGATCAATTCAAAACATTAATTACGTCAGGACACTCTGAGTTTAATGTAAGTGGATTAGATCCAGATCAATATCCATTATTACCACAAGTTTCTGAAGATGATGCAATTAAATTACCTATTAAAGTTCTAAAGAACATTATCGCACAAACGAACTTTGCAGTGTCCACCTCAGAAACACGTCCGGTATTAACAGGGGTTAATTGGTTAATTCAAAATAATGAATTAATCTGTACTGCAACAGATTCACATAGACTTGCACTAAGAAAGTTAAAATTAGAAGATGCTCAAATTGAAGATAAAAATGTAATCATTCCAGGAAAAGCACTTTCTGAATTAAATAAAATTGTTTCGGATTCTGAAGAAGATATCAATATATTCTTTGCGAGTAATCAAGTATTGTTTAAAGTTGGACAAATTAACTTCATATCTCGATTACTTGAAGGAAATTATCCAGATACATCGAGATTATTCCCTGAAAATTATGAAACAAAATTAACAATCGATAATAGTGAGTTTTATCATGCTATTGATCGTGCATCTTTATTAGCACGAGAAGGCGGAAACAACGTTATTAAATTAGCAACTGATGTTGATAAATTAGAGTTGTCATCTACTTCACCAGAAATTGGTACTGTTAAAGAAGATGTAACTACTGAAGATGTTGAAGGTGAGTCTTTAAAGATATCATTCAATTCTAAATATATGATGGATGCATTAAAAGCAATAGACAATGATGAAGTTCAAGTTGAATTCTTTGGAACAATGAGACCATTCATACTAAAACCTAAAAATGATGAAAGTGTTGTTCAGTTAATACTTCCAATTAGAACTTATTAGATTAAAATGCTTGAGTTTAGGATGAAAAATTCCTAAACTCTTTTTTTTATTGTTGTATGTCAAGCTAACTTGACATACAACAATAAATCTTATAATGTAAAGTTAACTTGACAGGAAGTGATGGTATGAAAAATAGAGTGTATGAGTATCGAACCCGTATGAATATGACGCAAAGTGAACTATCTCGTATAGTGAATGTATCAAGACAAACAATTAATTCTATTGAGCGGTCTAAATTTAATCCAACATTAGTGCTTGCACATAAGCTTTCACAAATTTTTGAAATAACGATTGATGACCTATTTATTTTTGAAGATGACGAAAATATCAATTTTGAAATGATTAAATATCATAAAAAGGAGGCTAAACATGACACTAATAATTAAAGATTTATCTAAAAAATTTAATGAATTTACTGCTGTTCATGGTGTTGATTTAACCGTTCCAGAAGGTACAATGTATGGATTTTTAGGTGGTAATGGAGCTGGTAAAACAACCACATTTAGAATGATTTTAGGATTATTACCAAAAACAACAGGTGTTATAACTTTTAAAGACAAACCTATAGACTACTCTATGACAGATACAGTTGGTTACTTACCTGAAGAAAGAGGATTAAACCCAAAACTAAAAGTATGGAAGCAAATTCAATATTTAGCTGAACTAAAAGGCATGAAGAAGAAAGAAATTCATAAAGAATTAGATTATTGGTTAAAGAGATTTGATGCATTAGAAAATAAAGAAAAGAAAATAGAAGCGCTATCTAAAGGGAATCAACAAAAGATCCAATTAATTGCATCAATTATTCATAAGCCTAAATTGTTAATATTAGATGAACCATTTAGTGGACTAGATCCAGTTAATGTTGAATTGCTTAAATCTGCTGTAAAAGATCTTAAAGAGAGAGGTACAACCATTATTTTTAGTTCTCATCGTATGGAACATGTTGAAGAACTTTGTGATCATATATGTATTATGAATAAAGGAAAAGCCGTAGTTTCAGGCGATATAGATAAAGTTAAAGATGATTTTGGTAAAAAAGATATATATATCGAGGGTAATTATAAATTTGATTTCTTAAAAGATTATGAAGGTGTCGAAGTATATAAAGAAACTAAAAAAGGCGTGAAGATTAGAATAGCAAACGAACAATATGCAGAACCAATTTATAAAGATGTTATAAAACTTGGTTACCTAAAGAGATTCCAAGTTGCTGAGCCTTCACTGAATGATATATTTATAGCTAAGGTAGGTGAGCATCATGAATAAATTTTTGACAACTTTTAATTTAACTTATTTTCAAAAAATCAAAAGTAAATCATTTATCATTATGACAGCTATTTTCATGATATTTATTTTTGCATTAAGTAATGTCGATAAAATTATAGAACTTTTTGATAATGGTCCGAAAACAGTCGCAATACAAACAGATAATAACTTGGTATATAAATCGTTAGAAAAACAATACAAACAAGGTGATGATGTAAATAAAGTCGAAAAAGTATCGTTTGAAAAGGGAAAGAAAGGCGTTAAAAATGAAAAGTATAAACGTCTTATTCAAGTGAAAGTTGAAGGTGAAAAAGTAAACGGAACAATTTATGAAAAAGATAATGTAAGTGAAGATGAGAAATTAAAGTTAAAAACTACGCTAAGCCAAATGCAGTCAGCATTAACAGCCCAAAAGCTTAACTTATCTGAAAAAGATTTAAAAATGCTTAATACACCTAGTGTTATCAAAACAAAAGAAATAAAATCAGATAACAATCAAGCTGGGGATATCAATCCGAAAGTACAAGCACTGAATATGGCAGTGGTTTATATCATTTTATTCTTATCATTCTCTATCACTTTTAATTACGCTAATCAAATTGGTGCAGAAATTGCTACTGAAAAAACAACACGTGTCATTGAGATGATTGTAACAAGTGTAAAACCATCCGTACACATTGCTGCTAAAATATTGGCCATAATCTCAGTTGCATTTACACAAATACTTTTCGTAGTCTCAGCGATCGTTATTAGTATCTTTGCATTTGATTTAAAAGGATTATTTGAAACAGCTGGTGTTGAATATGGCCCTGAGACGACTAAAATCATCATTTATGGGTTAGTTTATTTAATTTTAGGTGTTATATCCTATATTTCATTAGCGGCCATTCTAGGTGCTTTAACAAGCCGTATAGAAGATCTAGCTCAATCTATGATGCCAGTAACATTTATTTCGCTTGCTTCGTTCTATATCGCAATATTTAGTATTTCAAACCCAGACACATTACTTGTTAAAATTACAAGTTTCATTCCAATGTTGTCGCCTATGGTAATGTTACTGAGAACAACATCTGAAACTACACCAGAATGGCATTTAATTCTAGGTATTGTTATTTCGGTTGCAACGAGTGTTCTATTACTGTTATTTGCAGCAAGAACCTATCGTGGCAGTGTATTAACTTATGAGAAGGGTATTGTTAAGAATTTAAAAAATGCGCTTAATCTTACTAAAAGCTCATAATTATATATCGTTATAGATAACAACTGTCACAAAATCTTAATGATTTTCTTCTGAACAATATAGAATTTAATACAACTATAGTATAAAATTTATATTAACTATGAAAAGAGATTGAGGGATTAATATGGCAAATAAGAATAGTAATAGTAATAGTAATATTATGTTTTTGATGATTGCAATACTTATTATTGTAGTTGGAATTGTATTGCTAGTTGTATTTAGCGGTAATGGGGAAGATAAAGAAAATAGTCTTTATGAAAGAACTGTTAAGGCTAAACAATTATCTAAAGATACGAAGAATAACCCTACAAACAAAAAGGATAACGCTAAAGTTCAAATTATAGAATTCGGTGATTTTAAATGTCCTGCTTGTAAAGCATTCGAAACAAACTATATGGATCAAATTGAAAAAGATTATATAGATAAAGGGAAAGTTGAATATAGATTTGTTAACGCACCATTTCATGGCGATGGTTCAGAATTAGGTGCTGCATCTGCTCATGCAGTGTATAAAATTGCACCAGAACAATACTGGAACTTCCACAGAGCATTATTCAAAGCACAACCAGATGATCACGATGCTCAAAGTGATGATGAATGGTTAACTCAAAAAGTAGTTAAGAAAACAGTAGATAGCCTAGAAGTAGATAAAGCTAAAAAAGATAAAATTCTGCAATTAATTGAGAATAGAAATTCTGAATCATATAAACAAATGAAAAATGATGCTGACTTAACAAATAAATATGATGTAGAAATAACACCAACAATCGTTGTTGATGGTAAAGTATTATCTGATCCTATGGACTATGAAAAAGTTACTAAAGCTATTGATGAAGCGGTAGAAAAGAAAAATAAATAAAATTAGGTGATAAAGTTGAGACAGCAGTATGCACTTTTTATTTCCTGGGTAATAGCATTAGTTGCTACATTAGGTAGTTTGTATTTCAGTGAAATACGTGAATTCGTTCCATGTACACTTTGTTGGTTTCAAAGAATTTTTATGTATCCTTTAGTAATCATTTTAGGTATTGGCTCATTTCAAAATGATTTTAATGTTAAAAAAATTGCACTGCCATTTTCTTTAATTGGACTTTGTATTTCTATTTGGCATTATTTAGAACAAAAGGTACCTGGATTTGCAGAAATCAAGCCTTGCACTTCAGGCGTACCTTGTTCTTCAGAATATATTAATGTTCTTGGATTTATTACGATTCCATTTTTAGCTGGAACTGCATTCTTCTTAATCAGTTTAATTTTAATCATAAGTAAAAAAGATTAAAATAGTTAAACTGACATAGGTTAATGAACTATACGAGCCTAGTGAATCATTGCATTGTATTGCTTAACTTATAAATTCCATACAGAAGTATCGTTTATGTAAATAATTAAAAGACATCATCCAACGAATCGTTGTTTGATGTCTTTTAATTTGGGATGAAAAAGTAAATAAGCGAAATGTATATCGTTATATTTGATCGGTGTTGTTTTGTTTTAATTGATATATCTCAAAGCTTTAGGTTTATTGTAATGAAATGTACTATAAAGCATGATTTTTTTAGTGAAAAAAGGTATAATATAGAGATGACTAATTAAGATTGGAGTGAAGATAGTGATACAAGATATCTCAGTTGAAGACGATATAACTTTAGGTCAATTCCTAAAAAATGAAGGCGTCATTGGAACGGGTGGTCAAGCTAAATGGTTCCTCCAAGATGAAGAAGTATTGATTAATGGCGAGCGAGAAATTCGTCGTGGAAAAAAATTGCATGATGGTGATTTAATTGAAATACCTTCTGAAGGTCAATTTCGCATTAACCATCAAAGTGAATAAATATGATATTACAAAAACTCACTTTAACACATTATAGAAATTATAATAAATGCACACTTCAATTTAATTCGAATGTGAATATATTAATTGGCGAGAATGCTCAAGGAAAGACTAACTTGTTAGAATCTATCTATACTTTAGCATTGGCTAAGAGTCATAGGACTTCGAATGATAAAGAACTCATACAGTTTGGTGAAGAGTATGGTAAAATAGAAGGTGAACTAAGTTATCGTCATGGAACTATGCCTATATCGTTAATTATTACGAAAAAGGGCAAGAAAGCGAAAGTAAATCATCTTGAGCAAAGTCGATTAACACAATATATCGGACATTTGAATGTAGTTTTGTTTGCACCTGAAGATTTAAATATTGTTAAGGGTAGTCCGCAAATCAGACGACGTTTTATTGATATGGAACTCGGTCAGATGTCTGCGGTCTATTTAAGTCATTTGTCAAATTATCAAAGATTACTTAAACAAAAAAATCATTACCTTAAGCAATTGCAAATTGGAAAGATGAAAGACAGAACAATGCTAGAAGTATTCAATGAACAATTTGCAGACGCAGCTGCAAAAGTTACATTGAAACGAGCTAATTTTATAAGCGAACTAGAGAAAATCGCTGAAGTAATTCATCAAGGAATTACGAGTAATAACGAAATGTTAAAGCTTCAGTATGAACCAAATATCAAATTGTCTGAAACAATTCATAATGAATCAGAATTAAAAGAGGCATTTTATGAAATGTTAAACGAATCAATGGATAAAGAGATTGAACGTGGAAGTGCAAGATTTGGACCACATAGAGATGATATTAGTTTTCACGTCAACGATATGAATGTTCAAACTTATGGTTCACAAGGTCAACAAAGAACAACTGCACTTTCTATCAAACTTGCAGAAATAGAATTAATCAATCAAGTAGTTGGTGAATATCCAATATTGTTATTAGACGATGTACTTAGCGAACTTGATGATAAACGTCAAACGCATTTATTAAGCACAATACAAGAGAAGGTTCAGACTTTTGTTACGACTACATCTGTAGATGGAATTGAACATGAAATTATGAAGAATGCCAAGGTATTTAACGTATCTAAAGGCAATATTATTGAGTAGATGAAAGTGAAGGTGGAAATACGTGTCAGAACAAAATAACGAAGTAAGTTATGGTGCAGATCAGATACAAGTATTAGAAGGTTTAGAGGCAGTACGTAAACGCCCTGGTATGTATATAGGTTCTACAGCTTCAAGAGGTTTACATCACCTTGTATGGGAAATCGTGGATAACAGTATCGACGAAGCCTTAGCAGGTTATGCTGATCATATTGAACTCGTAATTGAGAAAGATAATTGGATAAAAGTAACTGATAATGGTAGAGGTATTCCCGTAGACATTCAAGAAAAAATGGGACGCCCTGCTGTTGAAGTTATATTAACGGTCTTACACGCTGGTGGTAAATTCGGCGGTGGAGGATATAAAGTATCAGGTGGATTACATGGTGTTGGTTCATCAGTTGTAAATGCACTTTCTTCACAACTAGAAGTATATGTCCATCTTAACAACAAAATTCATCATCAAGCATATGAAAGAGGTATTCCATCATTTGATTTGAAAGAAATTGGTGAAACAGATCATACAGGTACGACGATTCGTTTTAAAGCAGACGAGGAAATTTTCACAGAAACGACAGAGTATGATTATGAAACATTACAAAAACGTGTTCGTGAATTAGCATTCTTAAATAAAGGTATTCAAATAACTTTAAGAGATGAAAGAGACGAAGACAATATAGCCGAAGATTCATATTTCTACGAAGGTGGAATTAAATCTTATGTAGAAATGTTAAATAAATCTAAAGAAGTTTTATTTGATGAACCGATTTATATACACGATAGTAAAGATGATGTTGAAGTAGAGATTTCAATGCAATATAACAGTGGTTTCTCAACAACGTTACTCACTTATGCTAACAACATTCATACTTATGAAGGTGGTACACATGAGGATGGATTCAAACGTGCATTAACAAGAGTTATAAACAGTTATGGACTTAAGAACAAAATCCTTAAAGAAAATGAAGAGAAACTATCTGGTGAAGACGTTCGTGAAGGTCTGACTGCAGTTGTTTCAATTAAACATGGTGATCCTCAATTTGAAGGACAAACTAAAACTAAATTTGGGAATTCTGAAGTAAGAGGAATTGTAGATAAACTCTTCTCAGAGTTATTTGAAAGATTTCTATTAGAAAATCCAAATGTAGCACGAATTATCGTTGATAAAGGTACTATGGCGTCTAGAGCACGTCTTGCAGCAAAAAAAGCAAGAGAAGTGACACGTCGTAAATCAGCATTAGAAGTTTCTAGCTTACCTGGTAAACTGGCTGACTGTTCTAGTAAAAAACCAGAAGAATGTGAGTTATATATTGTAGAGGGTGACTCTGCCGGAGGGTCTGCTAAATTAGGTCGTGACTCTAGAACTCAGGCAATACTACCATTACGTGGTAAAATTTTAAATGTTGAAAAAGCAAGACTTGATCGTATTCTTGGAAATAATGAAATCCGTGCAATGATTACAGGTTTAGGTACTGGAATCGGTGGAGAATTTGACATTAGTAAAGCAAGATATCATAAATTAGTTATTATGACAGATGCCGATGTCGATGGTGCACATATTAGAACGTTGTTATTAACATTCTTCTACAGATTTATGAGACCACTTATTGAAGCTGGTTATGTATATATTGCACAGCCACCATTATATAAAGTAGAACAAGGTAAGAAAAAATATTATGTCTTTAATGACAGAGAATTAGACAACTTAAAGGCTGAGTTAAGCTCAACACCGAAATTGTCTATAGCACGTTATAAAGGTCTTGGAGAAATGAACGCTGATCAATTATGGGATACAACAATGAATCCTGAACATCGTTCAATGCTACAAGTAACACTTACAGATGCAATTGAAGCGGATGAAACATTTGAAATGCTTATGGGAGATATTGTTGAGTTTCGTCGTAAATTCATAGAAGAGAATGCCGAATACGCAACGTTAGATATTTAAAGCACTATTTACGATTTAAGGAGGATATGATTAATGGCAGAAACACCTCAATCAAGAGTGAGTGAACGTAACATCAGTAAAGAAATGAAAGAATCATTTTTAGATTATGCAATGAGTGTTATTGTCTCACGTGCCTTACCAGATGTTAGGGATGGTCTAAAACCAGTTCATCGCCGTATATTATACGGTATGAATGATCAAGGTATGACTGCAGATAAACCTTATAAAAAATCAGCACGTATCGTTGGTGATGTTATGGGTAAGTATCACCCTCACGGTGACTCATCAATTTATGAAGCGATGGTACGTATGGCACAAGATTTTAGTTATCGTTATCCATTAGTAGACGGACAAGGTAACTTTGGTTCAATGGATGGTGATGGCGCAGCGGCAATGCGTTACACAGAAGCAAGACTAGCAAAGATTACTGGTGAATTATTACGTGATATAAATAAAGACACAATTGATTTCCAAGATAATTACGATGGTAATGAAAGAGAGCCGGTAGTCTTACCAGCAAGATTTCCTAACTTATTAGTAAATGGTACATCTGGTATTGCTGTAGGGATGGCTACAAATATTCCACCACATAACTTGGATGAAGTTATCGATGGTGTCCTTGCGTTAAGTAATAATCCAGAAATTACTACAAATGAATTAATGGATATCGTTCAAGGTCCAGACTTCCCAACTGCTGGTTTAATTATGGGTAGAAGTGGCATTAGAAGCGCTTATGAGACTGGTCGTGGCTCTATATTAATGAGAGCACGTACAGAAATAGAAGTCATGAAAAATGGTAAAGAGCGCATTATTGTGACAGAAATACCGTATCAAGTTAACAAAGCAAGATTAATTGAAAAAATTGCTGAATTAGCTAGAGATAAAAAAATCGAAGGTATTACAGATTTAAGGGATGAAACAAGTTTAAAAGTTGGCGTGCGTATTGTTATAGAAGTTAGAAAAGATGCCAATGCAAATGTCATATTAAATAATTTATACAAACAAACACCGTTACAAACATCATTTGGCGTAAATATGATTGCTTTAGTTAATGGTAAGCCTAAATTATTAGGATTACGTGAAGTGCTATATCATTATTTAGAACACCAAAAAGATGTCGTAACTAGACGTACAAAATATAATTTAAGAAAAGCTCAAGATAGAGCACATATACTAGAAGGTTTAAGAATAGCTCTAGACCATATAGATGAAATCATTGCATTGATTCGTGAATCTCAAAGTGATTCAGAAGCAATGGAAGGATTACAAAATCGATTTGAACTATCTGAACGTCAAGCGCAAGCAATATTAGACATGCGATTACGTCGTTTAACTGGTTTAGAACGTGGTAAAATTGAGAAAGAATATCAAGATTTACTTAAACTCATCGAAGAATTGAAAGAAATTTTAAACGATGAAGAAAAACTTCTTGAAATCATCAGAGAAGAAATTACTGAAATTAAAGAAAAATATAGCAATAAACGACGTACTGAAATAACAGCAGCTGGTTTAGATCAGATTGAAGATGAAGATTTAATACCGGAAGAGCAAATTGTTATATCATTAAGCCATAATAATTATATAAAACGATTACCAGTATCTACATATCGTTCACAAAATAGAGGTGGACGTGGTATACAAGGTATGAATACGATTGAAGATGATTTTGTTAGTCAATTAGTGACACTAAGTACACATGACCACATATTATTCTTTACGAATAAAGGTCGAGTATATAAACTAAAAGGCTATGAAATCCCTGAAATGTCTAGACAGTCTAAAGGACTTCCAATTGTAAATGCTTTAGAAATAGATAAAGATGAAATGATTAGTACTATGATAGCAGTGAAAGACTTATCAAGTGAGGAACACTTCTTAGTGTTTGCGACTAAACATGGTACTGTAAAACGTTCTAAATTATCTAATTTCTCACGTATCAATAAAAATGGTAAGATTGCAATCAACTTTAAAGAAGGCGATGAGTTAATTGCAGTTAGACTGACGGATGGCACAAAAGAAATTATAATTGGTACGAAACATGCTTCATTAATTAGATTTGATGAAACAAAATTACGTCCATTAGGTAGAACTGCAGCTGGTGTTAGAGGTATCTCATTACGCGATGGCGATGAAGTTATTGGATTGGATATTACGGATGAAGAAGAACCAGATGAAGTATTGATTGTAACTGAAAAAGGTTATGGAAAACGAACATCATCTGATCAATATCGTATATCTAACAGAGGCGGTAAAGGTATTAAAACTGCTACATTAACTGAGAAAAATGGTAATCTTGTATGTATTACTACTGTAACTGGTGACGAAGATTTAATGATTGTTACTAATTCAGGTGTAATTATCAGATTACATGTATCTGACATCTCTCAAAATGGTCGTAGCGCGCAAGGTGTTAGATTAATCCGTTTAGGAGAAAATCAACATGTTGCAACAGTTGCAATAGTTGAACCAGATGAAGATGAAATAGCAGAATCTCCTGTTGAAGGTGTTCTAGAGGAAACTGTAGAAACACAAGACAGTGAAGCAGAAGGTAAAGAAGAATTAAGAGAAGACTTCATGGAACGAGTAAATGAAGATATCGAAGAACAAGATAAAGATGAATAATATTATTTAAACTTAAGACACCCCGTTCAAAATCAATTAGATTTTGAACGGGGTGTCTATTTATTGTTCTTCAAATGACTTCATCGCATATGGTATTTCATCAATAAGTTTAGAAGGAGGAACGACATACATATCTTTTGATAATTCTTCACCGATAGAACTGTGAATATATGTCGCATTAATAACTGCCTCTTCTAAATCAAATTGTCCCACAAAACTTGTTATCATACCTGCTAGCGTATCACCCATACCACCAGTAGCCATAGCTGGTGTACCGATTGTTAATTTATATTCATGATCTTTAAAGAATAGTTCTGTACCATGTTTTTTAAGTACAACAGTAGCATTTAAAGATTTAACCGCTTCTTTATTTCTTTCATAAGTTTGTTCTTCAATGGGAATATTACTTAATCTTTCCCATTCTTTTTGATGTGGTGTGAAGATGATTTCACATTCAGGTAGAGTGTGCTTTAGTTTACTTAAGATTGTAATGGCATCACCATCAATGATTAAAGTCTGATGTGGCTGTATATTTTGGAATAAGAACGTTAACGTGTTATTACCTTTAAAATCTAATCCTAGACCAGGGCCAATTAATATACAATCTGATTGTTCTATCAACTTAGCTAGTTTTTTTAAGTCTGTTATATCTGAAACCATTGCTTCAGGACAACGAGAATGTAATGCAGCGAAATTGGATGAATGTGTTGATACAGTGATCAAACCACTACCGCTGAATACACAAGACCTTGCTGCTAACATAATAGCGCCACCTAAGTTTGCATTACCACCAATTAATAATATCCTACCATAATCACCTTTATGTGATTGGTGTTCTCTTTTTGGAATTGTTACGGAAGATATTGTCTTCATTACTACCCCACCTTCAATTAATTGTACGACTTATTATGCCACTTATATTTCAAAATGAACAGTATAATTTTAAATATAATTAAAGAATCCTTTAGTTTAGTAATTTGTTAATCAATCAGTGTGTTACGGATATCGCAAAAGGTATTGTCAGAAAAATAATGAAAGCGTATACTTAATGTAAATTTAGACATTAGATATTAGACATGATAGGAGTTTATCCATGACAGAACAGATTTCAATTGGTAAATATGCGACATTGTTAACATTAACAAATAAAGAAACAGCTAAGCAATTGATGCCACAGTGTGAACAAATGCAGATAATTGTTGGAAAGATAGGTACGATGTCATTGAATAAAATCATTTCTTCTGTTGAGACAGCAGCTAGAAGAGAAGGTATTATTTCAGAAAGCCACTATCGAGAAACGCATGCTTTATACCATGCAATATTAGAAGCAGTAAATGGTATTACTAGAGGTGAATTATCAATCGGTGAAATCATGAGAACAGTTGGTTTAAAATTTGCTGTAGTCAGAGGTTGTCCATATGAAGATCAAGAAGAAGGCGAATGGATTGCTGTAAGTTTATATGGGACTATTGGCGCTCCTATCAAAGGTAAAGAACACGAAACAATTGGACTAGGAATAAATCATATATAAGACATAAATAGCCTAATAGACAATAGATATGAGAAAGGTGCAACAAATGATAGTTTGTTGTATTTTTTGTGTCCAAAAGGAGTGTATTAAGTGACTTTATTATTAAATGGTAAAGATTTAACGATTGAAGATATTAAAGTATTTTTACAAGAAGAAGGGAATATCGCGATATCTAAAGAAGCGTTATCTAATGTCAGAAAAAGTAGAAAAACAGTTGAAAAAATAATTCAAAATAAAGAAACAGTTTATGGTATTACGACAGGATTCGGACTATTCAGTGATGTACTTATTGAACAAGAAAAATATAACGACTTACAAGTTAATTTAATTCGTTCTCATTCTTGTGGTATTGGCAAACCATTTCCTAACGATGTTTCATTAGTTATGATGGTCCTGCGTTTAAATACTATGTTGAAAGGTCATTCTGGGGTAACAGAATCATTAGTTAATCTTCTTGTTACGTTTATTAATGAAAGAATTGTTCCAGTCATACCAGAACAAGGATCTTTAGGTGCATCTGGAGATTTAGCTCCATTATCACATTTAGCATTGGCACTAATTGGTGAAGGTGATGTGAGCTACAAGGGTGAAATATTAAATGCTAAATCAGTATTACATGAATTAGGTTTAGAGCCACATTCGTTACAAGCTAAAGAAGGATTAGCATTAATAAATGGTACACAAGCAATGACGGCACAAGGTGTTATTGCATATATAGAAGCGGAGAATATCGCGTATCATTCTGAATGGATTGCTTCATTAACACACCAAGCATTAAACGGTATAGTTGATGCTTATGATGAACACGTTCATATTGTTAGAAATTTCAACGAACAAATAGAAGTAGCTGAAAGAATGAGAAATTGGTTATCAGGTTCTAAACTCACAACTCGTCAAGGTGAAATACGCGTGCAAGATGCTTACACACTTAGGTGTATACCTCAAATACATGGTGCAAGTTTCCAAGTGCTAAATTATGTTAAAGAAAAACTAGAATTAGAAATGAATGCAGCAAATGATAATCCGCTTATATTTGATAATGAAGATGAAACACTTGTTATTTCTGGTGGGAATTTTCATGGACAGCCAATAGCATTTGCAGTAGATTTCTTAAAAATAGGAGTTGCTGAGTTAGCGAATGTAGCTGAAAGAAGATTAGAAAGACTTGTGAACCCCCAATTGAATGGTGGATTGCCTGCGTTTTTAAGTCCTGAACCTGGTTTACAAAGTGGGGCGATGATCATGCAATATGCAGCAGCTTCACTAGTATCTGAGAACAAGACGTTAGCACATCCAGCGAGTGTAGATTCCATACCTTCTTCAGCAAATCAAGAAGATCATGTGTCCATGGGAACGATTGGTGCAAGACATGCTTATCAAATCATACAGAATGCAAGAAGAGTCATTGCAATAGAATGTATCATTGCATTACAGGCAGTAGAGATTAAAGGGGTAGAGAAATTATCTCCTAAAACAAAAGCAAAGTATGACGAATTAAGAAAAATTGTTCCATCCATAACTGAAGATAGAGTATTTCATCATGATATAGAAAAAGTAAGTGATTACTTAAAATAATAAAAGAGGTGTTGTGATGAAAAATCATCAACTTCAAATTAAAGGGAAAGATATGTGGAAGTTTTATGTATTTAGTCTTTTAGGAATTTTACTATTTTTTGTACCTTTAAAAATTGGTGAGAATCATACAATATTAGTGGATCATGCTCATTTAGGTGTTCGAGAAATATTAGGAAAATTCACTGCATATTATGCGTTAATCATTATATTACTAGGTGCTATACTTCCAATTATTAGATTAGATTTTAAGAAGTCTGTTACTGATTGTGTTCTAGTGCTCATTAAACTATTAGGTGCAGTTATCGGCTGTATGTATGTTTTTAAATTTGGGCCAAAATTATTGTTTAATCCTGAATATGGGCCGTTCTTATTTGATAAGTTGATGTTGCCATTAAGCATTCTTATACCAGTAGGGGCTATTGCATTATCATTTTTAGTAGGTTATGGGCTATTAGAATTCATTGGTGTTCTGATGCAACCAGTTATGAGACCAATATTTAAGACGCCCGGGAAGTCTGCTGTTGATGCTGTTGCTTCATTTGTTGGTAGTTATTCTTTAGGACTACTTATTACAAATAGAGTATATAAAGATGGAATGTACAATAAAAAAGAAGCGGTCATTATTGCAACAGGTTTTTCAACAGTTTCAGCAACTTTCATGGTTATTGTTGCGAAAACGTTAGATTTGATGGATCATTGGAATTTATTTTTTTGGAGTACGTTGATTATTACGTTTATCGTTACAGCGATATCAGCGCACTTACCACCAATTTCAAGAGAATCAGAGGCGTATTATAACAATCAAGATGGCCAAAAAGAAATAAAAGTTGAAGGTAATTACATTAAAGCAGCTTACGATGAGGCAAAGAAACAATCATATGAATCATTAACATTATTTAAAAATATACTAACAAATCTAAAAGATGGCATAGAAATGACAATGGCAATTCTTCCTTCTATTCTTGCCATAGGATTTTTAGGTTTGATTTTGGCTAATTTTACGCCGATTATTGATTGGTTGAGTTATATTTTCTATCCATTTATTTATATATTTCCGATAGATGATAAACCATTATTAGCAAAAGCATCAACTGTATCAATTATAGAGATGTTTTTACCATCACTATTGGTTGTGAAATCAACGATAGAGGTTAAATTTGTTACTGCAATTACGAGTATATCAGCCATCATTTTCTTCTCTGCTTTGGTACCTTGTATCTTAGCTACAGACATTAAAATACCAATTTGGAAACTTATTGTTATTTGGTTTATTCGAGTGGCATTAACATTACTAATCGCAATTCCATTAAGTTTACTTATATTTTAACAAAGGGGAAATGAAAAATGACAAGACAAATTAAAGCGAAAAAAGGATTAGAAATAGAATGTAAAGGTTGGGAACAAGAAGCGGTATTAAGAATGCTATATAACAACCTTGACCCAGAGGTAGCTGAGCATCCAGATAAATTAGTTGTATATGGTGGTATTGGTAAAGCAGCACGTAACTGGGAAAGTTTTGATGCAATTGTTGAAACTTTAAGAAGACTAGAAAGTGATGAAACAATGCTAGTACAATCTGGAAAGCCAGTAGCTGTATTTAAAACACATGAAGAAGCACCAAGAGTATTATTATCAAATTCAGTGCTCGTACCAAAATGGGCAAATTGGGAACATTTCCATGAATTAGATAAAAAAGGATTAATGATGTATGGTCAAATGACAGCAGGTAGCTGGATTTATATCGGTTCACAAGGCATTGTACAAGGTACTTATGAAACGTTTGCTGAATTAGCGAATCAACATTTTAATGGCTCATTGAAAGGAACAATCACACTAACTGCAGGACTAGGTGGCATGGGTGGCGCACAACCATTAGCTGTCACAATGAATGAAGGCGTTGTTATTGGTGTTGATGTTGACCCTTCAAGAATAGAAAAAAGAATCGCAACTCGTTATTGTGATATTATGACAGATTCGTTGGATGAAGCATTAGAAAAAGCAGAAGAAGCGAGAAATGCTGGAAAACCTTTAGCAATTGGTTTAGTAGGTAATGCTGCCGAAGTTCATCACGAAATACTTAGAAGAGGATTTAAAATCGATATCGTTACAGATCAAACGTCAGCACATGATCCTTTAAATGGTTATGTTCCTGAAGGCTATACTTTAGAAGAAGCTGATCAATTAAGAGAATCAAATCCTAAAGAGTATGTAAAATTATCATCAGCTTCAATGAGAAAACATGTGGAAGCAATGCTTAAATTTCAAGAAAATGGTTCAGTTGCATTTGATTATGGTAATAATATTAGACAAGTTGCGTTTGACGAAGGGTTAGAAAATGCATTTAATTTCCCTGGATTTGTGCCTGCATATATTCGTCCATTATTCTGTGAAGGTAAAGGTCCATTTAGATTTGCAGCATTAAGTGGCGATCCTAAAGATATTGAAAGAGCAGATCAATTAATGAGAGAATTATTCCCAGAAGATGAAAAGTTAATGCGTTGGTTAGATATGGCGAATGAAAAAATTGCTTTCCAAGGTTTGCCTTCAAGAATAGCTTGGTTAGGTTATGGAGATAGAGCAAAAATGGGATTAGCCTTGAATGAACTTGTTAGAAAAGGTGAGATTACAGCTCCAATTGTAATTGGACGTGATCATTTAGACTCAGGCTCAGTTGCATCTCCAAACAGAGAAACAGAAGCAATGAAAGACGGCTCTGATGCTGTAGGAGACTGGGCAATATTAAATGCACTAGTCAATACTGCTGCAGGAGGCTCTTGGATTTCTGTTCACCATGGTGGCGGTGTAGGTATGGGTTACTCTCTACATGCTGGTATGGTCGTAGTAGCTGATGGTAGTGAACGCGCAGACAGACGTCTTGGAAGAGTTCTTACGACTGATCCTGGTATGGGAGTAGCAAGACATGCTGATGCTGGTTATGATATAGCAATTGATACTGCAAAAAACAAAAACGTAGATATTCCAATGTTAAAGGAGAAAGATAACAATGAATGATATCCTAATTCAAAACATAGGTGAGTTAATTTTACCAAAGAAGACAGATAGACCTCTTAAAGGAAATGAACTCGATGAACTCAATATTATTAAGAACGGAACAGTTGTAGTAAAAGATTCTAAGATTGTGTATGCAGGTGAGTATGACGATAGTTTTGAAGCAACAGAAGTAATAGACGCAACCAATCAAGTTGTTTCTCCAGGTTTAGTAGACGCGCATACCCATTTAGTATTCGGTGGTTCAAGAGAACATGAAATGGCGCTTAAACAACAAGGTGTGAGTTATTTAGACATACTTAAGCAAGGTGGGGGCATTTTAAGCACTGTGGAATCAACACGAAATGCTACTGAAGAAGAACTTTATAATAAATCAAAAAAAGAAGTTATAAGAATGATTCAATTTGGAACAACAACTGTTGAAGCTAAAAGTGGCTATGGTTTAGATAAAGAAACTGAACTAAAGCAATTGAACGTTCAGCATCAACTAGCACAAGACACGCCTATTAGAATGAAACACACTTTCTTAGGTCCTCATGCAGTACCTAAAGATGCTAAAGACAATGCGTCATTTTTACAAGAAATGATAGACCTATTAGATGATGTTAAAGATAAGGCAGATTTTGCTGATATTTTCTGTGAAACAGGTGTATTCACAATTGATGAATCAAGACGATATATGCAAGCTGCAAAAGAAAAAGGTTTAAAAGTAAAGATTCATGCAGATGAAATAGATCCTTTAGGTGGCTTGGGATTAGCAATTGAAGAAGGTGCAATTTCAGCAGATCATTTAGTAGCTTCAAGTGAGAAAGATAAGAAAGCTTTAAATAGTAGTAATACGGTAGCAGTTTTGTTACCAGGAACTACATTTTACTTAGGTAAAGATCAATATGCAGACGCTAGAGGAATGTTAGATAATAATGGTGCAATTGCGATAGCAACTGACTTTAATCCTGGTAGTTGTGTAACAGATAATTTACAACTTGTCATGAGTATTGCGGCACTTAAATTGAAATTAACACCAAATGAAATTTGGAATGCTGTTACGGTTAACGCAGCTAAAGCAATAGATGTTGAAGCTGGAACAATTGAAGTAGGTGACCAAGCTGATGTTGTAGTTTGGGATATTCCTAACCATGAGTATTTACCTTATCATTATGGCGTAAATCATGCACAAACTGTTATTATCAACGGGAAAAAAGTATATCAAAATACAGGACTATTAACGGAATCTTAAGTAAACCTTGAAAATATAGGCATCATTTGGTATATTTAGTTTAATTTAATATCCATATTGTTTAGGAATAAGTAGTTTAAGGTTAAATGTAAAGAGAGCTTGTGGTTGGTGTAAACAAGACATGAAACTTAAATGAATCTATCCTTTTTAAGAAGAACAATCGGTATACACCGTTATATGACTTAGAGTGCAGTCTTATAGACTGTTAAATAGGGTGGCAACGCGTAAAGCACCACGTCCCTTGTGATAAACAAGGAGACGTGGTGTTTTTTCTTAAACAATTATGGAATAAAAAGGAGGAAATATTATGTTAGACATTAGATTAATTAGAACTGAACCCGAATTTGTAAAAGACAAAATTTCAAAAAGAGGCGATGATCCAGTTGTTATCGATGAAATTTTAGAATTAGATAAGAAGAGAAGAACTTTAATTGCGAAAACTGAGGAACTAAAGTCTCGTCGTAATAAAGTTAGTGCTGAAATTGCACAAAAAAAACGTAATAAAGAAAATGCAGATGATGTTATTCTAGAAATGCGCCAAGTTGGAGACGAGATTAAAGAATTAGATCAATCATTAAATCAGTTAAATGATGAAGTGACGTATAAATTAGTAAGAATTCCGAATTTAATAAGTGATGATACACCAGTTGGCAAGGATGAGGATGATAATGTTGAAGTCCGTAAATGGGGGACACCTAGATCATTTGATTTTGAATCAAAAGCACATTGGGATATAGTCGAAGATTTAAAGATGGCTGATTTTGAAAGAGCTGCAAAAGTTTCAGGAGCTCGTTTTGTATTTTTAACAGGTAAAGGTGCACAGTTAGAGAGAGCGTTAATGAATTTTATGGTAACAATGCATACAACGCAACATGGTTATACTGAAATGATGGTTCCACAGCTTGTTAATGCAGATTCAATGTTTGGGACTGGACAATTACCTAAATTTGAAGAAGATTTATTCAAAGTTGAAAAAGAAGGCCTTTATACAATTCCAACTGCTGAAGTACCATTAACAAACTTCTATCGCAATGAAGTATTACAAAATGAACAGTTTCCGATTAAATTCACAGGTCAGTCTGCATGTTTTAGAAGTGAAGCAGGTTCTGCTGGACGTGACACACGAGGTTTAATCAGATTACATCAATTTAATAAAGTAGAAATGGTTAGATATGAGCGCCCAGAAGATTCATTTAATGCACTTGAAGAATTAACTTTGCATGCCGAAAAAATTCTTCAAGCTCTAGAATTACCATACCGTACTGTTAATCTATGTACAGGAGACATTGGTTTTGGTAGCTCAAAAACATACGATATAGAAGTTTGGTTACCAAGTTATAATGATTACAAAGAAATCAGTTCTTGTTCAAATATGACAGATTTCCAAGCAAGAAGATCAAATATTAGATTTAAACGTGATAAAGATGCTAAACCAGAATATGTTCATACTTTAAATGGTAGTGGTTTAGCAGTTGGTCGTACATTTGCAGCAATAGTTGAAAATTATCAAAATGAAGATGGCACGATTACGGTTCCAGAAGCGTTAGTTCCATTTATGGGCGGGGAAAAAATAATTAAGTTATAATGTGTTGAATATTCAATAAAAGGGTAATCATTTAATGGTTACTCTTTTTTTATAGTTTATGCTTGAATATAATTATTATATCTGATATACTAATTATACAATAAAGATAAGGGAGTTTTGACACATGACTAATTTCAATTTTGACAAAGCACATAGTAGTTTAGAATTTACAGTAAAGCATTTAATGGTATCACGCGTGAAAGGTACTTTCGATGATTATGATGTAGAAGTAACAGGAGATATCAATGACTTATCTTCATTAAAAGCAGTCGTTACAATTAAAACAGAATCTATTAATACTAAAAATGCAGACCGTGATGGTCACTTGAAATCAGCAGACTTCTTTAGTGCTGATAAAAACCCACATATCACATTTGAATCAAAATCAATCAGTGAAGATTCAGTAACAGGAGATTTAACAATCGCTGGCGAAACACATGAAGAAACATTTGATGTAGATTTCAATGGTGTAAGTAAAAACCCATTAAACGGTGAAACTGTAACAGGATTTGTAGTTTCAGGTAAAATTGACCGTGACAAATATGGTGTATCATTCAACCAAGCATTAGAAACTGGTGGCGTTATGATCGGTAGAGATGTTAAATTTGAAGCAAGTGCTGAATTTAGCGTTAGTGAATAATAATTGGTAGATTAATAATAAATTGAAAAATAGAGTCTGGGACATCATGAATGAGTCCCAGACTCGTTTTGTTTTATATTGGCAGTAGATGACTGAACTGAAAATACGCTTAATATCAAGCTTTTTTCAATTCTAGTTATCCTTGCCGGGGTGGGACAACGAAATCTTTTTTGATAAAATGAGATTTCTGTTCCACCCCCTATTTTTTGTTATCGTTATAAATTTAAAAATGATGATTATTGTGAATGAATTCTCAGTAGTGATTCTCGTGATATTGATAATGTTAGTTGGTTATGATAAAACTAAGACAGAGAAAAGTTAAAATTACAGGTAAGTCAGACTGAGGTTAGACAAACGTTAGACTAACCGATAGGATTCATTATCTTATTTGGGGGTTTTTAATTGAAAAATGATACAAGTATTCATAGTAAGACATTGTTTTTGCAAGGTGTTAAAGACTGTATACCTACGATGCTTGGATACTTTAGTGTCGCTTTAGCATTCGGTATTGTTGGTATCTCTTCAGGTTTATCTATTATTGAAATTACATTATTATCAATTTTTGTTTATGCAGGTGCTGCGCAGTTTATTATTTGTGCGCTAGTAGCCATTCAATCTCCAATTTCCGCTATTTTTTTAACAGTTTTTTTCGTTAATTCTAGAATGTTTTTACAAAGTTTAGCACTCGTACCTGCTTTTAAAGGTAACGGGTTTTGGTCTAATTTAGGCATAGGTACATTAGTGACAGATGAATCTTTTGGTGTGGCAATTACTAAATATGCCAAAGAGAAATCTTTGAATGCAACGTGGATGCATGGTCTTAATATATCGGCTTATATTCTATGGATTGTTACTTCAGTACTAGGTGGATTAGTTGGTAATTTAATACCTAAACCTGAAATGTTTGGTTTAGATTATGCTTTATCAGCTATGTTTATATTTTTATTAATTGCTCAGTTTGAAACCATTCAAAAAAATAAAGTTATGTTTTATTTGTATTTAATCGTGTTAACAATCATTTGTATGTTAGTATTCACATTATTTATGCCAACGTATATGTCGATTATTATATCGACATTAGTAGCTTCGATTGTAGGGGCGGTGTTTAATAAATGACAATTTCAATATATGTTTTATTAATCATAGCAGGGTGCTTTCTTATAACTTGGATCATTCGAGTATCGCCATTTATCTTTCTTGCAAAATTAGAATTCCCTAGTTATGTTATTAAATGGTTAGAGTTCGTACCGGTATGTCTGTTTACAGCTTTAATAGTAGAGGGCATGTTAAATCAAGAGGATAAAGTCGGTTATATACTTAATCTCGAATCTATTGTTGTAGCGATACCAACTTTAGTTATTGCTATCATATCAAGAAGTTTAACTATAACGGTCTTAGCTGGAATTGTGATGATGGCCATTGTACGAATGTTCATATAATGACATAATACAACTTATTGAATTAAAGTGTTTTTTCTAGTATCCTAAATATAAATTACATATAAAAACTTATTCAGAGAAGTTGAGGGACTTGGCCCTGTGACACTTCAGCAACCGGTCAATTGGATACGGTGCTACTACCATTCGAGTTTACTCGTATAATAAGAATGACGAGCGCTTCTTACTTTCGAACGAGTAAGGCGCTTTTTATTTTAATAAAAGGGGGTTCTACTATGATCATATCTCGAGAAACAGGGCTAGTTGAACTTGGACAATTTAAAACTGAAAATGAAGAAGTGATAGACAACTTAAAACTTCAATATGAATTCGTTGGGCATAAAGGACAACCTTTAGTCGTTGTTTGTCATGCGTTAACGGGTAATCATCTTACCTACGGCGATAATGAACAACCTGGTTGGTGGAGAGAAATTATTGACGGTGGCTATTTATCTATAAACGATTATCAATTTATAACGTTTAATGTGATAGGTAGTCCATATGGTTCAAGTTCTAAACTGAACACGCCAAATTTTCCAGATCATTTAACAATGCGAGATGTTACTAAAGCGAACATATTAGCTTTGAAAAAATTGGGGTATGAAAGAATAGATGTACTTATTGGTGGTTCGTTAGGCGGCATGCAAGCGCTTGAAATGCTTTATGATGGATCAATAGAAGTTAAGAAGGCCGTCATTCTTGCCGCAACCGAAAAAACGTCGTCTTATAGTAGGGCCTTTAATGAAATAGCAAGACAAGTCATACAACTAAATGGTCAAGAGGGTTTGAACATTGCAAGACAATTAGGGTTCCTAACTTATCGATCAAGTAAAGATTATGAAGCAAGATTTAGTGCAGACGAAGTTGTGAGTTATCAAAAGTATCAAGGTAATAAATTTAAAAATCAATTCAATAAAGATTGTTATTTAACATTACTAGATGTTCTAGATAGTCATGATATCTTTAAAGGTCGCGATGATGTTGAAGAACGATTACATCAATTAGACACGAAAGTATTAACTTTAGGATTTGCGGATGATTTATTATACCCAGATGATCAAGTGCGTGCCATAGGGCGATTTTTTAAATATCATAGACACTTTTATGTACCAGATAATGTAGGACATGATGGGTTCTTGTTGAATTTTGGTGATTGGGCGCCTTATGTATATCATTTCTTGAAGTTACATAAATTTAAAGAACGTTAAGAAACGCTAAAAACTCCTACATTGTTTTAAGCGTTAAAAATCTGTAAAATAGAGAAAGATGTTTAAAATAGATTGGGAAGTGAATAATTTGTCTTTTAAAGTCGATATAAAAGCGACAATTGTAGCAACCATATTACTAGCTTTATGTATGGTTATTATTAATTTTGTACCAATATTAGCAATCATTATATTGCCGTTTGTTACGGTACCTGCAACGATACTTTGGTATCGATCAAAACCGTCATTCTTTGTGACTGTTGTAGTGACGTTATGTGTAACAGTATTATTTAGTAATGTGTACTTATTAACTATTATGGCACTTATGATTTTTATGAGTGTTTTCATAGGTCAGTTACTCATTGAACGAACTTCTAAAGAACGTATTCTATATTTAGTTACAGCGTTTATGAGTATTTTAACAATTGGTAGTGTGTTAATTCTACAAATTGTGGGAAAACTACCTTTAGCTAGTGAATTAATTTCGAGATATCACGATTTAGTAGTTTCTTATTTCGAAATGGGTGGAACATTCAATTCGGATGTAGAAAAAACGCTACAAGCTTCACTTGATATATTACAAGCAAGTATACCGGGATATATAATATTTTGGGTGTTTTTATTAGTACTTGTAAATATCGTTGTGACATTTCCTATCTTGAGAAAATTTAAGATTGCAACACCTGTATTTAGACCTTTGTTTATGTGGCAAATAAACAGAAGTGTTGTATCAGTATTTGTAGTCGTAGTGTTAATGAGTTTGTTTGTTACAAAAGAGAATGTCGTACTATACGGCATAGTCACTAACTTACAATATGTGTTAGAATGGGTTATATTTATTCAAGCATTATCATTGTTCCATTTATTTGTAAAAGTAAAAAAACTTCCTATAGTAGTAGCAGTTTTGATATTTATAATAGCATTTATATTTAAGCCGATTGCTTATCTATTTGGCTTAATGGATATATGGTTTAATTTGAAACAACGTATAAAAAAGTAAATTGAGGTGAGTTTATGAACCGTCAATCAGTTAAGAAGGCCCTAATATTACCTTACATCATGATGTTGGTATTGGCTTTAGTTTTGCTAGTTTTCAATTTTTTTAATTCGATATTTTGGGCGATAATAGCGGCGGTTGTTACCATAATATTAATTGCAATAAGTATCTTTTTTGTAAGATCTAGTTTTGCGAGATTAGATTTATACATTGGTGGATTAGCAGGAAGGATTAGTAAAGGAAAGACTAGTGCTGTTAGTGACTTACCAATTGGTGTAATTTTGTTAGACAAAAAAGATAATATTGAATGGATTAATAATTTTATAAATAAACGCTTGGAACGTGATGTTTTAAACGAACCAATTAATGAAATATTTCCTAATATTTTAAAAAGATTAGAGAATACTCAAGAAGTAGAAGTTGAAGAAGGTTCATATAAATATAAAGTCACTTATACTGAAGATGAAAAAACTATTTACTTCTTTGATATTACAGAGTCTTCTCGCGTAAATGAATTATATGAAAATGAAAAACCAATCATAGCGACTATATTCTTAGATAATTATGATGAAATCACACAAAATATGAACGATGCACAACGTTCAGAAGTGAATAGTTTAATCATGAATGTTCTAAATGAATGGTCTAATCGATATCAACTTTTCGTTAAGCGTTATAGTGCAGACCAATTTATTGCACTTTTAAATAATAGTATCTTACAAGATATTGAGACCTTAAAATTTAATTTATTAGATGATTTGAGAGATAAATCAAGAGAATATGGTAGTCAACTCACATTAAGTGTAGGTATCGGTGAAGGTAGTGAAAATCTAATTGAACTTGGTGAATTATCACAATCTAGTTTAGATTTAGCGTTAGGTCGTGGTGGTGACCAAGTAGCCATTAAGAATAGTAACGGTAACGTAAGATTCTATGGTGGTAAGACTGACCCTATGGAAAAACGTACTAGAGTACGTGCAAGAGTTATTTCACACGCACTCAGAGATATTCTGATTGAAGGCGATAAAGTTATTATTATGGGACATAAATCACCTGATATGGATGCTATCGGTGCAGCTATTGGTGTATCTCGCATTGCCAAAATGAATAACTTAGAATCATATATTGTGTTGAATGAAACGGATATCGATAGCACATTGCAACGTGTTATGACAGAAATTGACGAGAAACCAGACTTAAAAGAAAGATTTATTACGTCTGAAGAAGCTTGGCATGAAATGACACCACGCACTACACTTGTTATAGTTGATACGCATAAACCAGAACTTGTTATCGATGAGAATTTATTGAATAAAGCAAACCGAAAAGTCGTCATCGATCATCATAGACGTGGAGAAAGTATAATATCTAGTCCATTACTTGTTTATATGGAACCTTATGCAAGTTCAACTGCTGAGCTTGTGACTGAGTTATTAGAATATCAACCAACGGAACATCGTTTAACTAGAATAGAATCTACAATCATGTTAGCTGGAATTATAGTTGATACACGTAACTTCACTTTAAGGACTGGATCAAGAACCTTCGATGCTGCAAGTTTCTTGAGAAGTCATGGTGCAGATACGATATTATGTCAACATTTCTTAAAAGACGATATAGATACGTATATTAAACGATCAGATTTAATTAAAACTGTTAAATTACTACGTGGTGGCGTTGCGATTGCTCACGGTGCAGATCATGATATTTATCATCCTGTTACAGTTGCGCAAGCGGCAGATGCATTGTTAGGTCTAGAAGGTGTTGAAGCATCTTATGTAGTAGCAAGACGTTCAGACGATACAATAGGTATTTCTGCAAGATCACTAGGTGAAGTAAATGTTCAGTTAACAATGGAAGAACTAGGTGGTGGTGGTCATTTATCAAATGCTGCTACTCAACTTAAAGATACAACAGTAGAAAAAGCAATCGAATCATTAATTGCGGTTGTTGAATCAGATGAAAAAGGAGTCGAAGAATAATGAAAGTTATTTTCACACAAGATGTTAAAGGTAAAGGTAAAAAAGGTGAAGTTAAAGAAGTACCAGTAGGATATGCTCAAAACTTTTTAATTAAAAATAATTACGCGGTAGAAGCAACTGCAGGTAATATGAAACAATTAGAACAACAAAATAAACGTCAAGAAGAGTTGAAACAACAAGAAGTTGATGATGCAAAAGCACTAAGTGAAAAATTAAAAGATTTAGAAATTGAAATCCCAGCAAAAACAGGTGAAGGCGGTAAATTATTTGGTTCTGTAAGTACGAAGCAAATTACACAAGCGTTAGAAAAACAACATAAAATTAAAGTTGATAAACGTAAAATGGACTTACCAAATGGGATTCATAGCCTAGGCTATACAAATGTTCCGATTAAATTACACAACTCAGTTACAGGTACGTTAAGAGTACATGTTATTGAAGAATAAATGATGATATAAAATAGGTCGGTATTGGATTTACCGACCTATTTTAATGCGTTATAATAAATAATACTAAAAGTGGAAAGGAGTAATCAGTATGGATGGTATGGATAATATGATGAATGGTAAACAAATGCCCCACAGTATAGAGGCTGAGCAATCTGTTATCGGTGCAATCTTGATTGATCCTGAACTGATTAACTCAACAGGTGAAACGCTCATACCTGAAGCTTTCTATCGAGCGAATCATCAACATATCTTTAGAGCTATGTTGATGTTGAGTGAACAGAATAAAGAAATTGATTCCGTTACATTGATGGATGAATTGGCAGCAGAATCATTGTTAGAAGAAGCGGGTGGACCTGCTTATTTAGCTGAATTGGCTAACAATGTACCGACAACTAGAAACATTCATTTCTACATAGATATCGTATTTAAACACGCGGTAAAACGTCAACTTATTCATGTTGCAGATAGTATTGCTGAAGATGGCTATAATCCTGAACTTGATTTAGAGTCACTATTAGGTGACGCAGAAAAAAGAATATTAGAAATTTCTGCTTCAAGAGGTACTGAAGGGTTTAAAGATATTAAAGATGTGTTAGGAATTGTATTTGATAATGCAGAGCAACTAGATCAAAATAGTGGTCAAACACCAGGTATCCCTACAGGATATAGAGATTTAGATAGTATGACTGCGGGCTTTAATCGTAATGATTTAATTATTATTGCTGCAAGACCATCAGTAGGTAAGACTGCCTTCGCACTGAATATTGCACAACAAGTTGCAACGCATCAAGATTTGTATTCAGTAGGCATATTCTCGCTTGAAATGGGTGCTGACCAACTTGCTACACGTATGATTTGTAGTACAGGTAATGTTGATTCAAACAGATTACGTACCGGTTCTATGACAGAAGAAGACTGGAGTAGGTTTACAGTTGCAGTAGGTAAATTGTCTCGCACAAAGATATTTATCGATGACACGCCTGGTATCCGAATTACGGATATTAGAGCGAAATGTCGTAGACTCAAACAAGAGCACGGTTTAGATATGGTTGTAATTGACTATTTACAATTGATTCAAGGTAGCGGTTCTCGGAGTTCGGATAACAGACAACAAGAAGTATCAGAAATCTCTCGTATGCTTAAAGCGATAGCAAGGGAACTTGAATGCCCGGTTATTGCACTTAGTCAGTTATCACGTGGTGTTGAACAAAGACAAGATAAGAGACCGATGATGAGTGATATTCGTGAATCAGGTTCTATTGAGCAAGATGCGGATATCGTAGCTTTCTTATATAGAGATGATTACTATTCTCGAGGCGGAGAAGATGAAGATGGTGAAGCCGTAGATGCAGGTGCTCAAGATGAGAATGGTGAAATTGAAATTATTATTGCCAAACAACGTAATGGTCCAACAGGAACGGTTAAATTGCACTTTATGAAACAATACAATAAATTTACAGATATCGATTATCAACATGCCGGAATGGAATTTGGATAAAAAAAGTTTTATCCTTAAAAGACGTACGTTTCATGACTAACTTGTCATAATGTACGTCTTTTATTTCTTTGAAAAGCGCTTTTTATATTTTAAGTTTGTGTTTTTGAATAAATAAACACAGCTCGAAATCATTGTAAATACTGTTGTTAAGGCGTTTTTAAGATAAAAGTTGCACAAAACAAAATGTAATATCACACACTTTATTAATGTTCGTTTTTAGTTTGCATTTTATATAAAGGACTGATAGAATACTTAATGGTTAATGAGAAAAATCGGAGGTGCTCACATGTCATCAATCGTAGTAGTTGGGACGCAATGGGGAGACGAAGGTAAAGGTAAAATTACAGATTTCTTAGCAGAGGATGCAAATGTTATTGCACGTTTTTCAGGTGGTAATAACGCAGGTCACACAATAAAATTTGGTGGAGAAACTTATAAATTACACTTAGTACCATCTGGTATTTTTTATAAAGAGAAATCAAGCGTTATAGGTAATGGCGTAGTTATTGATCCAGTTGCTATATTAAAAGAATTAGATGCTTTAAATGAACGTGGTGTTAGTACAGATAACTTAAAAATTTCTAACCGTGCGCACGTTATCTTGCCTTACCATTTAAGACAAGATGAATTAGAAGAAGAAAAACGCGGAGACAACAAGATTGGTACCACTAAAAAAGGTATCGGCCCTGCTTACGTAGATAAAGCACAACGTATGGGTATCCGTATGGCAGATTTACTAGATAAAGAAACTTTTGAAAAACGATTAAAAGAAAATCTTGAATATAAAAATGAACTATTTGAAAAAATGTTTAATGCCGAAGGTTTCACTTTTGATGAAATTTTTGAAACGTATTATGCTGCAGGACAAAGATTAAAAGAATATGTTACAGACACACCTAAATTATTAGATGATGCAATTCTTAATAATGAGAAAGTATTATTTGAAGGTGCTCAAGGTGTTATGTTAGATATTGATCATGGTACTTATCCTTTCGTTACATCTAGTAACCCTATTGCAGGAAATGTGACAGTTGGTGGTGGCGTTGGTCCAACATTCGTATCTAAAGTAATTGGTGTATGTAAAGCATATACATCAAGAGTTGGAGATGGTCCATTCCCAACAGAATTATTTGATGAAGATGGTCATCATATCCGCGAAGTAGGTCGTGAATATGGTACAACAACAGGAAGACCACGTCGAGTAGGTTGGTTCGATTCAGTTGTATTACGTCATTCACGTCGTGTAAGTGGTATTACAGACTTATCAATTAACTCAATTGATGTATTGTCAGGTCTTAAAACAGTTAAGATTTGTACAGCATATGAAATTGATGGTGTTGAGGTTACAGAATATCCAGCGAACTTAAATGAATTAGAACGTTGTACACCAATTTTTGAAGAATTACCAGGTTGGGACGAAGATATTACACAATGTCGTTCATTAGAAGAATTACCAGATAACGCACGTCGTTATTTAGAACGTATTTCTGAATTATGTAATGTTAAAATTTCAATCTTTTCAGTAGGACCAGATAGAAATCAAACTAACTTATTAACAAATTTATGGGATTAATATAAAGTAATTAAAAACAGTCATATTTTCAAAACATCCTTATTGGATACTTGAAAAATATGACTGTTTTTTTAATATGGATAGATTTGTTAATGAATTTCTCGTTTCTTAAATCTTCCGCCTTTCACTTCACTAACATCACCAATACTTAAGAATGCTGTATTATCAATTTCAGTGACAATGTCTTTCAATTTAGATTCTTCTAACCGAGTTATAACGCAAAAGAGGACTTTCTTATCTTCTCCTGTGTAAGCACCTTCACCATTAAGGTAAGTGACGCCTCTCCCTAAACGATCATTTATTGCTTCCCCGATATCTCTATATGTATCGCTTATAATCCAGACTGCTTTAGACTCATCAAATCCTTGCACTGTTACGTCAATCATCTTAGAAGCAATAAAGTATGCGATAACTGAAAACATTGCTGATTCCCAGTTGAAGACAAACCCAGCTGCAGTAAATATAAAGAAATTGATAAGCATAACGATTTCACCAACAGAAAATGGCGCTTTACTACTGATTAAGATAGCACTGATTTCTGAGCCATCTAATGAACCACCATACCTAATAACAAGCCCAACACCTAAACCAATTATGGCCCCTCCGAAAATTGTTACCAAAAAGGTTTCTCTAATAAATGGTTCTATATGGTGTAAATAAGCTGTCGTAATAGATAGAACTGTAATGGCATAGATGGTTGATATCGTAAACGTTTTACCAATTTGTTTATAACCTAGAAAGAAGAATGGAATATTAAGTAAGAATATAAAAATACCAAGTTTCAAATTGGTTAAATGACTTAGAATAATAGCAATACCTACAATCCCACCATCTAGCAAATTATTTGGTACGAGAAACAGCTCTAGCCCAACGCCCATTAATATGCTGCCTATTGTGATAAAAATAAATCGCTTAAGTATTTCTACTTTGCTTAATTTACGGTGTCCCTTTTTTATTGGTTGTATTTGCTCCATGTCATCACCCTTTATTTTAGTTCTAAATATATTATATAAAAAAATTAACAAAAAATCTTGTCATCAGTATCATGGTCATGCTATAATCTATCTTGTGCTTAAGAACGGCCCCTTGGTCAAGCGGTTAAGACACCGCCCTTTCACGGCGGTAACACGGGTTCGAATCCCGTAGGGGTCACCATTTTAATTACATATTTAAGGTCCCGTGGTGTAGCGGTTAACATGCCTGCCTGTCACGCAGGAGATCGCGGGTTCGATTCCCGTCGGGACCGCTTTTAATGCTTATCGTAATAACGATAAGCATTTTTTACGTTGTAAAACGATAAGAATAACGACAAACAATAGAATTAATAGACAAATAGTGTTAAATTATAGTATAGGATACCATGCACATCTGTGTGTGAAGATACTTATTTTCAAAAAGAAATGAGGTAGTGATATGGCTAGAAAAATAGTAGTCGTAGATGATGAAAAACCAATTGCAGACATCCTTGAATTTAACCTTAAAAAAGAAGGTTACGATGTTTATTGCGCATATGATGGTAATGATGCAGTAGATTTAATATATGATGAAGAACCAGATATCGTATTATTAGATATCATGTTACCTGGTAGAGACGGAATGGAAGTATGTCGAGAAGTACGTAAGAAATTTGATATGCCAATTATTATGTTAACTGCTAAAGATTCAGAAATTGATAAAGTTTTAGGCTTAGAATTAGGCGCAGATGACTATGTAACAAAACCATTTTCAACTCGAGAATTAATCGCTCGTGTTAAAGCGAACTTACGTAGACATTATGCACAACCAAGTCAAAGTGAAGAAGAAGAAACAAATGAAATTGTTATCAAAGATATAACAGTATATCCAGATGCATATTCAATCAAAAAACGAGGTGCTGATATTGAATTAACACATCGTGAATTTGAGTTGTTTCATTATTTAGCAAAACATATTGGACAAGTTATGACACGTGAACATTTATTACAAACTGTTTGGGGCTATGATTATTTCGGAGACGTACGAACTGTAGATGTTACAATTCGTCGACTACGTGAAAAAATCGAAGATGATGCGTCACATCCAGAATATATTGTGACGCGTAGAGGTGTAGGTTATTTCTTACAAACTCAAGAGTAGGTCGATCAGATGAATTGGCTAAAGAAATTCCAATCCCTACATATTAAACTTGTCGTTATTTATGTTTTATTAATCATAATAGGTATGCAAATTATCGGTTTATACTTTACGAATAGTCTTGAAAAAGAAATGACGCGTAATTTTAAAGCGAATATTGAGCAACATGTTAAGCAGATTAATTATAATATAAAGAAATCTTATAACTCGGATGATCCAAATCGAAATTTTCAAAAAGAAATTCAAAATATATTAGATGATTATGCAAATAGAACTGAGATTGATGAAATTAGGTTTATTGATCAAGATCAAATTATAGTAGCAACATCTAAAGCTAACAACCAAAATACCGTCAACCAAAAAGTGAACGATAGTTCTGTTCAAAAAGCATTATCATTAGGTAAATCAAACGATAAAATTGTTTTAAAAAATGAATCCACAGACAGTAATAGAGTTTGGGTTAAAAATATGCCGGTGCATTACGAAGGTAAAGTAGTCGGGGATATTTATGTGGAATCAGACATAGACTCTGTTTATGAACAATTAAATAATATTAATCAAATATTCATAATCGGTACAGCAATTTCTTTATTAATTACAGTTGTACTCGGTTTCTTCATTGCGCGTACAATTACGAAACCTATTTCAGATATGCGTAACCAAACGTTAGAGATGTCTAAAGGTAATTATACGCAACGCGTTAAGATATATGGAAACGATGAGATTGGTGAACTAGCACTTTCGTTTAATAATCTTTCAAAACGTGTTCAAGAGGCACAAGCAAATACTGAGAGTGAGAAACGAAGACTAGACTCAGTCATTACACACATGAGTGATGGTGTTATTGCGACAGATAGAAGAGGACGCGTTAGAATTATTAATGAAATGGCATTAAAAATGCTAGGACTAGAGCGTGGAGAAGTAGAATCTAAACATATTTTAGACTTACTTAATATTGATAATGATTATGTACTTGATGATTTACAAGAAAGTAATGATAGTTTTATTATTGATGTAAATGAAGAGGAAGGTCTAATTGTACGTGTAAACTTTAGTACAATTATTCAAGATACTGGTTTCATTAACGGTTATATTGCCGTATTACATGATGTCACAGAGCAACATATATTAGAAAATGAAAGACGTGAATTTGTAGCGAACGTTTCACATGAGCTGCGTACGCCGCTTACATCAATGAGAAGTTATATTGAAGCATTAGAAGAAGGTGCATGGCGTGATGCTGAACTTGCGCCAACATTTTTAAATGTTACGCGAGAAGAAACAGATCGAATGATTCGCCTAGTAAACGATTTATTACAACTCTCTAAAATGGACAGCTCTAGCGATCAAATGAATTTAGAGTTGATCGATTTCAATATGTTCATTAATAAAATTATAAACAGACACGAAATGACGCAAGGTAAAAATGTCACATTCGTACGTGATATTCCTGTTAAGGGATTATTTGTAGAAATTGATCCTGATAAGATGACACAAGTGTTTGATAATGTGATAACAAATGCTATTAAATATTCACAAGAATCACAAAAACGTGTAGAGTTTCATGTGAAACAAAATACGTTATATAATAGAATGACAATTCAAATTAAAGATAACGGAATCGGGATACCAGTAAATAAAGTAGATAAGATTTTCGATCGTTTCTTTAGAGTTGATAAAGCAAGAACGCGTAAAATGGGTGGAACAGGTCTAGGACTTGCTATTTCAAAAGAAATTGTAGAAGCGCATAAAGGTAGAATATGGGCAAATAGTAAAGAAGGCCAAGGTACATCTATATATATCACTTTACCAAGTGAAGTCATAGAAGATGAGTTTGGTGATTGGGATGCGTAATAGAGAAGTTATTAAATCAATTATACTTATCATCTTAGTATTAATAAGTATTTGTATGACATACTTAGTTTGGACTTTCACGCCAGAATTGACGGATTTAGAAACTGACGTAAATACTAAGACACCTTCAATAGGGCCAAAGATTAGTAAACAAATGGATAGTGTCGTGATGCCTTTTAGAATGATTAATAGAAATGGTACGGATGTCAAAGGGACGTCTAATGTTCAAGATATTAAGAAGATTACAGATCGGTTATTAGGAAAAGAAATTAAAAAAATAGACATCCTAAGCAGTGAATCTGTAGTTGAGTTAGAAGATTTATCTGAGCGTTATACTATGTTAGACTTCCCGGACAGTGTTCCTAGTGAGATGTATTTCAATCAAGTATTAGGTTTAAGTATGGTGCAGTATCCAAAAATCAATTTTGATCGAATATTGATTGATACTAAGTCTACAAATGATGTCATTGTTTATATGTTAAGTGATGATAAGAAGCAGGCAATTAAATTACAAACATCAATTAAAAGTCATGAGTTTGATAAGATAAACAAAGAGGTTTCACAACATTTCACACCATATACAGGCATTATAACGAATGAGAATACGACAAATGAAATTAATCAAATCTATGCACCTAAAGATGCAGATAACATCAATATTTATCGTTATGTGTCAAACCAAATTTCGGTAGCAGACTTAAACGAAGTGATTCTTGGTGACTCAGTTATTGCGAGAAATAACGAAAATGATAAAATATCAACTTATAATAACAATACAGGTATAGCAAATGTTAACGAAGAAAAACAAACGTATCGTTATACAAATTTATCAGATGATGAAAATCGCAATAAAGATATTTCTAAATCCATAAGTAATACATTTAAATTCATTAATGAACATGCAGGTTTTACAGATGAGTTCCGTTTATTCAAAACAGATAAGAAAACAGGAAAAATTGATTATCGTATGTTCTTAAACAATTATCCTGTATTTAATGATGACAATTTATCGTTAATAGAAGCTGTATGGGGAAGAGATACAATTAATGAATATAATAGAGGGTTAATCACAACAGGCGTTGCTGTTCCGTCTAAAAAAGAAGCGTATGAGTTACCTACATCAGAAGAAGTGCGCTATAACTTAGCTTCAAACCAAGATATTAATTTTAATGATGTCACAAATATTGCAGTTGGCTATGATTTATCATTGCCAAATGAAGAAAAAGATAGTTTACAGGACACAATCGAATTTAAACCGAATTGGTATATAAAATATAATGGTGAATGGAAACGATATGAGAATGGAGGGCTGGTCTAATGGATTGGAAGCATGCCAAGACGCTCTTCATTATAGTGTTCATACTAATTAATATCGGGCTTGTTGTTGTATATTTTAATAAAGTTAATAACTCTATCGTACAAGAATCTAATGCACAGTCAGATGTTAATTTCACTAAGGAAGGGATAGATATTCCGACTTTACCAGATTACAAAAATAAAGAAATGCAGGCGATTACTGCCAATAGTAAATCATTCACTTCTGATGATTTAGAAGGTGTATATTCTTTATCTGAAAAAGACACGCAAATTGATAAAGATGTTGATAAAGACCTAGATCAAAATAGTAATCAACAAAATTATAAGAAGTACATTAACAAAGAAGCCTTTAAAGGTAATGAATATTATATCAAGAGCAATAACTCAGATAATAACAAAGTAGTGTTTGAGCAAAATTATGAAAATTTACCAATACTCAATAACAGCAAAGGCCAAATTGTCTTTCATATGGAAGATGGTAAAGCTAAGAAATTCACCCAAACCTATTTAGATAAACTTAAGCCTGGTAATGGAGATAACAACAATAAACAAAAAATTGTAGACGCCAAGACAGCCTTAGAAACACTCTATTATAATACTTACCTTACTAAAGGCGATAAAGTAGAATCAGTAAGGTTAGGGTATTATAGTGTTGTTAAAGAAATTAGTGGACAAGTATTAGTGCCGAGTTGGGAAGTTAAGATTAAAACTAAAGAAGATGGCGAAGATACAACCAAAGTATTATATATTAATGCAATTAAACCAGAATCTACAGTTTTAGAAGAATCATAAGAGTAGTATTTAAAGGAGATGAACACTTGTGATCGCAATGAGCGTACTCGCAAGTGGCAGTACAGGAAATGCCACTTATATAGAATCAGATAAAGGAAGCATCCTTGTAGACGCTGGGTTAACAGGAAAGAAAATAGAAGGTTTATTTCAACAAATAGACCGAAATATCAGTGACTTAGAAGGTATCTTAGTAACACACGAACATATTGATCACATTAAAGGATTAGGTGTACTTGCAAGAAAGTATAAGTTACCAATCTATGCAAATAAGAAAACCTGGCAAATGATTGAGGCCAAAGACAAAAACATACCCTTAGATCAAAAGTTTAACTTTGAGCCATATGAAATAAAATCAATCGCAGGATTCGATATTGAATCATTTTCAGTTTCACATGATGCGATAGACCCACAATTTTATATATTCAATAACGATTATAAAAAATTAACGATGATTACCGATACAGGATATGTTTCAGATAGAATGAAAGGCATGATACATGGCAGTGATGCCTTTGTATTCGAGAGTAATCATGATGTGGATATGTTGAGAATGGGAAGATATCCGTGGAAGACGAAACAGCGTATATTAAGCGATATGGGACACGTATCAAACGAAGACGCTGCACACGCTATGTGTGATGTGATAACAGGAAGCACAAAACGTATATACTTATCTCATTTAAGCCAAGATAACAACATGAAAGACTTAGCAAGAATGAGTGTCGGTCAAATATTAAATGAACACGATATAGATACAAATAAAGAAGTCATGCTTTGTGACACAGACAAAGAAAAAGCAACACCGATATATTATATATAGAAGAACAAGTTATACTAATAAGAAGTTAAGGAGACCTCGCAAATCAGTGAATTGCGAGGTCTCTTTAACTTTATACACAACTAAATATAAAGTTATCCCCAAATGTCCACAACTTGTGCATAAAATACCCACTTATGCACAGACTTGTCCCCAATGTATAAAAAACAGTGGATAAATCAAAACGAAATGAATAAAAATAACCGACATAAGTAAAAAAATTGAGACAAAATTATATAAATGTTGATATAATAGGAAATAAAACTGTGTATAAGTTGATAACATGTGGATAACTTTTAAGTAAATGAATAAAAGGTGGATAAAATGAAGATAACAATTATAACAGTAGGTAAGTTAAAAGAGAAGTACTGGAAACAAGCCGTAGACGAATATAATAAGAGACTCGGAGCTTATACAAAGACTGAGTTAATCGAAGTAGCAGACGAGAAAGCACCCGACAATATGAGTGATAAAGATATTGAGATTGTGAAGGAGAAAGAAGCGGAAAGAATCATGTCTAAAGTGAAATCAGACAGTCACGTTATTACCCTGGAAATACAAGGTAAGATGTTAACAAGTGAAGGACTAAGCAAAGAAATCGATAGTCTCATGACAAGAGGTAAATCACATATCACATTTATCATCGGCGGATCAAACGGACTACACCAAAAAGTCCTCGACCGCAGCAACTACGCCTTATCATTCAGCAAGATGACCTTCCCACACCAAATGATGAAAGTCGTGCTAATGGAACAAGTGTATCGAGCGTTTAAGATTATGAGAGGGGAAGCATATCATAAATAATGCGGTTTTTAAACTTTATAAAACTAGTATATATCAGGAGGGTTTATGGTAACTAAGAAGCAACATTATTACCCAAGGTGTTTATTAAAACATTTTTCAGATAATCAAGGCAATGTAAATGTCTATATTCATCAAGCTAACAAACTATTTAAAATGAACTATGAGAATACTTGTGCTGCAAACTACACTTATGAAAGTAGAAATACTAATGACAATATTTTAGAATGTAAATTAGGAGCTTATGAATCAAAAGCCTGTTCAATAGTTAGTTATATATTAAATAATATAAATTCAGACGAATTTGCAGTTACAAAAGAACAACAACAAATTTTATTTCAGTATATGTTTTTACAATCCTTAAGAACAGATGTAGGTAGAATTAATTTTATTAATTTAATTGAAAATCATTTTTCGTATAAACCAAGAAATAGACCTATTGAATTAGATGAAATAAAGAATAATAGTGAAAAGATTAAAAAATTTAATTTGATATTTAAACAGGGTAATGTATTAGAAGAACTTTTAAATAGATTAGAAAAAACAGAGGATATGAATTTTCACATAGCTATAAGTCAAAATAATCTATTGACAAGCGACAATCCGATAATTGGAACAGATGAATGGAGACAAATTATTCTCCCAATTTCACCACATTTTTGTATTGAATTTCAGCATGATTCAATTAATACTTCAGATGAATTAATTGTTATGCTAGCCCCAGAAAAAACACGCTATATTAACGAAGCAACTATCAATACATCCAATTACTATATTATTTCACGAGAACCTTTTAATCTTATACAAAGTAATTATATATATAATAGATTTTTAAATAAAGATTGGACTTTTGGCTTTCCTCATTTTTCTTAGAAAGCTATGAAATGAAAGGGGATTTTTTGATTATATAAACTAATACAGTTAAATTCAGCAAAAAAACTAATATTATATTCATGATTAAGAATTTGAATATAATATTAGTTTTAGTTTCTTAAAACCAGAGTCATTCATGTACAAAACTTGTTTGAGCTAGTTTCAAATTTATTTATCTATATTAAAGTCTTGGAATATATCTTTGTAATAACTTCCATGCTCATAAAAATACTTAAATACATAATTAATAAATAAAGCTATTAACTGTAAAGGTATTGTAAATATATAAAGTAATATAACTAATATTGTTAGGTTTAAAATGAATCCCAACAATATAATTAAAAAGTTGTTACTATCAACGT
>NZ_PPQZ01000019.1 GCF_002902525.1 Mammaliicoccus stepanovicii
GGATAATCAATATCTAAGTTATCAATTAATATTTTTCGTCTTATATGTGATATATCAAATAGGATTAATTAAAATATATTTAAAAATTGTTGAAAAAAGTAATAACTTTAAAATGTTTGCCTTTGCAATTTTATTATCATTACTTCCGTTAATTACAATCAAAGTATTACAAAGTAGTTGGTTAGGTGAATATCAAGTCAAGATATATGGAACAAGATTAATTGAATTTATAGGATTTCTTGGAATTTCATACATCGCATTTAAGAGTATCCAATTAATCATGGAAATTCGAGATAAGAGAATAAAGTCTATAGAAGTATTAAAACTTGTAGATTTTATTACGTTCTTCCCAACAATTTCATCAGGGCCAATAGATCGTTATAGAAGATTTATTAAAGATGAGAACACAATTCCAACACCAGAAGCATATTATGGTTTATTGATAAAAGCGACACATATGATTTTTATAGGGTTTCTATATAAATATATTATTGCTTATTACATAAACGAATACGTTATCAAAGTTGTTCCGATTGATACTGACCAAACATTTATGAATTACTTGGTATATATGTATGGTTATAGCTTCTATTTATTCTTTGATTTTGCAGGGTATAGTTTATTCGCAATTGCTTTTAGTTATTTATTAGGTATACAAACACCTATTAACTTTAACAAGCCATTTAAATCTAAAAACATTAAAGACTTTTGGAATAGATGGCATATGAGTTTGTCGTTTTGGTTTAGAGACTGTGTATATATGAGATTTGTCTTCTGGGTATCTAAGAAAAAATTAATAAAAGATAAATTGCTCATTTCAAACTTAGGATTCCTATTAAACTTTTTCATTATGGGTATCTGGCATGGAATCGAAATTAATTATATATTATACGGTTTATACCATGCATTTTTATTTATAGCTTATGGCTATTATGAAGTATGGCGCAAAAAGCACCCGCTTAAAGTAAACAATATGTTTATAAATGCGGTAGCAATCGTCATTACGTTCCATTGTGTGGCATTTGGATTTTTACTATTTTCAGGAAAATTAATTTAAAGGAGATTCATTATGAATTTTGAAGAACAAGTATTAGACTTATTGGCAGAGGTTGCAGAAAATGACATCGTGAAAGAAAACCCAGATATTGAGATTTTTGAAGAAGGGATTATAGATTCTTTTGCTACTGTGGGATTATTAATAGAGATACAAAACAGCCTTGGGATAGATGTTACAATTACGGATTTCGACAGGGATGAATGGGCAACTCCGAATAAAATAATTAAAGTACTTAAGGAATTACAATGAAATTAAGATTACTATTACCATTATTATTTAGTGGTATATTGTTTGGTTTATTTCTTTTAATTCCTGTAGAGTGGTTTACATCTTTATCCAAGCACGAGAACATTAAGCAAGAATCAACATCACTTGATGATTCAGTTTTAAAAGGCATACATTCTCAAGAAGAGATGTTGAAGAGCAACAAATATTATCCTGTTTTTGGCTCAAGTGAGTTAGAAAAACCAGATATTTTTCATCCAGCACATGTATTAAATGAGAAAAAGGCGAAGTTAAGCCCTTATTTAATAGGAACTGGTGGATCAACTGATTTGATTCATGCCATCAACATTGGAAGTCAATCACATAACTTAAAAGGTAAGAAAATTGCCATCATTATTTCACCGCAATGGTTTACAAACCATGGATTAACGAATGATAATTTTAATGCAAGATTGTCTCCAATTCAGACGGATCATTTATTTTCAAATGAATCATTAAGTCCCGAATTAAAGAATAGATTTGCAAAGCGATTAATACAGTTTGATCAACTAAAGAATAATTCATATTTAAATTCTGTCATTAAATCGCCGACGCATCAATATGATGAAGGCACATATATGAATAATTTCGAATATAAAATCTACCAAAAACATGATGCGCTTAAATCTATATTATTACCGGCCAAATCGCCGTTAAATAATGAGAAAGCACATGATTTAAGTCATTTGAGTTGGGAAGAAATGAGAGATTATGCTTCTGAATATGGAAAAAAACATTCGACTAATAACAAATTTGGTATGAACAATCATTATTGGCGTCAATTAATGAGCCAACATAAACGTTATAATCGTAATTATGAGTTCAACAAAAATTCAAAAGAATTTAAAGATTTACAACTATTAATTGATACGTTGAAAGAATCTAAAGCAGATCCATTGTTTATCGTTATACCTGCAAATGGAAAATGGTATGATCATATAAATGTAAATCCTGCGAAAAGAGAAGCAGTTTATCAAAAAATAAACGAGACTATTACATCAAATGGCATGAAAGTATATGACATGACTGATAAAGAATATGAACCTTATGTCATTACAGATGCTGTTCATATAGGCTGGAAAGGCTGGGTCTATATAGATGAGCAAATGATTAATCACATAAACGGTAAATATGATGAAAGTATCAGTAGACAATTTTAGTAAAATTTCCTGGGAAATTTTATATTTGAATTATTTAGTGTTATGTTAAAATCCCTACACGTTAGTCTAAAGCTAACGTGTAGGGATTTTTAATATACAACAAAGTCTGGGACTCATTAGTTATGTCCCAGACTCTCAAAGCAATCTATATGATTACCATATGAAATTTATTTAAAATAAAGTTTTTAACAATATTAGAATACTTGTTCTACTTCAACTACACCTGGTACTTCTTCTAATAACGCACGTTCGATACCTGCTTTTAATGTGATTGTTGAACTAGGGCAAGTACCACAAGCACCAAGTAAACGTAATTTTACAATGCCATCATCTACGTCCACTAATTCACAGTCACCACCGTCACGTAATAAGAATGGTCTTAATTTTTCAAGGACGTCACTAACTTGATCAAACATTGTTTGTTGTTCTGTAGTCATATATATAAATGCTCCTTTCACAAAGTCTTATTAGATACATTAATCTTATTTATCTATTATAATAGATATACAGTAAAAAATCTATTCATCAAACTAGGGGGATTTCAATATGTCTAAAGCAAGTATCGTCGTATATGGTGCAGATGTTATATGTGCGAGTTGTGTCAATGCACCTTCTTCAAAAGATACTTATGAGTGGTTAGAAGCAATTTTAACAAGAAAGTATCCAAATTTAAATATTGAGTACACATATATTGATATTGAAAAACAAACTGAAAATTTAACAGATCATGACCAACAGTTTATTGAAAGAATAAATGAAGATGAATTGTTTTATCCACTTGTGACGATAAATGATGAATATGTAGCAGATGGTTATATACAATTAAAATCTATAACAAAATTTATGGATCAACATTTAGTAGTCGAATAATAGCATGATTGCTTTTGAAATAATTAAAGCAACTAATATTTACAGGTATGAGCTGATTATGGTAGTTATTAAGAAATGTAACAAGACATCGCATAATTGTCATGAAGACTTTTATGCGATGTCTTGTTAATTGAATCATGCAATAAGTGCATTATCCATTATGGTATTTATATAACCAGAGTACGCCGGATTTGATTACTCTTGCTAATCGGCCTGTAACTGTTTGTTCCATTAAATAAGCAAATCCTTGTTTTTCGCCTAATGATCCAACAAATCCTTGAGGCTTTAACTCTGGCATTTTTTCAGGTAGTGGTTTGTTAGCCCATTGTAGCTTCATAACTTCAGCAATTTGATCTGCTTGTATTTCTGCTAAATAAGCACTTGGTGCGTGTGGTAATGCTGCACAATCACCTACAATATATACATTTTTGTATGTTGGAATTTGATGATATTGATTTACAATAACCCTTCTACTGTCATTTGTATCAACAGGTAAGTTTCGAACTATTTCAACTGGTTGAATACCGGCTGTCCATACAACTAAATCAACCTCATGGATGTCTTCATTATTATGAAGCTTTCCTGGATCAACTTTTGTAATGTTTGATTTTGGCACAACTTCAACATCATGTTTGTCGAACCATTTTTTGACATAATTACTAAGTTTTTCAGGGAAAGCAGGAAGAATTCGTTCGCCTCTATCAAATAATTTAATTTTGATATCTTGACGACTTTCTCTTAATTCACTAGCAAGTTCTATACCACTTAAACCAGCACCTACAATACCTATTGTAGCGTTGCTAGGTAAGTCACAAATTGCTTGGTAAGTTTTGCGTGCATTTTGTACTGTTTGAATACTATATGTGTATTCTTTTGCACCAGGAACATTATGGTATTTGTCTTCGCAACCTAATCCAATGACAAGTTCGTCATAATCAACCCTTGTATCACCTACTGAAACAATTTGATTGTCTAAATCAATATCTGTTATCTCCCCATATACCGTATTGATTTTAGTGTTCTTTGGAAATTGAACTCGAATGTCTTTGTCTGGTGCTGTACCTGCTGCTAGAGCGTAGAACTCTGTCTTTAAGCTGTGAAATGGCATACGATCAATTAGCGTAATTGAATAATCGGAAGGTAAAGCGCTTGGGATAATTTCTTTCATCAAGCGCATATTACCATATCCGCCCCCTAATAATACTAAGCTTTTCATCGTTATTCTCCTTTATCCTAAATCAAATTTCTACAAATTTGTATGTATATATTTTATAATATATAAGTATACTTTCAGTATAATCTTTTTTGGCATAAACTACAATGAATGTTAAAATTGTTTAATGAATATGAAGTAAGTAGGTGAACACATTGAACCCAATTGTCGAATTTTGTATTTCAAACTTGGCTAAAGGTGCTGATGCAGTGTTTAACAAGCTCGACAATGATCCAAACGTAGATGTACTAGAATATGGCTGTCTACAGAATTGTGGACCATGTGCTAGAGGGTTATATGCATTAGTTAACGGAGATATGGTCAAGGGTGAAACACCAGATGAATTATTAGCTAATATATATAGTCATATAGAAGAAAATTGGATTTTTTAGGAGGAGTTATTTATGGCAACAGTAATATTAACTGAGGCAGCAGCATATGAAGTAAAAGATATGCTAAATAGTAACGATATGGCAGAAGGGTACTTAAGAGTATCCGTTAAAGGCGGAGGTTGTACGGGATTATCTTATGGTATGTCCGCAGAAGAAGAACCATCTGAAAATGATGAAGTACTTGAGTATTACAATGTTAAAGTATTAGTAGACAAAAAGGATGCACCGATTTTAAATGGTACGACTATTGATTTTAAAACATCATTAATGGGTGGCGGATTCTCAATAGAAAACCCTAACGCAATCGCAGCATGTGGTTGTGGAAGTTCCTTTAAAACGAAAGACGTTGCAGGTACACCTGAGAATTGTTAAAGTATGCACAAAATTTTGTGTGACACTTGAATTTATACTTATAAAAATATACAATAAACCTTGTATGTAAAAGTTTTATCTTTGATTGTGACAAAAAACACAAAGAGGCACGAAATTTAAAATAGTGCCAAACAATATTAGAAAGTATAGGTGAAAATAATGGGATTTGAACGTAAAAAAGTTCTCGTATTAGGGGCAGGTTACGCAGGCTTACAAACAATGACTAAATTACAAAAATTAGTCTCAAACCAAGATGTTGAATTAACTTTAATTAACAAAAATGATTATCACTACGAATCAACTTGGTTACATGAAACATCAGCTGGTACTTTAAACTATGAAGATGCTTTATATCCAATTACAAATGTAATTGATAGAAATAAAGTAAACTTTGTTAAAGCTGAAGTTAGCAAAATTAATAAAGATGCTAAAAATGTTGAAACTACAAATGGCGTATTTGAATATGACATTTTAGTTGTTGCACTTGGATTTGAAAGTGAAACATTCGGAATTGAAGGTATGAAAGAACATGCACTTCAAATCGAAAATATTAACACTTCACGCCGAATTGCAAAACATCTTGAAGATAAATTTGCAAATTATGCATCTTCAAAAGTTAAAGATGAAAATGACCTAGCTATTTTAGTTGGTGGCGCTGGATTCACTGGTGTTGAATTATTAGGCGAATTAACTGAACGCATCCCTGAATTATGTAAAAAATATGGTGTAGATCAATCTAAAGTTAAAATTACTTGTGTTGAAGCAGCACCTAAAATGTTACCTATGTTCTCTGAAGATTTAGTTAACTACGTTGTTAAATATTTAGAAGATCGCGGTGTAGAATTCAAAATTTCTACTCCAATCGTAGCTTGTAACGAAAAAGGTTTCGTTGTTAAAGTAAATGATGTTGAACAAACATTAGAAGCTAATACAGCTATTTGGGCTGCAGGTGTTAGAGGTAGTAAATTAATGGAAGAATCATTTGATGGCGTTAAGCGTGGTCGTATCGTAGTTAAAGATGACCTATCTATTGATAACTATGATGATATCTTCGTAATTGGTGACTGTTCAGCTGTAATGGCTGGTGAAGGAGACAACAAACGTCCACTTCCAACTACAGCACAAATTGCAATGCAACAAGGTGAACACTTAGCTAAAAACATTAACAATATTTTCAATGGCGAAAAAACTGAACCATTTGTTTATGATGATAAAGGAACAGTATGTTCATTAGGTAGTCATGATGGTGTTGGTGTTGTTATGGGCCGTGAAATCACTGGTAAAAAAGCAGCATTTATGAAAAAAGTTATCGATACTCGTGCTATCTTCAAAATCGGTGGCATCGGATTAGCCTATAAAAAAGGTAAATTCTAAGTAATTAGAAAATTAAGTACAGAGACCTGCTATTAGGCGGGTCTCTTTTTTTAAAGGAGGTTAGTTATGATTTCATTACCACAAGTTATCATATCGATGGCACTATTTTTTGTATTATTTTTTGGAATTGCATTTATACTAAACATGCTATTAAAAACAACTTGGCTAATGGTTGTTTTATATCCATTTGTAATATTTGCTATCGTTGATAAAGTTTCAACAACCATGTATTTTACAAATCCATCTACAGCATTTTCGAAATTGTTAACTGGTTTAGTTCATATACATACAGCAGACATTTTGATGCTAGGGTTTGGGTGGATTGGTGCTATTGTTGCAGGATTTGTAATACGTAATTTAAGAAGAAGCGGTTATTCAATGTTCTAAAAAAGGGGATAGATAAAATGAACTTTTTATTTAAAAATGCATATGAACAAAATGAACTACCAATTGTAATAGGTTGTCCAAGCCATTTGAATCAAATGGCTAACTTTGATGAAGTAAGCCAAATGTTAAATAATCAACTTGAAGACTTAAAGAAACAACAAATTATTAGTAGTGAATTAGGTGTTATATCTACTACTGGCATAATCATTAATGATAAAATAGTGAAACTCATAACGGTTGGTTTAGGAAATTTAAAAGAAATAAAAGATAACGATTACCAAAAAGTTTATGGGCAATTAAGCAGATATTTACATAATAATAAAATTGAAGAAATTCAATTAATTGATGATACGTTTAAATCTCAAACAATTTCTGATAGCGAGCGATTATATCGTTTTGGATGGTTCTCGAAACAAGCAGTATTTAATTTTGATAATTATAAATCAAGTAAATCAGCGGATATAGAAACTAAAATTCACTTTATAAACAGTTCATCTGATAATGTCGAAACATATATTCAACAAGGTGAAATTTTGGGTGATAGCATTAATTTAGCTAGAACATATTCTCAAACACCACCAAACATATTGACGCCAGAATATTTTGCGAACCAAATTAAAAATCATTTCAAAGATACGCAAGTCTCAGTGTCTATTAAAGATGAAGTAGCAATTAAGAATGAAGGAATTGGTTTATTAGATGCTGTTGGAAAAGGATCTATCAATCCACCGAGATTAGTCACTTTAGAATATAAAGGATCAGATAAAGATCCAATAGCATTGGTAGGTAAAGGTGTTACTTATGATTCAGGTGGATACCAAATTAAACCTAAAAATGGCATGCCAACTATGAAATATGATATGAGCGGTGCGAGTAATGTTGTTGCAATGGTAAATGCCATTAGTGAATTACAATTACCGATTCATATTGTAGCTGTATTACCACTTGCCGAAAATATGATTTCTAACGCAGCAATGAAACCTGATGACGTATTTACTGCTTTAAGTGGCGAAACTGTAGAAGTAACGAATACAGATGCAGAAGGTAGACTTGTATTAGGAGATGCTGTTTCGTATGTGAAACAATACCGTCCAGAACTTATTATGAATTTTGCTACATTAACAGGTGCTGTCGTTGGTGCACTTGGATTAGGAAAGACAGGTATTTTCTCAAGTGATGGGGATGCTTATATCGATGCTATTAAATCAGCAGCAAAATATTCAAACGAAGTGAGTTTTGAGCTACCAATTACAGATGAAGAAAAAGAAGATATTCGATCATCTGATGTAGCAGATTTAACGAATTGTATGTTGAATAAGCATGGTAAAGCGTTATTTGCTGCGGCATTCGTTACGCATTTCAGTGGGGATATTCCACATTTACACTTTGATATTGCGGGATCTGGAGAAACTGAACGCGATTCATTTAAAGGTCCTAAAGGTGCAACAGGTGCGATGATACCTACTGTATTACATTTCTTGAAAAATAAATAATACATCCAAAAAGGCAGTAAAAATTCTAATTATCATAGTGTTTTTACTGCTTATTCTTTAAAGGATATTAATTGAATATTCGGACTAATTGCTACGTGATTGACATGGTCGTAATCAACTGATAAGATAAATTCATTGATTTACTTTATCGTGGTAGAGAGTTAAAGAACGGAGGAGTTTATTTTGGAAATTAATGCTGTATTAGTAGCAGTTTTAATCATGATTGTACTTTGTTTATTTAGATTAAACGTTGTTCTAAGCATTTTTATAGGTGCTTTAACAGGAGGATTACTCAGCGGAATGTCTTTAGACAAAGTTATTTCAACATTTGGCACGTCTATTGTTGATGGTGCTGAAGTAGCATTATCATACGCTTTATTAGGCGGATTTGCAGCACTCATATCTTACAGTGGCATTACAGATTATATAGTTGGTAAAATTATTAAATCTATGAAGAAAGAAAATTCACATACTAGTAGGTTGAAAATTAAAGTGACACTCGTAGTTGTGTTACTTGTTATATCTGTACTTAGTCAAAATATTATACCTGTTCATATAGCATTTATACCAATTTTAATTCCACCATTATTAAGCTTGTTCAACGAATTACAAATTGATAGAAGATTAATTGCAACAGTAATCGGATTTGGATTATGTTTTCCTTATATTCTTTTCCCATATGGATATGGACATATCTTTCAATCCATTATATTCGATTCATTTGAAAAATCACATGTTGATATAGCATTTAATAGTATATGGAAAGCAATGTTAATTCCATCAATGGGTTATGTATTTGGATTAATCATAGCACTTATCATTTATTGGAAACCAAGAAAATATAAAACAATTAAAGTAGATGAAGAAGAAGAAATCAAAACTTTAAAACCTTATCCATTAATTGTTACAGCAGTAGCCATATTGGCGACTTTTATCGTACAAACATTTACTGAATCAATGATTTTTGGTGCGTTAGCTGGGATTTTAATCTTCTTCTTCTCTGGATTATATAATTGGAAAGATTTAGATGTAAAACTTGTAGAAGGTATACAAATCATGGCATACATTGGTGTCGTTATATTATCTGCTAATGGATTCGCAGGTGTTATGAATGAAACACATGAAATTGGTAATTTAGTTCATAGTTTAGCTGCCATTACGGGTGGTAATAAAGTATTTAGTATTATCATGATGTATGTCATTGGATTAGTTGTAACATTAGGAATAGGGTCCTCATTCGCTACTATTCCGATTATCGCAAGTTTATTTATTCCTTTCGGTCAAGAAATGGGATTAAGTGCGATGGCCTTAATAGCAGTAATAGGGACTGCAGGCGCTTTAGGAGATTCAGGAAGTCCAGCGAGTGATTCAACACTAGGACCTACTGCAGGTTTGAACGTCGATGGTGAACATGACCACATTAGAGATACTTGTATTCCTAACTTTCTCATCTACAATATACCACTTCTTATATTTGGATTTATTGCAGCTATGGTACTATAGTATTGAATGAAGGGGGAAATACTATGAATTTACTAGAACATCTTCAAATGAAAACAATTGAAATTAAACATGGTTATATTGAAATGACAATGCCTGTTACAGATGAAGTGAAGCAACCATTTGGATATTTACACGGTGGTGCAACAATTGCATTAGGTGAAACAGCAGCTTCTATTGGCGCACATGCATCATCACAAGAAGATGAAATACCTCTTGGTCTTGAAATCAATGCTAACCATATAAAGTCTGTACAATCAGGGGAAGTGAGAGCAATAGGAACTGCACTTCACATAGGACGTACTACTCAAGTGTGGGATGTAAAAATTTCAGATGAACACGGTGAATTAATTTCAGTTATTAGAGCAACAATTGCAATTAAGAAAATAAGATCATAATTATAACGTAATAGAATTTCAATTCAGTCATCTAATGACCATAAAAATCCTGGGACAAATTTGTTCCAGGATTTTTATTTATTATTTAAATTACATACTACAGACGCTTTTGATGATAATTGTATAGAAGGGCGCTAAGTAGCCAGATTAAGAAATCTAGCAAAATAGAATAAAGAAAAAGAGATCTAATCCATTATTTTATGGATTAGATCTCTGAATTTGTACATGGTTATTTATGTACCAAATTCGTCTATGATTTATATTAATAGTAAATTATTTAGCATCCTTCAAATCATCTCTTAAAGTTCTGTCTGTAGGTTTAACCCCCATATAATATGCACTTCTTGAAACTAAGTGACCTGCAAGTGGTCCAGTGATAAATATGAAGATGATACCTAATAACAATTGAACATTGAAATGGCCATCTTTACCTATGAAATAAATAAGAACACCAGTTAAAATCAACATTACACCAAGTGTAGAAGCTTTCCCAGAGGCATGTGCTCTAGAATAGACATCTGGTAGTCTAAGTATACCAAGAGCAGCGAAAAAGCTGAAAAAGGCACCTGCGACCATCATAATAACTGAAATACTAATAAGTATCGTCTCTATCATTTTCAATGATCTCTCCTTTATCCATAAATTTAGCAAAAGCTGCTGTACCTAGGAATGCCAGAATACCAATTAATAACAATATAACGAATAAGAACGTTGTATCGGTTAATACCGAGAATAAAGCTATAATTGCCATTAATGTAATGCCTAATGCATCTAATGCAATAACTCTATCAGCTAAAGTTGGTCCTAAAATTACACGAATGAGTATACCAATCATTGAAATTGCGACAATGATAATCGCGATAATTACGAAAATATTCGTCATCGTATACTCACCTCCTTGATTGCTTTTTCAAAGGAATCTTTAATTGCACTAATTTCAGAATCTATATCTGAAAAATCTATAGAATGTATATATAGTGTTTTTTGATCATCTGAAATTGCGACTACGATAGTACCTGGAGTTAGTGTAATTAATTGAGATAATAATGCAACTTCCCAATCATGTTTCAACTCAGTAGGATATGCAAAAAATGCCGGTTTATTATGAATTTCTTTTTGTATGACGATTCTGATCACATCAATGTTAGCTAATATTAATTCTTTCATAAATATTAGTCCTAAAACAAATGCTTTCCATACAGGTCTTAAATATAAATGATTGCCAGGAAGAAGCGGTAATGCAGCTATTATAAATAGAATACCGAATAAGTATCCAAATACAAATGCACCGAACGTGTATGTATCTGAAAGCATCATCCAAAGTGCTGCTAATAATACATTAATGAGTGCTTGTATAGCCATTAGTAATCGCCTCCTAACGCATTGACATAAGTCTCAGGATTATAGAATGGTAATGCAGCTTTTTCTATTAATGGATATAGCATATCTGCTCCAAGACCAAATAAAATTGCGATTACCGTGATCGTTAAAGAAGCAAACATCAGTTTCTTTATTGGTAATTTTGGATTAAATGTATATCCTTTTTCTTCTCCCCAAAATGCCATTAAGAAAATTCGCATCACAGAATATAGAACGAATAAACTTGATAATAATACAACTATACCACTAATGTAATAACCTTTTTCGAACGTTGACATGACAATCATATATTTGCCGTAAAAACCACTTAATGGTGGAATACCAGCTAATGATAGTGCAGCAACAAAGTAGAACCATCCTAATACTGGATAATGGTTTATTAGACCACTAAAGTTTCTTAAATCAGGTGTGCCAGTAATTTTGATAATAATACCAATTAATAAAAATAGTGCTGCTTTTATGATCATGTCATGTAGTAAGTAATAGATACTACCCATCATACCAGTTTTATCCATCATGGCAGCACCAATAAGAATGACACCAATCGCAATCATTATGTTATAAATAATGATTTTTTTAATGTCATAATAAGCAATGGCACCGATACAACCCATGATGATGGTTAAGATAGATAATACGATTAATGTCTGGGTTATAAAGTCGCTATTCACTGAATAGAATAAACTAAATGTACGCATGATAGCGTATGCACCGACTTTTGTTAATAATGCACCAAATAATGCAATAATCGGAATAGGTGGTGCATAATAAGCGCCAGGTAACCAGAAATATAGCGGGAACATACCAGCTTTAGTTGCAAAAACAAATAAAAACATAATAAATGTTATGACTACAATATTTAAATCAGTCTTAGAAAGCTCTGCAAACTTTACGTGTAAATCTCCCATATTAAGTGTACCTGTTATTGAATAAAGCATACCAACACCCATTACAAAAAATGCCGATGTCAGTACGTTAACAAGTATATATTTGATACTTTCTTGTAGCTGGATTTTCGTACCACCAATTACAAGAAGTAAGTATGATGACATTAAGAATACTTCGAAAAATACGAACATGTTGAATAAGTCACCAGTCATAAACGCACCGTTTACACCAGTTACCATCATAGATACACCGAAGTAATAGAAGTAACGTTCACGATGTATGCCTATAGATTGATGTGAATAAACTAATACACAAAGTGTAATAAATAAGCTGACACTTACGAGTAATGCACTTAACATATCAACGTAAATAACGATACTATAAGGGACTGGCCAACTTCCTAAGTTCATCGTCATAGTGCCATTTAAATTAATGTTGTAAATATTATACAAACTTACAAGAAAAGCAAGTATAAATCCTGTTAACACGACTTTACGTTTAACATAAGGTCTTTGACCTATAAATATAAGTGTAACAGCAGTTAAAAATGTGATGACAAGAGGTACAATAATCAAGTTATTCATCTTTCGGTACCTCCTTCATCTCTTCCAAATTATCTGTACCAAGCTCTTTGTAACTTCGAAAAGCAAGAACTAAGAAAAATGCAGTAACCGCAAATGCGATAACAATTGCAGTTAAAATTAATGCTTGCGGAAGTGGATCGACATAATTTTTGATGCCTTCAGTTTCGATAGGGAGGGCACCTTTTTTTAGTCCACCCATTGTAAGAAGCATTAAATGAACGCCATGTGAAAGTAGTGTCGTACCAATAATAATCCTAATTAAACTCTTAGAGAGAACTAGGTATACTGATACGGATATGATAATACCTGCAACGAAAATCATTAATATTTCCATTATTCATTCTCTCCAATCGATAATATGATTGTTATCGATGTACCGACAACAGCAAGTAATACGCCTAAATCAAACAACATAGCAGTATGCCAATGCACTTCACCAAATATTGGGAGATGAAGCTCACCAAATTTGTGTGTAAAAAATGTTTTGTGATAAGTCCAACTTAAAATCGGTGTTAATATACAGAAAAATAATCCAATACCAGTGACGATTTTGAAGTCGAAGGGAAACATTTTGTTTAAAGTCTTCATATCAAAAGCAATCCCAATAATGATAACTGCTGAAGACAGTAATAACCCTCCAACGAAACCGCCACCTGGACTATAATGACCACCGAAGAATATGGATACTGCGTACATCATAATAATTAGGAAGATAATGACAGCATTAAACTGAAAGAATACATCATTCGATTGTTTCTTCATTTTCATTACCTCCATTTTTGTTATTATCACGTAATTTTATAAGTGTATAAATACCTAATCCTGCAATACCTAGAACTGCAGATTCAAATAATGTATCAAAGCCACGGAAGTCAACAAGAATAACATTTACCATGTTTTTTCCTGCTGCTAAATCATAAACATTATCAATATAATATTTAGAAATTGAATCAAAGTGTCTATTACCGTAAGCAATTAAACCGATTGTAATAACTGATATACCAACACAAATAGCAATTAAGAAATTGCCGATTTTGAATTTTCTATCTTCATCATGTCTATTCATTTTAGGTAAATGGAAGAAACATAATAAGAACAATGCTGTTGAAATTGTCTCGATTGAAAGTTGAGTTAAAGCTAAATCTGGTGCACCAAATAACACAAAGAACAATGCGACTGAATACCCAACAGCTGCAAGCATAATGATGCTGAATAATCTTGATTTTGCTAAAACGATACAGAATGTACTAACGAGTATAAGACCCATAAGTATAACTTCATATGGTCTAATTTCACTAATATGATCGAATGCAATACTTACTGGATGTGTAAATATTGTAAGTGCCGTCATAATGATAAAGAATGAAAAAATATACATTAAATATGATCTTATAAATCCTGTCATATAACTTTGTGTAATTTTATTTGAGATATAAGAACTTAAATAAATACCTCTATCATAATAATAATTGAAAGTTAAATATTCAGGTTGATAAGCGTATACTTTAATCCATTTCGAAACGGATTTAAATAATACGAAACCGACAATAAATACGATCAATGTACCCATTAATGCAGGTGTTATACCATGCCAAAATGAGATGTGTACTTCTGGACTTTCTGCATAAGGTGCAATTGCTCTAACTGCAGGTGCAATGATTGAATTGCTTAATATATTTGGGAATAAACCAAATATCACAACTAATGAAATTAAAATCCCAGTCGGTAACAACATAAGCTTTGGCGCTTCATGTGGTTTTTTAGGTAATTGATCAGCTTTGTATTCTCCAAAGAATATTTCATGAACATATTTAAATGAATATACAAATGTAAAGATACTACCGACAACTGCAATAACTGGAAGTAAAAATCCAAGTGTCGAAAGGTTGAATACACCAGCTTTATGAGAATCAAACATTGCAGTTAAGAAAAGTTCTTTTGATAAGAAGCCATTAAATGGAGGAACACCTGCCATACTTAATGCTGCAATAATCGTGAACGTACATGAAATAGGCATAATGGTCATGAGTCCACCTAGTTTTTTAATATCTCGTGTTCCGACTTCATGATCAATCGTACCCGTTATCATAAATAATGCGCCCTTAAAGGTTGCATGATTGATTAAGTGGAATACAGCTGCAATAATACTTGCTAAAAATAACTGACTTTCCTCTCCGGTATAATGATAACTAACTGCTCCAATACCCAGCATAGACATGATCATACCTAGCTGTGAAATAGTAGAGAATGCGAGGATGCCTTTTAAGTCTTGTTGTTTTACAGCATTAAATGATGCCCAAAACAGCGTGACCAGTCCTATAGCAGTGACTGTCCATACAAAGCCACCATTTATAGCAAATATAGGTGTCGTTCTTGCGACTAAATATATACCGGCTTTTACCATTGTTGCTGAATGAAGGTAAGCACTTACTGGTGTAGGTGCTTCCATTGCATCAGGTAACCAAATGTGAAATGGAAACTGTGCTGACTTTGTCATTGCACCAATTAATACGAGTACCATTGCTAGAATAAATAAAGGCGATTTCTGAATTGTCTCTGCATTTTGAATGAGTGACGTGATACTCCAAGAATTTCCTGCAATTGATAGCGAGATAAAGCCACCAAGTAGCATAAGCCCACCAAACACTGTTATTAATAATGATTTTTGTGCACCATAGATGGATGACTTTTTATGTCGCCAATAACCAATGAGTAAGAAACTTGATATTGAAGTTAATTCCCAAAATAGATAAAGCATTAATAGGTTATCGGATAGTACTACACCTAACATTGCGCCCATAAACATTAATAAGTAACAATAGAAATTTCCCAAAGATTCATTCTTACTTAAATATGTAATTGAATAAAGTACGACTAACGCACCAATTCCGGAAATTAAAGATGCAAATAATAAACTGAGTCCATCTAAATGAACTGCAAAATTCATTCCGAGTCTTGGCATGAATTCCCAAATAACAATAAATGGCTTGTCTGAATCAGGAACATTTATGTAAGACATAAAATAACTAAAAATAATGATTGGTATAGGTAAAACAAACCAACCTAGATGAATTTTTTTATAAAATCTATAAAAAATCGGTATAATAACTGCAAATATTAAAGGTAATAAAACCATAATATGCATTAAACTCATTTAATAACCTCCCTCCAAAAAATACCTATAAACTATTATACACAATTTTTCATTTGCATGAAAACAGTCGAAATGCTCATGTTTAGAATTTTTAAGCGCTTATTAAATATGAAGAAACGTGTTCATTTAAGTATAAATTTTTTCAAAAGACTAGAAGTTTGTTTTGTATTGTCTTTCGTAATCTAACTTAAGTTGTTGAATGCATTTAAGCGCTTCTTTGCTATAAGCATTATCTCGTTTTGACATTTTGTCTTCTAATTCATTTAACGCAGATTTTAATGATGAAATATAATCAGGCAGTTCTAATGTATATTCTTTTAAAAATTGTGGAGATGTATATCTCTTTTCGTATTTACTTAATGCTTTTCTTTCATGGAAAAATACATTTTCTACTTCGTTTGGATTATGTATATCTCCTTGTCTAGGATGTTTAAGTACGGCAAGTACTTGTATAAGCTTTTCTTCTCCTTTTTCATCGATGATTTCAACGACATATTGTCCTGTTTTATGAGGAAATTGATATAACATGTTGATAACCCCTTTCAATAAAATTATGTTATGATATTACTATTGTATTTATTTTAACATGAATGGAGAATTATAAATGACAAACTACCCACAATTAACAAACGAAATACTTGAAGGTGAGCGTGTTGTTGAAATTAAAACAACAAAAGGAAATATGACTTTCAAATTATTCCCAGAGTTAGCACCAAAAACTGTTGAAAACTTTATTGGTTTAGCTGAGAAAAAATATTACGACGGTATCATTTTCCATAGAGTAATAAATGATTTTATGGTACAAGGTGGAGACCCAACAGGAACAGGTATGGGTGGAGAAAGTATATATGGAAGTGCCTTTGAAGATGAGTTTTCATTACAAGCATTTAATTTATATGGTGCTTTATCAATGGCTAATGCTGGTCCAAATACAAACGGATCTCAATTTTTCATTGTTCAAATGAGAGAAGTTCCATCTAACATGCTATCTCAACTTAAAGATGGCGGATGGCCAGAAGAAATTATAGACTATTACGCTAAAAAAGGTGGAACACCTTGGTTAGATCAAAAACACTCAGTATTTGGTCATATTGTAAAAGGCGAAGACGTATTAGAAGAAATTGCGAATGTTAAAGTTGGTGCAAATGACAAGCCAGTTGAAGATGTTGTAATTGAAACAATTGACATCATTCAATAAATCGACATTCAATTGTCATAAAAAACAATCGTATTCGACTAAATCTTTGTTATAATCTAATTGCTAAGGGAGTGGTCGGATTATGATGGAATTTCTTTATTTTCCAGATAATAAATTAGAATATATTCCTGCTGTTGCAACTTTGTTACTTTTTATGATTTTGGCGTATATCGTTTTTAACTTATTCCGAAAAAAATCAAAAAGAGACGAAGAAAAAATGAAGTCATTTGAAAGACAAGTGATGAATCATTTGGAGCAAGAGGAGAAAAAAAGTGAAGAATAACGAAGTGAATATTGCACTTTATAAACTTCTTTCAGATTGGAATCCTATGAACTTTGATGATCAATCACTAGGGGATAGTGAAGTTTATGAGTGCATGGATGCCGTTCATGAAATAGAAGATGTGAATGAACTTGCTCAAAAGTTTCAAGATATATATGTATTTTCATTTGATATTACAATTAATAAGGAAATATGTATGCAAATGGCTATCAAAGCGACTGCATTACAAAGTTATTGTGAAATATAATGTTATAGAAAGAAAGAGGTTACGACTTATTAAAATATGTCCTAACCTCTTTCTTTTTTGTTTAAATAACGTATTTATGGTTTCTTTAAATTAACTATGCTATGATATAAGAGTTAATAACTATAAGTACAAGGGGTTTTCTAATAGTGAGAAAACAATATAAAGTTGGCCAGTTCCTAAAAGTCAAAGTGACTGGCATTCAGCCATATGGCGCCTTTGTTGAAACCCCTGATCATGTGGAAGGTCTTATTCATATTTCGGAAGTAATGAATGATTACGTTCATAATTTGAATCAATTTTTAACTGTCGGACAAATAGTTAAAGCTAAGATTATTAAAGTAGAATCTGACGGGAAATTGAATTTAACACTTAAAGAAAATGAATATTTCAAGAGACAAGAGCGTAAGAAAGAAAGACGCTCTGTGTTAGATGAAATAAAAGAGACAGAAAAATATGGGTTTCAACCATTAGAGGAAAGATTGCCTAAATGGATTGAGCAGTCAAATAAGCATTTACAAGACGATTAAATGAACATTTAATCGTCTTTTTGTATATTTATTTAAAGTAATTTTACTATAAAAGTGAAAGCCTATTTATTGTAAAAAAATAACTTGAAGTAAGCTATATGTATGTGTCATTATAGGAATGTAAGGGTTTTCTTTTTTGACCCATATAAACATAGGGAGGTTTACTTTAATGATTCCATACAAACACGAACCATTTACTGATTTTACGAAAGAAGAGAATAAAGCTGCTTATTTAGAAGGGCTAAAAACTGTCGAGGGATATTTAGGCAAAGAATATCCTATTATTGTTGGGGGAGAAAGAATTTTTACAGAAGATAAAACACGTTCTTATAACCCTTCAAACGTTGAAGAAACAGTAGGATTAGTTTCTAAAGCGAACAAAGAGCACGCTGAAAAAGCAATGGAGGCAGCAAAAGAAGCTTTCAAAACTTGGAGAGATACAGACCCAAGTGTACGTGCTGATGTATTATTTAGAGCAGCTGCGATAACGAGACGTCGTAAACATGAATTCTCTGCATTACTTTCTAAAGAAGGTGGTAAACCATGGAAAGAAGCAGATGCTGATACAGCTGAAGCGATTGATTTTATGGAGTATTATGCGCGTCAAATGCTTGAATTAAAAGATGGCAAAAAAATAGAAAGCCGTCCTGGTGAATATAATAAATTTAATTATTTACCAATAGGTGTAAGTGTCGTTATTTCACCTTGGAATTTTGCATTTGCAATCATGGCTGGTACAACAGTAGCACCAGTAGTAACGGGTAACACTGTATTACTTAAACCATCATCAAAAACGCCGGTAATTGCATATAAATTTATGGAAGTTCTTGAAGAAGCAGGTTTACCAAAAGGGGTAGTAAACTATATACCGGGTTCATCAAGTGAAATTGGTGATTTCTTAATTGATCATAAAGATACAAGTTTAATTTCATTCACTGGATCACGCGATGTAGGTGTATCTATTTATGAAAGAGCAGCAAAAGTTCATAAAGGCCAAAACCATTTAAAACGCGTTATCGCTGAAATGGGTGGTAAAGATACGATTGTAGTAGATTCAGAAGGTGATTTAGATTTAGCAGCAGATTCAATTGTACAATCTGCCTTTGGATTCTCTGGTCAAAAATGTTCAGCTTGTTCACGTGTAATCGCAGTTGAAAGTGTTTATGACGAGTTATTAGAAAAAGTAGTAGAACGTACAGAAAAATTAACTGTAGGTGATTCTACTGACCACGAAAATTATATGGGTCCAGTAATTGACGAAAATTCATTAAATAAAATTAAAAAATATATTGAAATTGGTAAAAAAGAAGGCCGTATTGTAGCTGGTGGAACAACAGATGAAGAAAAAGGTCACTTCGTTCATCCAACAGTAATCGCTGACTTAAAACATAATGATAGAGTGATGCAAGAAGAAATATTTGGACCAGTAGTTGGATTCAGTAAAGCAAAAGATTATGACGAAGCACTTGAATTTGCAAATGATACTGATTACGGTTTAACAGGTGCTGTTATTTCTAATAATAGAGAAAAATTAGAACAAGCACGCCGTAACTTCTTAGTTGGTAACTTATACTTCAATAGAGGCTGTACAGGTGCTATTGTTGGTTATCAACCATTTGGAGGATTTAAAATGTCAGGTACAGATTCTAAAGCAGGCGGTCCTGATTACTTAGTACTTCATCTACAAGGACGTACTACTTCAGAAATGTTATAATAAATTTGAAATATTAATCAAAACAGTAGAGCATAATACAAGCTCTACTGTTTTAATGGGAGGAGTTTTAATATGACTAAGTCACAAGAAATAATCGAACAAACAAATACATTTGGTGCACCAAACTATTTACCATTGCCAATTGTAATATCAGAAGCAGAAGGTATTTGGGTAAAGGATCCAGAAGGTAATCGTTATTTAGATATGTTATCAGCATATTCAGCTGTTAACCAAGGACATCGTCATCCTAAAATTATCCAAGCATTGAAAGATCAAGCAGACCGAGTAACATTAACATCACGTGCATTTCATAGTGATCAGTTAGGTCCTTGGTATGAAAAGATATGTAAATTAGCAGGTAAAGAGATGGTTTTACCTATGAATACAGGTGCTGAAGCGGTTGAAACAGCTATTAAAGCTGCTAGACGTTGGGCATATGAAGTTAAAGGTGTAGAAGATAATAAAGCAGAAATCATTGCAATGAATGGTAACTTCCACGGACGTACAATGGCAGCAGTATCTCTTTCTTCAGAAAAAGAATATCAAAGAGGCTATGGCCCACTTTTAGGAGGATTTAAGCTTGTTGATTTTGGTGATATAGAACAAATTAAAGCAGCAATCACACCAAACACAGCTGCTGTCTTAATCGAACCAATACAAGGTGAAGCTGGAATCAATGTTCCTGAAGATGGTTACTTAAAACAAATTAGAGAAGTTTGCGATGAGCATAATGTCCTATTTATTGCTGATGAAATTCAAGCAGGTTTAGGTAGAACAGGTAAATTATTTGCAACTGATTGGGATAATGTTAAACCACATATGTATATTTTAGGTAAAGCACTTGGTGGGGGTGTATTCCCAATTTCATGTATCGTTGGTGATAAAGAAATTTTAGAAGTCTTTAATCCAGGATCTCACGGTTCTACATTTGGTGGAAATCCATTAGCATGTGCCGTATCAAATGCAGCGTTAGATGTTTTAATAGATGAGAAATTATCTGAAAGATCATTAGAACTAGGTAATTACTTTAAAGCAGAATTAGAAAAAATCAATGATCCAGTTATAAAAGAAGTACGCGGAAAAGGTTTATTTATCGGTATTGAATTAACTGAAGAAGCAAGACCATATTGCGAAAAACTAAAAGAACTCGGACTACTTTGTAAAGAAACTCATGATACTGTTATTCGTTTTGCACCACCACTCATTATTGAAAAAGAAGATTTAGATTGGGCTATTGAACAAGTTAAATCTGTATTTAAATAAAATTCTTGATAACGTTTACAAAAAGTGATTTAAGACCTTTTAAAAATAATCAATTATGTTACAATTATTTAGAGTGAAAAAGTATTTAAAAAAGAGGCGAAGAGGATCATGAGCGAAAATTTAAATTTAGTTTCATCGACACAAGAAATAATTGGTGAAGCCCTTAATAAATTAGGTTTTGACGAGGGAATGTACGATCTAATTAAGGAACCAATGAGATTATTAACAGTTCGAATTCCAGTTAGAATGGATGATGGTACAGTTAAGACATTTACTGGGTATCGTGCTCAACACAATGATGCAGTTGGACCAACTAAAGGTGGGGTGCGTTTCCATCCAGATGTTGACGTTGAAGAAGTAACGGCGTTATCAATGTGGATGACTTTAAAATGTGGAATCGTAGACTTACCTTATGGTGGCGGTAAAGGTGGAATAGTATGTGACCCACGTACTATGAGTATCCATGAAGTAGAAAGATTATCTCGTGGATATGTACGTTCAATATCACAAATTGTTGGACCGACTAAAGATATACCAGCACCAGATGTATTTACAAATTCACAAATCATGGCATGGATGATGGATGAATACAGTCAAATGGATGCATTTAACTCACCAGGATTTATTACAGGGAAACCACTTGTATTAGGTGGGTCTCAAGGTAGAGATCGTTCAACTGCTTTAGGTGTAGTTATTGCAATTGAACAAGCAGCGAAGAGACGAGGCAAGACAATTGAAGGATCAAGAGTTGTAATTCAAGGATTCGGAAATGCAGGAAGTTTCTTAGCTAAATTCTTGTTTGACCAAGGTGCCAAAATTGTAGGTATTTCAGATGCTTATGGTGCACTTCATGATCCTGAAGGTTTAGATATAGACTATCTATTAGATCGTCGTGATAGTTTTGGAACAGTAACAAACTTATTCGATGAAACAATTTCTAATAAAGAATTATTTGAAATTGATTGCGATATTTTAGTTCCAGCAGCAATTTCAAATCAAATTACTGAAGAAAACGCTAATGATATTAAAGCAGAAATTATAGTTGAGGCTGCAAACGGTCCAACTACAATGGGTGCAACTAAGATTTTAAGTGAACGTGGTATTTTATTAGTACCAGACGTTCTTGCTAGTGCTGGTGGCGTTACAGTTTCATACTTTGAATGGGTTCAAAATAACCAAGGTTATTACTGGACTGAAGAAGAAGTAAATGAAAAATTACGCGAAAAACTAGTTAAAGCATTTGATACAATTTATAACTTATCAGAAAACAGAAAAATTGATATGCGCTTAGCGGCTTATATCGTAGGTATTAAACGTACTGCTGAAGCAGCAAGATATAGAGGATGGGCATAAGAAGCCTATTAAACATAATAAAGCCTGAGACATGTTTGTGTCTCAGGCTTTATTATGTTTGTATAAGAAGTAAATGAATTATAATAATGCTTTGGCCACTTTAATTTGATGTTTAACTGATTCTTGGCCTGTTGAACCATAGCTCTTTCGACGGCTTAAACAGTTTTCTGGTTTTAAATATTCAAATACATTTGCGTCAATTTTTTCATTATATGATTTATATTGCTCGAGTGGCACATCTAGTAAGTATTGATTATTTTGAATACACCATAATACAATTTTGCCTACAATTTCATGAGCTTCCCTGAATGGTATGTTTTTTTCAACGAGATAGTCAGCCAATTCAGTAGCATTTGAAAAATCTTGATGAACTGTTTCGTGTAATCGTTCAGTATTAACTGTCATTGAAGTAAGCATACCTTCAAATATACGTAATGATCCTTTAATCGTATGAATTGAATCAAATAAACCTTCTTTATCTTCTTGCATATCTTTGTTGTATGCTAAAGGTAAGCCTTTTAAAGTAACAAGCATACTCATTAAATGACCTGTCGTTCGACCAACTTTACCTCTGATTAATTCTGCCATATCTGGATTTTTCTTTTGTGGCATAATGGAAGAGCCAGTTGAAAAACTATCTGATAAAGTTACAAAATTAGCTTCGTTACTTGACCAGAAAATAATTTCTTCAGAAAATCTGGAAAGATGAACCATTGTTAATGAAATGTTATGCAAAGTTTCTACAATGTAGTCTCGATCACTCACCGCATCTAAACTATTTTCATAAATATTTTGGAAATTTAGTAGTTCTTGAGTACGATGTCTATCTATATTATGTGTTGTTCCACTCAAAGCAGCAGCACCAAGTGGACTGATATCGATACGCTTAATACTATCTTGGAAACGTGATTTGTCACGCTCTAACATCCAAAAGTAAGTCATAACATGGTGGGCAAATGAAATAGGTTGTGCTCTTTGTAAATGTGTATAACCAGGCATAATCGTATAAACATGCTCATCCGCAATATTTAGAATTGCATTTTGTAATGAGGTAATCAAATCAATTATTGATTTGACGTTCTCTTTTGTATAAAGGTGCATGTCAGTAGCAACTTGATCATTTCTGCTTCTACCAGTATGGAGTTTGCCACCGACTTGACCAATTTTTTGAATAAGTGCATGCTCAATATTTAAATGAATATCTTCGAGTGATTCACTTAATTCAAGTTTGTCTTGATAGTAATCATGTTGAATTTCTTTTAACCCTCGAATGATTTGTTTAGACTCTGCTTCTTCAATGATACCTTGCTCAGCAAGCATTGTAGCATGTGCGATACTACCTTGAATGTCCTGATCAATTAAATTTTTATCAAAATGGATAGAAGCGTTAAACGCATCTACCCAAGATTCGGGATTAGATTCAAATCTGCCTCCCCATGCTTTTTTACTCATTTTAAAACACCCTCTGTTTTTAGTAATGCATTGACCTTAGTAGGTAAGCCGAATATTTCAATAAAGCCTACAGCTGCATCTTGGTTGAATGCATCTTCTTTAGTATAAGTTGCTAATTCTTCATTATATAAACTAAATGGTGATTTACGGCCATTTACTATAACGTTCCCTTTAAACAGTTTAACACGAACTGTTCCTGTTACATTAGTTTGCGTTGAATCGATAAATTGTTTAAGACTTTCTGTTAAAGGTGAGAACCAAAGTCCATTATAGATTTGTTCTGATAATTGCTTTTCGATAACTGGTTTGAAATGTGCAACATCTTTAGTTAATGTAATAGTCTCTAATGCTTTGTGTGCTTCCATGATAACTTTTGCACCTGGCGTTTCATATACTTCACGAGATTTAATACCTACTAGACGATTTTCAACATGGTCAATTCTACCGATGCCATGTAGGCCAGCAATTTCATTTAATTGTAATATTAACTCATCTAAAGGATAAACTTTATTATTGATAGAAATAGGTAGTCCTTCTTTAAATTCAATTTCCATTTCTTCAGCTGTATCGGGTGTTTCTTCAATCGGATTTGTTAAATCATAAGCATCTTCTGGTGGTGTTGCAAAAGGATCTTCTAAAATACCACATTCATTACTACGACCCCATAAATTTTGATCAATTGAGTATGGAGAATCTAAATTAATTGGAATAGGAATGTTATGTTTCTTTGCATAATCGATTTCTTCTTCACGACTCCATGACCATTCACGAACTGGTGCAAGAACTTCAATATGAGGAGCCAAAGCTTTAATTGCAACTTCGAAACGAACTTGGTCATTACCTTTTCCAGTACAACCATGTGCTATAGCTATCGCATCTTCTTCTAATGCAATCTCAACTAATTTTTTTGAAATTAAAGGTCTGCTTAATGCTGAAACTAACGGGTAAGTACCTTCATACATAGTGTTACCTTTAATGGCATACCCTACATAATCTTCACTGAACTCTTTAGTAGCATCTATTACATAAGATTTTTCTGCACCCATATCATATGCTTTTTGTTTAACAAGATCTAAGTCTTTACCTTCTCCTACATCTAAACAACATGCCACAATTGTATAACCTTTTTCAATTAACCATTTTACAGCGACACTTGTATCTAAACCACCTGAATATGCTAAAACAACTTTTTTATTCATAAATTTCAACCCCACTTTGTGTATTATTATTTAATATATTGAATATTTAATCGTTGTATACACAATACCATATCTTTTTTGAATTATCAATTTTATTTATAAATAATTATGCATCTATATGCGTTCAGTTACATTTCAATTGAAAGGGTATGAAAACTAGAGTAAAATAAAAGCGTTAATAATATTAGTAATATTCATTTAGGAGGACATTATGACACATATTCAATTTGATTATAAGAAAGCATTAACGTTTTTTGGAGAACATGAGTTAGACCAAACTCGTGATTTAGTAAAAAATATACATCATGTTATACATGAAAAAACAGGTGCTGGAAGCGACTTTTTAGGTTGGGTTGATTTACCTGTTAATTACGACAAAGATGAATTTGATCGAATTTTAAAAGCCTCTAAACGTATTAAAGAACAATCTGAAGTATTACTTGTTATCGGAATTGGTGGATCATATTTAGGAGCAAGAGCTGCTGTTGAGATGTTGAATTCTACTTTTGCTAATTATGAAAAAGGCGACAATCCTCAAATAATATTCGTAGGACATCACTTATCTTCATCTTATGTACATGATTTAATTGAATATTTAGATGGTAAAGACTTTTCTATTAATGTCATTTCAAAATCAGGCACTACGACTGAACCAGCAGTTGCATTTAGAATTTTTAAGAAAATTTTAGAAGAAAAATATGGTAAAGATGAAGCGAAAAATCGCATATTTGCAACGACTGATAAAGAAAAAGGTGCTTTAAAAGACCTAGCAACTGGAGAGGGTTATGAAACATTTGTTGTACCTGATGATGTTGGCGGTAGATATTCTGTACTAACTGCAGTAGGCTTATTACCAATCGCAGCGAGCGGTATAGATATTGAATCAATGATGCAAGGTGCGCGTGATGCTCGTGAAGACTTATCATCTTCTGAATTAGAAGATAATATCGCGTATCAATATGCAGCAATTCGAAACATTCTTTATGCTAAAGGATATTCTACTGAAATGCTCATTAACTATGAACCTGCATTACAATACTTCAGTGAATGGTGGAAACAATTGTTTGGTGAATCAGAAGGTAAAGATTTCAAAGGCATTTACCCATCAAGCGCGAACTTTACATCTGACTTGCATTCATTAGGTCAATACGTACAAGAAGGACGCAGATTCTTATTCGAAACTGTTGTGAAAGTAGATAATCCAAAACACGACATCACAATCGAAGAAGATAAAGATGATTTAGATGGCTTAAATTTCTTAGCTGGACAAACAGTTGATTACGTAAATACAAAAGCATTCCAAGGAACATTGTTAGCTCATACAGATGGTGGTGTACCGAATTTAATCGTTAAAGTACCACAACTTGATGCATATACATTTGGATATGTTGTTTACTTCTTCGAATTAGCATGTGCTATGAGTGGTTATTTATTAGGAGTAAATCCATTTAATCAACCTGGTGTTGAAGCATACAAACAAAATATGTTTGCATTACTTGGGAAACCAGGATTTGAAGATATGAAAAAAGAATTAGAAGAAAGACTATAATACAATGATGTATGAAAAAAGTCCCCGAATTTTATTCGGAGGACTTTTTTTGTTTATAAATAAAAATCTTAAAAAATGAGGTGTATTTTTTGTGAAATTGCATAAACCATTATTATTATTTTATTTAGAGGCTTTAAATGGAAGGATAGATATGATTCCAATCAAACTGGAAGAACAATACAAAATTTTAAAAACTGGTTATGAAGGTGAGCAAAAATTCGCAAATATATTAAACCTGTATCACACAAAATGGTGTATACACGATGTTCAATTAAAGAATTGCAATCAAGTCCAGTTTGATTTTATTGTCGTAACAGATGAAGAAATTCTTCAATTTGAAATAAAAAATTACACAGGGGATTATTATTACGAAAATCACAAACTATTTAGAAGTTCAGGTTATGTCTCTAAAGATTTATTGAATCAAATCGAAGTATCAGACAACGCACTGCGTAGAATTGTTTCACGATATCGTTTTAATAGAGAAGTAAAAAGCTATATCGTCTTTGTAAATCCAACTTTTACATTATTCGGAGATTTGAGATCAAGAATTAATTTATTGTTAAATAGTGAATTATATAAAATCCAAGACATGGTATCATCAAATTTCAAATATGACGAAAATAAAGCTATTTATGAAACAATTAAAAAATTGCATGAGCCATTCATGCAAAACTTGATTCAGTTTGAACGTGTATCGTTTGAGAAAATTAGAAAAGGGATCAAGTGTACAAATTGCCAAAAATTGATAAAAACAGATTTATTATACAATGCTCGTATTTGGATCGAATGTTCGACTTGTAAAACAAACATTCTTAAACATGAACTAATTATTTATGCATTGAAGGAACTATATATATTGAAAGGTAAGCCGTTTTCTGTAAGTGAAGCAGTAGAATGGACAGGTGTTTCTAAAACATCACTCAAAAGATTACTATATAAAGAATTTGAAAGAGTAGGGAAATGTAAAAACACAAAATATTATTATAAGATCAATGAATAAGGTTTGCGGTCCAGATAACAGATTAAGTGGTCCGCAAATGGGATATACGGTCCAGATAACGGAATATGTGGCCCGCAAACAGGATATTCGGTCCAGATAACGAATTATGTGGTCCGCAAATGGGATATACGGTCCAGATAACGGATTATGTGGACCGCAAACCGAGTGCAAGTCCGCAAACCGAGTACAAGTCCGCAAACTGGAGATAGTCTTGAGCGATATTAAATAAGTGCACATAAGCTAGCAAGTACGTGTTTCTACGACTATTGTATGATGTCATATTTCTTTTATAATTTCACGTTTATGAGTATAATTAATATAAATTTATGAAAGAAGTTGCGTCATATGATATTTCAAGATATTATAAATTGGTTCAGTGAGGAAAATATTACTAATCTGATTGAAACATTTAAATCATTCGGAATTCTAATAGCATTTTTACTACCATTCACTGAGGCATTCATACCTTTTTTACCCATCATATTATTCGTTATAGCAAATGTTAATGCTTATGGATTACTGATCGGATTTCTCATTACTTGGGCAGGTACAGTAACGGGAAGCTATTTAGTATTTATAATACTCCGTTTAATTTCAAAGAAACCATTTATGAAAAGAGTAGTCGAACATCGCCGTGTAGATAAGTTTATAAAATGGATTGATCATCATGGGTTCGGGCCACTGTTTATTCTATTATGTTTTCCATTTACACCTAGTGCACTTGTAAATATGGTTAGTGCATTTTCGCATATTAATCGATATGTATATTTATTAGCACTCATCTTATCTAAAGCAATTATGATTTTTACATTGAGCTATATTGGTTCTGATATAAATTCCTTTTTCATAAGCCCGAAAAAGAGTATAATAGTAATCGTTATTATCTTTGTACTTTGGTTAGTTGGCAAAGGATTGGAAAAATATTTTGATAGTCGACTCAAAAATAGAGGTTAAATATGAAAAAAATATTTGAATGGTTCGTTTCAATAGCTATTGCACTTTTATTATTATTCATTGTGAGAACATTTTTGTTTTTAGGTTATGTTGTGGATGGCGAGTCAATGGAACCAACATTTCATAACAAAGATCGACTTATAGTTAATAAGTTGGTCAAGAGTTTTGGAGAATTTGATAACGGTGATGTGATCGTCTTTCATGCCAACAAAAATGCTGACTACATTAAACGAGTGATAGGTCTTCCAGGAGATACAGTTGAAATGAAAAATAATAAACTGTATATTAATGGTACAAAAGTAAATGAAAGTTATTTGAAAGATAATGAAACGACTGATGATTTTAGTACGAGAACGATACAAGGTTCTAAAAGTGATGTCATACCTAATGATGAATATTTAGTGTTAGGTGATAATCGTAATAATAGTAGAGATTCCAGAGAAATCGGATTTGTTCATAACAAAGATATTGTTGGCAAAGTAAGCCTGAGATACTTTCCATTTGACGATATAGATATTAATTTTAACTCCGATAAATAATAAGAATGAGGTGGCCCTTTTGAAGAAAGAAATATTTGAGTGGGTTGTGGCAATTGCAGTCGCTGTCGTATGTGTTCTACTTATACAAAAGTTTTTATTTGCGACATATACAGTATCAGGTGATTCGATGTACCCAACTTTGAAAAATGGTGAAAAAGTAATCGTAAATAAAATAGGTTATAAAATAGGTAGTATTGATAATGGTGATGTAATAGTTTTCCATGCTAATGCAAATGATGATTACGTAAAACGTGTTATCGGTAAACCAGGCGATACAGTAAAATATGAAAATGACCAACTTTATGTAAACAATAAGAAAATTCCAGAGCCTTACTTAAAAGAAAATAAAGCAAATAAATCACGTGAATTACTGACCGAAAATTTTGAAGTGAAAGATTTAGTGAATGCTAGTGGCGCTAACAAAATTCCTAAAGGGGAATATTTAGTGTTAGGAGATAATCGTGAAGTAAGTAAAGATGGACGTTCATTCGGTTTAATTAAAGATGATGTGATTGTAGGTAAAGTATCATTTAGATTCTGGCCAATCAATCAATTCCATTTCAATTTTGATCCAGCAACAAACGAATAAGATTAAGAACACCTCACTGTTTTAGTTTAAGTGAGGTGTTCTTTTTATGTTAAAATATAGATATTAGAAAATCGTGTAAGGGAGGTCAATTAATGCAATTAAATGTATGGACAGGACGAAGTGGTACAGGGAAAACGAGATCAATGATTCAATATATGACAGAGCAAATGAAAAGTAATCCATTAGGTGACCCGATTATTTTTTTAACACCTACTCAAAATACTTTCCAATATGAACAAGCTTTTGTTAGAAATGCCGAATTAAAAGGAAGTATACGAACTTCTGTGTTTGGATTTGAAAGGTTAAGTTGGAGAGTTTTAAGTGATGAAGGTGGATTAATTGAACAACAAATTTCAGATGAAGCTTTAGCGATGTTAACATATCATTTACTACATACTCATAAAGCGCAGCTAAATTTATACTCATCGACTATTCAACACTATGGTTTTAGTCATAAGATGATGAATGAAATTAAAGACTTCAAAAAATATAATGTACAACCTGAAGATATTGAAGACTATATTGAACAACATAATGAAATACCTAAGAGAATGCGGGATAAACTAATTGATATTAAGACTATTTATTCAGCGTTAGAATCACAACTTAAAGGGCGTTATGTGCAAGCTGAAGATGTTTTATATAAATTAATTGAAAAGATACCTGACTCTCAATACATTAAACAAGCAGATATATACATAGACGGTTTTCATAACTTTTCAACACTCGAATATAAAGTGATTGAATCATTAATCAAATATAGCCGTTCAGTAACGATTGGATTAACGACAGATGGGAGCAAAGATCCATTTAGTTTATTTAGAAAAACGTCCGAAACATTAACTCATATTGAGAATATTGCACAAGATTTACATATACCAGTTAATATTAGACAATTTAAAAAACAAGAACGATTTAATAATCAGCCTGATTTACAACATTTAGAAAATCAATTTGATGCTTTATTACCAGACACTAAAGAAAATGAAAATCTCAATATAATAGAAGCCTCTAATATGAGGGATGAAGTTCAATATGTTGCGAGAGAAATAATTAGAAGGTGTAGAGAAGAGCATGTATCTTACAATGACATCGCAATTCTTTATCGAGATCCAAGTTACGAGCAATTGATTGAAACGGTGCTACCTCATTTTGATATTGCTTATAACCATGACGCAAAAAAGAAAATGGCGTATCATCCATTTATTGAGTGTATTAGGTCAATGCTAGAAGTCATTAAAACTGGTTGGAAATTCGAACCTGTTATGAGAATGCTGAAAACGGGCATATTAACAAGTCATATCCCAAACGCTACATATTTAATTGATATACTTGAGAATTACGCTTTTGAAAGAGGCATATATGGTAATCGATGGACAAATCCAGAGTTCTTCACTGTAGAATCATTTGAAAAACTTGGCAAGAAAAGTTTAAGAAAAGAAGAAGACGCTGTTATAGAAGAAGATAGAAGAACAATTCAAAGCGTTATTAGATTGAAAGATTATGTAGTGAACAAAATTGAACTATTAAATGAATCACTGTCAGATAGTCAAAACGTTGAAGAATTCACAATACGATTATATGAAGTGATAGAACAATTCGAGTTGCCAAGTCATCTTATGACATTAAGAGATGAACTAGAAATTCAAAATAAATTCGAAGAAGCAGAACAAATTGACCAAGTTTGGCAAGGAACGATCAGAATTTTTGATGATATTGTCGAAGTATTGGGAGATGTTTCACTATCACTTGAAGAATATATTGAAATTCTTGATAGAGGATTAGATGAATTGAACTTTTCAATGGTACCTCAATCATTAGATGAAGTAGCAGTAGGAAATATGGATTTAGCAAAAGTCGACAATAAAAAAACAGTGTTCTTACTTGGTATGAATGATGGTGTGTTACCGAGTGTTTCTAATCAAATTTTGTTATTAACAGATGATGAAAAGAAAGCATTAGCAGAAACAAGTGGTTTAGAATTAAGTCCAACTAGTGACATCTTACAAATGGATGAAGCGTTCGTATGCTATATAGCGATGACAAGAGCGAAACAAGATGTGATATTTACATATCCACTTATGTCTGATAGTGGGGAAGTAAGAGAGAAGAGTCCATTTTTAACGACTATTCAATCATTATTTAGAAACTTACATGTTCAATCATTAAATATGAGTATAGAAGCAGAACCTATGCAGTTAATGGAGCATGAACATCAAAGTCAAATTCATATCTTTCAACATGTGAATGATTGGTTAAACGATGAAGTAGTAAATGATATATGGCTTGACGCTTTTCATGCGGTACAAGATATTCATCATTTAGATAATAGAATTCAGTTTTTAAATTCTGCTTTAACATATGAAAATAGCACTGTACAACTGAATGAATCAATTTCTGAACAATTATACGGTGATAAAATTAATGCAAGTGTTTCAAGGTTTGAAACATATAATCAGTGTCCATTTAAGCATTATGTCTCTCATGGATTAAAGTTAAATGAACGTTCTAAATATCAAATTCAAAGTGTCGATATCGGAAACATATTCCATCAAACATTGAAATATATTTCTGATGAGGTCAATGGTGATTTCAGTAAAATATCTGACCAAATGATGGCAAAATTAATCAACGAAGCAATAGATGCAAGTTTACCTAAAATTCAATTTGACGTACTTAATAGAACGGCGCATTATCGTTATTTAAAATTACGAATTCAAAACATATTAAAATCTACCTTAGAAGCGATGAAGTATCAAACACGCTATTCTAAATTTAAGGCATATCAATTTGAATTGAATTTTGGTGCTACTTCAAGACATCAGTTAAAGACAACACCACTTAAAACGAAACGAAATACGCCAATACAAATCCGAGGACAAATTGATAGATTAGATGTTTATAAAGGGAAAGATAAAGATTATGTGTCAATAATTGACTATAAATCATCAGAGACAAATTTGGATTTAACTAAAGTTGTTTATGGTATGCAAATGCAAATGTTCACTTATTTAGATGTTGTACTACAAAATAAATCGATTTTGGAATTACAAGAGCAAGTGTCACCTGGAGCACTGTTATATTTTCATGTACATGAACCAGAAATTAAGGCAACTAATTGGGGAGAAATTCCTGAAGCGGAAGATATTTATAAACAGACGATTGAAGCATTTAAAATGGATGGCTATGTGAACAAAAATCCTGAAGTGATAGATGCATTAGATCATAAATTATTAGAGCAATTAAAGTCTGATATGATACCCGTTACTAAAAAGAAAAATGGCGATTTAAATGCATATAGTAAAGCGCTTGATGAAGAATTGTTTTATAAATTAATTAAAAAAAATAGAATGAATTTTGAAGAAACTGCTAGTCAAATAATGGATGGTCATACAGAAGTTTCACCTTTAAAATACCAGAACAAATTGCCTTGTCAATTTTGTGAATACAAGTCTGTTTGTCATGTTGATCCTATTACAGACACACATCAATATAGAGAAATAGACCATAAGTTAAAAACTGAAGAAATTATTACGATGTTAAGAGAGGAGGATGAAACAGAGTGACTTCTATTCCCGAAAAACCTATAGACGCCCAATGGACTATGGATCAATGGAATGCTATATATTCTGAAGGACAAGACATTCTTGTCGCAGCTGCTGCAGGAAGTGGAAAGACAGCAGTACTTGTTGAACGTATTATTCAAAAAATAATGAGAAATAAAGAAGATGTAAATAAATTACTCGTTGTTACATTTACTAACGCTAGTGCGCGAGAAATGAAGGCGAGAGTTAATCATGCCATTCAACAAGAAAGCATTAAACATCCTGAAGATGAACATCTTAAATCTCAAAGAATTAAGATACATCAAGCACAAATTTCAACATTGCATAGCTTCTGTTTATCTTTGATAAAATCACATTATGACGAAATAGATATAGATCCAAATTTTAGAACAGCAAATGAAGTTGAAGGTGTTGTGCTTTTAGAACAAGCCATTGATGACATATTAGAATCATACTACGACAAGAATGACCAAACATTTTTAGACTTGGTTGAACATTTATCGAATGATAGGTCAGATGAACCTTTGAGAGTGATATTAAAGCGAATGTATCAGTTTAGTATTGCACACGCTAACCCTATTGAATGGTTAGAGAAACTGAATCAACCTTATATAGAAATTGATGAAGGCCATTTGTATTTCAAGATGTTAGACGAAATGATTCGTACTAAATTGAATAGTGCAAACAATGCTTTGTATCAGTCTATAGATTGTTACCAAAATTTAATTGATGTCGAAAAACATATGGATTATCTTGAAGGTGAACGTATATGGATAAGCCAACTCATAGCTGGAGAGAAGTCATATGACGCCATTGGTCATGACATCTCATCCAAAAAATTACCTACAAACACAACCAAAATTAGTAAAGCAAATGAAGGTGATGAGCAATTATTAAAGTTAGGAAAGACTTATCATACAAAATATACAGAAAGCTTGAAAGATATTAATGATAATTACTTAAGTAGAGATAAAGAAAATCTAATTAAAGACATGCATCAAATGTCACCTAGAGTACAAATGTTAAGTGAAATTACAAGAGATATCATTCATTATTTTAAAAAATTGAAACAAGACAAGCGCATTATCGACTTTTCAGATTATGAACATTTAGCATTAGAAGTATTAACAAATGATGATGGAACACCTTCTGAAATTGCACTACAATATCGAGAACATTTCAATGAAATATTAGTAGATGAATATCAAGATACGAACAGAGTTCAAGAAGCAATCATCGGGTGTATTAAACGTGGTAATGAATCAAATGGAAATTTATTTATGGTTGGGGATGTGAAACAATCAATATATAAATTTAGACAAGCAGAACCTGAATTATTTATTGAAAAATATAAGCGATTTAATCTTAATCCTGATACATCAGGTAAAGTAATAGATTTATCAAAAAACTTTAGATCGCGTCGTGAAGTATTAGACAACACGAATTATATATTTTCACATATGATGGATGAAAAAGTTGGAGAAATTGAATATAATGACGAAGCAAAATTATATTACGGAGCGGACTATGATGAACTGAATACACCATTTGAAATGGATATTCTAGTAGAAGACTCATACGACGAAGAAGATAATAACATCTTAGAGGCTAAACATATTGTAAAAAAAGCGCAATATATATTAGATAACAAAGAAGTATATGATAGAAAAACTAAAACATACCGACCTGCAACATATAAAGATATTGTCATACTTGAAAGAAGCTATGGCAATGCACCAAACCTACAACAAGCGTTTAAGGATGCTAACATTCCATTTTATGTTGAGTCCAAAAAAGGTTATTTTGAACAAAATGAAATAAGATTGATGCTTTCATTCTTAAGAGTAATCGATAATCCGCTACAAGATAAATATTTAGTTGGATTGATGAGGTCAATTGCTTTTCAATTTCAAGAAGACGAGTTAGCTGAAATTCGAAATAAAGCACCTCGAGAAATTTATTATTTAGATTCAATACATCAATATGTTGAACATAGTGAAGCGGACATGGTATTAGTTGAAAAACTTAATTTATTTTTAAGACAATTAGAGCATTATCAAACATATAGTAAGTCCGTTCCAGTATGGAAATTACTTGATAAAATTTATAATGATTATTATATTATCGCTTATTTTAGTAGTTTAACTGGTGGTGTTCAAAGAAGACAAAATTTATATGGACTACTAAATAAAGCTGTTCAATTTGAAGCATCAAGTTTAAGAGGAATCTTCCAGTTTATTAGATTTATTGATGAACTCATAGAAAGAGGTCAAGACTTTGGACAAGAAAGTGTGATTGGTCCTAATGATGATGTTGTACGAATGATGACAATACATAGTAGTAAAGGACTTGAATTTCCATTTGTCATTTATTCAGGGATTACAAGAAACTTTAATCGTGCTGATTTAACTAAACATATCATTTTGAATAATAATTATGGTATGGCACTGTCTTACTTCGATGTTGATCAAAAAATATCATATCCAACAATCGCTTCTACTATATTTAAAAATATTAACGAGACTGAAATGATTTCGGAAGAAATGAGATTGATTTATGTTGCTTTAACAAGAGCTAAAGAATCAATTTATTTAGTCGGACGAGTAAAAAATGATAAAGCGGTAGAGGAAATGGGGTTAGTTCAGGCAGATAATCATGAAATATTAGATGCTGACTTTAGAGTAAGTGCCAAATCACCGTTAGCTTTAATGATGGCAGTAATGGCAAAATCTAATAAACATGGGCTAAGTCATGCGATGCTATTTCAATCAAATCAGAACGAATCATTTAATATCAACATACTGCATGAAGACGCAGAAGAAGATATCGAAGAAGATGAAAGTGAAAAACCAACAATTGAAGCATTAATGAAATACAAAACATCAAATAATAAAGAGAAAATTTTAAGACAAATTTCTTATGAATATCCTAATAAATCGAGATTAAATCTCGCTGCAAAGCAATCAGTTTCAGAAATTAAAAGACAAAGAGAAACTGAAGATGCTGGTACAGATTATCAAATTGTTAGACAATATCAAGTAGGTACAAAAGCTTATGACCGACCGAAATTCTTATCAAACCAGAAACGACAAAGTGCTGAAATTGGTACTTTAATGCACGCTGTTATGCAGCATTTACCTTTAGAGAAAGACGGATTAAATGAAGAACAGTTAATTCAACTTGTTCATTCACTTATCGATAAAGATATTCTCCCAACTGATGCGCTTGACGATTTACAGTTAGATTTGATCGCACAATTTACAAAATCAGATTTATATACTGATTTAGTTAATGCAGATAAAGTATTACGTGAAGTCCCTTTTGTAGTGGGGCAAGATGACATAGATCCGAGTGTATCGCATGATTTTAAAGAAGATGAGAATAAACCAATTATTCAAGGTATGATTGATTGCATATTTATTAAAGATGAAAAAGTTTCATTCATAGACTATAAAACAGATGCATTTATTGTAAGACGAGGTAAAACAATGGACGATGTAGCTGAAGAAATGATGAAAAAATATGAAGTTCAAATGGAATATTATAAGAATACTTTAGAAACAATATTACAACGACCAGTTGAAGGATACCTATACTTCTTTCAATATGGAACTAAACATATCAAGGAGAAATATTAATGGCAAAGCAAAGAATTTTTAGTATAGATGCTTTAAGAGGATTTAGTTTGTTAGGAATTTTACTTATGAATATTCTTACATTCGCTTATCCATATCAAGTTATAAATCCGTTTGAATATTTCCAACATCAAGATGGTGCATTATTTAAATTGAGTTCGCTATTTATAATAGGCTCATTCTATCCTATATTTGCTTTCTTATTTGGTTATGGGTTATCCATTATGTACAAAAATAGTTTAGAAAGAAATATAGATTATTATCCTATGATTATTAGAAGGTTATTGTTCTTACTATTAATCGGTGTGGTACATGGTATATTCCTCTTTTATGGCGATATATTAGCAACATATGCACTACTCGGTTTAATAGCTATCCTATTTGTAAAATTAAAACCACATTATTCACTAATAGCAATTTGTATAGGATTTGGTATATTCTCTTTATTGTATATCTTACCTATAATATTACTTGGAGATGCGACTCAATTAGAATCATTTGTCGGTTTACAAGAACTAGAAAGAGTAAACAATATATTAATTTCAACAGACTATTTATCTATAGCTGGCTATAACTTAAAATATTTCGGAGAAAACATTGCGAGTGCAATTTTAGTGGGACCATTTAGTATTTTACCAATAATGTTATTTGGTATTTATGCACATAAGACAAATTGGTTTAAAAAGATAATCACGCACAAAAATTTATATATCATAATAGGGCTCGTCATATTTATTCTAGGTTTAGCAGTGAAGATGATACAAATCAATTTAGTTGGATCAATGATTTCTCAACTTATTAGCCAAATGTTTGGTGGACCTATAGTAGCAATCAGTTACATTATTTTCTTTGTGATACTTTGTGAAGATTCTATTGGTAGGAGAATATTATTGCCATTTCAATCAATTGGAAAATTAAGCTTAACAATATACATCATGCAAAGTATAATTTGCGTCTTGATATTCTATGGGATTGGTTTCAGTTTATATGGTAAATTATCAGTATTAACATTGTATATTATGGCAATAGTTATATTTATCATTCAATTGATTATTAGTTATTTATACTTGAAGAAATTCAATCAAGGTCCATTGGAAAAAATATGGAGAAAAGTAACATATTTAAAATAATTAGTTTGAAAATAATGCGATTTATCTAAAAATTCGGTATAATAGCAACAAGAACAAGAAGGAGCTGACAGAATGTATGAAATTTTTAACTTTTAAAATTAATGATACAACTTCTTATGGTGTGAAAGTAAAAAGAGAAGAAGCGGTTTGGGATTTACGTAAAGTGTTCCAAGACTTTGGTGAAGATCAATTTAATCCAAAAACACTATTAGAAGGTTTACAACAAAATATAAATATCGATTTCCAAGAAGCTGTTCGCAAAGCAGTTGTGAATGTTGAGGAATCACCTGATAAAGATAACTATAAATATAATTTCCAAGATATCGAGTTTTTACCACCAGTAACGCCAACCAATAACGTTATCGCATTTGGTCGTAATTACAAAAAACATGCTGAAGAACTTAACAATGAAGTGAACAGTTTATATGTGTTTACAAAAGCAGCTTCATCATTAACTGGTGATAATGCTGAAATTCCTAATCATCAAGACATTACGGAACAATTGGATTACGAAGGTGAACTAGGCGTTGTTATAGGTAAAGCAGGAGAAAAAATCCCACGCGGACTAGCACTAGATTATGTATATGGCTACACAATCATTAATGATATTACGGATAGAGCTGCTCAGAAGGCACATGGTCAAGCATTCCTATCTAAATCATTAACTGGTGGATGCCCAATGGGACCTTATATTGTAACGAAAGATGAATTACCGTTACCTGAAAATGTTAACATCGTTACTAAAGTTAATAATGAAATTAGACAAGATGGAAATACAAACGAAATGATTCTTAAAATTGATGAATTAATCGCTGAAATATCTAAATATGTAGCGTTACATCCAGGAGATATTATTGCAACAGGAACACCATCTGGAGTAGGTGCTGGTATGAACCCAGCGAAATATTTACAACCAGGCGATGAAGTTAAAGTTACAATCGATGGTATTGGTACATTAACTACATTTATTAGTAAATAATATTAAATTAAGTTGACGCCCTTTTGAAATGAAATTGATTTCAAAAGGGCGTCTTTTTATTGAAGAAAAATATTAGATTTGAATAAAATGTGAACGGTGGAATAATTTTAATATATCTGAAATTACAAAAATACATATAACATTCTCACATATGTTATAATGCTAATGGATTCGAAATATTAATATTTGGGGGGAACTAAATATGATACATTTCCATATTTTTAGTTGGTTAGTGACAATCATTTTATTCTTTGTTGTTTATATGAAAGTTACAAACAAACCGGTACATATGGTTTTAAGATTGTTCATGGTATTTACTTTAATTTCTGGTTTTGTTATTTTTATACAAGCAATGGGCATTAATGGTATGTTATACGGTATTAAATTTATCCTTGGATTAGCAGTTTTAGGGCTAATTGAAGTTACAATTGCGAAAAAGAAAAAGAACAAAAACAGTCAAGGATTGTTAATTGCTACAGTAGTAGTAATGGTATTAACAATTTTACTAGGTAGCTACTTACCAATGGGCGTTTTACACTTCGGTTAAAACAACATTGGAACCTTTAACAAACTAAACGTTTTGACGTTTAGTTTGTTTTTTTATGTAGAATAGTTAATCTGCGAGATGGTGGAAGTCATGGAATAACGAGGCAGTTAATCCACGAAATGGTGTCAAAATATTATTACTCACGTCATTTTATGTATGATTATATATTTTTGTACAAAATAGTTAATTATGACAATTTAATGATGGGCTATCAGTTAAGTAAACGTTTTAGTATAATGAAAGTAATAGCGCAGTAAAGAGGGTAAATGATATGAATAAATGGACAAAATTATTAATAAGTATATTGCTAGTTGCACCAATCTTTAGTAATTATATGTATGCTAAAGAAAAAGAATATGAGGATGTTAAATATCCGAGAATCTATAGTTTAGTTGTTGATCGTTTTATGAATGGGAATAATGACAATAATAAAATGATTAAAAATAATAACAAATCAAAAGATTTACCATTAGGTGGGGATTTTCAAGGTATAGAATCCAAAATAGATTATATACATGATATGGGGTTTAACACGATACATATTTCACCAGTCTTTTCTCATGAACAGAATGATTTTTTAGGTTATAAAGTTAAAAACTACGATAACATTGATTCTGTTTTAGGTGGAGAAAAAGCATTTAAATCATTCATCAATAAAGCACATAATAAAAAAATGAAAGTCATAGTTGATATGCCAGTGACGTATACTGATGAATTCAACGAATCAACGAATGGAGATTTAAACAAAATACAAAAATCATATTTTGGTAACGAAAAATTCATTGATTTAAAAGATAGTAAGAATCAAGGCATTTATAAATCAAAAGTAAAAAAACTGATAGACAAATACCAAATTGATGGAATATCAATGAATATTATTCAAGATGGAATTGATGCGCAAACCTTTATCCCTGAAGGTGTGGATACGTATGGCATCATCAATAAGGATGGCATAAATGCTAAAAATTTCAAACACGTATCTAGTAGTGAAACAAGATCATCCATTCAAAATGGATTTAAAACTGTAAACACTAAAATTCCATCATATAACGAGAATAATGAGGTTCTTTTAGCTGATACTTGGTTTACAGAAAGATTCACAAAATATGCAGCAGATGAAAATATGTTCCCAGGAACACGTATTAAGCAACTTATGGCGTATATGTGGGGATATAAAGGACCAGTTATGATGAATTATGGAACTGAAATTGCTGTAAATGGATCTAATATAGAAACGATAAACCAATTACAAGACTTTAGAACAGATAAAGAAGTGATAGAATATCTTGAAAAAATATCAGATACTTTTAAACAGTATCAAGAACTGTACGAAGGTAGCGTTAAAGAAATTAAACATGATAAAGGAACCGACGTCCTGTATTATGATACAAATACAGTAGATTATATATTAAATATTAATGATACAAATAAATCTAAAAAAGTTACATTAACAGATAAACTAATTGAAGATAAAAAGATGCTCAGAGGACTAATAATCGGTGACAACATTAAAGAAAAAGATAATGAATTTCATTTAATAACAGATAGAGAAGAAAGTGAACTCTATGCAATAATTGATGAAAGAGGACTAAATAATAGTTACTTCTATGCAGCAGCAATGGTCATTATTTTATTTGGATTATTTATATACTTAGTATCAAGAAGAAGTAAGAAAAGAAAACAAGACAATGCAACATCAAACAAATATAAATAAAACATAATAAAAGAAGCCTTGGACATTATTGTCGGAGGCTTCTTTTATTATGGCTATACAATTATATTATGAACATTTTATTTACTTTGAGCTTTATATCCTATCATGTTGACGATATCTTTTGGACTTGAAAACGGAGGAGCATATGCTATTTCTACATCCCTTAAATCATCTACTGTTAATTCACCGATTATAGCAGTGGAAATGATATCAATTCGTTTATCTGCGCCGTCTTTTCCAATTGCACAAGCTCGTAAAATTTTGCGTGTTTCATTCTCGAAATATACGCGAAGCGTGATTGGCTCAGCAACTGGGTAGTAACCAGCGTGTTGCTTTTGTGTTTGTTCAATCATTGTGTAGTTGTAATCACTGAGCTCGGATTCACTTATTCCAACACTACCTAGTGCATAATCAAATACTCGAACAATATTTGTACCTAACAATCCTTTAAATGACACTTTATCGTGAGGATTATCTAAAGATAAATTTTCCGCAATTAATGATGCAGCTCTATGTGCGCCCCATGCGAGTGTAATAGAGGTGCGTTTTTTTGTGTGTCGATAAAAAGTTTCAATAATATCACCGATAGCGTAAACATCATTTACATTCGTTTCAAAATATTCATTTACTGGAATGTAACCTTTATCATTTAATTTTAAAGATGATGTTTTTAACCAATCACTATTAGGTTCAATCCCAACACCAGCGATTATGATATCAAAATCTTCAATATGACCAGACTTAAAAGTAACGGTTTTATCATTAATATTCGTTATTTCTTCATTTAATCTAAATGGAATGTCTCTCTTTTTAATTTCTTCGAATATAACTTGATTTAAATCATTGTCCATACTTTTATTGATTTGTTCACTACGATGAATTAATGTCGTTTTAATACCGCGATAGTAGAAGTTTTCAAGAATTTCTAAACTGACATAACCAGTACCTATTATTAAAGCTTTTTGTACATGTTGTTCTTCGATGAATGATTCGATTCGATCGGTATCTTCAAGATTTCTTAATGTAAATAATCTATTAGACTCAAATGGTAATGTCCGAGCGCGACACCCAGGGCTTAATATAAGCTGATCATAATGATCAGTGAAAATATCACCAGTTTGATGATTTTTAACGGAAATTGTTTTATCCTGAGCATTTAAGGCAATAGCTTCATGGTATGTTTTAACGGTAATGTCTTTTTTATTATTAAATTGTTCAGGTGTAGCTGAGAGCATTAAATCTCTATTATTTACAATGCCACCTAAATAATATGGGAGCCCACAATTTGCGAAACTCATATCTCTGTCTTTTTCGTATATTACGATTTCACTCTCTTTATCAAGTCTTCTAATTTGTGATGCAACAGTTGCACCACCTGCAACTGCACCAATGACAATTATTTTATTCATACTCATTACTCCTTATAATAAAAGATTGCGACTGTGCCACTACCTGTATGTGAGCTTATAACTGGACCAATATTTGAAATGACAACTTGTTTAGGTGATAATGCTTCAAGCATTAATGATTTTAATTTTTCAGCTTCTTCTAAATCATCTGCATGTGTCATATAAATCGTTTCATTGGAAAAGTCATTATTTTCACTTTGCATTTTTTCGATAATGGCATGCCATAATTTTTTTGATCCTCGATATTTTTCTATTGGTACAAGCGCACCATCTTCTACATGTAAGAGTGGCTTAATATTAAGTAATGTACCTAAGAAGGCTTGACCTTTAGATAGACGACCACCACTTGCTAAATATTTCAAGTCTTTAACTGTAAAGAGGTGTCTAATTTTATTGAGTTTATCTTTAATAAATTGATCGATTTCTTCAAATGAATCTGTTACTTTTAATTGTTCATGGACATCGATTATCAATTTACCTAATCCCATAGAAGCGCTTTTCGTATCATAAATGGTTAAATCTAAATCCGGATAATCTTCTTTCACTTGTTCTTTTACTAAACAAGCAGTTTGGTAAGTTCCGCTTAAAGCACTGCTGAAAGCAAGGTAAATAGCTTGTTCTTTATTTGTTGCGATTTCTGTAAATACCTTTTTCATTTGATCCATTGTAGCTTGATTGGTCTTGGGATGCTTATTTTCTTTAATTGCATTGAGTACTTCTTCATTAGAAATTTCATACTGGTCAATTTTATTGACGCCATCTATAACAATGCCATATGGTAAAAAATATAAATCTAATTCTTTAATTTGTTCTAATGTTAAATCTGAACCACTGTCGACTACTAATCTCATATCGTAGGACTCCTTACATATTTAGTTCAAAATGTTTATTTAAGTATTTTCCGATACCGTCATTATTATTTGTGTCTGTTACATCATTTGCAATTTCCTTAAGTTCCGGAATGGCATTACCCATCGCAATACCGTAACTAGCAAATTGTATCATTTCATAATCGTTATCTTCGTCACCAAAAGCAATAATGTTATCATAATTAATGTTTAAATAATCAGCGACATATTTAACGCCTTTTCCTTTGTTGATGCCTTTTTTAACAATTTCAATAACAGGAAATGGTGCACCCCAACGTCTATGTTCAATATGTTCAGCATAATATTTGCTTAAATGGCGTTTAATTCTTGGAATTTCATCCTCTTCAGCTTGAATTAATAAGCTAGTTGGTGATTCTGGTAACAATTTATCAAGCTGACCATATTGAACATTTGGATTACCCATACTGAATCCTTCGAATAATTCTTTGTCATAGTTGTTGATATATACTTGGTCTCTAACTTCAGCAATAATATTTTTAATATTCAATGTTGAAATATCATTGAAAATTTTTGTAGCAATACGAGCATCTAACTTTTCATTCACTGATTTAAATTGATTATCTTTTGGGTGATGAATAACTGCACCGTTAAAATTGATTATCGGTGTATTCATATCCATAGCATTATAATAATCCACACTTGCACGATATGGTCTACCAGTTGAGATAATAATTTCATGACCTAAACTCTTTAAATATTGAAGTACTCGTTTAGTATATTGAGGAATATGTTTATCATCGTTTAATAATGTTCCATCTAAATCTAAACAAATTAAGTATTTTTCCATATCGAAAACTCCTTAGTGTTTGTTAATAAATATCTTATACTATAATATCATATCATTTTCTTTATCGAACGCTTTAAATTTGATATATTATAAATAGTAACTTTTAGAATGAGGTGAAAAAATGGAAGAAGAAATGAAAGATAGTATTTTAGGTGCATTAGAGAACGTTATTGACCCTGAGCTTGGCATAGATATTGTAAACTTAGGTCTAGTATATAATGTTGATTTAGATGATGAAGGTTTATGTACTGTAGAAATGACATTAACTTCAATGGGTTGTCCATTAGGGCCACAAATTGTGGATCAAGTCAAAACTGCATTAGGTGAATTACCTGAAATTAAAGAAACAGAAGTAAATATTGTTTGGAATCCACCATGGAATAAAGACAAAATGTCTCGTTATGCAAAAATTGCATTAGGTGTGAGTTAATAGTAAATAAAACCCAACTAAGTTCAGCTTAGTTGGGTTTTTCTATTCAATTCTGCATATTGATAGCGGACAATTTTCGCAGTTAATTGATTTCTTTAGAAATTCTAAATCAAGTATAGTGATTCTTTTATGTTTAATTGAAATAATGTCTTTTTTCTTTAAGTTACTTAACATCCTATTGACACTTTCTCTCGTTACGTTACAGAAATTTGCTAGTTCATGATTAGTTAAATCAACATTGATATGTACTTTTGTTCCTTCATGAATACCATAAGTATTAGCAAGTTTAATTAATATAGAATAAAAGGCGCCAGTTTTCCCTAAAGTATAAATATCACGAATTTGATATTCATTTTTTTCGTTTTCATTCTGAACCCATAATAGCCATTCATATTTTAATACGTCGTCATCCAATATAGATTCTTCAAATTGTTTTTTAGGCAATCTATAAACGGTTGCACGTTCTTTAACTCTTGCTGAAAGGGTATGTGTTTTTCTTCCACAAAATAAAGTAGTTGAGCCGAATATACTATGATAGCCTAATAATTTTGTATTAAATTCTTTTCCATCTTCCATTACGCGATGGGTGATGACTTTTCCTTCTGTTATGACGTAAATATGATTACACAAGTCTCCTGAATGGTATATATAGTTGTGAGCGTTAAATTGCATACGTTGACCATGAGCAATGATATATTCAATTACTGATGTCGATTCTGTGTAAATCGTTTGCAAAAGATCACTTCCTACCATCGTTTATTTAATTTTATTCTACCATAAAATGTCATCAAAAAGATTTTTAAATTTTATACTTTATATTTGTCAAAGAAGGTCAAACGGTGTATAATAAGCATATGGTCAAAGATAGTCAAACTATTGACCATCATTAAATAAGAGGTGATACAATTGGATATAAATCAAATGACATATTCAGTTCAAAGTGTTATTGAAAAAGCGCAACAATTATCTCAATCACATAAACTACAAAATATTGAAATAGAAGCTGTATTACTATCAGCATTAAATGAAGATGAAAGTATTTTTAAAAGAACCTTAGATAGAGCGGATATAGATACGGAATTATTAGAAAAAGCATATAAACAAAAATTAGATCAATATTCTGTAGTGAAAGGTGAAAATGTTCAATACGGACAATATATTTCACCAAACCTGAATGAATTATTTAATAAAGCAGATCAAATTAAAGAGTCTATGCAAGATGAATTTATGTCAATGGAACATTTGTTAAAAGCAGCAATGGAAGTTGACCAAACAACTAAAGAAAGTGTCGGTAACAAACAAGAAGTTGTAAACGAAATTATAAATAAAATAAGAGGGGGAAATCGAGTGACATCACAAAATCCTGAAGTACAATACGAAGCATTATCCAAATACGGAAGAGATTTAGTAGAAGAAGTTAGAAAAGGAAAGATGGATCCAGTAATTGGTCGTGATGAAGAAATTAGAAATACGATTCGTATTTTAAGTCGTAAAACTAAAAACAATCCAGTTTTAATTGGTGAACCTGGTGTAGGTAAAACAGCAATCGTTGAAGGATTAGCTCAACGTATCGTTAAAAAAGACGTTCCAGAGTCATTGTTAGATAAAACTGTGTTCGAATTAGATTTATCAGCATTAGTAGCTGGAGCTAAATTCAGAGGTGAGTTTGAAGAAAGACTTAAAGCAGTTTTAAAAGAAGTTAAAGAATCAGAAGGACGTATATTACTATTCATAGATGAAATTCATATGTTAGTAGGCGCTGGTAAAACTGATGGCGCAATGGATGCTGGTAATATGCTTAAACCGATGTTGGCACGTGGTGAGTTACATTGTATCGGTGCAACTACATTAAATGAATATCGTCAATATATCGAGAAAGACTCAGCTTTAGAACGTAGATTCCAAAAAGTAAATGTAAAAGAACCAGACCTAGAAGATACGGTATCCATTTTAAGAGGGTTAAAAGAACGCTATGAAGTTCACCACGGAGTTCGAATTCAAGATAAAGCACTTGTTGCAGCAGCAGAACTCTCTGATAGATATATTACAGATCGTTTTTTACCTGATAAAGCAATTGATTTAGTAGACCAAGCTTGTGCAACAATTAGAACAGAAATGGGATCAAATCCTACAGAACTAGACGCTGTTAATAGACGTGTTATGCAACTTGAAATTGAAGAAAATGCTTTAAAATCAGAATCTGATCAAAGCAGTCAAATGAGATTAGAAGAATTGCAAAGAGAATTAGCAGACGAAAAAGAAAAACAACAACAACTTCAAAATAAAGTTGAACAAGAAAAAGAACAAATTAAAGCGCTACAAGAAAAAAGAGCAGAGTTAGATGAAAGTAAACAAGCTTTAGAAAATGCTGAAAGTCAATATGACTTAGGCAAAGCAGCAGAATTAAAACATGGTAAGATTCCACAAATTGAAGCAGAATTAAAAGACCTTGAAGAAGCATTTATTGAAGAAACAGGTTCAGATCATGACCGTTTAATAAGAGAGGTCGTAACAGATGAAGAAATTGGTTATATTGTTAGCCAATGGACAGGTATTCCGGTTTCTAGATTAGTAGAAACTGAAAGAGAAAAATTACTTAAATTATCTGATATACTACATGAACGTGTCGTTGGTCAAAATGAAGCCGTTGATTTGGTTTCAGATGCTGTTGTAAGAGCGAGAGCGGGTATTAAAGACCCTAACAGACCAATAGGTAGTTTCTTGTTCTTAGGACCAACTGGTGTGGGTAAAACAGAACTTGCAAAAACATTAGCAGCAACATTATTCGATTCAGAAAAACATATGATTCGAATCGATATGAGTGAATATATGGAAAAACACTCTGTCGCAAGATTAATTGGTGCGCCTCCTGGCTATGTTGGCTATGAAGAAGGTGGACAACTTACTGAAGCGGTAAGAAGACAGCCTTATTCAGTAATATTACTTGATGAAATTGAAAAAGCACACAATGATGTATTTAATGTGTTACTTCAATTATTAGATGAAGGTAGATTAACTGATGCAAAAGGCCGTAGTGTTGATTTCAAAAATACAATCATCATTATGACAAGTAACATCGGTTCACAATACTTACTTGATGGCGTTACTGAATCAGGTGAGATTGAAGAATCAGCTAAGAAACAAGTGAATGAAAGTTTACATGCATACTTCAAACCAGAAATATTAAACCGAATGGACGATATCGTATTATTTAAACCATTAAATGTTAAAGATATGAGTTATATCGTTGATCACATTATTACAAATTTAAATATTCGCTTATTAGATCAACATATTAAAGTGAATGTAAATCAAGAAGTGAAAGAATGGATTGCTAAAGAAGCATATGAACCTCAATTTGGTGCTAGACCATTAAAACGTTTCGTACAAAGACAAATTGAAACACCATTAGCTAGATTAATGATCGGTCAAGACCTTAAAGAGGGAACTGAAGTTGATGTTTATTTAGACAATGAAGAAGTTAAGTTTACAGTAAATGATTAAATAAAAAAGAGCCTTTGAAATAATGCGTTCCAGGCTAAAACGAAACGAGAAAATCATGATGAAATGTGATTTTCTCGTTTTTTTATGATTTCAGACCCTTTTTCGTTTGAATTTGGTTCAACTTTTTGCGAAATACTTCAAAGTCATGGAATAACACAGAAGTTAATCCACGAAATAGGCAAAGCCATGGAATAACACAGAAGTTAATCCACGAAATAGGCAAAGTCATGGAATAACTCGGAAATTAATCCACGAAATAGGCAAAGTCATGGAATAACACAGAAGTTAATCCAAGAGATGATCGAAAATATATTCCTCAGACATTAGAACTAACTCAAAACTAAAAGCAGAAGAAATTCAGATTCAAATCTGAATTTCTTCTGCTTTTTAAGTTTAGGGGACAATAATGTCCCAGTATTATTTCTTCTATTGTTGTTCTTTAGTACGTGAAGATTTGCCAACAGCTAAACTAATTAAAATTACAACTATTGTAATGATTACAGAATAGATTGTAGGGTTAACTAAATTTATTGGTTCTTCTGATCCGCCTAAACTATGTAACACAAAGTTTATCATTTGAGATAAAAGGAATGCCCAAATAAATGTAATAATATATTGCATGTTATTTCCTCCGTTACATTTTATATCATATCCTTTATTATAATTAACTTTCTACAAATTGTATACCTATTATAATGAAAACGATTTAAAATATTTATGATATGTGTAATTAACTTGTATATAATGGTAAAGGTATGTTAAATTAGTACCTGATAATAACAACAGATTATAAGAAGGTGTCAATATAATGGATATTGGTATAAAAGGTTTTGGAGCATATTATCCAGAACGCGTAGTTAAAAATGAGTATTTCGAAAGTTATTTAGATACATCAGACGAATGGATTAAAAAAATGACTGGCATTAAAGAAAGACGATATGCAGCTGAAGACCAAGATACGAGTGATCTTGCTTATGAAGCATCAGTCAAAGCAATAGAAGATTCCGGTTTAGATAAAGATGAAATAGAAATGATTATAGTTGCAACTTCAACAGGAGATAAGCCTTTTCCAACTGTTGCAACATTGCTACAAAAACGGTTAGGCTTAAATAAAGTGCCTTCAATTGATCAACTTGCTGCGTGTACAGGATTTATTTATGGATTAGTTACTGCACAGCAATATGTAAGTTCAGGACTATATAAAAATGTTTTAGTAGTTGGAGCAGATAAATTATCGAAAATTACTGACATGAATGATAGAGGTACTGCGATTCTTTTCGGAGATGGAGCAGGTGCAGCTATTGTAGGTGAAGTTTCTGAAGGAAGAGGAATTTTAGGCGTTGAATTAGGTTCAGATGGAAATGGTGCACCACATCTTTATCAAGATATGGATCAACATGTCATTAGAATGAACGGTAGAGAAGTATTTAAATTTGCGGTAAGAATTATGGGGGAAGCATCTACTAAAGTTGTAGAGAAAGCTGGACTACAATCAGATGATATTGACATGTTCATACCACACCAAGCAAATATAAGAATTATGGAGTCTGCACGAGAAAGATTAGGGATTGAGAAAGAGAAAATGAGTGTGACTGTAGATCGATATGGAAATACTTCTGCAGCTTCAATACCCTTAAGTATTGCATATGAATTAGAACAAGGTAAAATAAAAGATAATGATACATTAGTCCTGGTCGGATTTGGTGGTGGCTTAACATGGGGCGCCATAACATTACGCTGGGGTAAATAGGAGGAAATTTAACAATGACAGAAAACAAACGTGTTGTACTTACTGGTTTAGGAACGTTAAATCCATTAGGTAATGACGTGCCTACAACATGGGAAAATGCAATTAACGGTGTAAATGGTATAGATGAGATTACGAGGATTGACGTAACGGAGTTTCCTGCCAAATTAGCAGGAGAATTAAAAGATTTCAATCTTGATGATCACATACCTAAAAAAGACGGGCGTAGAATGGATAGATTTACAAAATACGCAATCGTGGCAGCTCGGGAAGCATTAAAAGACTCTAAATTCGAAATCACTGATGAAAACAGTCATCGTATTGGTGTTTGGATTGGGTCAGGTATTGGTGGAATGGAAACATTTGAGTATTCTCATAATATGCTACTTGAAAGAGGGCCAAAGAGAGTGAGTCCTTTCTTCGTTCCGATGATGATACCGGATATGGCAACTGGACAAGTGTCAATCGACTTAGGTGCAAAAGGCCCTAACGGTTGTACAGTAACGGCTTGTGCAACTGGTACAAATTCAATTGGAGAAGCATTCAAGATCATACAACGTGGAGATGCTGATTTAATGTTAGCGGGTGGTACAGAAGCACCTATTACAGAAATGGCTATTGCAGGATTTAGTGCAAGTAAAGCATTATCAACAAATCCTGATAAAAACACAGCTTGTCGTCCATTCCAAGAAGGAAGAGACGGTTTCATTATGGGTGAAGGTGCAGGCGTTGTTGTCTTAGAATCATTAGAATCAGCACAAGCACGTGGTGCACACATATACGCAGAAGTAGTAGGCTATGGTTCTACTGGAGATGCATACCATATTACAGCACCAGCACCAAATGGAGAAGGTGGTGCACGTGCGATGCAAGCAGCTATAGATGATGCAGGAATTAAAGCAGAAGATATTCAATATTTAAATGCACATGGGACAAGTACGCCAATTGGTGATTTATATGAAGTTCTTGCTATTAAATCAACATTTGGAGATGCAGTTAAAGACTTAAAAGTAAGTTCAACTAAATCTATGATGGGTCATTTATTAGGTGCTACTGGTGCAGTTGAAACTATCTTAACAGCACTATCTATTGAGAATAGTATTATCGCACCAACAATCAATGCTGATTCTCCAGATCCAGAAATTGACATTGACTATACACCAAATAAAGCTGCTAAATTAGACATCGAATATGCTATGAGTAATAGTCTAGGCTTCGGTGGACATAATGCAGTGTTACTATTTAAGAAATTTAAATAAAATCAGTTAATTGAATTGTAAATTATGACAAATAAAAACGGACAAACATGCTAAATCTTAGGATTTTCATGTTTGTCCGTTTTTATGTATTTTGTGCTGGAATATGTAAGGTTAAATCATAAATCCAATAATAATAGATACAAAGAAAAAGACTGTGCTCAATACGACGAATGGGAATAACCATTCGTATTTTTTTCGTTCTTTAATAGAAATATCTTTCATATTTGGGTTCATTAAAGGATCATCTTGTAAATATTCTTGAGAAGCCTTTGATTTTAAATGAAAATTGAATTTTCGAATGGCTTGTCTAGAAACTGTTCCTACACCATCTTGTTTCATAGCAATCATCCAACTAACTGCAAATAATACGGTCATAACATAGAAATAAATATTACTCGCTTCTTGAATATTATTTAAAAATATTAAACATAACAGTAAAAATATCCCGATGTACAAAGTGGTAAATATACTCCAAAATTTCATAATTATCTTCCTCATTTGTTTAGATATAGTTGTATTATAAC
>NZ_PPQZ01000002.1 GCF_002902525.1 Mammaliicoccus stepanovicii
CACATCATTATCGGCGAGTACATCAGAATCCGAAAGCACATCGTTATCAACGAGCACATCAGGATCTGAAAGTGAATCAACATCATTAAGTGGTTCAGAGAGCGAAAGTACGTCGTTATCGACAAGTACATCAGGATCTGAAAGTACATCAACATCATTAAGTGGTTCAGAAAGCGAAAGTACATCGTTATCAACGAGTACATCAGAATCT
>NZ_PPQZ01000020.1 GCF_002902525.1 Mammaliicoccus stepanovicii
CTTTTTATCTATATAGATATAGTATAAAACAATCTCCAACAAATAACATTAGTCATTTTTTTGAAATTTATACACAATATGATTTTTTATAAGTATTTTTGTTTAATCTCTTACAATTATTCCCACAAAATCGAACTTTTTATCACAAAAATAGATTTTGACTTTTCTGATAGATATTCTATGGTAATATTCCTTATTAAACAAATTTATATCAATTAAAAAACTAATGTGAATAATTATTTGGTATGGAAATAAAGGAGCATCATTATGAAAGTTTATACGTCTGTCATCTTCTGGATGAGAGCAATTGCATGCTTAAGTATTGTCATGATTCATACAATAACAACTACGTTTTACAAATTTGATATGCCAAATGAAGGAGATTTATTACGTAGTACTCAATTACTGATACTGTATGCTACGCCGATGTTTGTTTTTATATCAGAATTTTTGCTAGCAAAACAATACAAAACTAAAGTTAAACCTGGTTTTATTAAGCAAAAATTACTTACTTTAGGTATTCCATACATATTTATCAACCTTGGACTGGCATACGTATTTGGAGATCCTAGTAATTTTCAAGAGTATATTGAATCGGTAAAATTCATGATGTTTCACGGTGGTACTTTAACTTACTTTATTGTGATTATTTTTCAATTTTATGCATTACACATGTTGTTTGCTAAATATTTAGTAAAGTTAAATCCAATAAAAATAACATGTTATTCAATTGTTATCACGAGTTTATTCTGGGGTATTCGAATATTCTTTGAACCTTCTAACTCTGTATTTTTCAATTGGATGTGGGGTCGAGAAGGATGGATGATCTTCATTGGATGGCTCAGTTATTTCTTATTAGGGTTTTACATGGGCTATCACTATGAAACATTCATGAAAAATATTCAACGATATACCATTCAAATTGTTCTAGGAACTTTAGGTGTCACTTTATTTACTCTGTTTAATTACTTTTCAGGTTGGATAACGCTCGTTGATTCAAAACGTATAGATACCCCTATTTACGTCACGATGATTATACTTCTATTTTTCTTATTATCATCTTATACTAAGTATGTGCCGAAGTTCTTTATCTTTATCAGTAATTATTCATTCTGTATTTATTTAATTCATTACTTTATCGTTCACAGATTAGGAAAATTACATGAAGAGCCCGAATTGAATATATTGTTCACATTTACGATAACTGTGGTATTCTCAATATGTATAGCATATTTACTAAATTTATCCAAATACGGTAAATATATAGTAGGAGGTATTGCCCGAGTCGAATATTCATCGTTTTATAAAAGCTATAAAAATAACTTAGTAGACTAAAGGAGAAACATAGATGAAAAAAATAGTCTCTATCATTGTACCTTTATATAATAAAGAGGACTTTCTAACAAGTTGTATCGAATCATTGATTAACTTAAACATTGATCACAATGAAATTGAAGCGATATTTGTAGATGATTGTTCAACTGATAGTTCACTACAAATTGTAAAAAAATATGCAGAACAATATGCGTTTATTAAAGTTATACAACTTGAAACAAATACAGGTAGTCCCTCTACACCAAGAAATGTCGGCATCAAAGAAGCTACAGGCAAATATATTACTTTGTTAGATGCTGACGATTGGCTAGATATAGAAGGGTTCCCAAAATTTATTGCTAAAGTAAATGAAGATAATGCAGATTTCGGTTTAGCAGCTAGTTTTAAACATACGAATAAATCAGTTACTTATCATGCTAAATTTACTTCATACAAAGATGCATCTCATATGAAACCAACCGATATTGAGAAGATTTTTAGAGCAGTAGGTCCACCGGGTAAAGTATTTAAACGTGAAATAGTCATAAATAATCAATTAGAATTTGAACATATGAAGTTTGGTGAAGATAAGTTGTTTTTCACTCAACTTATTTCTAAAGTTGAAAACATTACAATGTCTACACTACCTATGTACCATGTTAATCGATTAGATGAAAACTTATCTCTAGTACAAGAAACATCCGTATTAGATAAAGGATATATAAATAAAGGTATTACAGAAAGAATTTGTGAAATGGACATACCTTTATCACTTAAAGAAATGGCATTATCGAGAATGATTGAAGTAGACTTCTTCAGAAGACTACTTCATACTAAAACATTCTTGAAATCTGATAATAAAGCAGAATTTTTTAACGTTATATCAGATGTTGAAGCAATCTTGAACAATCATGGATTTAACATGCAACAGTTTATAAACAACAAAATTTTCATTACGATGTATCATTTATATAAACAACAAGATAAAGACGCTTTAATAAACTTTATTAGTGATGTTGTACATGGTCGTTGGCATTTATTCATCGAAGACGGTACAGTTTACAAAACTTTAGAGCGTCATTACGACAGCTTTAAACCAATTCCAATTGCGTGTTACCCAGTTTACCTTGGTACACAATTCATTGATGGTGAAATGTATGATGTCATTCACATGCTGACTGATGATCATTTCAATATTAATTCTGTGAACATCGTTGAAGTGAACAACGTAACAAAATCACAATTTATAGATTTCGAATACCGTAATGACAAAGTTTATATCAAACAACAAGCATTTACTAAAGTAGGAAGCTCCGACGTTAACATACGCATTAACTTTAACGATATCGGTACAGCAATCGTTTACGCATCCTACCCTAGTAACAACGCTTTATACAAGATGAAACGACAAAGTTTTAAATTAGAGTTTACACAAAAACAGAAAAAAGCAATTCAACCGAAATATTTCACTCAAATTTCAGGACCAATTATTGCAACTAAGAAAATCAAATTGTATCGCGACCTTGAGTTTAATGATGCGATTGATACATTAGAGCCTGGTGCTAAGTTAGAACCAATATCTATACAATATTCATCAAATGGCACGCCAAGATTAGTATTAGAGGATGGAAGTTTAATAACTGCCAATAAGAAATTTGTTACATTATTCGATACGAATAACCTCGATAAATATATAACGACTGTTCCTAAACAAGTTAAAGTCATAAAAGCATGTAAATTATATGATACGAGAAGCTTTACTAAAGAACCTATTAAGAAACTAAATGCGGGAGATACATTAAAGATTAACAACATTATTTACACAAATAATTCAACACCCCGCCTAGTTACCGAAGATGGACATTATGTAACTGCCAATAAGGATTTTGTAGACGTTATTAAATCATAACGAATGAATCCACTTGTTCATTAAGTGAAATTTTATTAAACAAAAAAGTAGTGACGCATTTTACTGATGTAAAATGCGTCACTACTTTTTTGTTTTCTTTATTCTTTTGAATGTTTATAAATATAGTCACCTATAAATTTAGATGATTCACCTTTTTCTAATGAACAGAATTTATCATAAAATGCTTCTATTTTGTCGTGATACTTAACTTTATGTTCATCAATCACTTTTAACTCTTCTGCTAATTTAAATTCATCCGTAATAATTTCACCTGGTAAGTCATTCATATAATCCATATAGAAGCCTCTTAGCCCACTTTCATATTTTTCAATGTCATAAGCAAAGAAGAACTGAGGACGTTTTAGAATACCAAAATCAAACATAACTGATGAATAATCAGTAATTAATGCGTCTGTAATCAAATAAAGTTCTGATATGTCATTATAATTAGAAACATCGATTGCAAATTCTTCAAATCCGTTTAGGTCTAATGCATTTGAAATTAAGTAATGCATTCTTAATAAAATAACATATTCATCGCCTAATTCTTTTTGTAAATTTTCTAAGTTGATTTTAAGATCAAATGAATATTTACCTTTCTTAATAAATTCATCATCTCTCCAAGTTGGTGCATACATAATCACTTTCTTGCCTTCAGGTAAATTCAAATCTTTTTTAATTTTATCTTGTAACTCTTTGTCATTTTGTTTATTTATTAAGATATCATTTCTAGGGTATCCAATTTCCCAAATGTCTTCTTCATTCATCCAAAAAGCAGATTTAAAAATATTAGTTGAATAATGATTAGGTGAAACTAAGTAGTCCCATCTAGATGTCTCCAAATTAAAGTTTTTCTTATAATTTGCAGTCGTTGTTTTCGGCATTCTAACACTCTTCATATCATTTGCTAATCGTTTTAGCGGTGTTCCGTGCCATGTCTGAATATAAGTTTGGTTTTCTTTTTTATTTAAAAATAATGGTAATCTTGCGTTAGAAACCCAGAATTTAGCATTTGAATACGCATCATAGTATTCTTTTGAGCCTTTTTTAACTTTTATTGCATTACCTGGTATCACGCTATTCTCAGGATTTGAAAGTGCCCAATAATAATTCATTTGCGGATAATTTTCTTGCATATATTCATAAACATATTTCGGACTATCACTATAATTCTTTCCACCAAATGATTCGAAAATTATAGTGTTTGGGTTTACACTCGATTCCTTATCCGTAAGTTGATACATTGATCTATTTTTAAGTTTATTATTTTGTACAATATTTTTCACATGTCTTGAAATATTTCTCAAGTTATTAATATATTTAGCATTATCAACCGCATCCATAGATAAGAATAATATTTCTAAATTATATAGAACTTTAGCATCTTTGAATATATCCCATTTTATACTTTTTACAACTTTTACCAATGTTTCCTCAAGTGCATTATATCTCGTTTCAATATCTCTTAATGATGGGTCAAATCCTAACTTGATTTCTTTTTTCATTTTTTCAATTAAGAAGTTTTTAACTTTTTTATTATGTGTACGTTCCATTGAATCATAAAAACTTTTCACATAATCACCAAAAGTAAATATAAAATCTTGGTCACTCAATGTATTACCATAGAATGGGTCATAGACTTCTCCACGGAAGTAAAATGGAAAGTCAAAAACTCTAACAAACCTTTCTGCATAATTTATATAATCTAATACAAATGATGCATCAGTAAAAATTTCTAGTTCTTCATTAAATCTTATGTTATGCGCTTGAATAATAGCGTTTTTAAATAAAATATTACATACTGAATTTTTTCTTAAGAATGAATTAGGGTTTGATTTTTGAGATAAATATTCTAATCTTACTTTATCTTTATCAACATATTGTGGTTTATTAAGCGTGAATTTATGGATTGGTGCAATTAAACCATCTAATCCATTAACATTGTTTAAATAAAATTCTATAGCATATGTTGCTAATTGGTCATCTGCATCTAAAAACATAACATACTCAGTTTCAACATTATCTAATGCAATGTTTCTTGCGTGAGCATGTCCTTGGTTATGATCTAACTTGATTATGTTAATTTCTTTATCATAATCTTGAAGTTCATGATTCAAGATATTCGTAGATTCATCAGTTGATCCATCATCCACTAGTATTAAATTAAAATTTTGGTTTCGTTGTTTTTTAAGACTATTTATACAGTCTTTTATATGTTCTTCGTTATTGTAATAAGTAGTTACTACAGTTAATTTATTCATGTTTATCTCCTTGGTTAAAACAGTTTATAATATTTTGCCAAACAAAAGTCTAACATATATTATCAAATACCCAATATATTACACTATTAAAAGTATAAATATTAAAAAATTTTAAGTTGCCTATCAATTATACACGCATTTTAGAGAAAAATTAAATATTTCGATTAACAACTGTAAAAATAATGCGATTATATTAATATTTTAACCAATATTTCTACTGTAAATAATCTTTAAAATCAATAAGAAACCTCATTCTAAATTTATTTTTCAGAATGAGGTTTCTTATTGATGCTTTCTTCAAATATTCGATTAAATTTATTCACACTTATTTCATTTGTATATTTTTTTTGCATTGAATGTAGAGTTAAAAAGTTCTTATCATCTTTATATATTTTTTTTAATATATTTATCAATTCTTGCGATTGATTTTCTTTTGTAACTAATAATTCCGGTAATGTGAATGCAACATTGTGCGCAATGTTTTCATACCCGACAATTAACATGTCATATTTGAATGCTTTACTTACAGCATTTAATATTTCACCGCCATCGTTAATATCCAAATATACATCACATTTATTATATAATGCTTCAATTGTAGTTTTATCAATTGTAGGAAATAACTTTACATTTGAATATTTTTCTAAGGATGTAAGTTTCGAAGACATTTCAGTCACTGCACCTATATAAAAAATAATTTCTGGACATTTTTGTATTATCGTTTCAATATTCGCTAGTTGATCAGAATTTGTCATAGTTAATACATTGTTCGAGTAATTATTCTTTTTATGATAATGATATATATAGCCTCCTAAATTAAGATGTTTCTTCGCACCCTCATCGATATTCTGCATAATTAAGTCATATTCTGCACGTTCAGGCACTATAATATTTACTTTGCGGACCATTGTGTTTCCCCAAATTAACTTCATATTACCCGGGATATCTCCTCCACAATGTTCTTGCCAATACAATACATCATTCCCAGGCCTTTGCAAGTTATATAACACTGTAAAAGGTGTAGATAAAGAATTTATTAAAAAGGTATTTTGGTCAATGTTCATTATTTTTAATAAAAACATTATAAAAGCTGACTTATTATCAAAGAAATAAGATTTTCCTTGCCATTCTACAACAATATCATTTGTTATATAATTTTCATATATGATTTCTTTACCTTGTTGATCCTTGTATTTTTTTAATATGGGGGTTCCATTAATATCCATAATCGTTTGAGAAAATTGAATACCCTCTTTCGTATAATGGTCAATAAATCTAACACGACCTTGATTATCAAACCATTCAACATCCTTAACGACTCTATATTTAAAATGTTGTTTATATATTATTTTCCCTTTAACTTCTCCCATATTTTTAATCCATGCTATCTCATTATTACCTTCAATTTCCCAATATTGTGGAATATCAATATCATTAAAAAATCTCGGCTTATTATACTGCGTGATTCTATTATTTGAAAAAAAACGATACGGTGTACAGATATTATCAGGCAAAAATCCATCATCCTCCATGACGATAGTTAAATGGTTGTGACCTGATAATTGCAATGATTCAAGTAATGTTTTTGTTTTTGAATCAAAATATTCAAATAAATTAATCATATAACACCTCTTTAATTAAACTTCTCCAACGTTCTTCTATATGATGCTTCGTAAATAATCCTGCAATTTCATAAGATATATTTTGAGCATTCACTAGATCATCTTTAAAATATTTAACCATATATTCAGAAAGCTTATTGACAATTTCTTTTTTCTCATTGTTTTTAAGAGAAAGAGGTATTAAATAGCCATTTTGGTTATCTCTAATAAATGTTGGATTTCCATAATTAACATCGAATCCTATCATACCTAACCCTGAACCAACGGCCTCCATTAATGTCAATCCAAATCCTTCACTGGTCGATGCAGATACAAAAAGTCTATAATCAGCGTAAATATCATCTAATTTAGTATGCCCTTTTAATTTTATATAACTGTTAGCATCATGTTCATTTATAATTTTTTCTAAATTTGCTTTTTCAGCACCTTCTCCATATATATCAAGTGATAATTCTGGTATATATGTTTTGGCTTTAATAGCTGCTAATACTAGCCAATCAACATGTTTCTCACTTGCCAATCGTGATGCACTTATCATTGAATATGGTTTCCGACAATGTTTGGGGTACTTTAATTCTTCTAAAAAACCAACAGGTATTGTTCTTATTCTTGGAATAAAATTATAATATTTTTCAAATTGTTCTCTTAGTATTTGTTCTTGTAATTCAGTTGCTGTAATAAAAAAATCGATTTCTTTTGCATTTGAAAACTGATACTCATAATAATTATTCCAAAGTATATGCATATCATTTGTTGAATTTTCACTAAAATGTTCAGCATGAATCACAACTCCAACATGACTATTACCTTTATTTTGTAACACTGCTTGCCCAATATGAGTTGCACGATCAAGTATTATAATATCATCAAATGTTAAATTTAATTTTTTTATAAAATATGCTACAAATTCCGCTTTACTATATAATTTCACTTCCTTAATTGAATATAGAACAGAATCATCGTCAATATATTCGTTGTAAGCAATCGTGCCATCTTCATTATAGAACTGCCTCATATATAGTTTAGCTTTATTATCATATGGTGCATAATATTCAGAAAAAATTCTTACGTAACTGTAGAAATCTTTTCTAATTAGTATATTGTTTACGACAAATTCTGCACGATCAACTATATCTTCTTCGCTATTTTTTAAAAAACATGTTACATAGGTATGTTTGCTGCCTAAATACAGTCGTTTAATTTTATCTATATGTTCTTCATAAGTAACATCTAACCCTATATCTTGTTTAAGATTATCTATCGTATAAATAGTAGGTGAAATTTTAATGTCAGTAAAATACTGGTACAGCCATATAATTTCTTCATCTAGAAATCCAATATGATTTGTTAAAGTTTGTATGTTTTCATATTGAATAAAATCTAAAAAAATAAATTTCGTATCATTGTCTATTTTTCGAAGCAACTTAGCTCGATACGCTTGAGCATATTCAACTCCACTACTTGCCCAACCAATACCAAAATTAATATTATAAATTGTCACGTTATTACTCCTCATATTTTAAGGGAAATGTACAATTAAATTTCCATCCTTATCATAAGTGATAATACTTTGACAAAGATTCTTAATAATCTTCCCTTTAATTTGTTTACCCATTTCTTCAAAAGATTCTAGAGCAACTTTATGATACTCAAATATTGAATTACGTTGTCCATTCTGTCTGTTTTGAACACTTGCTTTAAGTTGTTGAAGATGGTCAACCTGAGCAATCCAAGATGTATCAATCGATTTTAATATACATTTTTGAACAAACCTTGTATAAATGTCATCATTTGGAATGCGTGATTTATTGTCTGTTAACTGATTATTAAATGTTTCTACCAAATAGTTCACTATTTCTTGTCTATCATTTAAATCAAGTTGAGACATATCTCGTTTCAATTGAAAGCTAATGTGTTTATATATATATTCACTCAATGATTCTTTTGTTATATTCTCCATTATAGCTACATCATATTTAAAAACATCTTGTGCTATGCTATCAAAATTTAAGCGATCAATATCTTTTTTATTCAAAATTCTATTACGTTCTTCATAGACAATTTCTCTTTGAGTACTAATACTTTTCTCAAATTCATTAGCCATTTCCCGAGATATCAGGCCTTGCTCTTCAGATAAACGTTGGGCTTTAGATACCACTTTTTTTACTTTTCTCTGAAACATTCTACTTTGTTCCAACCTCTTTGAATCTATATTTGCAATTTTTTTATTTTCATTTAGATTACTATCAACCCAGCGTTTAACAAGATAATCTTCAAGTGAAATATATATCTGTGATGTTCCTGGATCACCTTGTCGACCTGATCGTCCACGTAATTGTCGATCTACACGACTATTCTCCATATGTTCATTTATAATCACTGCAAGACCTCCAAGTTCACGTACATCATCTTTAATTTTGATATCCGTACCTCTACCTGCCATACTCGTCGCAACCGTAACAGCTGATAATTGGCCTGCTTCTGAAATCATTTGGGCTTCTTTAGCAACATTTTGAGCAATCAATAAATTATTTGGAATTTCCATTTGAAAAAATTTCTTCGAGAAAAATTCTGCTGCTTCTGCAGTTCTAGTAATCAATAAGACCGGACGTTTTTTGACATGTAATGATTTAACCTTTTTAATAATCGCCATATTTTTATCTTCAATAGTTTTAAATACCCGATCTTCTTGATCTATACGTTTTATTGGTTTATCTGTGGGAATTTGAATTACTACTTTAGAATATAAATCATAGAACTCTTTCTCTCCTAATTTACCTGTAGCTGTCATCCCTGAAAATACTTTGAATTGCATAAATAAATTTTGAAATGTAATGGTTGCCATAACACTCATATCCGTAGATATTTTTAATTCTTCTTTTGATTCAATAGCTTGATGTAGCCCTGACTGAAGTTTCGTACCTTGTAACATACGTCCAGTTATCCTATCAATTAGAACTACTTCACCTTTGTAAATAAAATAATCTAAATTATATTCAAATAAATATTTCGCTCGTAATGCGAGTATAATATTTCTAACTAAATCAAAAAAAGGCTCATCATAAATATTTTCAACTTTAAAATATTTATTTGCTGCTTTTATACCTTTTTCAGTTAACCATATTTCTTTTTTTTCTCTTTTGACTTCAAAGTGATATTTCTCTTCCAAAGTTTCAACAAATACTTTAACAATATGAAATAAATTGGACTGAACTCTTGGCGCACCCGATATGACAAGTGGTGTTTGGGCAGCATCTAGTATTATAGAATCCACTTCATCAATAATTCCATAATTTAATTCCGGAAGAAACTTCCCTTCAATACTATCTGCCAAGTTATCTATTAAATAATCGAATCCTAATCGTCCATTCGTCGTATAAATTATATCATTTTGATAAATTTCTTTTTTTTCACCATTTGCATATTCATAATCTTGAATATCTACAAACCCTAATGATGTTGTTAAACCTAACCATTCATATAATGGTTTCATTTCATTAAAGTCTCGTTTGGCAAGATAATCATTTGTTGTGATGAGGTATACGCTTCCACCGCTTAATGCATTTAAATAAAGTGGCATTGTAGCAGTTAATGTTTTTCCCTCTCCTGTTTGCATTTCAGCTATATCACCTTCATGCAAAACAATTGCTCCTAGAACTTGTACTTCTTTTGGATATAAACCTAAAATTCGCTTACTCGCTTCCCTCACAAGTGCATATGCTTCAGGGAGGAGGTCATCTAATTCTTCGTCACTTTGCTTTAACCTCAATTTAAAAATTTGAGTCAATTTTTGCAAATTTTCGTTTGAGTATTCCTCATAAATAGAACTCCATTTGTTAATATTATCTAGTGTTTTTTTTAACTTTTTAATTCTCATATTATTAATTACTGAATTAATTTGATTATTCATTTGCACCTCCACTATTCAGCAACTTGACATCTAAGTATTGTAAATACCGTGCAAAATTAACAAGAGGCGAGACCGGGTGTCTTTCTATATCATCTGGATGATTGACATAAATGAATGGTTTTATATATTTATTTCTAGTATTAACTGTTCGAAAAGATTCAAGTTGATCAAATACATTTCTTGATTGGTGAAACGTTGTGAAAACTTTTCCTCCAAAGATTAGACCTATTATTTCTGCTACTTCGTTTGATTTTGGTCCATAGCCTATACAATGAATTTCATCATAGGCTAAATTCCTAATTTCTTCTTCAATTCTATATATATTGCTAATCATTGAGGAATCATACCACTTTCGAACTTCCACAACATTTTGAATATTCTGGGTTGCAAAAGAAGATAAAACATAATCCTGCAAAAATGGTTCCACGAATATTACATTAACTATTTTAGATTGGGAATGATTATACATATTTGATAAATATGTATTTTCTTTTTTTCTTTTTTCTTCTTGTCGATCCTCAATTATTATTTTTCTAAATATTAAACTTTCTGAAGCTGCATTTATCATTTGAACTTTGTATGAAAATGCATTTTGGGGAAACATAACTTTACATTCCTTATCCCGAATAATTTTCTTATCAATTTTTGTGCCATTCTTATGATAGAAAATTATTTTGAAATATACAGAGCCTTTAGGAATTACATCAAAATCGAAGATGAAATTATACACTTCCCCTCTTTGTAGTATAGGTAACATTGGCCCCTCTTTATCTGTTGGGTAATGTGTGATCATTTGCCACTCATGTATTAATATCCCAGAAGGCATTAATTCATTCTTAAAACTAGTACCTTCACTTGTAAATGAAAGCTTTGTTCCATACATAAATGTAGAAGTATTCACTTGTTTCCACAGTATTTCAAATTTATTATTTACGCTCATATTTTATTCTCCCAAATTTACTATTTAGAATAATATCATAAAAGTTAATAAACCAATTTGTTATAGTTGGTGAGTCATCGTTATGTCTACCAGGAACACCTCTGCTCATAACTCTTGCTTGTTGATTTGTTAGAATGGGCAATAATTCGCTAAATGCGTTTGTATCGTAATCATCTTGTTCCATATATGCTATTGCAAATATAGTATCTTTAAGATTCGTCTTTTTAAAGATATTCCAAAATTTATCATTCATACTTTTAATATGCTTTGGAGAAATATTTCCTTCGTTTGCTAAAAGTACATCTAACGCAGTTCCAAATTCTTCTGGCCTTAGCAATTTCATATTATCTGCTATTGTTCCTATATTAACTAATGGTTTACCTACGACTATTCCTAAGGGGCCCAATTGAGCACCATAATATAAAGCAGCAAATGAACCCATTGAAAGTCCAGAAAGTATAAGTTGTTTTTCACTAAATCCTAAATATTCCATTTTTTCTTTTATTATATTTTTAATAGCTTGTTCATAGGATTTCGAACCTAAATAAAATGCCCCTCCTTCTATTCTTGGATCAGCAATCAATAAAAAAGGAGCCCCCAAATCTTTCATCATATAATATGCTTCAAAACCTTCAGCAGTTCTGTATCCACTAAAATAAATGTTCAATGGCGGTTTTAAATCACCTGGATTAAAGTAATATATAAACTCTTCTCTTTGATTATCTACATACCTTTCTCCACCAAATAAAAATTCCCCCATCTCTAACCTAGACCACCTTTTATGTATTGCACCAATTTCAATAACGCCACTACCTTTAGCTTTTATCGATACTGAAATATTTGCATCAAAAGGCATTCTTTTAATTTCAAATGGATTAATGAGTTCATCATGTGATAACACTATCTTGTCTATAATTTTATCTATTGATCCACTCTGAATAATTCTAAATGTGTATTCTAATTCAATTGCACCTTCGACTCTAAATTCTGGCCATATTTGAATAACCTTTTCTTTATCATAAACAAGGTTACGCTTCCATGAAAATATTGGTCTCAATCGCTCGCCAAAATCTCCTTTTATTCTTAAAGACTTATTACCTAAATATTCCACTTGAGCGTTTATATTTGGATTAATTATGCCATCTTTAGGATAAATTTTATCACCATATTGTCCTATAAATGTAACAGCCTTTAATTTTTCTTGTAATTCATATTCTGATGTATACTTGAAAGGTCGAATTATATTCTTCTTCACAATAGATTCACTTTCAAATTTCTCATTCCAATAAAATTGGTCTATATAGGTATTATAAGGTGTACTAACTATATGAAGCACATCAATCAATTCATTAGAATAACTTGATTGTATAAATACTAAATCAAAATCACCTCTTTCTTTGATTACAGCATTTATAGAATCTTTATAGTCATTTTCTAAAGTAAATAAAGTTGGATTAAGATAATCCCAATCCACATTTGTTTTATCTCGAAATAAAAGTTCTAAATCATTACCACCAATTTGAAGTGCTTTAAATTTATTTGTCATTTAATACATCACCTTCAATTAAACGATTTAACTTTTGTACAATATTAAATGAAGAATATTCATCAACTAATTTGATTGAATAAGCAAATGAATAATTCCAATTTTTTAAATGCAGTAAGAAGTAATCTAAAGCAGATAGAATTTCTTCTTTACTTGTAATGATGTACCCATTAACTCTATTTTTAACATAATCCGTTTTACTTATATTTATTTGAGGTATTCCCGCACTTATACTACAAATTTGTAAATATAAATCGGGCTCTATATTTAAATCAATCATAACTCTTAGAATAGATATTGTTTCAATCAAATCTATTTCATAAGGTACGTGTTTTATTTTAATTAGCTCTATATCCACATGATCTTCTTCAATAAATAATTGAACACCGTCAGATTCACTATCAAAATCATTGAACTTACTATTAATTGCTATAATTTCTTCTTTTATCCAAATAGACACATTCATTAAATCTTCTCTCGTTAGTAATATCAATCTATATCCTTCATTATTTTTTAAATACTGAATCATGATTTGTAAAACTTGATGTATGTCTGTATCCGTTAAGCCATCAATCCATAATCCAATATATGTTTCATATGTTTGGCTGCTCCTATTTGGTAAAACTTGTGTATCATATGGTGTTATCATCATCATTTGATTATTTAATGCATGATGATTTCTATAATTCATGAGAGCATATTCATTTACTTGGCTATCCACTAACCAGTATTTCCCTTTTCTTATAAACTCCAATTCTTTTTCTGATAAATTTTTATTCCTACCAGTAAAAATTGTAAAACATAAGTTTTCATTTCTTACTTGATTTGAAATAATCTTATTATGACGTATATCTGATGCAGCAATAACTATATCTCCATTATTGAATTGGTATCTCACATATTTACTTAATTGCTCTTCTACAAACTCTGACATGTTGTCATATTTTTCTTTATTAAATCGATGCTTATATTTATCATTTACAGATATACTACCATCACGAATATTTTCGATTAAAATACAATCCCCATCAATTGTCATGTAGTGTTGTTCAAGTTCATTTCCTTTATCATCAAATGTTCTCATAGCTGATAGCCAACCACGGTCATCAAATAAATATCGACGTTTCTTCGTATCATTTTCGAAATCTTCAATCCAAACAATATAACCATCCTGATTAAAATATATATTCGAATATGACAACGTACTTGTAATACACTTTATTAAATATGGTGTAAATACAAACTCTGTATTTTCTGGCCAATCTAAGTCACGATAGTCAATAGCTTTAGGTGTACTATGATGAAAACCTTGAATTTCATCAAACAATGAAGTATATGACACTTCAAATAAATTGTGTCTATGCAGAAAAGTTCGCAAGTCAGGTATATAATTTAGCACTATGAATGTTATCTCGATATTATTTTCAACATGCATATTCATTAAACTAATCATATCATCAAATTCTGTCATTAATTTTTTGTTATAAAATGGTACAGCCTTATCTTTCCACCAACTACTATCGCTATACCATGCAGGAATAAAATGCTTCATAACATCTCCCCTTACCAATATTTATTTAAAAACTGTTTATATCGATCAAAATATAGATAAGTTCGTATAGTCTCAGTAATATTTATTCCAATATAAATTAATACAATGAGCTGAATTGCAAAGTATATCTGTTGTGTTAATGAAGGTATTAACAGTGTGGTATACAATGGAATTCCTATGATAAGCGTCACTGTTACAGAACCGAACCAACAAACTCGTCTTGCCATTTTATTTAAATAGTTAGCTGTTTCTTCACCAGGATTTACACTGATAAAATAATTACCGTTTTTCAAAAATATTTTTGCTTTTTCTTTTGTATTTAATAAAAATCTCGATAAAAAATAACTTAATATCATTTGTAGCAATATATATATTGTTATACCAATAGGGCTTCCAAATGTAAGCCATTCAAACCTGGATGGAGCCTCCGTGAAAATGATTTTCGCAATCAAATTCACTAACGCATTAATCATAACGAATGTAGAGATACTTATCATAATGGCCATGCTTCCTGCTGGATTAATTTTCCATGACAAATATGTCTTTGTATTACTTTGTGAAACATTCATAACATCTCGATAGTTAGTACGATATTCAACAAGCTCAATAAACAACAACACAAATAAGGTGAATATAACAATTAAGCCAATCAATACAAGAACTAGCAAGTTAGCATCAATATGCTCAAATTTTTGATGAACCAAAGACTTAATGATACTCGTGAATACAATCGGCATCGGCCCAGCGATGCCATACCTTATGTTTTGATCTGCTAACCATACCAGTAACATTGTACCTGTTACTAATATTATTAATAAAATTAAAATATTATCAGTCTGGATTCTATCATTACTTACATATTCATGGATGATGAAATAGCCTTGTGTAAATCCTAAAAATAGAGTCAATAATTTCTCTTTATAGTTCTTCTCAGCACGAGTTTGTTTCATCGACTTCTCCATATTTCTATAAGAGATTAAACTGAACATTATCATTGCTGTTAACCATGGACCAAGTCCAAGTGTAAAAATATTTAAATTATTTACATCTCCACCCATATTTGATATGGCTATTTTAAAAAATGATCCTTCATGACCTTTTGTATGTACTTGAGATACAATAGAAATATTACTTCCTAAAATATAAATAAACACAATCAAGCAAGTAAACAACATTCTCTTATATAAGATTTTATATTCATATTTCTTGAATATAAGTTCTATTAAGTTACCCATCATACAAACCTCTTTTTCTGACATTAAGTCAAAAGGCTAAGAATATATTCTGAAATAAGTTGGAATTAATTAATCAATCAATTTCCACAAATGAATAATATCTTAGCCTCTTCAAATAAATTCCATACATTTAATGTATATATAAATTATACTCTTTTGTCTTTGCCGTTCTTTTTACCTTTATCTTTTCTTGTTTTTTTGATTAAACCTAGCCCAACTAGCATCGATAATACTGCACCAAACAAACCTGTCCTTTCTTTTGCTTCACCAGTATCAGGTAATGATCCTTGAGTGTTGCTAACACTTTTAGATAACTCAGAATCAGTAACATTCTGTATTTCAGAATTAATTCTTAAACCCATAGTACTTTCGCTCTCTGAACCACTTAATGATGTTGAAGTGCTTTCAGATCCTAATGTACTTGTCGATAATGATGTACTTTCACTCTCTGAGCTACTCAATGATGTTGATATGCTTTCCGATCCTGATGTGCTTGTCGATAATGATGTACTTTCACTTTCTGAACCACTTAATGATGTTGATTCACTTTCAGATCCTGATGTACTTGTCGATAATGATGTACTTTCACTCTCTGAACCACTGAGTGATGTTGATTCACTTTCAGATCCTGATGTACTCGTCGATAACGACGTGCTTTCGCTCTCGGAACCACTTAATGATGTTGATTCACTTTCAGATTCTGACGTACTTGTCGATAACGAT
>NZ_PPQZ01000021.1 GCF_002902525.1 Mammaliicoccus stepanovicii
TTATTATATTGATACCCTTTATAAAATGCATTTAGATAGTCATGTTTATTTATAAACTTTCTTATAGCCAATGCTTCATCATATCTTGGATCGCCTATTTCCATTCCTGAGACATCGATAAATTTAAAACTACCATCAAGATTGATTAGAACATTATCGATTGTGTAATCACCATGAATAATAGTTTGTTTCATATATTTTGGCTTTTCTTTTTTAAGGATCGTTAAGAGTTTTTGATTGCCCTCCGTTTGATTTGAATTCAAATATTTCTCAGCTTTAATGAGTTGATGAGTTAGCCAATCATCATGTTTAAAATGAAATTTATTAGTGTCAAGAGAATGTAAATGATAAATATATTGCCCGAATTTTTCAATTAATTTTAACTTTTGTTTATGTGGGATATTACTATTAAGTGCTTCTGATAATGTAATTCCATTTTCAAAGCTCATAAGAAGGTTACTTGTGTTTTTAATTTTAAAAAAATCATAGAATTTTGGTACAGATATTTCATTTTGGTTTATTAGGCTTTTTAGAGTACTCGCTTCTTTTTTTAGCCATTCATCATAAATATTATGATTTGTAGTTTTTAGCAAATAATAGTTGTCACGGGTTTTTATTTTATAAACAATAGATGTGCATCCTTGATTATCTAATTTTTTAAAATTTAAAATTTAAAATTTCGCCAATTTGATTTTGTAAATAGTGTATTGTTTCTTGTTCCATACAATGACTCCTTTTTTTATGTTTGTTTTAACTTGATATTACTTGTAATTATATTATTTTTTTCATCATTATGTTACTTTATACATATATTTTATAAAATAACAAAGAGGTGAGAATCATGAATGGCCAATTGCATCATATTGAGATTTATGTGAAAGATATAGCAGTTTCTAAAGTTTTTTATGAATGGTTACTACCTAAATTAAATTACCATTTATACCAAGAATGGGATGAAGGGTTCAGTTTTAAATTAAATTCTACATACATAGTTTTTGTTCAAGTTAGTGTTGAGTTTAAAGATTTTGGATATCATCGTAAACAGATAGGGTTAAATCACTTAGCTTTTAGTGTGGACTCTAGAGAAGCGGTGGATCATTTTACTTTAGACTTAAAAAAGAAAGGTATTCCAGTTTTATATGATAATAAACATCCTTACGCTAGTGGAAATGATTCTTATGCTGTTTATTTTGAAGACCCTGACAGAATCAAACTGGAAATTGTAAGTGAAATATAATACTGTTTTTCAAATATATTGAGGTGATTGTATGGAATTAGCATTTGTTAATGGTTTTAATTTATGTCATGTAAAGCAGATCAAAGAAGTGTATGAGTCAGTTGGATGGTCGTCACATGACGAGCATAATATTATAGAAATCTATAACAATAGTACTCATGTTTCAATTGCTATCATGAATAACGAAATTGTTGGCATTGCAAGAGCTTTATCTGATGGCGTATATAATGCTGCTATTTATGATGTTATTGTAAAACCAAAGTATCAAAGTAATCATATCGGTTATCAAATAGTAGAAAACATCCTATTAGAGATTGGGAATGTCTCGTGCATTCATTTAATTTCTACCCTTGGAAACTGTGATTTTTACAAAAAATTAGGATTTAGAAAAACAACAACGGGTATGGCAATCTATCAAAGTGAGCAACTAAGAAATGATTACACTGAGTAAGTGTTATACAAATTGGCTATGATACATATAACTATAATTATTGAAGTAATGAAGAGTAAGAATATCCAACTAACAAGGCGCTAAATAGCAAGACTGATGAATCTAGCAAAATAGAGGCGCGCTAAGAAGCAAGATTGAGAAATCTAGCAAAATAGGAGAGGTCCATAGAATCCTCCCTCGAAAATGTATATTTTTTAATTTTGTATATATGTGTGCTATAACTAATAAATAGGGGTGTAAAATTTATATTTTGGACTATCATATAATATAAGATAACACACTTTTATAAGATCAAAGTTTTTCAATTAATTTGAAATGGAGTAAATATGTATAAAGATTATATTTCTTGGAAACTATTATGTAATATTCAAATGGAGATGTCGTTACGATTTAATAATATCCATATCGAAGATTGGAATTTAGAGTATGAAGCATTTAATTTTAATTTTAATCAAATTACATTTAAAAGCAGATTGGCTAAAAAAACGCCTAAAAAAGCAGGATACTTTGTAGCATTTTGGCATAAAGATGAACAGTATAAAAATGTGCCATTTAGTGTTGATGAATCAAAAGATAAATTGTTGATTAATATTATAGATGGATCAAAGCAAGGGCAGTTTATTTTCCCTAAAGAAATGCTTCAAACAAAAGGGGTTTTAAAGAGTGATCAACATAATGGGAAAATGGCGATGCGTGTGTATCCAAGTTGGGAAGTGGATTTAAATCAATCAGCTCTTAAAACCCAGAGCTGGCAAACGCCATATTTTGTTAATATGTCTGATGTTTATCATAAAGATGAGGTTTTAAGTCTTTATTTAGATTAAGATTTGTACACTACAACAATTATTAAACAGACGAATGAGGTGTATTATGAATTTTAATGACTTAGATGCATATTTAAATGTTCGCGATCAAGATGAAGATCGTTATGTGTACTTGGATGAATTGATTTCGAATTTTGTTGAACGTGTCCCTTTTGAAAATATTAATGTACAAAACGGCTGGGACATCGCACTTGATAATGGAAGTATGTTGCAAAAGATCATTAACGAAAGACGTGGCGGTTATTGTTATGAAAATAATAGACTGTTCCATGAATATTTAAAGTCTAAAGGCTTTGAAAGCTATTTAATATCTGCCAAAATTAATACTCCTTTTGGGTACTGGAGTAGAGAAGGTTCACATATGAGTATCATCACTGTTATGGATGGTGAGAAATTTGTGACTGATGTTGGGTTTGGTGATTTACCTTCTAAGAAAATACCTTTAACTAAATCCGATTCTATAAGCGATGTTAACGGTATTTATAAAGCAGAATATATCAATGAAACGGACTTTGATGTTTTGAAATATGATGAATTTAAAGACGAATGGACGATTCTATATAGGGCTAAAGATATAGAGAGAAACTTAGAAGATTTCAATGATAATATTGAATATAACAGATTTAATCCAGATTCGATTTTTGTTAAGAGATTAATTATTACTAAAGTAAAACCTTATGGAAGAGTTACGATGAGTAATAACCATGTAACGATTACGAGAGATGGCCAAAAGTCTAAAGTGAAAGTGAATGGTGACAATTATCAAGATCTATTAGTTGAATATTTCGACATGCGTAAAATCAATATTAAAACGTTTGATGTGTAACGGATAGCTTTAATGGGTAGAAGGTAACATAATCAAAGTGTTGGTTGTTATTACAATATGAGGAGTTGTTATATATGCAAAATGTTATTATGCGTATTCTGAGATATATTGGTTTTGCGGTTATATTTAGAATGATTCGTAAATTACTGAATAAAGGTACAAATAAGAATAATTCAAACGATAATCAACAATAAATTATTATTTTTATTATATGTATGTTTAATAATGAATACTAAGGGAATATTAATAAAACAAAGCTATTTACCTAGAGTGGTTTTGCAAATAATTTTTTCGTATAAAAAAGCACCTTCTAAAAATCAAAAGATTTTTTAGAAGGTGCTTTTATGTGTTTGAAATTTTACTTATATTAAGCACGCCAACGGTCTAACTTACTCATGAATTTCTTTGTGTACATTTTTTTGAGGAAGAATTTAGATACACGATTCATATCCGATGCTTTAAACCGCTTCAAATTGTAGTCATACATGTCATCAAAGCCTAGATCCATTGTCCATTCACCGTTTTGGTAGCAATGGATGCAATATTTTTCAGATAATGAACCATCTTTTTCAGTGCCATTTGGTGTCTTCTTATCTAATGGAATACCACAACTTTGGCATTGTTTAACTTTGCTCATTTAACCCATCCCCTTTTTATTTAATAATAGCATAAAAGGTTAAGGAAAAGTGATTAAGCTTTATGACCTGCTATGAGTCCTTGTCTCTCCAATAAAGTACCACTGTTTAATAAACTAGAACCCCGCATGACGATGTTTTTACCATATTTCATGCGTATGAAGTCAAGGTGGTTTTCAATTGTTTCTGTCTTAACTTGAAAAGGATCTTCAAATAAAGAAAGCTGCTTGATTTGGTTAGGTATGAACTTCCCAAATGAAATTGCAATGGTCCTACATAATCGATTTGTTTCCAAATGTTCGGATAAATATTTCCATAATAAATTAACAATGACATAGGTGTTCATAAATCCGGTCTTATTAGAAAATTGTTTGCGAACCCCTCCGATATCAGCATATCCAACACTGACACTTATACGAGTAGGGTATAAATTCAACTTTCTTGCACGATAATAAACTTCATCTACTTGTTCATTTAAAACTGTTTTAAGTTCATTCATACTATAGTCTCGCATTAATATTTGTGATTTTCCAAGTGATTTATCATATGTTTTATGAGGTTTTCGGATAATACTTTCATCTATACCATTAGCATGTAAATGGAGGTCAACACCTATCACACCAAAATCACGCTTTAAATATTCAACAGGATAATTTGCTAAATGGCCAACTGTGAAGATACCTTTCTTATTTAGTTTAGCTTCTGTACGGCTATTAATTCCCCACATTTTAGCAAGTGGTTGGATGGGCCATAATTTTTCTGGGACATCTTCGTAACGCCATTCTGATATGCCGAGTGGTGTTTGTTTAGCTTCGAAATCCATGGATAACTTAGCAAGTAATAAATTTGACCCTACACCAATTGTACTACGGATATGTGTATGCTCTAATATCATATCTTGAATCTTTATAGCAAGATTGAAAGGTGAATGAGCAAATAAATGATAAGACTCAGATACATCCATAAAAAATTCATCTATACTATATTGATGGAAATCTTCAGGAGCAACAAATTCTAGTGCGAGTTTGCTTATTTGTGTTGAAAGTTGAATATATTTCTTCATAGATGGATTCATAATATAAATATCTTTGTGTTGAGGTATTTCAAATAACCGTGATCCTGTTGAAATGCCAAGTTTTTTTAGTGGAGGTGTCGCTGCCAGTACTACAGAACCTTGACGTTTTGTATCTGCAACGACTGCAAGTTTTGTGTTTAATGGGTTAAGGCCCTTTTCGATACAAGATGCACAAGCAAAAAAACTCTTTAAATCCACACATAAAATATCTCTATTTAGACAATAATTATAGTCGTACATAAAAGCCACCTCGATTTATAGTACTTCTATTATACGAACGTATGTTCTGTTTTGTAAAGTGATAAGGCACAGAAACTTTATTTAAATTTCAAATAAGCTAATAGTAAACTACATGCGAACAAAAGATAATTAATAATAAATATATTCTTTATCTGTGTTGATTAATGTTTTTAAATAATATAATATGGGAAGAAATTCTTGAGGAGGCTATTATGAAATTTAAATTTGGCACGGCCGTAATTTTATCATCGAGTTTATTAATATCACAATCAGGCGTATATGCTAATGCAAATGATTCTAGTGAAAATAATAAAACACAAACAGAAAATACAAGTAAATCTATTGATTTTAAAGAAGCGCAAGAAATGAGTCCGAATGAATTAACAAATTTACTAACAGAAGAAGATTTAACTTTACATAATAAGGTCGAAGATGATGAATCTACAGAATCAGTACCTCGCATTAAAGAAACGTATCAAGATGTTAATGCATATATTAATAAGCACAATATTAAACCATCTCCTATCACACAAGATGCTAGGATGAAGGATTTACCAAAATATGATTATAAATCAGATAAGTTCATTGGTGTTATCATCCACGAAACAGCAAATAGCAATAGCTCAATAGATAGTGAAATTAAGTACATGTATGAAAATTACGAAAGTGCTTTTGTTCATGCATATGCTGGGAGTAATAAAATAGTACAAACAGCATCCAGTGATTATTTAGCTTGGGGTGCTGGTGCAAAAGCTAATCCTTACTTTTATCAAATTGAGTTAGCAAGATCAAATACGTTTGATCAATTCGCTAAATCTGTAAATAACCAAGCCTATTTAACAGCAAAAATGTTAAAACAAAATGGACTAAAACCATCATTGGCAGATAATAATAGTGAAGGAAAAGGAACGGTCATCAGTCATAACGCAGTTAGTAAAAACTATGGTGGAACAGATCATACAGATCCAATAAGTTACTTTAGCCAATGGGGATATGATATGAATCAATTTTATAATCTTGTACAAAAACATTATGATCAGATGAATGAAACAAGCGAAAATAACGCGATTTCTGGTACAATTTATAAAGTAGCTAAAGGTGACACACTATATAATATTTCAAATAGAAGCGGTGTAAGTATAGCAAACATTAAGAAGTTAAATAATTTAAAATCTAATAATGTAGCAATAGGCCAAACATTAAAACTTAAATAAATAAGAATCCAAAGATATTCCTATAAGTATATTGGACAAAATAATTTCAATCTATTTTATAATGCAGTCAAGTTTTAAAGTAGCACAGTATTTTAGCAAACATATATGTTTAATTGGTAAAACACAATGTTTTTGTAAAAATTTAGATTTTTTTAAAAAATTATAACAATTTGGAAATAATTTGAATTTAGCTAATGATTGGTAGTATAATTAAAGCTAATAACATAATAATTAGTCATTAAAATATTTTGGGATGGTACTTATGAATAGGAATAAAGACAAGGCCTGGTATATAGCGGATGTCGGAGATGATTTGATATATATAGCTGAGAAATTAAATACAAAAGCAAATTCTGAGGATTATCATTTTGAAAATGAACTTTTAATGTTAAAAGAAGTTCTTGAGACATTAGAGAGTTTAGAATGCTTAAAAGAGCACAGTGAATAATATACGAAATTTGTATGGGACTATTCGTTGCATACAGACGTAGGGATCACTTTATTAGATAGCACATCTAGTAAAGAAGATCCTTTTTATTTTGGAAAATTTTATTTTTCTCTTGCCAAAAATAAAAAAATGATATATATTTAAAACGTAGTCATTACGATTTGCATCCCAAGATATCACATTATATGACTACGTACATCAATAATCAATTCCAGGCCAACATATTTTGTTGGCTTCTTTCATTCAAAAATAAAAAAATATGCAAGGAGAAATATAGATGGCGAAAAAATCTAAAATAGCTAAAGAACAAAAGAGAATACAAATGGTTGAAAAATATAGAGAACAACGTGAATTATTAAAAGCAAATCATGATTATGAAGGCCTAAGAAAATTACCACGAGATGCATCACCAACTCGACTAACACGTAGATGCCAAGTAACAGGTAGACCAAGAGGTGTATACAGAAAATTTGGTATGTCTAGAATTGCATTACGTGAATATGCACATAAAGGTCAAATTCCAGGTTTGAAAAAATCAAGCTGGTAAGAAAAATTATAAATTTCTAATGAGCATTCAAGGGAGAATAACAATGGACAAAATACCTGTAACAGTACTGAGTGGCTATTTAGGATCTGGAAAGACAACGTTACTTAATAATATTCTTAAGAATAGAGATGGACTCAAAATAGCAGTCATTGTAAATGATATGAGTGAAATAAATATAGACAAAGATTTAGTTATTGAAGGTGGCGGTATTTCTAGAACTGATGAGAAACTCGTTGAGCTTTCAAATGGTTGTATTTGCTGCACTTTAAGAGAAGATTTACTCAAAGAAGTTGAGAAAATTGCAAAACGTGGGGACGTAGAACAAATTGTAATAGAATCAACAGGTATATCAGAACCGGTTCCAGTTGCTCAAACATTTTCATATATGGACGAAGAACTAGGTATTGATTTAACGAGTATATGTAGACTAGATACGATGGTTACAGTCGTAGATGCATATCGTTTCATTCATGATATTAAATCAGAAGATTTATTAGTAGATAGAGATCAAGGGACAAGCGAAGACGATGAGCGATCAATTTCAGATTTATTAATAGACCAAATTGAATTTTGTGATGTATTAATTCTTAATAAAACAGATTTGGTCAATCAAGAAGATTTAAATCAATTAGAGAATATTTTAAGAAAACTACAGCCTACTGCTCAATTTATAAAGACAAAATATGCAGAAGTAGATTTAAAAGATGTATTGAATACAAAGTTGTTCGATTTTGAGAAAGCTACAAATTCAGCAGGTTGGATCAAAGAATTAACAGAAGGTGGACATGAACATCATACACCTGAGACAGAAGAATATGGCATATCATCATTTGTATATAAGAGAAGATTACCATTTCATGCATCAAGGCTAAATGAATGGATGGAGAATATGCCAGAAAATATTGTTAGATCAAAAGGAATCGTTTGGCTTGCTCAATATAATCAAGTAGCGTGTTTATTATCCCAGGCAGGTTCATTTGTAAATATCCATCCGGTTACATATTGGGTTGATGCAATGAATGAAGCAGAACAACAGAAAATATTAGAAGAAAGACCAGAAGTTAAAGATAATTGGGATCCGGAATATGGAGACAGAGAATCACAATTTGTTATTATAGGACATGATTTAAATAAAGAAGAAATTACAAAAACATTAGATAAATGTTTAATATCAACACAAGAAATAGATCAAGATTGGTCGACATTAAATGATCCATATAAGTGGGTATTATCTTAAATACAATGTGAAATATAAGAAACGTAACAAGAGTCTGAGACATAAATAATGTTTCGGACTCTTATTGTATAAAAAATAAGTAACTGATTTAAACATAATATAATAGCCAGATTTTTACCTGTAGAAAGTACATGTGTATAATGAAAATAAAATCTTGTAACTCAAAAAGGATGATTATATGATATTAGAAACAAATAGACTCAAACTTGTACCGCCAGCGTTTACATATGTTGATACATTATTTGAAATTCATCATAATCCATCGAATCAGAAATTTAATCCTAAAGGGCCAGTAGAAAGTTTAGAAGAATTCAAGGCATCTTATTTAACAGAATGGATTGAGCATTATAAGAAATATGGGTTTGGGTATTATGTTGTTATTCTTAAAGAAGATTATGAACCAATAGGTGTTTGTGGGTTACGATATAAAGATATCAAAGGAGAAACTTATTTAAATATTTATTATAGAATTGACTCACAAAAAACAAAAAATGGTTATGTGTTTGAAGCGAGCACTAAAGTAATCGAACATGTACAAGAGCTGACCAATCATCAATATAAAATTGTAGCACTGACTCAAGAAGAAAATATACCTTCAATAAAAACTGCTGAGTCCCTTGGATTGAAGAGAGATAGCACTTTTGATAACTATCAAGAACAAGGGAATGTTTATTACTTTAGTGAATAATTGAAATGAGGTCATCGTATGGAAATAAAAGTGTTAAATACTAAAGATGTACAAGAATACCGACAATTAAGACTGTTAAGTTTACAAACGAACCCAGAAGCATTCGCGTCAACATATGAAACTGAAATTAAATATCCTATTAGTAAATTCGAACAGCGTTTGGAATCAAATGATACTAAATTTACTTTAGGTGGCTTTTGTGACAATCATTTAGTATGTATCGCTACTTTTTATCGTGAAACAGTAATGAAGTTAAGTCACAAAGGAAATTTAGTAGCTATGTATTGTCATAAATCAAAACGAGGTACAGGTATTTTGGAAAAATTAGTTTCAGAATTAATTAAAAGGGCAACGATGATAGAAGGTTTAAAAGTAATAGATTTAAGTGTTCTTTCAAATAACAAAAGAGCAATCTGTTTTTATGAAAAACTTGGATTTGAGAAGTATGCTACAGAACCAAACGCTATATATGATGGAGCATGTTATCAAGATGAAGATATGATGAGACTAATATTGAAAAATTAAAGACATGGCAATAAAACGAAGACATTAAATGTTGAACTTGTCATCCAAATTAAATAAATAAAACATATCGCAAAATTTCGTTCTTTAACAAAGAAATTTTGCGATTTTTCTATGTTAACGAAACAATGAAGTCTCAATTAATGATATGGAACAACTTATAAGAAGAAATTTAGCTACATGGCTAACGTTATAGAAAGTAAAAAAAATTTATAAACAGGAAAAATATTGTTTAAAATTGATTGAATAATCAAAATTATATGGTAAGATAAACACAATTGAACAATATCAAACAAATAAGGGGATTGATTTGATGAAAAAGGCTATTAAATTTAGTGTTTATATTCTAGTTGTTGTCATGATACTGGCGGGTTGTAGTGGTAATGGAGGAAGTAAGAAAGCACCGAAAGATACTTTAAGGTTGATAGCACCTGCTGATTTAGCGACATTAGATTCAAGTTTGGCAGTGGATGCAGGTGCATTTGAAGTCATGAATGCAACTCAAGAAGGGTTATATCGCTTAGATAAAGATGATAAAGCAGAACCGGCAATAGCAACAGGGGATCCTAAAAAATCAAATGACGGTAAAACGTGGACATTTAAATTAAGAAAAGACGCAAAATGGTCTAACGGTGAACCAGTTACAGCACATGATTTTGTGTATGCTTGGAGAAGAGTTGTTAATCCAAAAACAGCATCTGAATATGCATATATCATGTATGATTTAAAAAATGCAGAAGCGATTAATAAAAGTGAGAAAAAACCTGAAGAATTAGGGGTTAAAGCAATAGATGATCATACATTACAAATGACATTGAATGAAGAATTACCATATTATAAAGAGTTATTATCATTTGGAACATTTATGCCATTGAATGAAAAATTTGTTGAAAAACAAGGTTCTAAATATGGAACGACAGTAGATAAAACACTATATAGTGGTCCATTCGTTATGAAAGATTGGAAAGTTGAAGATGAATTTTCACTTAAGAAGAATAAAAAATACTGGGATAAAGATAATGTAGCACTAAAAGGAATTGACTATAAAGTGATTAAAGATGAGCAAACAGCACTTAATTTATATAATAATGACAAAGTCGATAGTACGGAGTTAAGTTCTCAAAATGTTGAATCAAACAAAGATAAAGAAGGATTTGATACGAATTTAGAATCTGCAACATATTATTTACAATTGAATTTACAAGATAATAAAGATTTACAGAATAAAGACTTGAGAGCAGCAATCGCACAATCAATAGATAAAAAATCATATGTTGACCATAATTTAAATGATGGCTCAACGCCAATTGATACATTTTCACCTAAAAAGGTATTCACAAATGATGATAAACAAGATTATAACAAGTTAGTTAAACCGCCTTACACTTATGATCCTAAAAAAGCAAAAGCATCATTACAAAAAGCTAAAAAATCATTAGGCAAAGATAAAATAGACATTGAATTTTTAACATTCGATCAAGACAATGCTAAAAAAGATGCAGAATACTTTAAAGAACAAGTTGAAAAGCACTTACCAGGTGTAACATTGTCGATTAAACAACAACCAAGTAAGCAAAAAATAGCACTAACTAAAAAAGGTGACTATGATATCGCACTTACAGGATGGGGTCCAGATTATCCAGATCCAATGACATTCTTAGACTTATATCATAGTGAAACAACTAAAGGCGAAACAGGATATGACAATCCTAAATACGATAAAATTATCAATGATGGAAAAACAGTATTACTTAAAGATCCAAACAAACGTTGGGATGAGTTAGCAAAAGCAGAAGATATGTTATTAGATGATGCGATTGTTGTCCCACTATACCAAAAAGGTAAAGCAAGATTAACTAAGAAAGAAGTAAAAGGACGTATTATTCATTATGTAGGTACAAAAGAATACAAACATGTGAAATTAGATAGATAATAACGAAATCAAACACGCATAATTTGATTTCACAAAAAACAACAGACATCCTAAAAATCGAAAGATTTTGATATGGATGTCTGTTTTTGTATGGATGTATTAAATTCGAGTGAATAAATAAGAATTGATTTGTGTGCTTCACAAATTATGATAAGATAAATCCAACATCATTTTATAAGAAAAATTAAGGAGGTATCTACATGGATTATTACACAAGAGACATTAAAAAGTCAGATTTAGATGACATTCACGAATATATGACGAAACCTGAAGTAAGTAAATATCAGACATGTGGTGTAACTTCTTATGAAGAAACTAAAAATTACATAGATGAAATGTTAAATAGAGATGAACATTGTATGTTTAATGTTATTGTTGATGCGGACATAGACAAAGTTATAGGGTCAATACAGCTTGAGCATGATATGAACAATAAAAGTGGTGAAATTGAATTTGTCATTCACCCAGATTACTGGGGAAATGGTATCGCAACTGATGTCGCAAATACAATGATTAAGTATGGTTTTAAAGTTCTTAAATTAAACAGAATATGGGCACAAACGCATATCAACAATACAGCATCAGAAATTGTACTTCAAAAATTAGATATGAAGCATGAAGGTATATTAAGACAAAATGTATTATTGGATGATGAATATCGTGACACGTTATTATATAGTATTTTGAAAGAAGAATTTTAAAAAAATAGTCATATAATAAAAGACAATTCTTTTGTATAATAAATTTGAAATCATAAAAGGAAGGTAACACAATGACTAAAGTATATTTTAACCATGATGGTGGCGTTGATGATTTAATTTCATTATTTTTATTATTACAAATGGAAGAAATTGAATTAATTGGAGTAAGTGCAATTGGAGCAGATTGCTACGTAGAACCAGCAACAAGTGCATCACGTAAAATTATTAATCGATTCTCTAATCAAAAGCTAGATGTTGCTTCTTCAAATGAAAGAGGTAAAAATCCATTCCCGAAAGATTGGAGAATGCATGCGTTTTTAGTTGATGCGATGCCTATTTTAAATGAAGATATGAAAATTCGCTCAAATATTGCTGAAAAAAACGCTTCAGAAGATATTATCGAGAAATTATTAAAGGCGGAAGAGAAAGTTACATTACTCTTTACCGGACCTTTAACAGATTTAGCTAAAAGTCTAAAAGATGAACCGAGAATTGAAGAACGAATTGAAAGATTAGTTTGGATGGGTGGCACACTTTTAGAAAAAGGTAATGTTGAAGAGCCTGAACATGATGGAACAGCAGAATGGAATGCTTTTTGGGATCCAGAAGCGGTTAAGACTGTTTTTGATACAAACATAAAAATAGATATGGTTGCTTTAGAGAGCACGAATCAAGTACCGTTAACACCTGATATTCGTAAGAGATGGGCAAATGAAAGAACATACGAAGGTGTAGATTTCTTAGGTGTTTGTTATGCTTTAGTGCCACCATTAACACACTTTGTGACTAATTCAACATATTTCTTATGGGATGTATTAACGACAGCTTACGTTGGTAAACCAGAGTTAGTGACAAAAGAAGAAATTAAAATAGGTGTATTAACAGATGGACCGAGTCAAGGTAGAACATTTAAAAGTGATGAAGGTAGAATTGTAAACATTATTAATGATGTCGACCGTGATGGATTTTTCGACTATATGACTGATCTAGCAAAGAAAGTTAAATAAAAGCAAAAGGTCTCTCAAAGTGTATAAATACGCTTTGAGAGACCTTTTTACATTCCATTCGTATAATTTTAAAAATAAAATAAAAAAATTTGAAATTTCTTTACCCTATGATATTAAAGGGTGCAACGCTATTTTACAAAAAGAAAGCGGTTGTAAAGTTTGGTTAAATAATTTTTAATAGGTTATATGTTTATATAGAGAAAATAGGGAGTGGGAATAAATATGAAGTTTAAGAAAGATGAAGTTAACGTCGTAGATTCCAGTAAAACGAGAAAAACTGTAGTTGCGACCGGGATAGGTAATGCAATTGAGTGGTTTGATTTCGGTTTATACGCTCAACTTGCAGTTATTATTAGTGCGAATTTTTTCGGAAACATGCCTAAAGAAATTCAATTAGCATCAACTTTTGCGGTATTTGCATTTGCATTTATAGTTAGACCGATTGGTGGTATATTCTTTAGTCATTTAGGAGATAAACACGGCCGTAAAGTTGTATTATCAACTACAATAATATTAATGGCGTTCTCAACGTTAGCACTAGGTTTATTACCAACACAACATCAAATAGGTATTTGGGCTCCAATATTATTGCTTATTGTTAGAATGATACAATCGTTCTCTACAGGTGGAGAATATGCAGGTGCCATGACATACATAGCTGAAATATCTCCAGATAAGACAAGAGGTAAATTAGGTAGTGGATTAGAAATCGGGACATTATCTGGAAGTATATTAGCTGCTTTATTAGTCGGTATTATGTATGCTGTGTTAGATAATGAGCAAATGTCTTCATGGGGTTGGAGAGTACCATTCATTATAGCAGCACCTTTAGGGATAATAGGTGTTTACTTAAGAAAGAATCTTGATGAAAGTCCGGCTTATGAAACAAGCTTAGAAGAACAAGAAGAGCTAGAATTTTCATATAAAGATATATTTAAGAAGTATTGGAAAGATATCATTGTATGCTTTGCTGGGGTAGCATTTTTAAACGTAGCAAATTATATGGTGCTATCTTATATGCCATCATTCCTAAACGGAACCATTCATTTGGGCGGAACGATGAGTAGTGTATTAAGTATTATAACGATGGCAGCGATGATACCAGCTGTATTTTTCTTCGGTTGGTACAGTGATAAAGTCGGAAATAAAAATACAATCATGTTTGGATTAATAGGATTCAGTTTATTCTCCGTATTGGCATTTTGGTTAATGAGCGTTCCTTCAATACCAATGATTATAATAGGACTATTTATAATAGCGCTATTCATGGCAACTTTCGAAGGCGTAATGCCGTCTGTCTTGCCTAGTATTTTCTATACTAAAGTAAGACTTAGAACGTTATCTCTTGTATATAATATAGGTGCAGCAATATTTGGTGGGTTAACACCATTTATCTTAACAACGTTAGTGGAAACAACCGGACAAAAAATTGCACCGTCATATTATTTAACATTTATAAACGTAATTGGATTATTAATATTCTTATTTATGTTTAAGACAACTTCAAATAAATCGTTAAAAGGCTCTTATCCAAACGTAGATAACAAAGCAGACTTAAAAGAAGTTTATGAAAATCCGAAAGATGCGCTTTGGTGGACTGCCGAAGATGAAGAAGAAGCGAATAAAATATAAAAATTCAGATCATATTATTTAAATAATAAATAATCTAAATTGAAAAACAGCTCGCATTAACAAAGTTAAACTTGTTAATGCGAGCTGTTTTTAATAGAACTGATTAATATATTAAATATTAAATGATGACGCTATATTACACCGCTTCAACATTTAATTTTACATCGATATTATTTCTTGTTGCTTTTGAATAAGGGCAGAAGTCATGAGCGTCTTGTAAATATTTTTCTGCATCTTCTTGAGATACATTTTTCACTTTTGCATCAATGTCTACTTCTAATTTTGGACTTTCTGCATTTTCGTCGTCTACTAGACGTACTGTTAATGTTACTTCAGGTTCTGCATCTCGTACTTTATTTTGTTTAAGGATAAGATCAAATGCACCATTGAAACATGAAGCATAACCTGCAGCAAATAATTGTTCAGGGTTTGTTGCGTTACCATCTGCTTGTTGAGGTGGTAATACATCTACATCTATTGCTTTATCGTCCGTATATACATGTCCTTTACGTCCACCAGTATTTGTAGCTTTAGTTTCATAATGTGTTGCCATTTCAAAGACCTCCTAATAGTTTATAATATATGTTTACCCTTAATTAATAATATAAATCATATGTTAGATTGTTAATGGTTATTGTATGCTATCAAATTTAAGTATAAAAACATTACTTAATATGAAATAATATACTTAACAGATAAAGAGAGGTACCAATATGAGGGCAATTTCAATCGGTGTTTTAGCATCATTATTTTTTGCGATAACTTTTGTTTTAAATCATATGATGGCGAAAGAAGGCGGGAGTTGGCTGTTCAGTTCTTCATTAAGGTTTATGTTTATGTTGCCATTTCTATGGATAATCGTCGCAATTAAAGGAAATATTTCAACAGTATTTAATCATATTAACAAAAATAAAAAAGAATGGTTCGTCTGGAGCACTGTAGCCTTTGTATTTTTTTATGCACCATTAACTTTTGCTGCAGAGTTTAGTCCTGGATGGTTAATATCTGGTACTTGGCAAATAACGATTATAAGTGGAATGCTACTAGCACCGTTATTTGTCGAAAAAATTATGATAAATAATGAAGAAAGATTTATTAGACACAAAATTCCGTGGAGGTCATTGTTAATTTCAAGCATTATGATCTTGGGAATTATCATAATTCAAGTACCACAATTTAGCGAGATAAGTATTCACACATTCTTGCTTGGATTTGTACCAGTATTAATTGCAGCTTTTAGCTATCCTTTAGGAAATAGAAAAATGATGGAAGTTGTGAAGAATGAAATTGGTACAATTGAAAGAGTGTTTGGCATGACGATAATCACAATACCAATATGGGGTGTGATTTTTGGAATAGGATATGTGACGGATGGATTACCTTCTTCAGTACAAGTGTTGCAATCATTCATAGTTGCTTTATTTTCTGGCATTATTGCGACTGTATTATTTTTCTATGCAACAAATATCGTTAAAGATAATCAAGAGAAACTTGCTGCAGTGGAGGCAACACAGTCTTTAGAAGTCGTATTTGCAATAATAGGAGAGATGTTATTACTTAGCTTACCATTGCCAGGTATACTCAGTTTAATAGGCGTTGCACTTATCGTAATAGGGATGGTTATTTATAGCTTTATAGATCATGTCCCTTTGAAAAAATGAATAAAAATCGTGTTTAAATTTCTATAATATGGGTATATAATAATTAATGAATGGAAAATCATTCAAAATGATTAGTAAAGGGTGATTGAGAATGGCACAAGAAGATAAATTCGAACAAGCAAAAGGTAACGTTAAAGAAACAATTGGAAATGTTACTGAAAATCAAGATTTAGAAAATGAAGGTAAAAAAGATAAAGCAACAGGTAAAGCTAAAGAAGTTGTAGACAATGCTAAAGAAAAAGCAAATGATCTAATCGATAAATTTAAAAAATAAAATCATTTGTTTCAAACTTAATTAAAACGAGGAAATCATGTTCACCATGATTTCCTCGTTTTTTACTGAATTATTTTAAATCTGATTTATCAATGTTCCACGTCATTCTATAATTTTTGTCAGATGATTCTAATTGTAGTCTCACATCAAATTTATCAGCATCAGGTACGTCATAATACACATATCCAGATTCTTTTTCACCTGGTTTTAAATTAGCTGAGAAACCATCGTTGCTATCATCCATACCATAGAATTTTGAAACGGTTTGACCATCTGCAGCGACACTAAAGTTAGTATCACCAACAATCAAGCTAGAGTTGTTAATATTTTCAAGTTTATAATAAACTTTTAAGACTTTCCCTTTATTAGGTTTACTATATTTACTTGTAGGCTTAACATATTCAGCTTTTTCAACTGTAACTTTAGTTCCAATTGCATCAATTGAATTGCCAATATTACTAGTTTTCGATTCTATGGAACTATCGTTTTTGTCTTCTTCAGTCGTAGATTCCTCAGTTGTAGATTCTTCGGTCGTGGACTCTTCAGTTGTATTTTCTTCAGTCTTTTTTTCTTCAGTAGACTTGTCTTCAGTCTGATTTGTGATATTATCAATTTGCTCTTTAATTGGACCAGCAGCACAAGCACCTAAAATTACAGCAAGTATGATGAATACTAATAAGCAGCCACCACAACCAAACAACCATGGCTTAACATTACTACCGTTGCCATCCCCCGATTGAGCTGATTGGTTTTGTTGATGTTCTTGATTTGATTCACTAAATGGATTGTCTTGTTGTGAATTTTGCTTATCTGAGGTGTCTTGATTAAATGGATTTTGGTCTGAATTATTCATTGTACTTCCCCCTCACAGACAGTTTTTAATAAATATTACATTGCGAAATTACAAATAATTAACAAGTGTAAATTTTATTAATTGTTATTAGTTTATAGTAAATTTCAATATAAATCTACATATAATAAGAAAAAATACTAAATATGAATAAAATATTGTATTCGTGCTTAAAGTTAGTCTATAAATATTGATTAATAGGTGCTGCTTCATTTAAACTAAAGAAAAAGGAGTGGTAATCATGTATCAAAATATTTTATTTGGAATCAATACAGACATGAAGAACGAAAAAGTATTAGAACAGATTGCTAAACTAACGGGTGAAGGTTCAGAAGTTACAATTGTTAATGTTGTCAGTGAAAAAGATATGCAGGCTTCTGTTCGAACGGGTGTACATTTTGATGAAATAAAAGAAAGACGACAAGAATCAATGAAACATGTATTTAACTATTTTAATGAACAAAACATTAAGTATAAATTAGACTTTGTTAAAGGAAATCCAAAATCTACACTTGTAAATAAAGCAAATAGCGGTGATTTTGATATTGTTGTTTTAAGTAACAGAAAAGCAGAAGACGAAGACAAGATAGTGCTAGGTAGTGTTAGCCATAAAGTTGCTAAGAGAGCTAAAATTCCAGTTTTAATTGTTAAATAATAAAGTAAGAAAAGGGAATTAACGACTGTTAATTTCCTTTTTCTTTTTATACATATGATAACGTTTCATAGAAAAAAACTTGAGACTCATGTAAAATATATATAAATGAAATTGGAGGAATGACTATGAATAATGAAAATGATAAAACCTTTCCAAAAATTGTTGCAACAATATCTTTAGAAAGCAAACAAGATATTTCTAAAACAATAGAAGAATTAGAATCTAATGAATCCTCAATTGATATTGTAGAATTTCGAGCAGACACTTTAAAAGATACTTCAATAGAAAATATTAATGATGTATTGAAACAGTTTAAATCAGAATATCAATTAAAACCGATATTATTTACGTACCGTTCGACTGGTCAAGGTGGATATGGAGAGTTTGATCATGAGAATTACTACCAATTAATGCAAGATATTATATGTAACCAAAAGGCAGATTATGTAGATATTCAATTAGATACTTATGAAGACAATTTAATGAATTGCATAACAAAAGCTAATCATAATAAGGTAAAGATCATTATTTCACATCATGATTTTAAAATGACACCTGATGAAGAAGAAATGTTTGTAACATATGAGAAGATGGCAGAACTAGGGGCAGATATTGGGAAATTAGCTGTTATGCCACAAAATGAAAAGAATTTATTATCAATGTTAAATGCACTAAATAGAGCACATCATCGTTTAGATATCGATGTTGTAGGTATATCTATGGGCGAGTTAGGTAAAATGACTAGAATTATTGGTGGCATATTTGGTTCTAAATTCACATATGGCTATGTTGGAAAAGAAGCTGCTCCAGGACAATTACATGTTAAAGAAATCAAGAAACAATTAGCTTTATACAAATGATCATGATGAACCTGAAATCTATATATAGTAGAGTTCAGGTTTATTTATATGTTATAATTGAAAATAATTATCATTTGTTAAATAGGAGTGTAAACATGGAACTACAAGAAGCGATTATAAATAGAAGAAGCGTTAAAAATTATACACATGATATGCAAATCGATGAAGAAAAAGTAATGTCGTTAGTAGAATTAGCAACTTATGCACCTAATCACGGAATGAGAGAACCGTGGAGATTAGTATATATTAGTAAAGAAAAGCTACCTGAATTCGCAAATGAAGTAGCACAAGCTGCTTTTGTAAATGATGAAAATCAACAAGAAAAATATATAAATAAAGTTACAAAAGTAGGTGGAATGTTTGTCATTCTATCAAAGCGAGATTCACGACAAAAGGAAGACTTAGAAAATCAAATGGCGATTGGTACGTTTATACAAAACTTAATGTTACTCATTCATGAAGCTGGAATGGGGTCTTGTTGGAAAACACCAGAATTTATATTTAAACCTAAATTCCGTCAAATAGTAGGTGCATTTGATGATGAATATGTAAATGGATTCTTATATGTAACCGAAAAAGATGCCAAAGTAAAAGTAATGAATAGAAAAAACAAATCATTAATTTCATATTGGTAAAATCATAATAATCTTTCTATATCTATTGAAATAAAAAAGAGTGGGAAAGAAATCTGTTTCAATTAGATTTCTTTCCCACTCTTTTTTGAATTGAGGCAAGAGATAAATGTATTATTTTAAATTTTCAGCTAAGAATGCTTTAACTTCTTCAGGTGTTTTAGCATTAGCTGAATGTAAGTGTGCTAATTTTTCATTGCCTTTAAATACTAATAAACTAGGAATGCCCATTACATCGTTTTCTGTAGCTGCTTCTGGCACTTGATCACGGTTAATTTGATACCAATTAAAATTGTTATATTCATCAATAATTGGGTCAATCCAATGATCCATACGTGTGCAGTCTGGACACCAATCTGCGAAGAATTTAACTACTACTGGTTCTTCACTTTGTACAATCTCTTCAAATTCTGCATATTGACTTATCGTTCTCATATTAAATGCTCCTTAATTATAATATTATTAATTACAAGTATAGCTTATTTTTGATTATTTAAAAAATATTTAACTCATGACTATGTGTTATGAATGAATATTGGTATAATATAAATAAATAGATATTTGGAGGTCGCGACATGATAAAATTTTATCAATATCCTAACTGTACAACATGTAAAAAAGCAGCAAAATTTCTAGAAATGAATGGAGCAAGCTTCGAACCAATTGATATTACACAGTTAACACCAACAGCAAACGAATTAAAGGATTTTATTGATGGAACTGATATTACAGTAAATCAATTGTTTAACACACGAGGTGCAAAATACCGTGAGTTAGGTTTGAAAGATAAAATAGATGATTTATCAGATAACGAAAAATTTGATTTATTAGCATCAGACGGCATGTTAATTAAGAGACCATTAGCTGTACTTGGCAATAAAATTACTTTAGGTTTTAAAGAAGAAGAATATCGCCAAACATGGCTATAAAATAGTTGCTTGAATAATGGCTTTATGTCATGATAATAATGGAATTACATACAGGAGGGGATTACTTTGACAGTACCTAGTGAATTAAAATATTCTAAAGAACATGAATGGGTAAAAATTGATGGCGATGTTGTAACAATCGGTATTACTGATTTTGCACAATCAGAATTAGGGGACATCGTGTTTGTTGAATTACCTGAAGAAGGCGATGAACTAACTAGTGGAGATTCATTCGGAAGCGTAGAATCTGTTAAAACAGTTTCTGAATTATATGCACCACTTTCTGGTAAAGTAGTAGAAGTAAATGAAGAATTAGAAGATAGCCCTGAATTCGTAAATGAATCTTCATATGATAAAGCATGGATGGTCAAAGTTGAATTATCCGATAAAGCACAATTAGATGAACTATTAGATGCTGATGCTTATAGTGAAATGATAGGTGAATAGTATTAAATTTAACTCCACGGTACAGTTGTATCATGGAGTTTTTTTAAAATGAAATATGACTTAAAACTCCAAAAATTATTCATTTGTAGAAGGTGAAGACCATGACAATGATTAAAAAAGTAATAGTCGTAGAAGGTATTTCAGATAAAAAAAGAGTGAAAGAAGTATTAAATGATCAAGTTCATATCGTATGTACACATGGAACAATGGGTGTAGAAAAGATGGATGAGATGTTAGAAGAGATGTATGGTAAACAGGTGTATGTATTAGTTGACCAAGACAAAGAAGGTAAGAAAATTAGACAATGGTTTAAAAAATACGTTAGCGAAAGTGAACATATTTATGTTGATTCTACTTTCTCTGAAGTAGCACGTTGTCCAAGACAATATTTAGCCAATGTGTTAAACTACTATGGATTTAAAGTGAATGATGATTTTGTATTGAAAGGAAAGTATCGTTACCATGAAACACACAGAAAAATTGAACGATATATACAAGCATTTTGATAAAGACGTTCATTTACTTTTTGGTTATACACCAACTTGTGGAACGTGTAAAGTATCAGAAAGAATGTTGGATATTGCGAATCAAGTCACACAATTACCAATTAACAAAAGCGATTTAAATTTCTATCCAGAGTTTTGTAAAACTTATGAAATTCTTTCTGTACCAGTACTCTTTATAATGAAAAAAGATAAAATTATGCAAAGAATATACGCATTTCAATCAGTTCCTTATTTAGTTGAGAATATTCAAAAAGTTATTGACGACAAAAACTTATCATGATAGTATGAATTTAATTAAATACGTAGTAGCTCTTATCAAGAGTGGTGGAGGGATGTGCCCTATGAAGCCCGGCAACCGTCATATAAATATGAAATGGTGCCAATTCACAAAAAGTGTAAACTTTTGAAGATGAGAGAAAGTCAATTTAAAACGCCTTTCTCTAATCATTTTAGAGCAAGGCGTTTTAATTTTTAATTTAGGAGGCAACTGATTTGATCGAACTAAATAAAGTTGTAAAAACTTTCAAAACCAAAAAAGGTAACATAACAGCTGTTGACCAAGTAGACTTAAATATAGATAAAGGAAGCATTTATGGTGTAATTGGATTTTCAGGAGCAGGAAAAAGTACATTGATTAGAATGTTTAACGGTTTGGAAACGCCAACTGAAGGCGAAGTTATCGTCGATGGTGCAAACATAGGCAAACTTTCCAAGAAAGAATTAAGACAAAAAAGACAAAAAGTAAGCATGATTTTTCAACATTTTAATTTGCTTTGGTCAAGAACAGTTAAAGATAATATCGCATTTCCGCTAGAAATAGCAGGTGTATCTAAAAGCGACATCAACCAAAAAACGAAAGCACTTATTAAAAGGGTTGGTCTAGAAGGAAGAGAAAATGCTTATCCATCTCAATTATCAGGTGGGCAAAAGCAAAGAGTTGGCATTGCACGCGCACTAGCAAATGATCCACATGTATTATTGTGTGACGAAGCGACAAGTGCATTAGATCCCCAGACAACTGATGAGATTTTAGATTTATTAGTAGATATCAATAAAGAAATGAATTTAACAATTATACTTATAACACATGAAATGAATGTGATTAGAAAGATTTGTGATTATGTAGCTGTAATGGAAGAAGGTAAATTTGTTGAAGAAGGTAAAGTAATCGATGTATTCAACAATCCACAAACATACGTAACTCAAAGATTTGTTAAAGATGATATGAAGGCAGATGACTTAGAACGTACTTTGAAAGACTTTAGAAACGAACAATCCACAGGTGAAATTTGGAAACTGAATTTTGTAGGTGGAACAACGTCAGAGCCAGTATTATCTAAAATTATAAGAGACTATAATATTGATATAAATGTCATCGAGGGTGACGTTAAACTTACCCAAAATGGTACTTTCGGACATATGATCGTTCATTTACCTGAAGGGAATTATTCTAAAGATCACGTTATTAACGAGTTAAATGGTCTTGGCGTGAAAGTAGAGGTGAATGTTGATGAATAAATCATTCGGTGACATTATTACAGAAATGGTTACGATGCCCAATGTTAAATGGGACGCGGTTATAGAAGCATTAAATGAAACGTTATATATGACAGTGATTTCAACATTATTTACATTTGTATTTGGTTTAATATTAGGTACATTGTTGTTTTTAACATCTAAAGGAACTACGAAAACTTCACGAATATTTTATTCTATCGTGTCATTTATCGTAAACTTATTTAGAGCAATACCATTTATTATCTTAATTCTATTGTTATTACCATTTACGGATATATTATTAGGAACGATAAGTGGACCTAAAGGTGCGCTACCTGCTTTAATTATTGGTGCAGCACCATTTTATGCAAGATTAGTTGAAATTGGCATGAAAGAAATAGATAAAGGTGTTATAGAAGCTGCAGTTTCAATGGGAGCATCAACATGGACAGTCGTTACAAAGGTATTACTTAAAGAATCGTTACCAGCGTTAGTATCTGGTTTAACAGTTACTGCGATTGCATTAGTAGGTTCCACAGCGATAGCTGGTGTAATTGGTGCAGGTGGTCTAGGTAACTTAGCATACTTAACAGGATTTACACGTAATCAAAATGATGTCATATTAGTTTCCACAATATTGATACTTGTTATCGTATTTGTTATCCAATTTATTGGAGATATATTAGTTAAGAAAATTGATAAACGATAAAAGGGAGTGCATTTTATATGAGAAAAATTTTCGGGTTATTATTAGTAGCAGTATTAACAATCGTATTAGCAGCTTGTGGTGGAGGAGATAACAAAGATAAAAAAGAAACAATTAAAATTGGTGCTTCACCAGCGCCACATGCTGAAATATTGGAAGAGGCAAAGCCACTTCTTGAAAAAGAAGGTTATAATTTAGAAATTAAAACAATCAATGACTACACGACGCCAAATAAATTATTAGACAAAGGTGAATTGGACGCAAACTTCTTCCAACATACACCATATTTAAAAACTGAATCTAAAGAAAAAGGCTATAAAATTGAATCAGCAGGTAATGTACACATTGAACCGATGGCAGTCTACTCTAAAAAGTACAAACATTTAAAAGACTTACCAAAAGGTGCGACAGTCTATGTTTCAAATAATCCAGCAGAGGAAGGAAGATTTCTTTCATTCTTTACAAAAGCAGGATTAATTGAAATTAAAGACGGTGTAAATCCTGTCGATGCAACATTTGACGATATAACTGAAAATAAGAAAAATATTAAATTTAATAATAAACAATCAGCAGAATTTTTACCTAAATCTTATCAAGCAGATGAAGGCGATGCGACAATTATTAATTCTAACTATGCAATTGAACAAAAATTAAATCCAATCAAAGACTCAATTGCAGTTGAAGGAAAAGACTCACCTTATGCGAACCTTATTGCAGTTCAAAAAGGACATAAAGATGATAAGAAAGTAAAAGCTTTAATGAAAGTACTACAATCAAAAGAAATTAAAGACTTTATTAATAAGAAATACGATGGAGCTGTCATTTCAGCGAAATAATAGTATTTTAAGAAACAAAGTCGAGCAATTATTGTCCTAGATAACTAAAAAAACGGCAACATTTCTTACTTCATAAAGGAATGTTGCCGTTTTCTTTGCTTCAAGATAGGTGAATAATTTGAGCCACTGTCATATGGATAGAACGTCAAATCTAGCAAAATAACCTCATACTATTTCCATGTCTCAACAATCTATAATACACATTACCACTATCATAATGGTCAAGATTCTTGTAATTATGTTATTAGTTAACTAATATGATGTTAAACAAATAATAAGTGAAAAAGGATGATAACATATGAAAATAATCGTAGTTGGTGCTAATGGAACAATCGGTACGGCAGTTTCTAAAGAATTAGAGTCAAATGGTCATGAAGTCGTTAAAGTAGGTAGAAATTCTGGAGATTACCAAATGGATATGACTAATATAGAAGATATTAAATTAATGTTCGAACAAATTAAAGAAGTAGATGCTGTAATTTCAACAGCCGGGGCAGCGAATTTTGATGATTTATCAGAACTTACACCAGAATCAAATGAAGTAGCAGTTATGAGTAAATTGTTAGGACAAATTAATTTAGTATTAATTGGGCAACATTATATTAATGAAGGTGGTAGCTTTACATTAACGACAGGCGTCATAATGGATGATCCAATTAAAGGTGGCGTATCATCAGCTATGGCAGGCGGAGGAATCAATGCATTTGTTCAATCAGCTGCATATGAATTGAAACGTAATTTGAGAATCAATAATGTTAGTCCAAATGTTATTGAAGAAGCATTAGAAGATTACGGTGATTTCTTTAAGGGTTACACTGCAGTGCCAGCGAGTAAAGCAGCAAAAGCATATTTAAAAAGTGTAGAAGGCATACAAACTGGTCAAACGTACAGAGTATATGAATAACGAGATTTATAAATATAAGAAGACTCGGGACAAATTTGTTCCGGTTTTTTAATATTAGAATAAGATAACACAGACTATTTATATGATAATGGAAAAGAAGTGCGCTAAGTAGCCAGATTGATAAATCTAGCAATATTCTAAGAGGCTTGTCGTCAGCTTAAATAAGAAAAACAGTAGAAATTCAGTTCAACAATGAATTTCTACTGTTTTATTAATGTCCCAGTATCCCTTCTTAAATAGATAATAAATATAAAGTAATCATACAAATACAAATAACGTATAATATGATGCCCACAAAACGATATTTTCTTATATTATATGTCGCGATGCCTGCAATGGCTCCTGCTGTAATAACGGTGTTTAATAAACTGCTTAAATGAATGACACCAGCTAAATTTAATAGCAATATGAAAGCGCAAATCACACTTCCGATAAAAGCAAATTGTTCATAACGTTCCATAACAGACTCTCCTTAACGAATTTCTTATATTCATATTATATAGAACATGTTATGCGTTTCACACTTATAAATCTAGGGAATTAGAAAATTAAATTAGGAGGTATTATTATGAAGATAGAAACTAAAATGAAGATTAATGCACACGTACATGATATATATCAATCATTCTTAGATAGTGAGAAAATGGCCGGATTTTGGTTTTCATCATTTACAAATTCATTTGAAGAAGGAAATACAGTTACACTTAACTATAAAGAATATAATGCAAAAGTTGAAATCAAGATTGTTGAGTTGATTGAGGATAAGTTAATCAAATTTGAGTGGGGAAATAACGAAGTAGAAATTCACTTTATTACTGAAGGTGACATTACCATTGTTAAAACTATAGAACAAGAATTCGACCCAAATGATGTTGAAACGATGCTCAACCAAAAAGAAGGTTGGGTTTATATGCTTAGCTGCTTAAAAGCATATATAGAATATAATGATACAATTCGCGGAGCATTATTATAATAGAAGAAAATAGTCACAACATGATTGAGAGGCTGGGACATAATTAATGAGTCCTAGCCTTTTTTGATAAAATGAGATTTCTGTCCCACTCCCGTATAATTTAATTAGTTCTGAAATGCTATAAGAATGGCTATCACAAGGTTTATATTAAATTGAGAATGTCATACTGTAATTATCATTTATCAATGTATTTACAGTATATGACAATGTGAGGTTTTTATAATCATTTTAATGAGCGAATGGGTTTCAACCACTATATAAGTAAGTTATAATATAAAGGGTAACCGATCTGAACAAACTTTGACGTTAGATTAAAATTATTATAAACTAGATAAGATAATGTAGGGTTATCTTTTTTATAATGTGAATAAATTCTTGGAGGGAATCATAACATGGCATCAAAATTAGAAATTAAAGATTTACACGTAGAAATCGAAGGTAAGGAAATTCTTAAAGGTGTAGACTTAACTATACAACAAGGCGAAATTCATGCAATTATGGGACCAAATGGTACTGGTAAATCAACTTTATCATCAGCTATTATGGGACATCCTAAGTATGAAGTTACTAAAGGCGAAATTCTATTAGATGGTGAAAATGTATTAGAAATGGAAGTTGACGAGCGTGCACAAGCAGGTTTATTCCTTGCAATGCAATATCCATCTGAAATTTCAGGTGTTACAAATGCTGACTTCTTACGTTCTGCTATCAATTCAAGACGTGAAGAAGGTAACGAAATTAACTTAATGCAATTTATCAAGAAATTAGATAAAGAAATGGATCTATTAGAAATGGATCAAGACATGGCACAAAGATACCTTAATGAAGGTTTCTCAGGTGGAGAGAAAAAACGTAACGAAATTCTTCAATTGATGATGTTAGAACCTAAGTTTGCTATTTTAGATGAAATTGACTCAGGTTTAGATATTGATGCATTAAAAGTTGTATCTAAAGGTATTAACAAAATGCGCGGCGAAGAATTCGGTTGTTTAATTATCACTCACTATCAAAGACTATTAAACTATATTACACCAGATTTCGTACACGTTATGATGCAAGGCCGTGTCGTTAAATCAGGTGGCGAAGAACTAGCGAAACGTCTTGAAGATGAAGGTTATGAATGGATTAAAGATGAACTTAACATCGAAGACGAAACAGTAAACGCTGAATAATATATGAATTATAGTCAAGTAGGAGGAGTATAAATGGCAACGGAAACAACATTAAATATTAATATTGAAGACTTAACAAATTATTCAGCATCTCAAAATGAACCATCTTGGATGACTGAACTAAGAAAAAATAGTTTTCAAAAATTAGATAAATTAGACATGCCTAAACCAGATAAAACTAAAATCGACAAATGGGATTTTGAATCTATTAATAAGCACGTTGTGGACAGCGATGTGTTCGATTCTATGGAATTATTACCAGCGTCAGTACAAGAAATTATTGATACTGAAAATGCTAAAAACTTAATTGTTCAACACAATAATACACCTGCTTTTATTAAAGTAGATGAAAAATTAGCTGAACAAGGTGTTGTAATTAAAGATTTAAAAACAGCATTAATTGAAAATAGTGATTTAGTTCAAAAATACTTTATGACAGATGTAGTTAAAGTAGATGAGCATAAATTAACAGCTCTTCATGCAGCATTAGTAAACGGTGGTGTATTCGTATACGTACCTAAAAACGTTGTAGTTGAAGATCCAGTACAATATGTAGTGTTACATGATGATGAAAACGCAAGTTTCTTTAATCACGCTATTATCGTTACTGAAGAAAGTGCTGAATTAACATATGTAGAGAACTATTTATCAAAAGCATCTTCAAATAATGGTCAACTTAATATTATTTCTGAAGTAATTGCAGGTGCAAACTCTAAAGTTACTTACGGTTGCGTTGACTTTATGGATAAAGGATTCACAGGTCATATCATTCGTCGTGGTACTGCAGCAGCAGATGCAACGATTGATTGGGCTTTAGGATTAATGAACGATTGTAGTACGATCAATGACAATACTACTTATTTAATGGGTGATCGTTCTAACAGTAGCTTAAAAACAGTAGTAGTTGGTCGTGGAGAACAAAAACAAAACTTTACAACTCAAATTATCCAATATGGTAAAGAATCAATTGGACATATTTTAAAACACGGTGTAATGAAAGATAGTGCTTCTTCAATTTTCAATGGTATCGGATATATTAAACATGGTGGTACTAAAGCAGATGCACAACAAGAATCACGTGTATTAATGCTTTCTGAAAAAGCTCGTGGTGATGCAAACCCAATATTATTAATTGATGAAGACGATGTAACAGCTGGACATGCTGCATCAGTTGGTAGAGTAGATCCAACTCAACTTTATTATTTAATGAGTAGAGGTATTTCTCGTAAAGAAGCTGAAAGACTTGTTATTCACGGTTTCTTAGATCCAGTAGTATCTGCATTGCCAATTGAAGACGTTAAACGTCAATTGCGTGAAGTTATTGAACTTAAAGTAACAACACAAATATAAAAAAGGCACAGAAAGGTCTGATAATGTGACCGAATCAACATTTAAAGTAGAAAACATAATTAAAGATTTTCCAATATTAAATCAACAGGTAAATGGTAAAAAACTTGTCTATCTAGATTCTTCAGCGACAAGTCAAACACCAACACAAGTTACTGACAGTATCGTAGATTATTATAATCGCTATAACTCGAATGTACATCGAGGTGTACATACACTCGGTACATTAGCGACTGATGGGTACGAAAAAGCACGTGAAACTGTTAGAAGATTCATTAATGCTCAATACTTCGAAGAAATCGTGTTTACTAGAGGTACGACTGCAGCAATTAACTTAGTTGCATATAGTTATGGTGATCATAATGTTTCTGAAGGTGATGAAATTGTTGTGACGCAAATGGAACATCATGCAAATATTGTTCCATGGCAACAATTAGCTAAAAGAACAGGTGCGAAGCTTAAATTTATTCCAATGAATGAAAGTGGAGAACTTGAACGAGAAGCAATTGAACAAACTATTACTGACAACACTAAGATTGTAGCTGTAACACATGTTTCTAATGTGCTAGGTACAATTAATGATGTTAAATATATTGCAGAAGTAGCACATCAACATGACGCTGTTATTGCAGTGGATGGTGCTCAATCAGCACCACATATGAATGTAGATGTTCAAGATTTAGACGTTGACTTCTTCAGTTTTAGTGGGCATAAGATGTTGGGTCCAACCGGAATTGGTGTATTATATGGTAAACGTGAATTACTTGATAAGATGGAACCAATTGAATTTGGTGGAGACATGATTGACTTTGTTGGATTAGAAGATGCAACATGGACTGATTTACCAACCAAATTTGAAGCGGGTACTCCATTGATAGCAGAGGCGATTGCTTTAGCAGAAGCGATTAGGTACATTGATGAAATAGGTCTTGATAATATTCATCAACATGAGTTTGAAGTTGTGAATTATGCATATAATGAAATGAGTAAAATTGACGGCCTAGAAATTTATGGACCAACACCAGATAAAAGGGCTGGTCTAATCACTTTTAATGTCGAAGGCGTACATCCTCATGACTTGGCAACTGCTTTAGATTCAGAAGGTGTTGCAGTTAGAGCGGGTCATCATTGTGCACAACCGTTAATGAAATGGCTAAATCAGTCATCAACTGCAAGAGCAAGTTTCTATATTTATAATACTACTGAAGATGTTGATATATTAATTCAGGCACTTAAAAGAACGAAGGAGTTTTTCTCTTATGAATTTTAATAATTTAGAACAACTATACCGTTCTGTGATTATGGACCACTATAAGAATCCTCGTAACAAAGGTGCACTTGAAGACGGTTCATTAACAATCGATATGAATAATCCTACTTGTGGAGACCGCATCCGCTTGACGCTTGATGTACAAGATAACGTTATTAAAGATGCGAAGTTTGATGGAGAAGGTTGTTCTATTTCAATGTCTAGTGCGTCAATGATGACAGAATCGGTCAAAGGTCATACTGTAGATGAAGCACTTCAAATGAGTAAAGAATTTTCAAACATGATGCTTGGAGAATCTTATGAAATCACTGAAGATATGGGTGATATTGAGGCTTTATCAGGTGTGTCGAAATTTCCAGCACGAATTAAATGTGCAACTTTAGTGTGGAAAGCACTTGAAAAGGGAACGAAAGAAGAAAGTAACAAGTAACTTGTGAATATAGACTCAAGCTATAAAAAATGAGGAGTGAAGAAAATGGCTAAAAAATCACCAGAAGTTGGAGATTATAAATATGGTTTCCATGATGAAGACGTTTCTATCTTCCGTTCAGGTAGAGGTTTAACTGAAGAAATCGTTAGAAAAATATCTGAAATGAAAGATGAACCACAATGGATGCTAGATTTCCGTTTGAAATCATTGAAACAATTCTACAAAATGCCAATGCCTATGTGGGGTGGGGATTTATCAGAATTGAATTTTGATGAAATCACATATTATGTTAAACCATCAGAACGTTCAGAACGTTCTTGGGATGAAGTACCTGAAGAAATTAAAAATACTTTCGATAAATTAGGTATTCCAGAAGCTGAACAAAAATACCTTGCAGGTGTTTCAGCACAGTATGAATCTGAAGTTGTTTACCATAACATGGAACAAGATTTAGAAGACCAAGGTATCATCTTTAAAGATACTGATTCAGCATTACGCGAGAATGAAGAATTATTTAAAGAACATTTTGCATCAGTTATACCTGCTGCAGATAATAAATTCTCTGCTTTAAACTCAGCAGTTTGGTCAGGTGGTTCATTCATCTATGTACCAAAAGGCGTTAAATTAGAAACACCATTACAAGCATACTTTAGAATTAACTCAGAAAACATGGGTCAATTTGAAAGAACATTAATCATAGCTGATGAAGGATCTTCAGTACATTATGTAGAAGGTTGTACAGCACCAGTATATACAACTAACTCACTTCACTCTGCAGTTGTAGAAATTATTGTTCGTAAAGATGCATATTGCCGTTACACAACAATTCAAAACTGGGCAAACAATGTATATAACTTAGTTACTAAACGTACATTCGTTCATGAAAATGGAACGATGGAATGGATTGATGGTAACTTAGGTTCTAAATTGACTATGAAATATCCTTCATGTGTATTATTAGGTGAAGGTGCTAGAGGTATGACATTATCAATCGCTTTAGCTGGTAAAGGTCAATGTCAAGATGCTGGTGCTAAAATGATTCATAAAGCACCAAATACATCTTCAACAATTGTATCTAAATCTATCTCTAAAAATGGTGGTAAAGTCGTATATCGTGGTATCGTACACTTTGGACGTAATGCAACTGGCGCACGTTCAAACATCGAATGTGATACGTTAATCATGGATAACGAATCTACATCAGATACAATTCCTTATAATGAAATTTTAAATGATAACATTTCATTAGAGCATGAAGCGAAAGTATCTAAAGTGTCTGAAGAACAATTATTCTACTTAATGAGCCGTGGTATTTCAGAAGAAGAAGCGACTGAAATGATCGTAATGGGCTTCATTGAACCATTCACTAAAGAATTACCAATGGAATATGCTGTTGAAATGAATAGACTGATCAAGTTTGAAATGGAAGGCAGTATAGGCTAGACGTAATCATCACTAAAATTAAAGTGTTATGATATAAGAAAAAGCACGATTGATTCCGACTTTAATCGGTATCAATCGTGCTTTTTAGTTATTCATTGTATGATTATGATTCGTCTATTTCTGATAATTTCGCTGATGACGTACGGTTTCTTAAATCTACTTCAATTTCTTCCAAGCTACGTCCTCTTGTTTCAGGTAAGTATTTAATTACAAATATCATTGCTAATACACCTATAAATGCAAAGATTAAGAAAACTTGATGAATTCCCATCACTGCTGTAAGCATTGGGAAAAATTGAGCAACTAATAAACTACCGATTGATAATGAGAGTGTCGCAATACCTGTAGCTGCGCCTCTTGCTCTCATTGGGAATAATTCTGGTAACATAATCCATAATATTGGACCCCAAGTAAATGCGAAGAATACGATGAAGAATGTTAAACATAACACGATTACCCATGCCCCGATTGTTGAGTCTAAACCAACTGTCCAAACAAATCCTGCCATGATGAGTAATGAACTAACCATACCAATATTTCCTGTAATTAATAATTTTTTTCTATCGATTTTATCCATGATTTGAATTGCAAATATTGTAACAATTACATTGACAGTACCTATACCTGCTGTACCTAAAATTGCTGTAGCATTACCAAGTCCTGCTTGACTAAATATAGTTGGTGCATAATAAATAATGGCATTTATACCAATGATTTGTTGAAGTAATGCGAATATACAGCCTATTACAAGAATTGGTCTTAACCATAGTGATTTTAAAACTGTCCATGTACTTTCTGAAATGCGAATAATTTCTTTCATCTCATCTATTTCTTTATCAATTTCTTGTTGATTACGTGTTATAGCCATAACATTACGTGCTGATGTTTCACTTCTATGTTCTAATAGCCATCTAGGACTTTCAGGCATGAAGTATACACCAGCCATTAATATAGCAGAAGGAACAACTGCTAATCCTACCATCCATCGCCACGCTTCCATATCAGCAAAAGCGTAATTGACTAAGTAAGAAGCGAGAATACCAATTGTAATCATTAATTGGTTTAATGAACTGAGCGATCCACGTGAGTCTGTTGGTGCCATTTCTGATAAATATACTGGAACGATAGCTGAAGAACCCCCAACAGCAAGCCCGATAATAAATCTTCCTATAACGAGCATGATCATAGCTTGTGCAGTTGCAAGTAATAAAGCACCTATAATAAATACGACAGCTACTGCGAATACAAGACGTCGTCTACCAAACTTGTCTGAAAGTGGTCCACTAAATCCTGAACCGAAAATTGCACCGATTAACATAGAACTAACAACTAACCCTTTAGTAAAATCAGTAAGTGGAATATCATTTTTTATGAAAAGTAATGCTCCTGATATAACACCCGTATCATAACCATAAAGTAATCCTCCCAATGCTCCTAAGAAGAATATTAATTTTACACGAAAATTACTTGATTCCATATTTTTACCTCCATATCATTTGTTTGAAAATATTCGTTCATAATAAATAAAATACAGATTTAATTATCCTAAATAACTAAAAATATTGTAAAAAGTTTGTAAATCTGATTTAATAGTAAATGTAAACCTTTACATTAATAAAATCAAGTCATTTTCATTAATAACAAAATATGTTAGTTATCCAAAGTTACTTAAAGTGGAAGGAGGACAGCAATGAAACAATCTTCAAGAATAAATGTAAATTTGATGAAAGATTATAATAAACAACTCGTATTAAGAACAATACAGAAGTATGGACCTATTTCTAGAGCGGAAATTGCTAATAGAATTGAATTGTCAAAACCATCCGTATCGGAGATTGTTTCTATTTTAATAGAAGAAGAATGGATAAACGAAAAAGTGCCTAAAGTTAAAGTACGAGGCAGACAACCCATTCCGTTAGAAATCAATAAACATAAAAAACTTATCATCGGATTAGAAATAGGCGCTTATTCAAATAAAATTGTTGTGACCAATTTAAAAGCGAATATTTTAGAAGAAATAGAAATAGAGATAAGTCATGAAAAAAATCCAATTCACATCATTGAAGATTTAGGAAGTAGAATTAATCAAATTGTCAGTCAATATAAACAATCGAATATCGATGTATTAGGTATAGGTGTTGGAATGCACGGATTAGTTGATACGGATACAGGTAAAAATATCTTCGCTCCTAATTTAGGATGGAGAAATGTTGAAATTAAAAGCATCTTAGAAAAATTAACAGGATTACAAGTACTTGTAGATAACGATTGCAATAGTTCCGCGCTTGCAGAAATGTGGTTTGGACAAGGTAAAGATGAAAATAACTTTATAACAGTACTCGTTGATTATGGAGTTGGAGCAAGTGTTATAAATGAAGGGAAAATTTTTAAAGGCTCACATTATGTTACAGGTCAGATTGGACATGTGACGATAGACTCAGACGGTGCACTATGTTCTTGTGGGAATTATGGGTGTTTAGAAACAAAGACGAGTGAAACGGCAATATTAAGAAGTGTGAAACGAAATTTGAAGTTGGGAGGCATGAGTACTCTACAAACACTTTATTCAGATATTGATAATATAACAATTGATGATTTTTATGAAGCGGTTAATGCTGGTGATGAGCTCAGCCTTAGTATAGCAAGGGATGTTGCAAGAAATTTAGGGGCTGGTTTTTCTATACTTATAAATTTATTTGGACCAAAATTCATCATATTAGGTGGTAGTTTAACGAAAATCAGTGACGTGATTTTACCAATTATTAGTGATGTGATCCAATTAAAAGTATTAGGTGAGGATGCGAAAGAAACACCTATAAAATCTTCAGTGCTAGGTAGAAATTTATATACAATCGGTGCTGCATCTTTAATAGTTGAGGATATATTTACATTACCGAAATTAAACTAACAAACACAAAGGGGATATATAATGAGTAACTTAAATGAACAAGTCATTATTGTAACAGGAGCAGGAAAAGGAATAGGAAAAGGAATTGCAAAGATATTAAGTCGTCATGGGGCGAAAATTGTTGTAGCAACAATTGATCCAGACTTTGGAAAAGAAACGGTTAAAGAAATTATAGATGAAGGTAACGAGGCGTTGTTTGTTGAAACAGATGTTTCAAAAGAAGAAAGTATTATTAATATGATTAAAGAAACCGTGAATCAATATGGGAAAATCAACACATTAGTTAATAACGCAGGAATTACAGTATTTAAGTCGATTGAAGAAGCATCAGTTGAAGATTGGGATTCAATTATAAATATAGATTTGAGAGGGACGTTCCTATGTTCTAAACATGTTATTCCAGAAATGAAAAAACAAGGTGGCGGATCGATTATTAATATTTCCTCAAATCATTCAATTGCGACATTACCAGATACGGACATGTATGCAGCAGCAAAAGGTGGCGTGAATGCGATGACAAGAGGTATGGCACTTAGTCTTGGTAAATATAATATTCGTGTAAATGCGATATGTCCTGGTTTTACAAATACTTCACATCTTAAAAATTGGTTCGATTCAATGGATAATGAAGAAGTAGTAAGACAAGGTGTGCTTGACTTACATGCAACTTCTAGAATAAATGAACCAGAAGATATTGGAAAGTTAGCGAAATATTTAGCCTCAGATGATTCGGAAATGATGACGGGTGAACATTTAGTAATTGATGGCGGATTATCGGCACGTTTATATAATGCAGAAGGATATTAATTAAAGGAGTGTGTGATATATGGATGTATTATCAATTGGTGAAACAATGATTGTGTTTTCACCGAATGAGGTTGGTCCAATGCGTTATGCGCGTGATTTTACAAGCCATATTGCTGGAGCAGAAACAAACACTTTAATTGGTCTACAAAAACTAGGTATATCTACAGGGTGGATTAGTCAGTTAGGTAATGATGAACTAGGTCAACGAATTCTTTCTTTTGTAAGAGGGGAAGGTATCAATGTTGATTTTGTAAAATTGACTGATGATGCAAATACTGGAATTTTTATTAAAGAAAAGTTTAGAAGTAACCAAACTAGAGTTCATTATTATAGAAGTGGATCAGCAGCAAGCCAAATGAATGAAAATTTAATAAACAAAGATTACGTTTCTCAATTTAAGTTTTTATATTTAACAGGCATAACACCTGCAATTAGCTCAAGTAGTAAAGATACAATGTTGCATCTACTTAAAGTTAGCAAACAGTTAGGACTGAAAATTATTTTTGATCCGAATCTTAGGTTAAAACTATGGGATGAGGACGAAGCAAAAGCGACATTACTGAGCATTATTAAAGAATGTGATATTATTCTGCCTGGCATAAGTGAAGGTGAATTTCTTTTTGGATTAAGTGATGAACGTAAAATTGCTCAAAAAATGATCGACCTAGGTGCAGAAACGGTTGTCGTTAAACTTGGAGAACAAGGTGCATATTATCATAGCGGTGACCAAACAGGTTATGAGAAAGCTAGTCAAGAAGTAGAAGTTGTAGATCCAGTAGGAGCTGGAGATGGATTTGCGGCTGGTTTTATCGCTGGGTATATTGAACAGATGTCTATTCAAGATGCAGTTCACCAAGGTTGTGATGCAGGGGCATTAGTTACAACAGTTAAAGGAGACGTAGAAGGCCTTCCAACTAAAGAGGAATTAGAAAACCTTAACAGTAAAAATAAAACAGATGATGTCATCAGATAAGGAGTTTTGAATAATGAACACTTTAAATACAATAAAAGAATCTAAGATTATCGCGATTATAAGAAATGCTAACCCAGATGATATATTACCCATTACTAAAACACTCTACAACGCAGGCATTCGAGCAATTGAAGTGACGATGAATTCTCCAAAAGCACTAGAATCTATAGAGCTACTTTCAACAGAAATGAAAGATAAAGTGATAGTAGGTGCAGGTACAGTTCTTGATTCTGAAACAGCACGTCTAGCCATTTTGAGTGGTGCTTCATTTATATTATCACCAACAGTAAATAAAGAAACCATTAAAATGACGAAACGTTACGGCGCGGTCAGTATTCCTGGTGCTTTATCACCTACAGAAATATTAGAAGCATATGAATATGGTGGTGACATCATTAAAGTATTCCCAACTACGACAATGGGGCCTGCCTACATTAAAGATTTACAAGGTCCATTGCCGCATATACCTTTACTTCCGACTGGTGGCGTTGACTTAAGCAATGTTGATGATTTTATGAAAGCTGGTGCAGTAGGTGTTGGACTAGGAAGTGCATTAGTCAATACAAAGCTAGAAACAAATGAACAATATTATCAAAACCTTGAAAACACAGCACAACAATTTCACGATATTGTACATTTGAAAAAAGGACGTGCATAAAATGAAAATAATAGACTATGAATTGTTTCAAGTACCACCGAGATGGTTGTTTTTAAAAATTACGACCGATGAAGGCATTGTAGGCTGGGGAGAACCAGTTATAGAGGGAAAAGCAAGTACCGTAAAAGCAGCAGTGGAAGAATTAATGCAACAACTTATCAATAAGAATCCTCTTAATATAGAAGATCATTGGAATTTAATGTATCGAAGCGGTTTTTACAGAGGTGGCCCGATATTGATGAGTGCGATATCCGGTATTGACCAAGCGCTGTGGGATATTAAAGGTAAGTATTATAATGCACCGGTGTATGAACTGATGGGTGGTGCATGTAGACATTCTATGAAAGTTTATTCTTGGATAGGCGGTGATAGACCCCAAGATACATCTGAAGCTGCCAAAAACGCACTCGACAATGGATTCGAGGCCATAAAGATGAACGCGACTGAAGAATTACAATATATTGATAGTTATGACAAAATTGATAGTGTTGTTGAAAGAGTTGCTGGTATAAGATCGGCAGTTGGAAATAATTTTGGAATTGGCATTGATTTTCATGGTAGAGTTCATAGACCGATGGCTAAAGTATTAGCTAAAGAGTTAGAGCAATTTAAGCCGATGTTTATTGAAGAACCTGTTTTAAGTGAGAATCTGGAGGCGGTTAGGGAAATTAGTCAGACAACAACGATTCCAATCGCTTTAGGTGAAAGATTATTCTCAAGATGGGATTTCAAACCAGTGCTTGAAAGTGGATATGTCGATATTATACAACCAGATTTATCTCATGCAGGTGGCATAACAGAATGCAAAAAAATTATATCAATGGCAGAAGCATATGATGTAGGTGCAGCACCACATTGTCCTTTAGGTCCGATTGCACTAGCCTCGTGTTTACAAGTTGATGCGACATGTCATAATGCATTTATTCAAGAACAAAGTTTAGGTATTCACTATAATAAAGAAAGTGATATATTAGACTACATTACGAATAAAGAAGTATTTGAATTTGATAATGGATACGTGAAAATACCGAATGGCCCTGGCCTTGGTGTTGAAATTGATGAAGAAAAAGTTAGGGAAATGTCGGTAGTTGGCCATGATTGGCACAATCCAATATGGAGACATAAAGATGGAAGTATTGCTGAATGGTAAAACCGAGTTAAATGAAATGAAAATGCGCTAAGCAAGAGGAGTCACCTCCTTAAGCTTAGCGCATTTTTGATATCTATTTAGTTTATATCATGATATTCATAAACTTGTAATGGATTAAATTTAATTAAGTAATGCTCATACCATGTACTTAAACCATACTTTTGTTGATAATGACTTAATGTTTCATCGATATAGCCTTCTGATACATCTAAATAATTACTTAATTCGAACTTGTTCTGAACACCAAACTTATACGCTTGTACGATACTTTTAAGTGGAATGATTTTTTCGAAACCGAGTCGTCTTGCCTTATGCTCTAGTTTCCATTTCCATAATTCATTTGTATCGAGTATATCACCATAAGAAATATCATGATGGGCTAATTCTTCACCGAGTACTTCTAATTTTTCTTTCTCGGATAAACTATCTTTCAATAAAATTAATCCATCTACATATAAACCTTTCAAATTTTTTGGAAGGTGATTCGTTTCTTTTATGACGATGTGTTCATTATTGATAAGTGTTTTTTCGTATCTATTCAAATTATCCCCACCATAAACTTTATCTTATTTACTTTGATGTTTTATAAAATCAACATATTCAAGTACCTTCTGCAATTCATCTTCCGTTAATTCGCCATCTAAATGTGCAGCAATCGTTTCTGCAGTTGAATTATAAGTAGAATTAGATTTCCCGTCTAAAATGTAACTGACACTTACATTGAATAATTTAGCCATTTCCTCAATTTTCTTCATCTTTGGTGCTTTACGACCCGTTTCCCAATAAGATATGGATTGTTTTGAAACTTGCAATTCATCAGCAAGTTTTTGTTGCGTCCATCCATTCTTTGTTCTTAATAAACTAATTTGTTCAGAGAGTTTATTTTCAGACACCATAAGTTCCCGCTCCTTATATGATTGATACGTTTATTATAACCTTTAGTTATACTTTTGCAAATAAAAAACGAAAAATATAACCAAAAGTTATTGACGTCAACCGAAAGTTGTACTATAGTGTAACCAAGGAGGTGATCAACATGGTTAAAATGAATTTCAAAACGAATAAAGTAAATTTAAATTATTCAGAGGATGAGAAGAAAATTGAAATTGATCCAGACAAGATTAAACAATTTGTTGCAATGATAGGAGGATTTCTTGGTGCAGTGTATTTAGCACTTAATGCTTCAGGTTTCCAAATTGAATGGCTTAGTCCTCAAAAACTTAACGCTTGGATGAATGTGTTAAATACAGGTATTCCAATTATCTTTGTACTTTATGGGATTTGGAAAAATACCTTCATTTTATCAAGTAGTTCAAGAGCGTTAGAACAGTATTTGAAAGAAGTCGGTAAAAAATAACAATAAGAGAGGGAGATTTTATGTTACATGCAATCAGTTATTTATCCAAAAAAGGATGGAAGGTATCTTCAGATCCTAGAACATTTGATAATTATCCTAAGAATTATGGATTTCGTAATTATATAGAAGGAGGGGTTAAATACGATTCTTTTTGTAGCGGGTATCATAGAGCATTTGATGTCTATAATAACAATACAGATAACATACCTGCAGTTACGAGTGGAACAGTTATTCTAAGTGAGCCATTTGGTAACTTTGGTGGAACGATGGAAATTAGAGATAGTAATGGAAATGATTGGATATACGGGCATATGAAGCGAGATTCACTTATGTATTCGAAAGGCGATAAAGTGAATCAAGGAGATATTATAGGATTACAAGGAAATACAAACTTTGCTGATAATCCTATGAGTGAACATTTGCACATCCAATTAAGACAAAAAGGAGTAGATATTAATAATGAAGTAACACGTGTATGCAGTGGTATGCCAATAGAAAATTATGATATTACAAAATTAAATCAAAAATTAGACAAATCAAATAATAAAGGAGCAGTTAAAATGAGTAGAAAAATTATGATCGTTGCAGGACATGGGTATAATGATCCAGGAGCAGTAGGTAACGGAACAAATGAAAGAGATTTTATTAGAGCGAATATTGTAGATAGAGTAGCTAATTATCTTAAACAAGCAGGGAATAATGTTGCAGTATATGGTAAAGATCAAGATATGTACCAGGATACTGCATACGGACAGCAACAAGGTAACAAAAAAGATTACGGACTTTATTGGGTTAAATCTCAAGGGTATGAAATAGTTGTAGAGTTCCACTTAGATTCAGCAAGTGCGTCAGCTACAGGAGGACATGTTATTATACCAAGTGGACTAGCGCCAGATAGCATTGATAAAGCATTACAAGCAGCAGTCAAAAAACACGTAGGTACAATTAGAGGTATAACAGAGCGCAGTGACTTATTAAACTGTAACGTTGCAAAAGCTGAATTTATTAACTATAGATTAGTTGAATTAGGGTTTATTACTTCTACAAAAGATATGAATACAATTAAAAGTAACTTAGCAGCATATACAAAATCTTTAGCAGAAGCAATTCATGGTGCGCCAATAGGAGGAAAACCATCAACATATGTTGTAGTAGCAGGTGATACTCTATGGGGAATAAGCCAGAAAACAGGTGTAACTGTTGCGAGATTAAAGGAATTGAACGGATTGAAATCAGATGTTATCCAAGTTGGGCAAGTTTTGAAATTGAAATAGAAAGGACAAATATTATGAAAAACCATAAAAAAAATGCCTTAACAATAAACATTATGCAATGACGGCCATCATTAAATGTTTAAGTAAGACATGAACAACTAAATTATAACATGGTTCTAAGATAAAATCGACAGAACACCATGCAAAAATGAAGACACCCTCAAAAAATCAAAAACATTTTTGAGGGTGTCTTATTTATTTATAAATATGTGGAAATCGCTTACATTTTTTATTGTCTAAAAATTTAATGGGTTATATATTTTATTTAAGTAGACTTAAATATTCTTTGTATAGGAATGTTTGCAATGAAAAAGGTTTTATTTGGCTTAGGAATCTTATTTGTTTTATTTAGTACTATAATTGTCATGTTGTTCCATTTTGATGAAAAAATAGATAGAGTGAATCCATTTATTAAAGAACAAACAAGTTATGCGAGGGTACCATCTCATAAAAATATTGAAGAATTAACGATGAAAGAAGTAGTTGAGCTTCAAGATTATAAAGATATCCAATCATATGATAAAAATGGTCATAAAAGTCAGTATCTATTGAATTTTAAAGGTTATGATCCAACACGTGAGTATGTACAAATTCATCATAAAGGATTATGGGTGTTTAGCATAAAATATTTAGATAAACAAGAATATGATAAGGCGATAAAATCTTAATTTATTTTAAACCTATTAACTGAATTTAAAGGAAAATCTACTATTATAATAGTGACTCACGATGAAGATGTTATGAATTATTGTGATAGGCAATTCAATTATAGAAATGTAAATTTTATATAGAAGAACATTGATACTAAAATATTAGATTTTAGTATCAATGCTCTTTTTTTATTATAAAGTTTTGTCTACAAATATGATTTCATTTCAATACGTATGGTATGATTAATATGGTGATAATTATGATAAATATAGGTTTAACTGGTTGGGGTGATCATGATTCTTTATATGAAGATCTCACTAATAAGAAAGATAAATTAAAAGCTTATGCTGCTCATTTTCCTATTGTGGAACTTGATGCAACTTATTATGCAATTCAACCACAAAGAAATATTGAAAAATGGATTAGAGAAACACCTAAAAATTTTAAATTTGTTGTTAAAATTCATCAAGCATTGACGGGTCACTCTGATGTTAAGGAGTTTGCAGAAGATAAGGTTGAGTTATTTAATTTGTTTAAAGATTCAATGATGCCTTTAAAAGCATCTGGAAAGCTGGCAATGATATTAGTGCAATTTCCACCTTGGTTTGACTTACAAACTCAAAATATTAATTATTTGAGATATGTGCGAGAGCAATTGAAAGATTTTACAGTATGTATTGAATTCCGAAACCGTTCTTGGTTTCAAGATGATGTAAAGGAATATACATTAGAGTTTTTAACAGAATTGAATTTTATTCATAGTGTTTGTGATGAACCACAAAGTGGAGAAGGTTCTATACCACTGATTAATCGTATTACACATGAAATAGCATTTGTTCGCTATCATGGACGAAATGTAAACGGTTGGACAAAGAAAGATATGACTGATCAAGAATGGCGAGATGTTCGCTATTTATATGATTATAACGATAAAGAATTAAAATCATTAAGTGAAAAAGTAAAAATATTAAATCATAAAGCAAAAGAGGTCTATGTTGTATTTAATAATAATTCTGGTGGACATGCCGCACAAAATGCGAAAACATACCAAAACTTATTAGATATACAATATGAAGGGTTAGCCCCAAGACAGCTCAAACTATTTTAGAGGTGAATGTTGTGTCATATATTGTATTGATTATAATTGGTGCCTTTTCAGCAATTATTGGTGCGTTAGTAGGAATTGGTGGTGGCATTATTATTGTGCCATCTTTAGTTTATTTTGGTATAGACCATCACTTATTATCTGGAATGACGCCACAAAAGGCAATTGGGACTTCTTCTGTTATTTTAATTACAACTGGTTTAACTGCAACGCTCGGTTATTTAAAAACAAAACAAGTCGATGTTAAAAACGGATTGATATTTTTGATAGGTATTATTCCTGGCGCATTAATCGGATCTTATTTAAGTAGGTTCTTTACTCTAGATTCATTTAATTTATTGTTTGGTATCTTTCTTATTTTGATTTCAATTATATTAATGATTAGAAATGTGATTAAACCTATTAAGTATTTTCAACAAGATAAATATATGAAATCATTCGTAGATCGTTACGGTAAAGAGCATAAATACGGGATACCACCTGTCGCAGCGGTGCTATCTTCATTTGTTGTCGGTGTTACAACAGGTTTGTTTGGAATTGGTGGTGGTGCATTGATGACACCACTCATGATTATTGTGTTTAAATTTCCACCACATGTTGCAGTTGGTACGAGCATGATGATGATATTCTTCTCTAGCTTATCAAGTTCTGCTGGTCATATTATTCAAGGAAATGTGTTATGGGTGCATGCAATTATTTTAATTATAGCAAGTTATTTTGGAGCAAAAATTGGCGTAAAAATAAATAGCAAGATGAATTCAGATACTGTTGTTTTAGTTTTAAGGCTAACGATGTTAATCTTAGGTATATATTTGATTATAAAAAGTATTCTATAAGGAGTTGGATATGTGAAACTTACAATTTTTCATACGAATGATATTCATAGCCATTTAAATACATATGCAAAAATATCTAAGTATATAAGAGATGAAAGACAAAAGCTTTCACATGATTCATTGTATATTGATGTAGGAGACTTTATTGATTTGTTTCATCCATTAACTGAAGCAACTCAAGGTAAAGAGAATATTAATATTTTAAATGAAAGTCATGTCGATGTTGCGACAATAGGTAATAACGAAGGCATTACGATTTCACATGATGATTTAAACCATTTGTATGATAATGCTGAATTTGAAGTTACTTGTTGTAACTTGTTTGATTTAAATGGAGCATTACCGCGTCATATCAAGCCTCATGTCATTAAAGAAATCAAAGGCGTTAAAGTATGTATGATAGGTTTAACGGCAGCATTTCAACAATTTTATGAAGCATTAGATTGGAAAGTAACCTCACCGTTATTAGCTTTGAAAAATGAAATTTCACAATTAGAAGGTGAGTATGATGTTCTAATTGTACTAAGTCATGTTGGTATATTCTTTGATGAACAACTATGTAAAGAATGTCCTGAAATTGATGTTATTCTAGGTGCACATACGCATCATTATTTTGAAAATGGTGAAACGAGGAACAATGTTCTCATGGCTGCTGGTGGTAAATATGGTCAATATGTAGGGAAAGTAGAATTAGAAATTGAGCATAATAAAGTTATCAATAAAAAAGCAGTGCTAGTAGATTCAGAAAGTTTAGAAGAAGTTAATGTAGACTATGAACAGATAGGTAAGACTTTGTTAAATAGAATAATTTTGAATAGAAGCTTTTCACTTCCTAGGCGTCTATACAGTGCAAGTTATACAACAGATCTATTATGTGAAAGTGTTTTAGAACATACGGATTCCGACTGTGCTATTATAAATGCAGGATTAATTGTTAAAGGTAAAGTAGATAACCAATTAACTGAATACGATATTCATCAAATGTTACCACATCCAATTAATACAGTATCAGTTGAATTAAGTGGTAGTGAACTGAAACAAATTATTTATATTGCGATGTCACAATCATATATGAATGAAACGGTAATTGGATTTGGTTTTAGAGGCGATGTATTTGGTGGTTATGTTTTTAAAAATATAAGTTATATAGAGTCAACAGGGCAATATTTCGTTAAAGGTATCGAAGTTCAAGATCACGAGATGTATAAATTAGGCACGATAGATATGTATACGTTTGGTAGATATTTCCCTACTTTGAAAGAAAAAGAAATAAAATACTACATGCCTGAATTTTTAAGGAATATATTTGAACAAAAATTATTACAAAATGAGAAGAACGAGTAATGAGCATTTTAATTCATTAAGATATTCGTTATAATGTACTAAGGTGAAAATTAATAAAAGAAGGGTGTTCACTTAGATGGCTACTAAAAATGAAGAAATACTACGTAAACCAGATTGGTTAAAGATAAAATTAAATACGAACAAGAATTATACTGGATTAAAGAAAATGATGAGAGAGAAAAATCTACATACAGTTTGTGAAGAAGCTAAATGTCCAAATATTCATGAATGTTGGGGCGAAAGACGTACAGCTACTTTCATGATATTAGGTGCGGTTTGTACGCGTGCATGTAGATTCTGTGCTGTTAAAACAGGCTTGCCAAATGAGTTAGATTTAGATGAGCCAAAACGTGTAGCTGAATCAGTTAAATTAATGAATTTAAAACATGTTGTTATTACAGCAGTAGCAAGAGATGATTTGAAAGATGCTGGATCTAATGTTTATGCTGAAACAGTACGTAAAGTAAGAGAAATGAATCCATATACAACAATTGAAATTTTGCCTTCAGATATGGGTGGTAGTTACGAAGCACTTGAAACATTGATGGACTCTAAGCCAGATATTTTAAACCATAATATTGAAACGGTTAGACGTTTAACACCAAGAGTTAGAGCACGTGCTAAATATGACCGTACTTTAGAGTTTCTTAGACGCTCGAAAGAGATGTATCCAGATATTCCTACAAAATCAAGTTTAATGGTAGGTTTAGGAGAAACTGTTGAAGAAATTTACGAAACAATGGATGACTTACGAGCAAATGATGTAGACATTATGACAATTGGTCAATATTTACAACCATCTCGTAAACATTTAAATGTACAGAAATATTATACACCTTTAGAATTTGGAAAATTAAGAAAAGTAGCAATGGAAAAAGGATTTAAACACTGTCAGGCAGGTCCAATGGTACGTAGTTCTTATCACGCAGATGAACAAGTGAATGAAGCAGCTAAACAAAAGCATATTTTAGGTGAACAAGCACTTAATAATGAATAAGGTGATTGCATGTTAATAAAAATAGAACAAGACTATTTTAAAGTAATTAAAGATGATCAACAATCATTCAATGAAGAACTGTTTACATCACGTTATTCTGAAATTCTAGATAAATATGATTTTATTGTTGGTGATTTCGGCTTTGAACAGCTTCGTTTAAAAGGTTTTTATCATGATACTAATAAAAAAAGTGATGCAAATAAACGATTTTCAGCGATACAAGATTATTTATTAGAGTATTGCAACTTTGGCTGTAAATATTTTGTATTGAAGAGGCTATCTAAATCAGAAGTTGCAAAGTTAACTGCTGAAGATGCACACTATATAGATGAAGAACATAAATTAGATCAAGTTAAGATTGAACCGACAATTCAACAAAATACTAAATTAGAACAAGAAGAAATTCAAACAGAAGAAACAAAACAGTCAGACAAAGAAGAAGATAATGTTGAGAAACAATCAACATCTAAAAACACTTTAAAAGACTATTTAAAGTAAAAAAGGACGAGACTAAGATAATATTGTCTTAAAACTCTAAAAAGCAGAAAGAAAGCTTCTTAACCTTTGTAGTGGAATGGCATTTGCTATTCCACTTTTTTTGTACTTAAAATAGACAAGCGACTTAGAAAAACGTATATTTTATAAATAAAGAGAGCTAATCCAAAAAATATGGTTTAGCTCTCTTTATTTGAGAATGTGTACTCATGTCCGAAGCCATTCTATTATATATCAATGACGTCATGTAAATATTCCGTAACTTCATTTCCTTCGTCCTCAGATAAACCAAGGATGTGACTGATATATCCGTCTTCTTCTAAATCATCTTTCCCAATTATCCCAAATGTATTATTTTGAGTGTTTAAGACAATGGTCTTGCCATAATGGCGGTCTGAATAAATTAATGTAAGGTCATAGCGACTATGTTCGCCAACAAAACCTACAAATTTGATTTTGGCTTCATCTTCATCATCGTATAAAAACATATCTATCATATATATAACTCCTTTATCATTACAATCTGTATTTTTATAATTATACAGAGCTATGCCGAATAACACAAAATTATGATATGATAATTACGAATAGGAGGTTACTACAATGTATTTCGTAGATAGTAAAAAACTAGAACTTAAATTAAATTATTTAGAAAAATTAACAAATGATTTTCAACAAGAAAAGCACTCACCATATGCATTAGAGAGAATTGCACATATGATGATTGAATCTGTTGTAGATGTAGGTAATTTAATCATTGATGCATTTATTCTAAGAGATCCAGGTAATTATAAAGATGTTATAGATATAATGGAATTAGAAAAGGTATTTCAACCTTCAACAGCTGAAGCAATTAGAAATTCAATTGATTTCAGGAAAGAATTAACTAGAAATTATGAACAAATAAATCACGATGAACTAAGAAAGGCATTTGAAATTGCGACGCCTTATTATAAACAATCGATATTAGATACTCAGTATTTTTTGGAAAATGAAAATGTAGCCATAACAGCGTTTGGAGATGGAAATAAAGATGAAAGATTATAAAGGTTATTTGATTGATTTAGATGGAACGATGTATAAAGGATCAGAAGTGATAGAAGGGGCAATTGAATTTATAGATTATTTAAATAAGCATAATAAATCATATTTGTTTGTTACGAATAATTCATCAAAAACACCTCAAGAAGTTGCTGATAAATTAAATGATATGGGATTCAATACTTCAAGTGAACATGTGATTTCAACAGCACTAGCTACAAGTGGCTATATCAGTGAAATTGACCCTGGTGCATCTGTGTATATGATTGGTGGAAGTGGGTTGAAATCAGCATTAACAGAAGCAGGACTAGAAGTGAAAAATGACGAACATGTAGACTATGTTGTTATAGGATTAGATGTCGAGATTACATATGAAAAGCTTTCTGTGGCATGTTTAGCTGTTAGAAATGGTGCTAAATTTATTTCGACAAATAAAGATGTTTCAATACCTAACGAAAGAGGTTTTCTTCCAGGTAACGGGTCGTTAACAAGTGTTGTGACTGTGTCTACTGGAAAGACGCCAATTTTTATAGGAAAACCTGAAGCAATCATTATGAATCAAGCAATAGAAAAGATAGGATTGTCGAAAGAAGAATGTGTCATGATAGGTGACTTATATGATACAGATATTTTGGCAGGGATCAATAGTAATATAGACACAATTCATGTTCAAACAGGTGTTACTTCTTTAGATGAAATTAAGGCGAAAGACGTATTACCTACATATAGTGTTCAAAATTTATTCGAAGTAATAAAGTGAGTCTTTAGGAGATGAGATAATGAGAGATAAAGTACTCGTGGCAAGACAAGTACCTGATGCTTTTATTGAACAATTGAAACAATTTTCTGAAGTGGAAGTTTGGCAAAGTGAATTAAATCCAATGCCGAGAGCACTTTTTTTAGAGAAATCTAAGGATGCAACCGTTGTTATCACAACGTTAAGTGAAAAGATTGATCAAACATTTTTCGAACATGCTAAGCATATTAAAGGAATAGTTAATTTAGCGGTTGGCTTTGATAATATCGACATGAAACTTGCTACGGAAAATGGTGTTATTGTTACGAATACACCTGACGTATTAACTGAAACGACAGCCGAATTAGGATTAACATTAATGTTAACAACGGCAAGAAGGATTGTTGAAGCTGCTCGTTATGTACAAGAAGGCAACTGGAAAAGTTGGGGACCATATTTATTAGCTGGTAAGGATGTTTACGGTTCAGTTGTAGGAATATATGGTATGGGTTCGATTGGTGAGGCATTGGCAAGAAGATTACAAGGATTCAATTGTAAAATACTTTATCATAATCGAACTAGAAAAGAAGATTCAGAGCGTACGTTGAACGTTGAATATAGAACCTTAGATGAATTACTTAATGAAAGTGATTTTGTAATATGTACGGCACCTTTAACAGAACAAACAAAGGGCATATTTAACCGTACAGCATTTAAGCAAATGAAAAACACGGGTGTATTTATAAACATAGGTCGTGGTGGACATGTAATTGAAGACGATTTAATCGAAGCGGTGAAATCAGGTGAAATACTTGGTGCTGGATTAGATGTTGTGGAAAATGAACCGATTAATGAAACACATCCATTCTTAGATATGGAACAAATTATTGTATTACCTCATATAGGTAGCAGTACAGTGCAAACTAGAAACAAGATGGTTCAACTTTGTGTAGATAATACTAAGAAGATATTGGAAGATGAAGAACCAATTACACCTGTTAATATTAAAAAAACCTAAAATTTATTTTAGGTTTTTTTGTTTTGTTAAAATACGATTAAATCAAGATTCAAAATGGAATAAAAATACCACACTGTTATTTATTTACAGTTTTTAATTGATATTCTGATTGAGAATGAATATAATAAACAAATAGAATAAT
>NZ_PPQZ01000022.1 GCF_002902525.1 Mammaliicoccus stepanovicii
TCCGACTAAATCTACATTTGTTGGGATGTCAATTGTATAATTTCCGTCTTTATCTGTTGTACCTGTCGCTGTTGTACCATCTGGGAACGTGATAGTGACAGTTGAGTCTGGCTCTGAGGTACCCGTTATCACTGTGTCTTCACTTGTTACCGGATTGATTGACGGCGCATTTGGCGCTGTTGTATCCGTTACGGTCGTTGATACTTCATCTGACTTGTTACCAGCTTGGTCTGTTGATGTAACTGGTAATACTTCGCCTCCAACTAAATCTACAGTTGGTGGAATAGTAATCTCATAATCTCCATTTTGATCAGTTATACCAGTCGCTGTTGTACCATCTGGGAACGTAACAGTTACTGTTGTTCCTGGTTCTGCTTTACCCGTAATTACTGTATCTTCACTTGTTATTGGGTTTACAGTTGGCGCTTCTGGTGCTGTGGTATCTGTAACTGTTGTAGTTGTACTTGGTGAAACATTTCCTGCTTGATCTGTTGATGTAACTGGTAATACTTCGCCTCCGACTAAGTCTACAGTTGTTGGAATGTCAATTGTATAATTGCCGTCTTTATCTGTTGTACCTGTTGCTGTTGTACCATCTGGGAACGTGACAGTGACTGTTGAATTTGGTTCTGATGTACCAGTTATCACTGTATCTTTACTCGTTACCGGATTGATTGATGGCACATTTGGAGCTGTTGTATCCGTTACAGTCGTTGATACTTCATCTGACTTATTACCACCTTGATCCGTTGATGTAACCGGTAGGACTTCGCCTCCAACTAGATCTACTTTAGCTGGAATATCAATTGTATAGTTTCCATTTGTATCCGTCGTTCCAGTTGCCGTTGTACCATCTGGGAACGTGACAGTGACTGTTGTTCCTGGTTCTGATATACCAGTTATCACTGTATCTTCACTTGTTACCGGATTAACAGTTGGTACAGTTGGTGCTGTTGTATCTGTAACCGTTGTAGTTGTACTTGGTGAAACATTTCCTGCCTGATCCGTTGATGTAACTGGTAATACTTCTCCTCCAACTAAATCTACAGTTGTCGGGATATTAATTGAATAGTTTCCATTTTGGTCAGCTACACTAGTTGCTGTCGTACCATCTGGGAACGTAACAGTTACTGTTGAATTCGCCTCGGCTGTTCCTGTTATAACCATATCTTCACTTGTTACACCATTAACAGTTGGTGCATTTGGTGCTGTTGCATCTGTCACAATAGTTGATGCCTCTGGCGATTTATTCCCATTTTTATCAGTTGATGTAACTGGTAGGACTTCGCCCCCAACTAAACCTACTACTGCTGGAATATTGATTGTATAATTTCCATTTGTATCTGTTGTACCTGTCGCTGTTGTACCATCTGGGAACGTGACAGTGACTGTTGTTCCTGGTTCTGAGGTACCTGTTACAACTTTATCTTCACTCGTTACCGGATTGATAGTTGGTATACTTGGCGCTGTGACGTCTGTAACAGTTGTCTTCGTGTTTGGTGAGACATTTCCTGCTTGGTCCGTTGCCGTAACTGGTAATACTTCTCCTCCAACTATATCTACAGTTGTCGGAATATTAATTGTGTAGTTTCCATTTGTATCTGTTGTACCTGTTGCTGTCGTACCATCTGGGAACGTGACAGTTACTGTTGAATTTGCTTCGGCTGTTCCTGTTATCACTGTATCATCACTTGTTACTGGTTTTACTGTTGGTGCTGGTGGTGCTGTTACATCTATAACTGTTGTTGTTGCTTGTTCTGATACATTGTCATGCTTATCAGTTGATGTAACTGGTAGGACTTCGCCTCCAACTAAATCTATTCTTGCTGGGATATCAATTAAATAATTACCATCTGCTCCAGTTACCCCTATTCCTTTAGTTCCATCTGGGAATGTTAATATTACAGTTGATCCAGGCTCTGAAGTACCTGTTACAACTTTATCTTCACTCGTTACTGGATTAATAGTTGGTGCTACTGGTGCTGATGTATCTGTAACAACAGTCGTTGCTTCATTTGAAACATTTCCTGCTAAATCAGTTGATGTTGCAGATAATGTTTCGCCACCTACTAAATCTATGGAAGCTGGAATATTGATTGTGTAGTTTCCATTTTGATCAGCTACACTAGTAGCTTTCGTGCCATTAGGGAACGTAATAGTTACAGTTGTACCCGCTTCTGACTTACCAGTGATAACTGTATCTTCACTTGTTACAGTATTTACTTTCGGGTCTTTTGGAGCTGTTATATCAACAACTGTTGTAGTTGTTGCAATAGATACATTTCCTGCTTTATCAGTAGAAGTTATTGGCAATACTTCGCCGCCAACTAAATCTACCTTTACTGGAATATCAATGATATAACTTCCATCAGATTCAGCTACGCCTGTACCTTTTGTACCATCTGGGAACGTTACAGTCACAGTTGAAGCTGGTTCTGCTTTACCCGTGATGACTGCGTCTTCACTATTAACTGGATCTATACTTGGTGCATTTGGTGCTGTAACATCTAAAACCTTAATAGTTGAAATGTTAGATAAGTTCCCTGCTTTATCAATAGCAGTTGCTCTTATTAATTCTCCACCTAGAAGATCAATTTCTGCAGGAATATTAATAGCATATGTTCCATTTGATGCTGTTACACCTGAAACTGATGTACCATCTGGGAAGATGATTCTTACTGTTGAATCTGGTTCTGCCGTACCTGAAATTGTCGGCATTTCACTTGTAATAATATTAATTACTGGATCATTTGGTGGCGTTGCATCTGTAACAACTTCTTGTGGAGACAAATCACTTGTTCTTCCATTTTTAGTTGCTGTTGATGTCAATACAGTTCCTGCAGCTAACGGCTGATCTAATACAATTACAGCTGTAGCACCATTTGATGGTACAGTTACTGAACCAATTACATTATTATTGCTATCACGAACTGTAATCAATGAATCTGCACTACCATTAACCCTAATGAAATTATCATTATCGTCAATTGGATTTATTTTAGGTGTTGGTACACTATTTGCATCTACTATTTCAAATGTACTCACTTCATCATTGGCATAAATTGGTGAATCGATAGCAATCGTATATCTACCTTCTGGTGATTGCGGGATATTTATTATAAATGTCCCGTCCGCTTTAACAGTGCTAGAACCAATAACATTACCATTTAGATCAATTACTTTGGCAGTTTGTGTTAATGCACCTGGTTTCAATGGAACAAAGCCTGAAACAACTGTATCTGTCATTGTAATATCGATAGCTTCTGGTTTTCCGACTAGTGGTGATGTTTTATAATTATTTATCTCATCTCCATCGTTTTTACCATCGCCATCTGTATCATTATTCTCAGGATTCGTTTGAGAAACTTGGCGTTCGAATCTGTCTAACAAACCATCATAATCATAATCTTGTAGCGCTAAAGTTGATGTACCGAGTGTATGGTTAATTAATAATCCGTTTTTGTCTGATAAATAACCAGCAAATGTGTAATCTTCAAATTGTTTTGTTGTACCGATGATTAGATTACCATTCGCATCATATTGCGCATTTTGCGTTAATATATTATTGACATCTTGGTTTAATTTCACGACCATTCTTACGCCAACAGTTTCTGGTAAACCGTTATTAAATTCAATTAAACTATTTAAATCTGCGCTTGTAATCGTTCCATTTCCTTGGCCGTCAATCGTTAAGTCAGCTACTTTATTCGCTGCATTATAAGTTTTATCAAATCCATTTAGACCATTGTAATCATATCTATGCAATTCTACATTTTGAATATATGGTGCTAAATCTTTATCAATTTGAAAATGATATGACCAACCACTGTCTTTGTTATAAGTATATGTACCATTTTTCATAATTTGGTGGTCAATGATAAACGCACCATTTGTACCAGCAGTACTATCAAATAATACAGAACCACTACTTGCTTTAAATGCATTACTACTATCAGCCGAAATATTATTTTTTAATTGAATTAAATCACTGTCTGCACTCGTTAAGAAATAACCACTACTTTCAGAAGTTCGGACAATTTTATTATTTGTACTATCACGAACAAATAATTGGTAATTCAATTTGTTATTATTTAAATCTCCAGCACTACTTAAAATATTTGCTACAGTGTCATCAAGTTCTATTTTTCCACCTTTAGCTGTATACTGCGATAAGATTTCTGCCCCTCCAAATAGACCATCATTTGCTCTAATGAAGTTGACTTCCCATGTATTAGTTGGATTTCCGTTTTCATCAACTAATCTAACAAATTCAATTGGTGTTGTTCTACCAGATGGATTTGCCGATATTTTAGTGACATGACTTGCAATAATAGGGTCTAATTTTAAGTTGATTTTATATCTCGTACCTGAATTAGATCCTGAGATATAACTGTCGATTTCAAATGGAATGACATTACCGTTTAAAGTAGCTGCTTTATCTAATGTTCCTGGATCGAAAATCATTGAACCAAATGTATAGTTATCAATATAACCTAGTGATTTTTCGATTTGTGGATCTTGTAAAGCTGCTGCTCTTAATGCACTTGGCGTTGCCATAGCACGCATCATCGTTCTTGCTGGCGCTGCTAAAGTTTGTACGCTTCTTTGGTTATTAGCTAATTGAATTAAAGAAGCTCTTAATATTTCTGCATTGATTTCTTCATCTGTAGCAGTTGTATAATCAATATTGACATTTTTCATTATCGCATCTGCATCTGCTTTTGATAAAGATTCATTTAAGTAAGCTGAAACTACTTCTTCTTTATTTGTTGACCCTGATAAATTTGTAATTAATTTAGATTCTGTTGATGTGTTAGGAGTAGATTTTGCTGTTGTTAATGCTTTAGGTGTTGGTGATGTTGCTGTTTTAGGTGTTATAACTTTAGGAGTAGTAACTGCTGTTGAGTTTGTTGGGTTTGCTTGAGAGGTTTCTTGTGATGTTGTTGTGTTCGTTTCTTGTGGTGTTGGTTTAACTTCAGAAGGTAGTACGGGTTCTTCTTTAGTAGATTCGTTTGTATTTATAGGTTGTTCAGTAGTGGATGGTTCTTCTAGAGATGTTTGACCTTTAGTTTCACTTGTTTGTGTGGGGTCTGGTTGTGATTTTTCTTCGGTAGTTGATTGCTGATCGTTTGTATTGGATAAAGGTTTGTCTTCAGTTGATAAAGGATTCTGCAAATCAGTTTCGGAATTTTCAGTTTTTTCATTGTATAAATTAACATCATCCGGACTTGCTTCGGTATCTGTAACAATTTCAGGATTGTCCACTTTGACTGGTGAACTATCATTGGTTACCGGTATTGGCTCTTTATCTTTACTACTTTCATTGCCTTGAGTTGAATTTGTATCTAACTCATCCGCCTTCGCTTCATTACTTATTCCAAACAATAGCATCGAACCTAATAATATTGATGCCGTACCTACCGTGAATTTTCTAATAGAATATTTATTTAATCTATTAGGTAAAAAATCATATCTCTTGTTCATTTATTTACCACCTTCTTATTTGATAATATTCATAATACCCAATTAATGTAAAAATTACAACATATTTCTAAAAATATATTTTCATACCAATAGGATATTTGCGAATATTTAAGATAAAACTTATACTCAATAGACATCAACATTATATTTCAATATAATTTATTTACCAAAACCAAAAGACAATGTGTATAAACACATTGTCTTTTGGTTTTCCTTTAACAGGGGGCATTTTTAATATATTGTTTTGATATCATACAAATATTCCATTATTTTAATATAATGCTAGCAATTACGAGCCATGATGTTACAACCAAAGGAACAATCGTTTTAAATAAAAATATTCCATGCTTTTTCTTTTGGTAAATATCCAATATTAGCCAAACAATAATAAGAACAAGACCCAATAATATGAAAATCGGATTCATGGATAATACATCTTCTTTCAATTCTATCGTTAACCTCTTTTTAGTAATTAATAGAAGAATAATTGAAATTCCAAAGTAATAGCCTGCTCTAATTTTTGATGTTTTGAGATATAATTCATACTTATCCAAATCTATTTCATTATCATTTTGCGCTTTGAGAAGTAAATATTTTACTCGCGTAGGTTTAATCCAAAAGAATTTCACTGCGAGATACATAAAGATAAGTGATCCTAGATGTGTAAACATAATATAATCATTCAAATCTTTCCCGATTTGATACAATCCTAAATTGTAAATACCAAATAAACTTAATATGATCGCAATATCAATAATAATGAAACTAATAGAGAATCGTTCTGATTTCAATAAGCTACCAAAAATAACAGCAATAAATATAGCAAACAAGCCTATTAGCATTGCATATATCAAAATAAAGCCCCCCTTTTAAAAAAACGATATACACGATTACGCTTATAAACTAATGATATACAACTCATTACAAATTGTATACATTTTTTGTAATTTTTTACATTTATCATCAATATAATTCATTGAGTACCTTCTCTTGGATTAACTATTGCGTTATTCCACAAGAACCATCTAATTATTAAAAAAACGAGAAAATCACTTTTAATCGTGATTTTCTCGTTTGAATTAAGTCTGAAACAAATGATATCTCAGGTTCTTTATTTGTAGAATATTTATTTAATTGGTATCCATATTTCAGTAATATAATCTGATGATGTAACATCACCTGATGGATAATATTCAAACTGGGGTGCAATTCTTAATTCATATTCAGAAGAATCGTTTACCATTTCCAATGCATCTTGTGTGACTTTTTGAAGTTCGTTTGGTACTGGGCCAATTGCTTCAAACATTAAATATTTACCACTTGGTATTACGCCCGTATTCCATTCTTCATCCTCATGGTCTGAACTAACTGCTATCATATAATCTAATCCGGGTTTTTTAGGGAAACATACACCTAAAAAACCTTGGAAGTATTGATTTGATTGATTTAGAAGTTTATTATTTTTACCTGTATTATTCATTTCTTCCCAAAATACTGGAATCTCTTTATGGGTTTCTTCTGCCGTATAATAGCGTCTCGACTCACCTATTACAATCGTCTTATTTAAATGTTTTTCTTTAAACTCCATATAAACATCTCCTTTGTTTTAACTTCCAGAACCTACTTTTTTACCTTTTTCATCATATTCAGTAACATAACCGTCTTCATCTATAATGTATGATCCAGCTAAATTCCCATCTTTATCTTCAAATGAGAAACCCCATTCACCTTTATCATTTTGTTCTGGTTCTTTGTATTTATATGTGTCTGTATCTAATTTATGACCTTCATAAGATTCAACTTTATCAATAACATTTTCGCGTGTGACTTTTTCTGAAGATTGATCATTTTCTTCAGAAGAATACGTTCCATCGAACATCTTTACTGTACGTGCTATTTCTGCATCTGTAGCATCATATAATTTCAGTACTTTAGGGTTATTCATAATTCTTTCTGATTCTTTTTGTGACCAGTCATCATCCTCTAACCATTTATTGTCATGAAAATGAGATGGTACACCATATACTGAAATAGTGCCGTCATCATTATTTTTATACACAACTTGTCCTGCAGCTGTTGGCGTACCCGCTATTCTTTGAACACCTTCAGGATACTTTATCGTATGTTGTTTATTGTATGGATTTAAATATTCTCCTTCTAATGATTCATTTTCAAGTTCTGGTTTCATTTTATCAGAGGTATCTGATTCTCTGTAGGTTGGTATTGCTGTTAACAATACTTTAGCGTAATATTCATTTGATGTTGTATCTACATTCGAATCCTGTTTACTTTGTTTAGCTGCCATACTTTCACCATATTCAATTTTTTCTTCTAGTTTCCTAATTTTGCTATCACCTTTATGTTTGTTATATAAATCAGAAATATTATATTCTATGAACGTGTTGCTACCTTCAACTTCTTTATAATCAAATATTGCACTTTGAGTCATAATGTATACAATTTTTTCCTTATTTATTCCGACAATAGTCGCATATGGACCTTTGGATGGTTCCACTCCATAAAAATTCATGCCTTCTGGTTTATTATCCATTTTATTTAATTCTGGGCTTTCTGAAAGTGTTAGCTTATCAAAAGACTTTGTTATTTTTTCTCCTGCACCTGAGGTCATTGTAAAACTACCTTTTAGTAATTCATCTGCAGTTACAACTTTAGATTCTAAATTTGATTCCATTAAGGTCATTGCAATCGTTTCTTTTTCAGAAATATTGGGCACTTCACTTTTTGAACTAGCGTGCGTATCTTTATTTTTTGTATTACTATTACTCGAACTTTCTTTCGTTTTGTGCTCACTTTTTTGTTCACTTTTATTCGTTTCTTTGTCACTCGAACCATTACCAATACTAAAACTACATCCAGCAATCGTTACTGATGAAACTAAAACAACACCTATATACAGTATTTTCTTCATAAGAGCACTCCCCCCCATTAAATTGATGAAAATTTCTAATTTTATTGTAATTTATTTAATTGTAACAAAAAAACAACATTTTAAATATAATCACCCAATATTTTACAATATTTAGTTTGAAATCTTACATATTGTGGAAATATATAGTGAGACATATTTTAAAAATCGAGTGAGGGAGTTTATATAAGTGGACACTAAAATTATTTTGCGTAGTTTATGTGCAAGTTTGTTACTTTTATCAGCCTGTTCAAATAAAGATAATAATGAAACTACCAAAAACACGAAGTCGCAATCACAGAAAGAACATTCAATAGATCGACAACTAACTAACGCTGACAAAAAATCTGGTAAACCATTTAGTAACGTTGCTTATCCAAATGATGGTGTAAAAGGTATTTATGTAACAGCAAATTCTACCAAAGGCGAGAAGTTTGAAGAACTCACAAATTTTATAGATCAAACTGACTTAAATGCTATGGTCATTGATGTTAAAGATGATAATGGAAATATTACTATTAATTTTAATACTGGAGATAAACTGATAGATAATAATAGCATAAATATTGTCGATGCTAAGCCATTATTAAAGAAAATGGGAAAGAAAAATATCTATCCAATTGCACGTATTGTAACTTTTAAAGATACGAAGTTAGCTGAAAAGCATCCTGAGTGGTCGTTCAAGAATCCAGATGGTAGCGTTTGGGAGAACGGAGGAGGCGACAAATTCGTAAATCCATTTATGAAAGAAGTATGGAAATATAACATAGACATCTCTAAACAAGCTGCTAAAGCAGGATTTAAAGACATACAGTATGATTACGTACGTTTTCCAGAAGAATTTGAAGACGTAGAAAAAAACCTTACATACAATAAAGAAGATTATAAAGACAGTAAACTAAATGAAGTTGACCAACGTGTGGATACTATTACTCAATTTTTAAGAACTGCTAGACATGAACTAACAGACTATGATGTTAAAGTATCTGCAGACGTATTCGGCTATGCCGCAATGGTTGAAGAAGCACCCGGTATAGGACAAAGTTTCCAAAAAATTTCTAAAAATGTAGATGCCATTTCATCAATGATATATCCATCCCATTGGAGTTCAGGTGATTTTGGTATAAAGTCACCTGATTTAGAACCATATAACACAATCGACCAATATTTAGATAAAGAAACAGCCATTCTAAACGAACTTGGCAAAGACAAACCAAAATCAAGACCGTGGTTACAAGATTTCACCGCTTCGTATTTAGGTGCTGGTAACTATAAAGTTTATGATAAACAAGCTATAGAAGAACAAATCCAGTCACTAGCTGATCATGGAATTAATGAATTCTTGCTATGGAATGCACCCAACGACTATACACAAGGGATTAACTATAACTTAAAACCTAACAAAGACAAGCTTAAAGTAAATGAACAAGAAATTAAAAAAATAGAGAAAAACCGCAAGCAATCATAACAAGATAATGGCTAATGTAGGTGGTCCTGATAATGTAATGGATGTTGAAAATTGTATGATACGACTAAGATTTGAGTTATCTGATACTTCATTAATTAATGAAGACAAAATTAAACAAATAGGTGCACATGGAACTGTAATTATCGATAAACATCATGCACAAATCGTAATTGGTCCCGAGGTTAATAAAGTCTCAAAATATTTAATTCAAGAATTAGAAACTTAACTTTTTTAAAACTACATATTCTTGAATAAAAGAGAAAATCTAAAACAAAATCCATACTTAGTTTCAAATAATCCATACCCTTTACACATGTAACAGATAGTAGACAAACTGAACTTATGACTCTAAGTTCAGTTTTTTTATGTATTAGATTCTATTTTTCCGCTTCAATAGTTAAAATTATATACTGGTAAATAGTTTACCAGTAAGACAATTAATGTTATAGTACTTTTATAACATTTTCGAAAGGAGCATTTATGGAAAACAATAATTTCTTTGAACTCATTCATAATGCTGAATTGTTTAACGATGCAACAATGACGTTATTTATGAAAAAATTTAATATGAACGTAAATATTTCACAAATTCTAGCATTATCAAAGCTTAAAGAGGAAGGCCCTCAAAAATCTACTGCTTTAGCTGTTTCTCTTGGATATACTTCTGGTGCTATAACTAAGCTCACAAATAATTTAGTTAAAGGTGGATACATTAAGCGAGAACCCCAAGAACATGATCGTCGTGTAATTTTAATTTCGATTACGGATAAAGGGCTTGAAGTATTGGAAGAAGCTCAAAATCAAGGTCAGAACATGAGAAATGAGGTTTATTCTGTTTTAAATACTGATGAAGTTAATCAATTATTAAATATACAGAAAAAATTATATGAGCGAGTGAAACAATTAAATGCAGACAATAAATAATTTTAGAGGTGCTTTAAATGCTTAACAAGAAGATTCATTTTGCTTGGATAATATTGATTGGACTTAGTATTGCTGTCGGTTTAGGTAAGGCTGCTTTAAATAATTCAGCTGGATTGTTTTTAGCGCCTGTTTCTCAAGAATTAAATGTTGGTGTGGGTAGTTTAACGCTCTATTTAAGTGTCTCTTCTATTGTAACACTGCTATTCCTTCCTTTTGGTGGAAAGCTCTTAACTAAATATAGTGCGCGTTTAGTATTATTTATTGCCATAGTTTTACAAGCTGGCACATTCGCCTTATTTGGTTTATTGAATTCTGTTTGGGGTTGGTATATTTTAGCGATACCTTTAGCAATGGGTGGTGTTTTTATCACAGTCATTGGTGGACCTGTATTAATTGAAAGATGGTTTAAGAAAAGTAAAGGACTTGCCTTAGGTATATTATCAGCAGTTGGTGGACTTCTAGGCGTGTTTAGTCAACCAATCGTTGGTGCATTAATTAGTCAATTTGGTTGGCGGAATGCCTATCTCATTACTGGAAGCGGCGTACTTATTATTGTTGGTCCTATTCTATTATTATTAATCCGAAACTTCCCTAAAGATAAGAAAACTAAAGCATATGGTGACACAAATATGAATACCGTTCATCAAGAGCAACCTCAGTTAGCTGAAGGTATTGATTACCAAACAGCTAAACGAACGCCCGCTTTCTTCTTACTAGGACTATTTTTCTTTATCATTACCGCAATCTCTAGCTTTACAATTCACGTACCTACTTATCTCGTCAATCACGGTCAAGAAGTTGGTGTTGCAGGTGCAATGATGTCTGCACTTATGGTTGGTGTTTTTGTTGGCTCACTTGTATTCGGTATTTTAACAGACAAAATTGGTGCTAAAAAAGTCGGCTTGCTCGCTATGTTACTTGGACTAGTTGCTACAATTTTACTACTTATGATGCCTAATTTTGTACTTGTCGTATCTATCGCTTTATTCTTATTTGGTGTATTTACTTCTTCAATAGGTACGATAGCCCCCACGATGGCTTCCTCATTATTTGGTAGTAAAGATTACAGTCAAATTTATTCTTCTTCATCGATTGGACTTGCTCTTGCTTCTATAGTCGCTTTACCTGCTTATGGATTTATATATGATGTTTCAGGGAGTTATACAATTGGTCTAATCATCATCATGATATTGTTTGTTATTAATATCATCTCAATTATTATAGCTTTTAAAAATAAAGAAGTTCTTGTTAGTAAAGGATATTGGAATACAAATTAGAAAGGTGATTTAAATGACTAAATTAAATAATAAAATTGCTATCGTCACAGGTGGTGCTGGTGGTATTGGTTCTGGAATTGTACGTGCATATGTAAAAGAAAATGCTAAAGTTGTCATTGCTGATATTGCAGCTGAAAAAGGACAAGCATTAAGCGATGAGCTAAACGATCAAGGTTATGAAACATTATTTATAAAGACAGATTTAAGTAACAAATCATCACTAAAAGCTTGTGTTGATCGTACGATTGAGACTTATGGACAAATTGACGTATTAGTAAATAATGCACATGCCTCTCGCATGAGTCCTTTCTTAGATATTACAGAAGACGACTTGAATTTATCATTAAATACAGGATTTTTCGCAACATTTTATTTGTGCCAGATGATTATCCCACATTTAAAAGAAACGAAAGGTAATATTATAAACTTTGGTTCTGGAGCAGCAGTTAAAGGTGATAAAAATCAAGGTTCTTATGTAGTAGCTAAAGAAGCAATCCGTGGTATAACACGCGTTATTGCAAATGAATTTGGAGAATTTGGTATCAATGCTAACATCATCTCACCTATCGCATATTCAGAAGGTGTCGATCAATGGAGACAAGATAATCCAGAATATTATAATCAAGTTGTAAAAGGTATACCTCTACAAAAATTTGGTGATGTAGAAAAAGATATCGGTCCCGTAGCAGTATTTTTAGGTAGTGATGCATCGCAATATATTACAGGTCAGACGATTATGGTTGATGGCGGAAGTATTAAGCTTTATTAACTATATAAAGAAAGCGTGAATAATATGGAAAAATTAATGAACAATAAAGTTGGAATTGTAACAGGATCAGGGAGTGGAATAGGTAGAGCCAGTGCATTAGCCTTTGCCAATTCAGGCGCAAAAGTAGTTGTTTCAGATATTTCGGAAGCAGCAGGAAATGAAACAGTAAAAATAATAAAAGAACAAGGTGGCGATGCTTTATTCGTTAAATGCAATGTCGCAAACGAAGAAGATGTTAAACACCTGATTAATACGACTATAGCGCACTATGGACAACTAGATTGGGCGCATAATAATGCTGGTATTGGTGCACCAACTTCTCCAGTAACTGAAATTGATACAAAACATTGGCAACGTGTCATTGATGTTACCTTAACAGGAACATTCTTGTGTCTGAAGTACGAAATTCCTGCAATGCTTGAATCCGGTGGCGGTGCAATCGTTAATACTGCATCTACTGGCGGATTAGTTGGAACACCAGGTTTGTCACCATATATTTCAGCAAAACATGGTGTCACTGGATTAACGAAAAGTGTGTCGTTAGAGTTCGGCAAACAAAACATTCGAGTCAATTCTATATGCCCCGGCATGACACGTACAGCAGCTGTTGAAAGCTGGAGTCAAGAATCGGCCGAACAAGCAAAAGCATTTGAGGCAGGCATACCTTTGGGCCGAATGGGTACAGCAGAAGAGCAAGCTAATACTGCAGTTTGGTTATGTTCAGATCAATCTAGCTTTATTACAGGTGTAAACCTTGCAGTAGACGGCGGAGAAACAGCAGAATAATTTAGATTATATTTCATGACAACTAGAAATTTATTTTGCGGTCCACATAATTAGTTATCTGGACCGCAAATGGAATTCTACGATAAATAAATAGCCACACCTACAAAAAATCCCCTCACTACTGGATATAGTGAGGGGATTTTTTGTAGGTATATAAAGTATTATGCATAAAACTCAATCAGAAATTTCTTCCCCTTGTGGTTTACCAAAATCAATTTCTTCCTCGTTATATGTTCCACCATTCAAATAGAAATCCTGAATTTCATCTTTTAAATTTTTCTCTTCATTCATCCTCATAACCTCCCAATATTTCATGCGTTTTATCATTACCTTGATTTATCTTTAAATATATCACAATATAGAAAATTCCTATCTACATATTTCTTCTACAAACGCTTGTACTGATGACTTGTTTTGCCATGTATCTACGAAATTTGCATCTAAGTGTATCAGTTGTTGCTCTGTCCATATATATTCACCGTCTTCTGATCCTTGTCCACCAACTTCATACGCAATGTTTTGTTTCTTGAAGTATTCCATCAGTGTCTCTTTTGCATTTTCTCTTTCTTCTATATATGTTTTTACTTCGTTATTATCTATGACATATGCGTCGACTTGTGTGGCGCCTTCAACCATGTCTTTCACTTCTTCCATTACTGGCAATTCATAACACATTATTCCTATTGGACCGTCATCTGGAGCAAACATATATTTCGTTAATGGAAAGACACTGTCTCTCCACTTAATTTCATCGTATGTCGGCAACGTTTTATAATCCATTGTATAATCATCATACCTTACACCTTCAACTTCGAATTGCTCATGCTGAATATAAGGACAGCTGGCTATCCAGTCTTGTGCACTTTCTTTATCTTGGAATAAACCTACTATGTGATTATTACCTGCTTGATTCATTTCTAATATATACATCCATTCACGTCCTTTCTATCAATTTTAAACAAGTTACTTAAGTATTAAATATTGCTACACTGAAATTAAAGTTATCTTGAGGTGGAATTGATACCCAATCCTCATATTTGTTTAATTTTATATTTTTCTCTATTGTAAAATCAAATCATTCAGTAGGTATTCGCTTCAACCTTATCCCATCAAGTTGCTTCACCAAATTATACTGCAATTTCTTTATATTTATTTTCAATTTAATTTATCTAAATTATTTATTAAATATATCTTTCATTGACAAAATTCTCAAAACTTTTATAATTGAGAATGTTTCTCAATAAAATATTATAATTAAAAAGGAAGTTGATTGTATGGAGATTGATTTTAAAGAATTTTCACGAGAGATACATAATCATTTTCAAGACATTGAAGATAAAGACATTAAACGATTGTATGAAAAGGCACATCAAGAGGTTTTCAATCGTATTAATCAACTTGCTAAATTTGAGCATATAGATAAAGATTTGATATTCCAAGATGCGCGCATGATGCGTGAAATAAATGATTCAATTCGAAATTTAACGATAAGTTATATTCAATTTGAGCAAGATCAACATCAATTTGCTGATGTATATCAAAATATTTTTGAATTTGTTGAAGGTGAACATTTAACAGATGTATTCTTTGAACAAAGCGTTACTGAAGGACACCCTTTTCATCCGATGACCAAAACAAAATTGGGTTTTGAAGTGTGTGATGTTATCAACTATTCTCCTGAATTTAGACGTACCGTCAAAGTCATTCCAGTGTTATGTAAATCTGACTTAGTTCAAGATGTCAAATTGAACAATACAGATGTACTTTTTAACTTTACTCAAAAGGTTGCTCATTATTGTGAAAACAACGATATTGAGCTAGATGATTATAAATTACTATTCATTCATGACTGGCAGCTTAATCATTTCATGATGCCTAACTATATCAATTTAATAAATGATCAACACATCTTGCCACTTCATGAACTTGCAGTTGAAGCAAATCCGTTATTATCATTTAGAACTTTAGATGCACCCGAACTCAATTCTATTATTAAGACTGCCGTCAATGTCCAAGCTACTAGTGCTGTCAGGAACGTTTCACCTGCATCTATTAAAAATGGATTGGCATTGAGCAGTGCTGTCGAACATATATATCGAAATAATGGATATACAAATAGTTATATTCAACAAGATTTAGCTGGTGGATTCTTCACTGCTGATAAAGAAAATGCTAATAAATGTAGTTATATGCTTAGAGGTCGTATACCTCAAGAACCTGGAAGTCACAATATTGTATGTGCCAGTTTAATTACTAAGAGTTTTATAACTGACAAACCAGTAGTTATTGAATGCATCGAAACAATCATGCAAAAGCAAAGCTTGAATTTTGAAGAGGCTACTTCACTGTTCTTAACGCAATATACAAATATATTATTAGAATCCACTTATAGATTAATGCTCGAAGAAGGTATAAGTCTTGAGGCTCATATGCAGAATAGTACAATGGTTATTAAGGACGGCTTACCAATTGCTATTTATGTTAGAGACTTTGGTGGTGTAAGACTATTTGAAAGTGATATTAATATAGATGATTCTACCGGATTACACACAAATGAATTCCAAGATTTATTATCAGTGTTTTCACATGCTGTATTATATAATCATTTATTCCAATTAATCCGTGTTCTTGAATCGCATCATTTCAATGCCTCAACTGGTTATCATATTATTCGTGAAGCGATTTTGTCGTATCACAAATCATATACTCCAGAAATTGATATATTAAGCGAACCAACTTTCAAAATTAAATCATTACTAAAAATGAGAATTTATGCTGAAGGCTATGACTATCAATATACAGAAATAAATAATCCTTTATACACGGAGGCCAAATAAGATGAGTTGGACGAAAGAAGTATTCGCGCATGCTAATAAATACGAAACTGATTATATAGAACATTGTATTCAAGAAAGCATTAATATCACGATTAAAAAATTATTAACATGCCTATATGATGAAAAAACAAACCCTATTCAACGTGTTGAAAGTGTTGGAAATATTAATAAACTATATGTTAAACATGACATATTCATGGAATATGACACAGTAGATACACATCTTCAAATTCACGAAGGAGAAACACTTTATCCCGTTACTGATCCTCTTGACCTTATCGATTGGTTAGATTATTACTGTGTTGACGCTTTTGATTATCAAAAGTTAAAAATCGAAATTGAAAATCACCTTATCAACCAGGCATTAAGCTTTATACATTGTTCAACTGCACCTAAGAGCGACCACCCGTTATTGCATAGTGAGCAATATGTCATAACAGGCCATAACATTCATCCGTGCGCAAAAACAAAGTTAGGACTGACTTTCAATGAAGTTATGTTATATTCTCCAGAATATAATCAAGCCTTTAAATTAAATTGGTTACTGATCAAACAAGGTTTATTATTTAATAATTTAGAGGATCAAGAAGTACAAAAAATAGCAAAATTCAGCGGCTATAACGGTGAAATACCTACGGGGTATGACTTAATTCCAGTTCATCCTTATCAATTTGAGCATACTATCCCTCAAGTTTATAAAGAGGAAATCGAACAAAAATCAATTATTCCATTGAAACATAAAGGTGGATTAGTTAAGAGTACTTCTTCATTTAGAACGGTTTGTCCTTTAGATCATGTGACGCCACTTTTAAAATTACCTGTAAATTCTCAAATGACGTCAACAATCCGTTCAATTAGTAACAATAGTATTATTAACTCTAAAAATATCGGTCAATATTTTGAATATATTTATAACAATGATGAACGTTTGAAATCAATTAGTATACCAGTATTAGAATTTGGTGGTATGACTTATCTACATGACATAGAAGACAAACAACGTAATTTATCGTTTATCTTACGTGAAAACAACACAAAATATATTACAACAAACGCATCGTTCTATACTGCGACTTGTTTATTTGAACATAATGAAAAAAACAAGAAAATTTATATAGACCTAATAGAATCAGCAAGTGATATACAATCACCTATTGAATGGTTTGAGCAATATGCATCAATACTTATTGAAACAACACTTACCTTAATGACAAAATACGGTATTGGACTTGAAGCACATCTGCAAAATATTTCATATGAATTTGCTGCTGGTGTACCACTTAGATTGCACTTACGAGACTTCGGAGGGCTAAGAATTGATGCTTCTCGTACACCGGAATGGCTAACGTTAAGTCAAGCACTAACAAACGCTACTACTGAAGGTATGTATGAAAAAGTTCAAAACACTTTAATCAGCAATCATTTAAATACGCTGATAACACATTTTAGTGAAGACTTCGACTATAATACACAAACATTGTGGCGCAAAGTAAGTCGTATATTTAACAATATATTTGGAAAACTACAAGAACAACATATACCGCATGCTGAAGATGATTTGAAAGCCTTCTACACTGAGACAATTAATGAGAAGGCGCTCTTAACGATGCGTGTTTCAAACAACAAAGATGATATCTATATACAACGAGCAAACCCGCTTTTGATTAACGATGAAATTAAAATTTAACCCATATCATCGTTTTGTAAGTTCTCAGTTAGTTGCTCGAACGATAGATTGGATAGATATCATTGCCTTAAATTGGCTAACATTACAGCTTACTGATAGCGCAATGTTCATTGCATATATAAACTTTGCTCGATTAATGCCACAGTTAGCTTTTGCGTTTGTAATAGGTAAATTAATAGATACTGTAAGCTCTACTAAACTCATGTATATGATACACGGATTTAATATATTACTAACATTAGGTGTTGTTTATTCATTTGCACAAGAATGGAACATTTATTATATACTCATCATTATTATGGCGAGATCGTTTTTCCAGGCTATAGATACTGTCCAAAGAAATGCGCTTATTCAAAGCTTTGTAACAAGATCACATTTAAATAAAGCAATTAGCTTAAATGCTCTAATATTAAATATTTCAAGGTTAGCCGGACCGTTTATTGGTGGTATATTACTTGCTCAATTACAACCATCTATCGTCTTGTCCTTACCTATTATGGCGAGTATTGCTGTTATTCTGCTCAATCAAACATTACCTGCAGTCCATCAACAAACGCAAGAAGAACATAAAATCTGGTCATATTTACGAGAACAACCAGTCATTATATTACTGATGTTATCAAGTGTATGTTCGATGTTATTCGGATTCTCGTATACCATCATATTGCCAAGCATTGTGAAAGAACAATTTGGAAATCAAACCATGATTTATTCAATATTCACATCTATGATTGCTGCTGGATCCATTTTAATATTAATGATTTTCATGAGAACTAATAGTAAAAACAGTATTCAAAGTTTAAAATTATGGACAATTATATTTACAGTAACAATAGCCGCCTTCATGTTTACACATAACACATATTTGTACGCTATCATATTGTTTATAATGGGATTTGCCTCACAAGCATTTAGAACAACAAATAGAATTTTAGTACAACAACTTGTTGATCCTAAATATAGAGGTTCTGTACTATCCATTTCAATGATGGATAAAGGTTTCATTCCTTTAGGTGGGATTATGTTGAGTTTTATATTTGAACAACTCGGCCTACAATTTGTTTATATGACTATGATAATCGGACTACTTGTCACTTTAATTTGTGTCATGTTAATGCTAAATAAGGAGAGTCAATATGGAGAGAATAAAACAAACACTACAAGATTCTAACTACGATTATTACGTATACGATTTAACCGAATTACAAAACAGACTATCATGGATAACATCTGTCACAAAGCATGATATTTATTATGCTGTAAAAGCCAATTCAAATTTAAAAATACTAGAAACTGTAGCACCTTATGTTTCGGGATTCGAAGTGGCTTCCCCTGGTGAAATTGAGAAAGTTAGATCTATTTCTAAAGATATTAATATTATTTATGGTGGTCCTGTAAAAACTACCAAAAATCTTGAATATGCTTTAAATGAGCACGTCAAATCAATTCAAGTTGAAAGTTTATATGAGTTAGATAGCCTAGAATCACTGTTAAGAAATTCTGGCCAATCAATTGAAGTAATGATTCGAATTAATTTAAGCAATATTAAATCGACGGCTAAATTAAAGATGGCTGGTGTACCTACCCAATTTGGTATGCCTAAAGAAGACATTGAAGAAGCCATTCAAATATGCAAAGATACCGACAATATAACTTTAACAGGTTTCCACTTCCATTCAATGAGCAACAATCTAGATGAAGATGCTCATGTAGCATTTATTGAGCGCGCTATTGAATTTACGAATCTATATCAGTCAGAGTTACCTGAGAATTATTCAATTAATGTCGGTGGCGGCATAGGTATAGATTACAGTGAAGAAAAAATATTCGATTTCGACTATTTCGCAACCCGCATTCATCATTTGCCTCATTTAACTTTTGAATTAGGACGTTTTATTACTAGTCCTATTGGTTATTATGCAGCAAATGTATTTGACATCAAGACTATTCATCAAGAAACATTCATCCTCTTAAATGGAGGTACGAATCACTTTAGATTCCCTAAAGCTTGGAATCATAATCAACCATATGAAATAATAACATGTGAGCCATCTCCAAACCGAAGAATAAAGTCGGTATCAGATGAAACAGTTGTATTCGCGGGTAAACTTTGTACGCCTAATGATGTATTCGGTCAACCTTACAACATTAAGCATATTCAAACCGGTGATTGGATTGTATTTAAATATGCAGGAAGTTATGGTTTTGATATAAGTCACCTCCAATTCTTGTCACATGAACTACCAATCATCAAATATATATGAAATATTACTAAATCATATTGACATAAATAGCCAAAATTGTGATAATGATGTTAATTGATAATCATTATCATTGTTACACCTTAAACATCATCAGAAAGAGGTCATATTTAATGAAGAAAATTTTATCAGCATTATTAGTAATGGTTGTACTGCTAGCCGCTTGTGGAAATAATAAGAATGAAGAGGCTTCAAATAAAGATACAAGAGAAATTAAACATGCAATGGGTACTACTAAAGTTCCTAAACATCCTAAACGTATTGTAGTATTAACAAATGAAGGAACAGAAGCTTTAGTTGCGATGGGTGTCAAACCAGTCGGAGCAGCAAATTCATATGAAGGAAATCCTTGGTACAAGCACCTTTCGAAACAATACAAAGGTATCGAACCAGTTGGAGCAGAAAGTGAAATCAACTTAGAGAAAATTGCTAAACTGAAACCAGACTTAATTATTGGTAATAAATTCAGACAAGAGGCACAATACAAAAAATTATCTGAAATTGCACCAACTGTATATTCAAAAGAATTACGTGGTGATTGGAAAAATAACTTTAAATTATATGCTAAAGCAATCAACAAAGAAGAAAAAGGCAAAGAAGTTATTGCAAATTATGATAAGCATGTAGCAAAAACTAAAAAAGAGCTCGGCGATAAAGTAAATTCAGAAGTTTCTATGGTCCGCTTTATGCCTGGCGATGTAAGAATTTATCATAAAGATACTTTCTCAGGTGTTGTCTTAGATGAATTAGGAATCAAGCGTCCTAAAGGTCAAGATAAAGATGATTTCGCTGAAAAAGGCGTAACGAAAGAACGTATTAAAGCAATGGATGGAGATTATTTATTCTATTTCACATTCGAAAATGGAGATAAGAAAGTTACAGAATTAGAAAAAGAATGGGTAAACGACCCTGCATTCAAAGAATTAAATGCATCTAAAAAAGGCCATGTATTTAAAGTAGATGACGCTGTTTGGAACACTTCAGGTGGTGTGTTATCTGCAAATATGATGGTAGATGATTTAAAGGAAAAACTGAGTGAAAAATAAATATATTTGGTGGTTTCTCGGATTCACAATTTTGTTTATCATATTATTCATATCAAGTATGATGTTAGGCTATAAGCATTTCTCATTTATGGATATATGGAATCATTATGTATATGGAGAAACAATCAAAGATCAACGAGTTCTAACACAACTAAGACTACCTCGCGCAATTTTGGGCGGGGTTGTCGGCGTTTTAATGGGTATTAGTGGTGTAATGATCCAAACCATTACACGTAACCCCTTTGCTAGCCCTGGAATTATGGGGGTAAATAGTGGTGCCAGTCTCATGGTAGTCATTGCTACTGTTGGTTTCGGAATCAATGGTGCTTTTCAATTAGCATTTATGGCATTTATCGGTACTATTATTATCGCTACACTTATTATTCTTGTTACAACATTGCCGTTCAAACCTTTTAATGCGATGGAACTCACATTATTTGGTGCAAGTATAAGTGCCTTTTGTATGGCAATAACACAAGGACTGCTTATTTATAACGAATCAGCTATTGAACAAATCATTTATTGGTTAAATGGTTCTGTATCTGATAAAAGTACAAATATTCTTGTATATATTTGGCCGTTCATCTTAGGTGGTCTCATTCTTGCTATATACATGGCTAAACCTTTAAATTTATACATGTTAAGTGATGATGCTCTCAAAGGACTTGGTGCCAAAATACTTTCAATCAAAGTATTCACAATGATAGCGGTCGTATTATTAAGTGGTTCTGCGGTTGCACTAGCAGGTCCAATTGCATTTATTGGTCTCATTACACCACATGTAGCAAAACTAATATGTAAGTCACACAACCACTATGTCATCATTCCATTGTCAGGTATTCTAGGTGGCTGCTTATTGTTGTTAAGTGACATATTAAGTCGTTATTTACTTATGCCACGAGAATTACCTGTTGGCATTACGACAGCATTAATTGGAACACCAATATTCATCTATTTAATTCTTAAACGTAAGGAGTTAACAGAATGAAAAAACTCATCATACTTATCATCTTGTTCATGTTAACCACCTTAATAACGCTCGTTTTTGGGGATAGCATTATTCCGCCTCAAGATGTACTGAGTGGGCTTTTTAAGATTGGTGATCCATATACAAACCTTGTCATTAATACTTTAAGACTACCGAGAGTCTTACTTGCAATTGTTGCTGGTGCTGCACTCGGTATCGCAGGTTGTGTATTACAATTCATTACGAAAAACCCACTAGCATCACCTGATGTTATAGGTATTTCACAAGGTGCAAATGTAGGTTCATTATTCTTCTTAATCGTATTAACAACAAGTACAGAAGCACTATTATTACCTATTACATATCAACCTATCTTCTCAATGATAGGTGCACTTGTAGTGACACTGCTTTTATACGTATTAGCACTCAGAAAAAACTATAAGCGAGACCGTCTAATCCTAATCGGTATCAGCTTTAATATACTATGCCACGCAATAGTTATGTTCTTGATTTTGACTTCCAATAAGAGAAGCGCTCAAGCACAAATTTGGATTACCGGTTCTGTACATCAAGCAGAATATAACCAAGTTCTTATAATCGGTGCTATCTTAATTGTCGTAATGTTCATGCTCATATATTATGCACGTTCATTCGATATACATTACCTAGGCAGAAATTTATCCTATGCACTAGGTAATCAATATCAATATATTTCCATTATCGCTTTATTATCAATGAGTATACTGATTGGTATTTCAATGAGTTATGTTGGAGGCATCCAATTCGTTGGCCTCATCGCACCACACATAGCTATGAAAATTGGTGCACAACAATTTCGAAACAGAATGTTATATAGTGCATTAATAGGTGCCATGATATTACTTTTGAGTGACTTAATAGGCAGAACAATCTTCTTGCCAAAAGAAATTCCAGCAGGTATATTCACTGCACTCATCGGTTCACCATTCTTTATGTATTTATTGATTAAGAGTAGGAAGTAAATATGTATTTTAAGCTTCTTTTTGAAAATCAAATGACATATTTACCCATTTTCTAATTAAGATAGCTAATCCGAAAATTATGGATTAGCTATCTTTTCTTTATTTATAAATTCGTTCCAAATTCCACTTCTATACCTTCAATTGATAAATTAACTGCAACATTTTATTATCAAATACTTCTTTAATGTAAAAATTTGTATATTTATGAAATTGTGATATATTTATTTTCGATAATGAAAACTTTAAAGGAAGCTTTTTTATACCAAAAATACAAAGTTGAAGCACTCGAATCAACTATGAAGCCATAAGAACAAAAAGAAGCTAAAATTTTACTTAAATTGCACTAACATACCATCTCAGCAAAGGAAGTGACATCTTGAAAATTAAAAAAGCTTTTTCGAGTATGATTATTGTTTTAGTTATTGGTTTTATATCTGTAACCTCACTAAGTTACATTGGATATGTGCCTGGCAGAACTAATTTTCTAGAGAAAATTGGTAAATGGTCTTTCATCAATATTTATGACAATATAGTTTATAACGGTTGGATTTCTATATATATTTTCTTTTCTATATGTTTTTTCTTTTATGAATTATTTGCTAGTGAAGATGAATAAACACCTTCTAACTACTAAAAAAAGCAGTAAAAATCCTTATTATTTAATAAGAATTTTTACTGCTTTTTCTTTAATTATATCTTTCTTCTATGTTAAAAACTTTCCAAACCACAAATGATAGTATCCAGGATAATAAGAATAACACTACTAATATATATCCTAACCATTCTAATG
>NZ_PPQZ01000023.1 GCF_002902525.1 Mammaliicoccus stepanovicii
ATGATGTTGATTCACTTTCAGATCCTGATGTGCTCGTTGATAACGACGTGCTTTCGCTCTCTGAACCACTTAATGACTCTGATGTGCTTTCACTTGCAGATTCTGATGTACTCGTTGATAACGATGTACTTTCGCTTTCTGAACCACTTAATGATGTTGATGTACTTTCAGATCCTGATGTACTTGTCGATAACGACGTACTTTCGCTCTCTGAACCACTTAATGATGTTGATTCACTTTCAGATCCTGATGTGCTCGTTGATAACGATGTGCTTTCGGATTCTGATGTACTCGCCGATAATGATGTGCTTTCGCTCTCGGAGCTACTCAATGATGTTGATTCACTTTCAGAACCTGATGTACTCGTCGATAACGACGTGCTTTCACTCTCTGAGCCACTTAGTGATGTTGATTCACTTTCAGAACCTGATGTACTCGTTGATAACGACGTGCTTTCGCTCTCTGAACCACTTAATGACTCTGATGTGCTTTCACTTGTAGATTCTGATGTACTCGTTGATAACGATGTACTTTCGCTTTCTGAACCACTTAATGATGTTGATGTACTTTCAGATCCTGTTGTACTTGTCGATAACGACGTACTTTCGCTCTCTGAACCACTTAGTGATGTTGATGTGCTTTCAGATCCTGATGTACTTGTCGATAATGATAACGATGTGCTTTCAGACCCTGATGTACTCGTTGATAATGACATGCTTCCACTCTCGGAACCACTTAATGATGTTGATGTGCTCGCTGATAATGACTTGCTTCCACTCTCTGAGCTACTCAATGACGTTGATGTACTGCCTGACTCTGAACTACTTAACGATATTGAGGTACTACCACTTGATGAAGTAGATTCGCTCGCTGAATTAAATGTACTTACTGATGTTGATTCTGCTAATGATTTACTAGTTGAATTGACTATTGAGTTACTTGACGATGTAGATATTGAATCGCTTGAAATATTTCGAGTCACTTCATATTTAAAAGTAGACGTTGTTTTATTACCACTACTATCAACCGAAACTACCGTAATCGTATTTGTACCAATCACTGTCGGCGTCCCACTAATTTGATTTGTTGAAGCACTATATGTTAGACCTTGTGGTAAGCCAGTAACTGTATTCTTAACTTCACCTCCACTGTTATCAGTTGTTGATATCGTAATAGGTGTTATTGGTGAAAATACTTCTGAAGTTTTATCTGTTATTTGTGATACAGTTGGCGCCGTAGTGTCTATTACATCTATCTTAAATGTTGACGTTGATTTATTACCTGTTCTATCTGTAGATGTTACTGTTACTGTCGTTTGACCTGTATTAGCAGGCGTCCCACTAATTTGATTTGTTGAAGCGTCATATGTTAGTCCTTGTGGCAATCCAGTAACTGTATTTGTAACTGTATCATTACTATTCTCTGTAGTCGTTACCGTTATTGGTGTAATTTGTTTACCCACTTCTTGTGTTTGATTCTCCAAAGATAAAACTGGTGCTTTAACATCCGTAAATAAATAGGTAATAGTTTGGCCAGCATTCGTCATTTTTATAGATGAACTTGTATTATCATAAGTTGGCGCATTACTACCATCGAAAGTTACATAATTATACCCCATACTATTTAACTTACTAGTCATTTTATCAATTGCAATCACTTGATCAACTTCGCCCGAGTAAGATTTTGATGGGATGATTTCTTTACCCGTCACTGAATCAACATACCTAACTTGAGCCGCTGCTGATTCTGTATACTCAAATGTTCCAAATTGGACTTGTTGAAGATTCCTTGCTCCACCAGTTGATGCTGTCATAGATAAAGAAAAGTTAGTTTTGCCACTTTTTTGTATCCAATCTGATATATTTCTTGACCACGATTGACCTGCATATGTCACTCTCATAATTTTTGTGTCACCATTATAATCAATATCAAAATCTTGAAATGTATTATTTGTAGGTTGAACATTTAATTTGGCAGCATTGTCTAATGTAGAAGAAGATGTATAAGTCGTTGCCACTCCGTTTGAATCTGTTGTAACGAACGCACCAAATGCGCCCCCTCCAGATACATTACTTGGATCTGCTAATGCTTTCGCTGCTGCTGCTGGTTTAGAAGTATTGTGATATGTGTCTAGTTTAAAACCAAATGCATTATTTAATCCCCCAATACCTAGTGCAGCACCTTGTAAACCAGTTTGACCTAATGCCCCTGGAGAAAATGCAAAACCAATACCATCTCCTCCAGCTACTCCACCTACATTGTATCCTTCATATTTATTACCTAAATTAACCTTTCCTGAAAAATGAAAGCTTTTATTAGAATCAATACGTGTTCCCAATGTGATAGCACCTTTTTGGCTAGAAACATCTGGAGTTAATGTTACAATACCAGTCTTTGGATCATACGTCGCTGACCCTGATACATTCATATGTTCACTAAAATTATCTTTTGTAACTGTAACGGTATTTGCTGAAACGTTTGTTACAGATACTGGAGTCGCTAAACTATTGACGGTAGCCATTCTGGTTAAATTTCTAAGTTTTGGTGCAAGTGAAGTACTAGTTGTACTTGTAGATGATGCTGATGAATTAACTGAGTTAGTTACAGTTTCTTGCTTTTCAACATTTTCTGATGATGATAAATTCTTTGGGGTTGTTGAAGTTAAATTCTTGTTAGTAGACGTTTGTTCATTTGATGTAGAAGTTTTTTCATTCGTAGAATTAGTCATTTCTGAAGTGCTGACCTGGCTATTAATAGTATTTGTTTCACTCGACCCAGAACTTTCTTCCGAGATTTCGATTGTCTCATCTTTATCAGTAGATTCTAGTGATTCTGAAGTAAATTGTACGGATTCTTTATGGTTTATATCAGATGTTTCTGTTGTAACGATAGATTTTGAACTTATCTTTTCAGAAGTAGTTATAGTCGTTGAATTTTGATTTCCAACAGTTTCACTTTGACTCGATATCTCTGAAGTAACAGCTGTCTCTGAAGCAGCTAGTGCATGATGATCATGCAACAAGTTAACTGTAAAGACACCGCCAAATATAGCAGAAGTTTTCAATGCATTTTTTTTAACTATATCATTTGTAGTATTTAATACGTTTTTATCTTTATTTATATTATTAGTTAAAAATGGTATACCCATTATTTTTAATATCTCTATTTCTTTTATACTTGCCGAAATCCAATTCTTACCAGATTTATATAGTTTCACTCGTGCTTTCTCTTGTTCGAAAGCCTTATTAAACTTTTTTTGTTTTTTTGACATATTTATCTCCTAACATGAAGTTTTTCTTTAAATATTATAAACATTATAATTTAATATATAATTAATAGCAACCAAATTAATACACAATTGTTAATATTTTAGTATAATAAATACTTTGATTATTTTGTTTCACCCAATTTAATAGCGCATTATTTTTAGTAAACATTAATTCAAAATATAAGAAAGCGCTATCAATTAATCCGTTTAGATTTTTTACAAAAAGGATACCTAAAGGTCTAAGAGTAATACAAATGTCATATTCTGTAAAGCTATCTTTATTTATTTTTAACTTTAATGGATATATATTGTAGTTTTTAGCATTCTATTTATATGATTTTAATAATAAATTAATAATCCAAACAAGAAAATACCTTCCATTTTTACACAAAATAAATTTAAAAATTATACTTAATTTAATAATTGTATAACTCAAAAAGCCCCCCTGCATTAGTTAAGCAATTAGGGGCTTTATACACATTATTATTCTATTTATCCTATTTTCAATTCTGTTCCAATATTAATTTCTGGTACTTCTGTATCTTCTAAATATAATGTTCCTGATTGTTCTGCTTCTATACTTCCATCAAACTTTAATGTAATGTGCCCTAAGTCGTTTAGATTCTTTCTAACTGCTCCACCGACTTTTGTAATATTAAAAGCTTTTCCATCTACATATAGTTTATTCTCTTCTGTAATTTCCGCTTCTACAGCGTTTACTTCTATAATATAGCAATAGTCTACTAGTTCTTCTGGTGCTTGTTCACCAAATAATACAACCATTTTTTCATCAGCAAAAGCTTGGGCATCTTTCCCAATTGATTTCACATTCGTTAAATACATCTGTAAAACTCCTTTAATTTATATTTATCAGTTATTTATATAATCCAAAGCTTGCTAACCATGCTACAAACACCCTTGGCACACCATTTAAAAACCTAGAGTATAGAACAGAAGGTACACCTACTTCAATTGTTTCAGTTTCCGCTTCTGCTAAACCAAGTCCTACTGGTATAAAGTCTGCTGCGTTTTGTGTATTAATTGCAAATAATGCTGGTAAGGCTAAATTAGGTGGTATGTTTCCTTTACCGATTTCCACACCAATTAATGTACCTAATACTTGCCCAATAACACCACCAGGACCTAATAATGGACTAAGAAATGGTAGTGAACATATAAATCCAATTGCCATTAGTCCCCAAATGTTTCCAGCCATAGGTGACATCACATTCGCAAAAACTTTACCAATACCAGATCCTTGTATGATTCCTATCAATAGGGCAACAAATCCCATAAACGGTATGACAGTATGTAGCATTGTTTCTACTGCATCTCTCGCAGCTTGATAGAAAGCATTTATTACTTTTCCTGCTCCAAGACCAATACGAGTTAAGATGCTTTTATTTTCTTGCGCTGCTCTCGTCTCCATAATCTTCTTATCACCAGAATAAGTTTGAGATTTAGAGCTTTCTTTCTTAATTTCTTCTGTATTACCTGTAGATACAGTTTCTCCGTTCGCTTCGCTTACTTCTTTAACACCAACATTTGATACATAAATGGATTCAGTAATATATTGACGAAGTGGTCCACTTTTTCCAGTTGCCATAATATTAATGGTTGGAATTCCTTTCTTAGGATAAATTCCACATCTCAAGGTACCACCACAATCAATAATAACCGCCATTATTTCATCTTCTGGAACTGAAGTTTCAAATCCATTTACAGGTTCTGCACCCGTAATCTCAGCAATTTTATCAACTATTTCTGGTTTGTGACCACCAGTAATGTATACTAATTTATCTTTTTTCCCATTAACACCAAACGTTAATGGTCCACCAAATCCACCAGATCCTTTAACAACTTTAACTTGTTTACTCATTGTCTACACCTCAACTTTCTAAATGTACTTCTTTACTTAATTTAACTTTTTGTTGTTTTTCTACCATGCTCGTTGTGAAGTCAGTAACCCATCCACCGATAAAATTCATTAATAAACCAACTAATAAGTATCGCACTGCTAAGTCAGTTGTAGGTAATCCAAGTTTAGTAATACCATTGGCAATACCTAAAAATATAAATAATTCTGCCGGGTTAATATGTGGGAATATCCCATTACTTGTATGCGCAAATTGTGCCGCAGATGCAAAGTAACTTGGTTTGTATTTTTCAGGCATAAATCTACCTAGTGAATGCACCATTGGGTTAGCCAACATAAATGATCCTAAAAATGGTAACACTAAGTATCTTAATAGTGGGTTCCCTGAAGATTTCGCTGCAATTTTGTTAATACGCTCTTCTCCGATAAGTTGAATCAATGTATTCATAGCAATTAACAACATTAAAACTAATGGTACAATCGACGTCATCCAATCAATAAACGTGTCTGCCCCTGTTTGAAATAATTTAATAAATCCTTCTGCAAACTTAACTATAAAATCCATAATTTAAACGCTCCTTTCCTTTTTAAAGGCTCTATTCACTTTATTTACAACTTGCATAAGTGGAGATGGTATTTTTTCAATTTCGCCACCATTACTTACAACATTGAAAGTATGTTGTGCATCTAAAATGGCTTTAACTAACAATTTATTGTATTTTTGATTTAAATCTTTATCTGTCATTTTTTTGATATTGATACCTTCTAAACCTTTTAATGGTTTAAATTTATTAAATACCGTCACACCTTGCATATATCTAGCCTCTTCAATAATGTTCTTCTGGTTAATTTGAATCATAACTAATGTCCCAGCTTTAAAAATTGAAGGTCTTCTTCCAATTGTCACTCTTCCATTTCTTCTTAAATCAGTATAATTTTTTGAAAAATTCTTTATCTGTAAAATTCCTAAAAGATACTGAATTACAAACCCTATCGCTGCTAGTATAATAAGCACAATAAAGAACATACTACCCCTCCATTTCTAGCTTTAATATATTTATAAAGCTTTCATAACTTGTTTCACTATTTAATTTGCTTAATAAATATTTATTAGAAGCAACCGATAAGATTTCTTCGTACAATTTGATAAGCATTGCATCATTTACTGATTCATTAGGCGTTATCAATAATATGACTAATTTCAGATGAGGTTCTTCTTCTATATGTTTTGTGATAATACCTGCCTTTACCATCAACTTATTGCCCGAATAACTTGTATGTGGAAACGCCATTTCACCATAGACTGTTGATTTTTTGTCTTCTCTTATTAATAAATTCTCTTGGATAATTAATTGTTCGTCTAATGAAACTGGCAATCCAGTCACCATTTCCTGAATCACATCTTGATATGAAGCATTGCTTGTTAAGTAAACAAAGTTGTTTTCTAACATACTTCCAAGCAACACATTTTGTTGTAATACATCCATCCCTCTATTATCTTTAAAAATTAAATATTGCTCGATTTTAAATTTCAATAATTGTAAATTAAATACATTATCTAAATGAATCACATTGTCATATTGCTTGTCATGATGAGTTGTAGAAATAATTAAATCATAGTCATGTCTTTTCTCATCTACATCTTGAAGTTTCAAAATATCAATTTGAATTTCTTCACCTAACAACGTCTTTAAATTTGTGGATAAAAACTTATGAATACTTAACCCCATGTCTGTAGCAATTGCGATTAATTTATAATTTACTAATGATTTTTCGAGGTTTTCTAAATAAACACTGAAATAAATTGCGATATATCCTAGTTCATCAATAGATGGTCTCACGCCGATTGCCTTGTATACATTCTCACCTAATATCTTTGAAAGTTCATAAGCAAAAGGAAATTGTTTTACAATATCAAACGACTCAACATTATCAATGTTAACGTTAAATAATAGTCTATTCATAAGATGCTTAATATGAAGCATGATATCTTTAGTAAACAGTGATTCATCTAATTTAATTTGATATAACTCATCTACATCTTGAATTGTATGTTCTATAATCTGTTGGATTAAATTTTCATCAGTATCATTAATCAACTCATCAACTAATGAAGCACGTCTTCCCATTAGCTGCATCACTATAGATAACACTTCTTTATCCGTATTAACATTCGGATAAAGTTTATTCATTATCGCGACAATACCATCAATTTCTTTAAAGTCCGTTGACTTTGCTATCAAAGATTCAAATTCAACAAACTTACTATTATATTTTCCTAACTTTAATCTTGCAAATACAATTTTTGTTGCTGTGACAACTTTGTTATAACTTGTATTATCTAAATTTAAGTGTTGCTTAATTTTCTTTAACTCTTCACAAGTTTCTGTTGTTAACTGATTAGAATCATATATATCCGTATACTTTTCAATAAGTAACCTTCTTATATTAAATTCAGTTCCTTCTAATCTAATACCAACACTTGTTTTACCAATAATATCTATATGAAAAGAGCCCGTCTCCAACCTCAATTCTTTTAGCACTTGATTCAATGATGTTGTACTTAAATACATTAATTCCGATAACTCATCAATTGTCCGATCTTTAATTAACAAATAATATAGCAACTGTTTTTTTCTTTCATATTGTTCTTTCTCATCATATTTATTATCTTCTATAAATTGATTCAACAAATCAAAATACCGTTCATCTTTTATGAGAAGTGAGTACTTATTATTGTTCTTAACTATCTTAGATGTGTTCTGAAAATAATGATTAATCACCGAAACATAATTCGATAAAGTCTTCTCTGAAATATTGAGCTCAAATGCCAATTTCTCACTTGAAATATCTTTAGTCTTGAGCTTTTCAACAATCCATAATTGCTTTTCATTTGTATTCATAACTTCTCCCCTAACTTCATTAGCTGGGATTAGCCTCTTGATTTACCACCTGATATATTGATAGTTGTTCCTGTTACGTAACTTGAGCGATCAGAACTTAAGTAAGCAACTAAATCTGCAACTTCTTTCAATTGTCCAACTCTCCCAATTGGTATCGATTTAGAATAATCACCATTTAAACCATCAACTGTAGTATTTCTTGTATAAGCTAATGCTTCTTCATACGCAGGCGTTCTTAACCCAGTTTCTTCTAAAATACCTGGTGCAATAGCTACAACACGTATATTATGTTTCCCGAGCTCTTTAGCCCAACTACGTGTAAAACCAATTAACGCTGCTTTAGTTGCTGCATAAATACTTTGCCCTTCAGAACCTTCCTGACCTGCCTCACTTGAAATATTAATAATAATACCTTTACTATTTTTAATTTGATGTTTCGCAACTTCTTGGCTAAACCAAACAGGACCTTTAAGGTTTATATCAAACATCTTATTAAGGTCTGTTTCATTCATTTGGTATTGTGGTCCTTCTCCTCTGAAATCAACTAACATACGTGGTAAATTAATACCCGCATTATTTATTAGAACATCTATCTTACCTTGATCTTGAATCACTTTATCAACAACATTTTTCACTTTTTCCTGATCAGTCACATCTGTTTCAATAAAATGATAATTTTCATGAATTTCAGAACCATTTTTCAAATCTGCATTATAAACGATTGCACCATTCTCCAATTGTGCCTTTACAATAGCCGCACCAATACCAGAACTCCCGCCCGTAATAATGACTACATTACCTTGAATTTCTAACCATTCGCTCATTTATATTACCTCCGCTCATTTGATTAATTTAAGGTTAATATAAATCGCTTACATACTTAATATTGCCTTTTGGGACATTCTGAGAAATACGCTTGTTTAATGAGAAATGTGACCAGTATATAAGGTAGAAGTAGCACCTACAAACACACATTATAAATGAAACATACTATATGAAACATGGAAAGAAATAACTACACCTCAACCAATTTAATGCAAAGCTAGACTAACCGCTCTATCCTTACCGTCTAAAGACATAAAAAGAAGATGGAACAATTTAATGTCCCATCCTCCCTTCATATTGGCAGTTTATGACTAAAGATACACTTCAAATCAATATTTTTTCAATTTTATTCATTCTCTTCAAGGTGGGGCGATAAAATCTATTTGATAAAATTAAATTTTCGTCTCCTACTTTTTTCGTATATATTATTACTCGTACCTCTATCAATAATCTCCTTGTAATGTTTTCTAAATTGGTTATATAAAATCAAACTTAAATGAAGTCGAATTATTATATCAAGCTTTCTCATACATTTTATAATAGTATATATTTATGTTTTAAATAAAGTATTTTTCTGTCCTTTGAAAAATAAACTAGAAACAAAATTTAATATAATCGAAATATAAGTTACTGTATAACCAATAGATATAACTCTCAATGTTAACTCTTTAGTTGTAAACTGATGAAAAACATCATTACCATTTTCAGCTATTTCAGTAAATTTATCCAAGGATTCAATTGATGTAATACCATAATAAACCATAAAATTTAAGATATCCAAGTTCCGTGGATTTTTATCTATTAAATTCATCTCAATAAATTTATCTACTTCTATATTAGGGTTTGTAACCAAAAAGCCATAACCAACAATTCCATAGCTTATATAGGTTATTAACATAATATATATAAAGGTTATTAACATTACACAATCATTCAAAAATGTATGAGATTGATAATTCAGACTCACTTTCATAAGTGATGATATTATCGCTATTATGCATAGCAAAACATATGAATATACATATATATTTATCGAATTACTTTCTAATAACAACTGAAACATACTCAACAAAACATATACTGAGGATAAAGGGATAATTAACAAACCTATGTAAAATAATGGGATTTTATCTAGTGAATTCATTTTTTCTTGCATAACTTTAACCCATATTAAAGTTATCAAAATTAGTATAATTAAATTATAATTTTTGTTTAATGGAAATACACTTAGTGTGAATAGTAATACAAAAGATAAAAATAAATATATATTATTAATATTGTTTAAAAGTAATGATTTTCTCAAATGAATTGGTATCCCTTTTATCATCAATTTAATGTTTACTTTACCTATTTTTCTCATTTGGATTAGTTTTTTTATTTTATTTTGATACGATTTGACCACGATATTATAATGATAATAGTTTATATAACCATATATACATAGCAAAATAATTAATCCTAATATGATTAAAAACCTCATTCATATCCCCCGCTTTTATTCTTCTTATATTCTTGATAGTAATGTTAGATTGTTATTTTCTTTATGAAAGATGTTAGTTCGTTATCTAATATTTGTACAAGTATCTACATTCTATATACATGCGAGTGTATTGTACCATATTTTTACATTCTTATTACTTTGTATTCTTATTTAATGATTGTATTGCTAATAAAAAAAGAGAGAAGGGAAACATCCCCTTTCTCTCTTTTCAATTATTATTTCACTTCATCTTCTTCATCATCTTCTCTACGACGTTTTGCGAAGAATAAGAATAGTGCCCCAAGTCCAGCAAATAATGTTCCAAATAACGTTGCATTTCTAGTTTCACTTTCACCTGTATCTGGTAATTCAGAAACATGTTTGTTATTTTTCTCTTTATTCATTTGACTATTATCATCCATATGAGAAATTTGTTCTTCACCATTAAGGTTCATACTTTGATTGCTTCCTGTACCTGGATTGCTTCCTGTACTTTGATTGCTTCCTGTACCTGGATTGCCTCCTGTATCTGGATTGCCTCCTGTATCTGGATTGTCTCCTGTATCTGGATTGTCTCCTGTACCTGGATTGCCTCCTGTACCTGGATTGCCTCCTGTACCTGGATTGCCTCCTGTATCTGGATTGCCTCCTGTATCTGGAGTTTCTGATTTAGCTATAACAACCGTTGTTGTCGGTGTTGATACGTTGCCATCTTTATCCGTAGAAGTCACAACTACCGTATCACCTTTATCTAATACTACATTTCCTGGGATTTCTATTGTATAATGACCATCTTTATCCGTTGTACCAGTTGCTGTTGTACCATCTGGGAACGTCACAGTTACCGTTGATCCTGGCTCTGCTGTTCCTGTTACAACTTTATCACCTGGCGCTACCGGTTTAACAGTTGGTGCTGTTGGTGCCGTTGTATCTTTAACTGTTGTTGTCGTTTCTTCCGATTTGTTACCTTCAGCATCTGTTGCAGTAACTGGCAATACTTCGCCTCCGACTAAACCTACATTTCCTGGAATATCTATTGTGTAATTTCCATCTTTATCCGTTGTACCAGTCGCTGTTGTGCCATCTGGGAACGTCACAGTTACGGTTGAGCCTGGTTCTGCCGTTCCTGTAATCACTTTATCTTCGCTTGTCACAGGATTTACGGTTGGTGCTGTTGGTGCCGTTGTATCTTTAACCACTGTTTGTACATCAGGTGAAGTATTTCCATCTTTGTCTGTCGCTTTTACATTTACGACTTCACCTTCATTTAAATGTACATTTCCTGGGATATCTAT
>NZ_PPQZ01000024.1 GCF_002902525.1 Mammaliicoccus stepanovicii
GTTGGGCTTACGTTCCGCGAGAGTAGGACGTTGCCGGGCAAGTAATAAAAATGGATGCGATGAGCCGCACTCGAGACCTGTTAGGTCTCTTTTTTTATATAAATTAAGCTATCCTTACATTATATATTTAATGTAAGGATAGCTTTTATGTTATTTATCAGTTCTCCAGCATGTAATAAGTGCTTCAATATGGCTTTGAAGATCTTTATTCTCTATACCACCGAAGCCTAATACGAAATGGGGGGTATCATCTCCTTTTTTAAACCGATAATGAGAGAGTGGTTTAATGTCAATACTGCATTCTTCTGCACGTTTAATGCATTCATCTAAAGTTAATCCATTTCTAACCGTAAGAATAAAGTGCATACCTGTTAGTTCTCCTGATACAGTAAAATGATTAGGATATTTATGAAGCTCATTTATAATTGTATTTTTCTTGTGTCTATATATTTTCCTCATACGATTTAAATGTCTTTCAAAATGTCCTTCCTCCATAAATCTACTCAGAATAAATTGTGTGTGTCTAGGTACTGTACCACCTTCTATGTTTGATTTTTCTTGATATTGTTTAAGTAACTTTTTAGGTAATACTGCATAAGCAACTCGAATAGATGGAGATATTGACTTAGAAAATGTACTGACATAAATAACACTGTCCGTATTATCAATGCTTTGAAGCGCAGGAATAGGCTTTCCACTATATCTGAATTCTGAATCGTAGTCGTCTTCTATAATATAACGAGATGGCTTTTCAGAGGCCCATTTAATAAGCTGCGTTCTCCTCTTTAAATCCATAATCACGCCTGTTGGAAATTGATGACTAGGTGTAATATATACAATATCTTTGTTTGCTTTATTAATTTCTTCTATATCAATACCGTTTTTTCTTACAGAAATAAATTCAAAAGGGATGTGCTTTCTTTTCAGTAAATCACGAACTTGTTTATATAATGGATCTTCAATCATGTATGTAGCTGAAGCAATCGTATCCGTTATTATTGAAAGTAATTGTTCAGTTGAGGACCCTACGATAATCTGATCTGGAGAAGCATTTACGCCTCTACTATGAAAAATATAGTTTCTAATTTCTTTTCTTAAACGATAATCACCTTGTTTATGTCCACTATCTAACATGTAAAGTTGTGCTTCATCGAAAGCCTCTTTAGCGTATTTTCTAAAAAGGCCGTTCGGAAAATGTGATTGATCAACCGCACCAAGTTTAAAAGAATATTTAAAATGTCGTGGTTGGTGTTGAGTATCATTGGTTAATTTTGTTTTATACGTTACAGGTAGATTTACTATATCATTTATATAGAAACCTGATCTATTTTTGCTGTATATATAGCCTTCATCTGCTAGTAATTGATATGCATGTTCAATTGTTGTTTGACTAACTGATAAATAATGGCTAAGTTGCCTCTTTGAGGGTAGCTTCTCGTCATGTTGTAACACGTTGTTTATAATGTTTTTCTTAATATTTTCATAAAGTTGTTTATATATTGGTACATTAATATTTCTATTAATGTTAAACATAAGCATTTCCATAAGTTCCTCCATTAACTGACCACTAAATATTTATTAAATGTGGCACTTTTACCAGTTCAGAATTTAGTATAACCTACTAGTAAGCGTTTTAAAAGGAGGAATATTAATGTCTAAAATAACAGGTTCAGATAAAGTAAAAAGAGGTATGGCAGAAATGCAAAAAGGTGGCGTCATTATGGACGTTGTCAATGCAGAACAAGCGAAGTTAGCAGAAGAAGCAGGTGCTGTAGCAGTTATGGCATTAGAAAGAGTACCATCTGATATAAGAGCGGCAGGTGGCGTAGCTAGAATGGCAGACCCACGCATTGTAGAAGAAGTTATGAATGCTGTTTCTATACCAGTTATGGCTAAGGGGAGAATTGGTCATATAACTGAAGCACGTATATTAGAGTCAATGGGTGTAGACTATATAGATGAATCAGAAGTACTTACGCCAGCAGACGAAGAATATCATTTAAAGAAAGATGATTTTACAGTACCTTTTGTTTGTGGATGTCGTAATTTAGGAGAAGCAGCAAGAAGAATTGGTGAAGGTGCTGCAATGTTACGTACAAAAGGTGAGCCAGGTACAGGTAATATCGTAGAAGCAGTTAGACATATGAGACAAGTTAATAGTGAAGTGCGTAAATTAGTGGTTATGAGTGATGATGAAATCATGACTGAAGCTAAAAATATTGGTGCACCTTATGAAATTTTGAAAGAAATTAAAACATTAGGTCGTTTACCTGTTGTTAACTTTGCAGCAGGTGGAGTAGCAACACCAGCAGATGCAGCTTTAATGATGGAATTAGGTGCAGATGGTGTGTTTGTAGGATCTGGAATCTTTAAATCAGAAGCACCAGAAAAGTTTGCTAAAGCAATTGTACAAGCAACAACACATTTCCAAGATTATAAATTAATTGCAGAACTATCTAAAGAATTAGGTCCAGCAATGAAAGGCTTAGATATTAATCAATTATCTTTAGAAGAGCGTATGCAAGAGCGAGGATGGTAATATGAGAATAGGCGTTCTAGGCTTACAAGGTGCTATTAGAGAGCATCTGAATCATATTAATCATGCTGGTCATGAAGGTATCGTAATAAAGAAGGTTGAACAACTAGAAGGTATAGATGGACTAGTGTTACCTGGTGGTGAATCTACTACTATGAGAAGGTTAATGGATTTATATGGTTTTACAGAGGCACTTAGAGAGAGTGAGATACCTATGTATGGCACATGTGCAGGTCTTATATTACTTGCAACAGAAGTTGTCTCTCAAGAAAGCCACTTAAATAAATTAGATGTATGTGTTGAAAGAAATTCATTTGGAAGACAAGTGGATAGTTTCGAGCAATTTTTAGAAGTAAAAGGTATAGAAGAGAAGGTTAATGCAGTATTTATTAGAGCACCTCATATTGAATATGTGAATGACGGTGTGGAAATCTTATCTAAAGTAGAAGATAGAATAGTTGCCGTTCGACAAAATCAATATTTAGGTATTTCATTTCATCCAGAGTTAACAGATGATTATAAAATTATGAAATATTTTATTGAAGAAATTGTAGCGCAATATCAAACAGAATATATTAAATAAAAAAACACGAGACTTTACGCGTCTCGTGTTTTTTATATCTTACAAGAAGAATCCTGCAATTGTAGCTGAGATAAATGATACAAGCGTTGCACCGAATAATAATTTAATACCGAAGCGAGCAACTGTATTTCCTTGTTCATCATTTAATGATTTAACGGCACCAGCAATTATACCGATGGATCCAAAGTTTGCAAATGAAACTAAGAATACTGAAATAATACCTGTAGCACGTTTAGAAAGTTCTGCATCTGGAAGTAATCCCATAGCAACAAATTCGTTAGATAATAGCTTAGTAGCCATAATACTTCCTGCCTCTACAGCATCACTCCAAGGAATCCCTGCAATGAATGCAAGCGGTGCAAATACAAATCCGATTAATGTTTGGAAGTCCCAATCAATTGAGCCACCTGAAACTGTATGAAGGATATTTCCTGTTAAGCCATTTAATAATCCGATTAATGCAACATAACCAATCAACATAGCTGCAACAATTACAGCAACTTTAAAGCCGTCTAGAATATATTCACCTAACATTTCGAAGAATGATTGTTTATGTTCACCCTCTTCAATAATGATGTCATCTTTGTCAGGATCAACCGTATAAGGGTTAATAATAGATGCAATAATAAAACCGCCAAATAAGTTTAACACGACAGCTGTAACAACGTATCTCGGTTCTACCATAGTGAAGTAAGCACCGATAATAGAAGCTGAGACTGTTGACATAGCAGAAGCAGTCAATGTGTACATACGATTTTTAGGAATAAAAGGAAGTTGTTTCTTGATTGAAATAAAAACTTCAGATTGTCCTAAAATTGCAGATGCAACAGCATTATATGATTCTAATTTCCCCATACCATTTACTTTTGAAATGATAAAGCCTAAATATTTTATGATAAACGGCAATATTTTTGTATATTGAAGTATACCAATTAAAGCTGAAACTAACACGATTGGTAGAAGAACGTTTAGGAAGAAAACGTTTGTTGGTTGCTTAGATTTAGGATCTAAGTTGGCCATTCCACCAAATACGAAGTTAACACCTTCCATTGCTTTCATAATAATATAGTTAAATCCCTCAGACAACTTACCTACGAAGTAGATACCCCCAGTTGTTTTTAAGAGTAAAAATGCAAATATAAATTGTATAACAATCATGATACCTATGTATTTCCATTTTACGCTTTTTTTATCTGAACTTACGAGCCATGCTAAGGCTAAGAATAGTAAGATTCCGATAATCCCGATAATAATATGCATAATACACACACCTTTCCCAATGTAATTCTCTCTTGAATAACCTATCATATATCATAACTTATTTTTAATGAAAGCGGTACAATAATTTAAAAAAACTTTAAGAAACAAATTAATTGAAATAATAAACTTCACAACATATAATATAGTCAAAGAAGGTCAAAAGAGGTGATGTTTATGCACAACATGTCTGATATTATTGAAAGATACTTAAAGCAACTATTGGAAGAAGCTCAAGATAATGCTGTTGAAATAAAGAGAGCACATATTGCTGAAAAGTTTGACTGTGTTCCTTCCCAATTAAATTACGTTATTAAAACTAGATTTACAAATGAACATGGTTATTCTATTGAAAGTAAAAGAGGTGGCGGAGGATACATTCGCATATCTAAGGTAGAGACGAATAGCCAATCAGCATTTATACAACATTTGTTAGAGTTAATCGGTGATCAAATTTCTCAGGCAAATGCATTTAGAATTCTAGATGGTTTATATGAGAATAATTTAATAACAGATAGAGAGAAAAAAATGATCGTTCAAACGATTCATAGAGATACATTACAAATAGAAATACCATATCGAGATATAATACGAGCAAATATATTGAAAAGAATACTAGCCGTTATACATTATAGTTAAAAAGGAGTGACAGTATGCTTTGTGAAATCTGTGGTAAAGAAGAAGCGACGATTCAATTAACATCTACTGGAAAAAAACATAATACAGAACAATGGATTTGTAAAAGTTGTGCTTCTGAACATTTTTATTTTCAAGATGATCAAATGAATGATCAAAATTTAGACCAAGAATTTGTAGTGAATCAATTTTTACAATATCTTGTAGGAAAACATGGCATTAATTTTAAACAAGTTCAGCCACAAGAAGAGAAGCACTGTCCAACATGTGGTATGACGTTACCTGATATAGCTAAAGTTGGTAAATTTGGATGTCATGATTGTTACGAAACATTCAAAGATGATGTACCTCAAATTATTAGACGCGTTCAAGCAGGTAGTGGAGAACATACCGGTAAAATTCCGGTTTCTTCAAGAAGTAAAATCCAGCTTAAACAGCAAATTGCTGAAAAAGAAAAAATGCTTCAAGAATTAATAGAGGAACAAGCATTTGAAGATGCCGCAGTTGTAAGAGACGAAATTAAAGCTTTGAAAGCAGAAGGTGAGGTCAAGTAAATGGAAGAACATATTAATGAACATATTAGTGATTGGATGAAAGAAAAAACAGATACCCCAATTATAATGAGTTCAAGAATAAGACTTGCACGTAACCTTCAAGATGAAGTTCATCCGCTCAAATATGATGATGATCAAATAGGAAACAGAGTTATAGAAAAAGTGACAAATGCATTATCTGATTTAAAGCTAGTTCGATTATCAGATTTATCAGATCTTGAAAAAAACCAACTCGTATTCAAACATTTAATAAGTCCAGCACTGACTAAACAAGATACGGGAGCGGTATTATTAAATGAAGAAGAGTCGACGAGTGTAATGATAAATGAGGAAGATCACGTAAGAATTCAAGTCATGGGGAATAACCTTGTATTGAAGGAACTTTATGATGTAGCTTCCAAAGTAGATGATGAATTAGATAAACATTTAACGATATCTTATGACGAGAAGCATGGCTTTCTAACAACTTGTCCTACTAATATAGGAACTGGATTACGTGCAAGTGTGATGTTGCATTTACCAGGCTTAAGCATTATGAAACGAATGAAACGAATTGGACAAGCGATAAATAGGTTTGGTTACACTATTAGAGGCATATATGGTGAAGGAACAGGTGCATTAGGTCATGTTTATCAAATATCTAATCAATTAACATTAGGTAAAACTGAACAAGAAATTATTGAAGATTTAACGCAAATAGTAGAGCAAATTATAAGTGAAGAAGAGCAAATTAGAAGCAGGTTAAATAGATTCAATCATATGGAAACTAAAGATAGAGTGCATCGTGCAGCAGGTATACTTAAATCGGCACAATTAATATCTGTCGAAGAAGCTTCATTAAGGTTAAGTGAAATGAAACTGGGTATAGATTTAGGATACATTGAGCATGATGATTTTAATTTTGATCATTTAATGGTTACAATACAGACACCGTTCTTTGAAGATGAAGAATCTAAACAATCAGTGGATGAAAAACGAGCTACATTTTTAAGAGAACATATATAAATAAATAGGAGGTTAGTTTATGCTATTCGGTAGATTAACAGAACGTGCCCAACGTGTATTGGCGCACGCACAAGAAGAAGCAATGAGATTAAATCATTCAAATATAGGTACAGAGCATTTATTATTAGGCTTAATGAAAGAACCAGAAGGCATTGCGGCGAAAGTACTAGATGCTTTTGGTATAACAGAAGAAAAAGTCACAAAAGAAGTTGAAAACTTAATCGGCCAAGGCCAAGAACAAGTTGGTGCTATTCACTATACACCACGAGCTAAAAAAGTCATTGAACTATCAATGGATGAGGCAAGAAAGTTAAATCACACTTTCGTTGGAACAGAACATCTACTTCTCGGATTAATTCGTGAAAATGAAGGCGTTGCGGCTAGAGTTTTTGCTAATTTAGATTTAAATATTACGAAAGCTAGAGCACAAGTTGTGAAATCACTAGGCAGTCCAGAACAAGGTTCTAAAAATGCCCAAACAACAAAAAACCAAGCGACACCTACTCTAGATGGATTAGCGAGAGATTTAACAGTTATTGCTCAAGATGGTACTTTAGATCCAGTTGTTGGACGTTCTGATGAAATTACACGTGTAATTGAAGTGTTAAGTAGAAGAACTAAAAACAACCCTGTATTAATTGGTGAGCCAGGTGTAGGTAAAACTGCAATAGTAGAAGGTTTAGCACAAGCTATCATTCAAAATGAAGTGCCTGAAACGTTAAAAGGTAAACGTGTTATGTCATTAGATATGGGTACAGTTGTTGCAGGTACGAAATATCGAGGCGAATTTGAAGAAAGATTGAAAAAAGTAATGGAAGAAATTCATCAAGCAGGTAATATTGTTCTATTTATTGATGAGCTTCACACATTAATTGGTGCTGGTGGCGCTGAAGGTGCAATTGATGCATCTAATATCTTAAAACCAGCATTAGCACGAGGCGAACTACAATGTATAGGTGCTACTACATTAGATGAATACCGTAAATACATTGAAAAAGACGCTGCGTTAGAAAGAAGGTTCCAACCAGTTAAAGTAGAAGAACCTAATACTGAGGATTCTATTTCAATCTTAAAAGGCTTACGTGATCGCTATGAAGCACATCATAGAATCAATATTTCTGACGATGCAATTGAAGCGGCAGTGAATATGAGTGATCGCTATATATCTGATAGATTCTTACCAGATAAAGCGATTGATTTAATAGATGAAGCAAGTTCAAAAGTTAGACTAAGAAATTACACAACGCCGCCAAGTCTTAAAGAACTAGAAGCGGAATTAGAAACAGTTAAAAAAGAAAAGGATTCTGCTGTACATTCACAAGAATTTGAAAATGCAGCAAACTTGAGAGATAAACAAACTAAACTTGAAAAACAATTAGAAGATACAAAAAACGAATGGAAAAAAGCACAAGGTGAGAAAAACACATGTGTTACTGCTGAAGACATTGCAGTAGTAGTAGCAAACTGGACAGGCATACCGATTACTAAATTGAATGAAACAGAATCAGAAAGACTGTTAAATTTAGAAACAATCTTACACGATCGCGTAATCGGCCAAAATAACGCTGTTCAATCAATTTCAAAAGCAGTAAGACGTGCAAGAGCAGGATTGAAAGATCCTAAGAGACCAATTGGTAGCTTTATCTTCTTAGGACCAACAGGTGTAGGTAAAACAGAACTTGCAAGAACATTAGCAGAAGCAATGTTTGGTGAAGAAGATGCAATGATTAGAGTTGACATGAGTGAGTTTATGGAAAAACATTCTGTCAGTCGATTAGTTGGTTCACCTCCAGGATATGTAGGTCATGATGATGGTGGTCAATTAACTGAGAATGTAAGACGTAAACCATATTCAGTTATTCTATTTGATGAAATAGAAAAAGCACACCCAGATGTATTCAATATCTTATTACAAGTATTAGATGACGGTCACTTAACAGATTCTAAAGGTCGTAAAGTAGACTTTAGAAACACAGTTATTATTATGACTTCAAATGTTGGTGCACAAGAGTTACAAAATTCTAAATTTGTTGGATTTGGTGCGAAAGAAAGTGGTCCTGACTATGAAACAATTAGAAAAACAATGATGGACGAACTAAAACAACAATTTAGACCTGAATTCTTAAACCGTGTGGATGACATTATCGTCTTCCATAAGTTGGAAAAAACACACTTAAAAGAAATTGTAGCTAAAATGGCTAACAACTTAACTAAACGTTTATCAGAACAAGGAATTCATATTACGTTATCAGATGCAGCTCAAGATAAAATTGCAGATGAAGGTTATGATCCTGAATACGGTGCTAGACCGTTAACTAGATCAATTCAAAAAAATGTAGAAGATAACTTAAGTGAATTGATTTTATCTGGTCAAGAATTAGTAGGTAAAGATGTTATCGTTGATTATAGAGACGATGAATTTAAATTTGATTTATCTGATCATAAAGATGACAAAGCAAAAGAAGCGACTACTCAGTCATAGTCAGTAAAGTCTAAAGGTAAATATTTAATTGAACACAAAAGTCCGCAACCATATATGAATATGGTTTTGTGGGCTTTTATTATTGGGATGAAGTATATTAATTTGTTTTTACAGTCGGTGAAGTTTAAAATATAAATAGTCAATTAACTCGGAGGTAACATGAATGGCAAAGAAGAAAGTAATATTTGAATGTTTAGCCTGTGGTCATCAGTCACCAAAATGGATGGGGAAATGTCCTAATTGTGGTGCTTGGAACCAAATGGAAGAATCGATAGAACATAAAGAAACGAAAGGTCCCAAAAATACCTTTAAATCAGATGCGCCAGCTCAAAAAGTCGAAAAACTTAAAGATATTAAAGAGGAAGATACACCTAGAATTAAAACGAAAATCAATGAATTTAATAGAGTGTTAGGTGGCGGAATCGTAGAAGGTTCACTTGTCTTAATTGGAGGGGATCCAGGTATAGGTAAATCAACTTTATTATTACAAATATCTGCAGCGCTATCTCAAAACAAAAACGTGTTATATGTTTCAGGAGAAGAATCAGTAAGACAAACAAAACTAAGAGCAGAAAGATTAGTTGAAGATTCAGGAGAACTAAATGTATATGCTGAAACAAATTTAGAAATTATACATAGTATGGTTCAAAAAATTAAACCAGATTTGTTAATTATCGACTCTATTCAAACGGTGTATCACCCGGAAGTGACATCGGCTCCTGGTTCTGTTTCACAAGTAAGAGAGTGTACTCAAAATTTAATGCATATCGCTAAACAAATGAACATCGCTACGTTTATAGTTGGTCATGTTACTAAAGATGGTCAAATAGCTGGACCAAGATTGTTAGAACATATGGTGGATACAGTATTGTATTTCGAAGGAGATACACATCATGCATACCGTATATTAAGAGCAGTGAAAAACCGTTTTGGATCAACAAACGAAATGGGTATTTTTGAAATGAAGCAAACTGGATTGAATGAAGTTAAAAACCCTTCAGAAATGTTTTTGGAAGAACGTTCAAAACATGTTGCAGGTTCAACGATAGTTGCTACAATGGAAGGTACTCGTCCTATATTGGTAGAGGTACAAGCGTTAGTTACACCAACGACATTTCATAATCCAAGAAGAATGGCAACAGGTATAGATCACAATCGTTTGAGCTTACTCATGGCAGTCTTAGAGAAGAAAGAAAATTTCTTGCTACAACAACAAGATGCTTATATCAAAATTGCTGGTGGTGTTAAACTAAGCGAACCTGCAGTAGACTTAAGTATTATTATCGCAATTGCTTCAAGTTTCCAAGATAAGCCAACAAAAGGAGACGATTGCTTTGTTGGTGAAGTTGGATTAACAGGTGAAGTTAGAAGAGTTGCAAGAATTGACCAACGTGTTCAAGAAGCGGCTAAATTAGGATTTAAACGTATCATCATTCCTAAGAATAATATTAAAGGACTAGAATTCCCAGAAGGGACAGAAGTAATAGGTGTATCAACTACGAGAGAAGCATTAAAGATAGCTTTTAGTGTCTGATTAACCATTAGGAGGTTAACGAATGAAAATTTTAAAAGGGCTAATCATCTTATGTTATTTAGTCATAGGATCCTCGCTAGGTATTTTGGTGATTCCTGAACTTATCAATACATTTAGCATTCAACCAGAACACGTACTTTCAAACCCTTATATAGATAGTTTGATAGGCGCTGTTATCATGTTTTTATTATTTGGATTTTTAATAGACAAAATTGTAGATATTGCGGATCAAGGTGAGAAATACTTATTAAAACGAAGTATTCTTGAAATATTCTTTGCTACCATTGGTGTCATGATAGGTTTGATGATTGCAGTTATGGTTTCATTTATATTAGAGATGATAGGCGCACCAGTTTTGAAACATATCCTACCCATTATTATTGCTGCTTTTCTATGTTATTTAGGGTTTCAAATTGGTTTGCAAAAGCGTGAGGAAATATTAAGATTGTTTCCAGAAAATATTTCTAATTCTTTAACGAGACAAACATCCGCAAGAAATTCAAAGTTACTAGATACGAGTGCTATTATAGATGGCAGAATTTTAGATGTTGTAAAATGTCATTTCTTAGATGGCGAGATATTAGTCCCACAAGGTGTAATTGAAGAATTACAAGTTATTGCAGATGCTAAAGATAGTATTAAGAGAGATAAAGGTCAAAGAGGTCTTGATATATTAAGTGAATTAAGGGATACCGATTTTCCGATTTCGATAGTTGAACCTAATTCAACTCATAAAGACGTTGATGCATTACTCATTAAATTAGCTAAAAAATATAACGCAAGTATTATTACGACTGATTATAATTTAAATAAAGTTTGTGCAGTTCAAGATATTAAAGTATTAAATGTGAATGATTTATCAGAAGCCATTAAACCAGTTGTTCATCAAGGTGACACTTTTAAATTGCTAATCTCTAAAATTGGAAAAGAAGATGGCCAAGGTGTGGGTTATTTAGATGATGGCACGATGGTCGTTATTGAAAAAGGTAGAGAATATATTAGTCAAACAATTACGGTTGAAGTGATGAGTTTATTACAAACATCATCGGGTAGAATTATTTTTGCGAAGAAGGTGTCATAACATTGGGTTTTACAGTGATTATTCCAGCAGCTGGACAAGGAAAAAGAATGGGCAAAAAAATCAATAAATTATTTCTTGAAATAAACGATGAAACTATTATTCGTCACACTGTAAGCATCTTTCAAAATATTAAATCATGTGAACAAATATTTATAGCAGCACATCCAGATGAAGTGAATATGATGGCAGCGCATTTAAAGGACTTTGATAAAGTAGCTGCTGTTATATCTGGTGGTAAAGAAAGACAACATAGTATTTACGAAGTGCTAAAAGTGATAGGTAATACAGATGTAGTGATGGTTCACGATGGTGCGAGACCACTAGTTTCAAGTGAAAGTATTGAACAAGTTTATAAAGATACATTAGTCCATGAGGCTGTTATTTTAGCTGTTCAAGTGAAGGATACTATCAAGAGAGTAGTCGATGGCGTTGTGGAAGAAACGTATAATCGTTCTACAATGTGGCAAGTTCAAACGCCACAGTCATTCAAAAGAGATGTAATTTTAAATGCTTATCAATTAGCCGAAGAAGATCAGTTTTTAGGTACTGATGACGCTTCATTAGTTGAAAGAGCAGGTTATAAAGTACATGTGACAAACGGTGATTACAATAATATCAAAATTACAACTAATGAAGATTTAGTAGTGGCAGATTCGATAATAGAAAGACGAGGTATGAAAGATGTTTAGAGTTGGTTATGGCTATGATGTACATGAGTTTGATGCGAATAGACCACTTATTATAGGTGGAATTGAGATTGAACATAAATATGGATTAAAAGGGCATAGTGATGCAGATGTGTTACTTCACGCGATAACAGATGCTATATTAGGAGCAGCAAGTTTAGGTGATATCGGAAAACTTTTTCCGGATACAGATATGGCATTTAAAAATGCAGACTCAAAAATACTTTTGGCAGAAGCATATAAACAAGTTTTGAAAAAAGGATATCAACTTGGAAATGTAGATGCTACAATTATTGCTGAAAAACCAAAATTCAGACCACATGTTGATAATATGAGAGAAACAATAGCATCTATTTTTGAAGTTTCGATAGAGGATGTCAATGTGAAAGCCACAACGAATGAAAAGTTAGGTTTTCTAGGAAGAGAAGAAGGCATACAAGCACAAGCTGTGGTATTATTAACAAATAAAGAATAAAAACAGGAGTGAGACGATGAGTAACAAAGTAAGAGTAAGATATGCGCCAAGTCCAACTGGTTACTTACACATCGGTAACGCAAGAACCGCATTATTTAACTATTTATTTGCAAAACATTATGATGGTGACTTCGTTATACGAATTGAAGATACAGATTTAGCGAGAAACTTAGAAGATGGAGAAGCATCACAATTTTCTAATCTTGAATGGTTAGGTTTAGGTTGGGATGAATCAGTTAATAAAGACGGAGGATACGGTCCATATCGTCAATCAGAACGTGGTCATATATACCAACCGATTATTGAACAATTATTAGCAGAAGATAAAGCATACAAATGTTATATGACTTCAGAAGAATTAGAAGCGGAAAGAGAAGAGCAAATTGCGAGAGGCGAAATGCCTAGATATAGTGGGAAACATGCACACTTAACTAAAGAAGAGCAAGATGCTTTTGAAGCTGAAGGCAGACAACCAAGTATTCGATTTAGAGTACCACAAGATACAGAATATATTTTTAACGATATCGTTAAAGGTGATGTAGCATTCGATTCAAATGGTATCGGTGACTGGGTTATCGTCAAAAAAGATGGTATTCCAACTTATAACTTCGCAGTAGCAATCGATGATCATTTCATGGAAATTTCTCATGTTATTCGTGGTGATGATCATATTTCAAATACACCTAAACAGCTTATGATTTATGAAGCATTAGGATTTGAACCACCAAAATTTGCACACATGACGTTAATCGTAAATGAAGAGCGTAAGAAATTAAGTAAACGTGATGGTCAAATATTACAATTCATCGAACAATATAAAGATTTAGGTTATTTACCAGAAGCTATCTTTAATTTTATTGGATTATTAGGATGGTCTCCAGAAGGTGAAGAAGAAATCTTTTCTAAAGAAGAGTTCATCAAAATTTTCGATGAAAAACGACTTTCTAAATCACCAGCATTTTTCGATAAGAAAAAATTAGAATGGATTAACAACCAATACATGAAAGAAAAAGATTCTGAAACATTGTTTGAAATGACGATGCCTCATATGATTAAGGCAGGATTATTATCTGACAGTCCTTCAGAAGCTGAATTACAATGGGCTAAAGATTTAGTTGGCTTATATCAACAACAAATGAGCTATGCTGGAGAAATTGTTCCTTTATCAGAGTTGTTCTTCAGAGAACACTTAGAATTTAGCGACGAAGCTCAAAGTGTGCTTGACGGTGAACAAGTTCCAACCGTAATGGCAGAACTTGCAAAACAACTTGAAACGTTAGAGCCTTTTGAACCAGCAGAAATTAAAAAATCAATTAAAGCAGTGCAAAAAGAAACAGGTGTTAAAGGCAAACAATTATTCATGCCAATTCGTGTTGCTGTCACTGGACAAACACATGGTCCAGAGTTACCAAATACGATTGCATTATTAGGTAGAGATAAAGTGTTGACTAGATTAAAACGTTTCGTTTGATTTTTTTCAAACTAGACACTATTATAAAATTGACTTAAAGGATAAGTAGTTTAAATTATGTGAAACAAAGAGAGTACATGTTTGGTGGAAATGTACCACATAATATTTACGAATGCACCTTTATTGTAAAGAACATATAAATACTTAAATGAGTGAGCATATTTATATGCTAAAAAGAGTGGAACCGTGCATATACAGCATCTCTAGCAATTATTGTTAGAGATGCTTTTTTGTATCTGAGGAGGGGGATTTTATGTTTAAAAGAGTCAAAGATGACATTCAAATGGTATTTGATCAAGATCCAGCTGCAAGGTCTTCGTTTGAAGTGGTCATGACTTACTCAGGATTACATGCTATTTGGAGTTATTTAATTGCCAATTGGTTTTTTAAGAAGAAGATGTATTTTATAGCAAGGTCGATTTCCCAAATTTCAAGATTCTTTACAGGTGTTGAAATACATCCAGGCGCAACTATTGGGAAGAGATTATTTATCGATCATGGTATGGGGATTGTAATTGGCGAAACTTGTAATATTGGAAATAATGTCACGATTTATCAAGGTGTCACTTTAGGAGGCACAGGAAAAGAAAGAGGTAAACGTCATCCGGATATTGGAGATAATGTCTTAATAGCAGCCGGGGCGAAAGTTTTAGGTAATATAGAAGTTGGAAGTAACGTAAATATTGGTGCAAATTCAGTTGTCTTAAAAGATGTCCCTGATTATTCAACAGTGGTTGGAATTCCGGGTAGAATCGTTAAACAAGATGGACTAAAAGTTGGCAAAAACTTTAATCATACTAATTTGCCTGACCCTATATATGAACAGCTTAAAGAATTAGAGCGTCACCTTGAAAAGACTAAGAATGGAGAGATTGTTGATGATTACGTTATATAACACATTAACGAGAAAGAAAGAAGAATTTATTCCTATAGAAGAAGGCAAAGTAAAAATGTATGTTTGTGGACCAACAGTCTACAATTATATTCATATCGGTAATGCTAGATCAACAGTAGCTTTCGATGTCGTTAGACGTTATTTAGAATATCGTGGTTATGAAGTAGAATACGTTTCTAACTTTACTGACGTAGATGACAAATTAATTAGAACTGCAAATGAACTTGGTGAAACAGTTCCTGAAATAGCTGATCGATTTATTGAAGCATTCTACGAAGATACTGGCGCACTAAACTGTAAACGTGGTACGTCTAATCCTAGAGTTATGGACCATATGGACGATATTATTCAATTTATTAAAGTGTTGGTAGATAAAGGTTATGCTTATGAAAGTGGCGGTGATGTTTATTATCGCACACGTCATTTTGATGGTTATGGTAAATTGAGTCATCAATCAATAGACGATTTAAAAGTCGGTGCGAGAATCGAATCTGGCGAACAAAAGGAAGATGACCTTGACTTTGCATTATGGAAACAAGCTAAACCGGGCGAAATCAAGTGGGAAAGCCCTTGGGGAGAAGGACGTCCAGGTTGGCATATTGAATGTTCTGTTATGGCGCAAGTGCATTTAGGAGATACAATTGACATTCATGCAGGTGGAACAGATTTACAATTTCCTCATCATGAAAACGAAATTGCTCAATCGGAAGCACATAATGATACGACATTTGCTAATTATTGGATGCATAATGGCTTTGTGAACATTAATAACGAGAAGATGAGTAAATCATTAGGTAACTTTATTTTAGTTCACGATATCATTAAAGAAATTGATCCAGATGTTTTGAGATTCTTTATGGTCGGTGCTCATTATAGAAGTCCTGTAAATTATGATTTAGATTTGGTGCAAGCTGCTAAAAAAGGTCTGGAAAGAATTCGTAACAGTTATCTTGCATTGACAGAAAGAAAAGAACTAGCAATAAAAGATGAAGATAGTTCAGATTACTATATTAAAGGTATAGATCAAGTATTGAAAGATTTTGAAATGTATATGGATGATGACTTTAATACAGCTAATGCAATAACAGCATGGTATGATTTAAATAAATTAGCTAATAAATATTTATTAGAAAATACAACTTCAGTTCGTACGATTCAATATTTCGAGGAAGTGTATCAAATCTTCAGTGATGTATTAGGTGTTCCATTAGTTGGACAAACACAACAGTTACTTGATGAAGAGATTGAGAAATTAATCGAAGAACGAAATGCAGCGAGAAAATCTAAAGATTTCAAACGTGCTGATGAAATTAGAGACATGTTGAAAGAGCAAAACATTATACTTGAAGACACAGCTCAAGGTGTGAGATTTAGACGTGGATAAATTAACGGCAAAAATGTTGAATCCGTTATCGTTGGCATATATGGGGGACTCGATTTTAGATACCTATATAAGAAAACATATCATTATCAAGATTAAAGGAAAACCTAACCGTCTACATCAATTATCAAAACAATATGTATCTGCAAAAGGTCAAGCATACGCATTAAATATATTGTTAGAAGAATCTTTTTTTAATGAAGAAGAGTTTGAAATTATACAACGTGGACGCAACGCTAAAAGTCACACTAAAGCAAAAAACACAGATATACAAACATACCGTAAAAGTTCGGCAATAGAGGCGGTTATTGGATATTTGTTTTTGACAGATGAAACAGAACGTTTAGAAGTATTAATAAATAGAATCATAAACATTACAGAAGAAAGGGTGAATACAGATGGATGAATCAGTAATAGTTGGTAGACATGCTGTGAAGGAAGCAATTACCTCTGGACATACGATTAACAAAATACTTATTCAAGAAGGTATCAATAAGAAACAAATTGGTGAAATATTAAAACTTGCAAAAAATGAAAAAATCGTAGTACAAACAGTACCAAAATCTAAAATCGACTTTTTAACAGATGTACCTCATCAAGGCATTGCTGCACAAATTGCGCCATATCCTTATAAAGAATTAGAAGATTTTATAACCGAATCAAAAGATATCGATCATAATCCTTGCGTACTCATGTTAGATGGGCTTGAAGATCCTCATAACCTTGGTTCAATTATGAGAACTGCAGATGCAATAGGCATTGATGCAATCATTATACCGAAGAGAAGATCAGTACAATTAAATGCTACAGTTGCAAAAGCATCTACCGGTGCTATTCAACATGTTCCAGTTATACGAGTGACGAACTTGCCACAAACGATGACGCGTCTGCAAGAAGTTGGTTACTGGGTCGCAGGTACAGATGCCAATAATGCTACAGACTACCGCGAAATGGATGCGAATATGCCACTTGTTATTGTAATTGGCAGTGAAGGTGAAGGTATGAGTAGACTCGTTAAAGAAAAATGTGATTTCTATATTAAATTACCAATGGTTGGTCACGTAAACAGTCTTAATGCGTCAGTTGCAGCGAGCTTGTTGATGTATGAAGTATATAGAAAAAGAAACCCAATAGGTCAATCATAATGAAAGATATTTATTTGATTATCGATGGTTATAACTTAATGGGACAATCGAATGAATTAATAAAAATAGCACAAGTTTCTCTAGAAGAAGCAAGAGATAAATTGCTCGTAACATTAATCAATTACAATACGCAGCATGATGGCGAAATGATTGTTGTATTCGATGCTTATGGCGTTGAAGGTACAGAATCAATTGAAATCAAGCATGGTGTCAAAGTTGTCTTTACAAAAGGAAAAGAAACTGCAGATAGTTATATCGAAAAGTTAACTTACGAATTGTATCGAAAACATATAACGCATATTACAGTTGTGACTAGTGATATGAGTGAGCAACATGCTATTTTTGGTTCAGGAGCCTATAGGATTTCTTCGAGAGAAATGTGGAGAACGATAGAGAACCAAGAATCAGTCGTTACAAAACATTTATCTGAGATTGAAACGAAGACACCGCGAAATAGATTGAATTTACCAGATGAAGTGTTACAGCAATTTGAAAAATGGCGTAGAAATAACAAGTGATTTTGAAATTTTGGTATTTGATTAAAACAATCATAATTTCGTAGAATGATGTTCACCACTTTGTATAAGGACTGAACATCATGAATAAAACGACTACGGAAAGTGAAATGTTAAATTGTATCAAAGCAGTTCAAAATGGACAAACTGAATTATTTGCTAAAGTGTTGAAAACTTTTGATCAAGCGATAATAAACCGCATAAAATCTCTCAATATATCAAAAGAAGATAGTGAGGATTTGGCTCAAATTATTAGATATAAGTTATACAAGCAAGTCTTGACTTACGACTGTCAAGATACACAATCATTTGCTCATTGTGTTAATGTCATCATCAAAAATGTCAAAATCGATTATATAAGAAAAATTAAAAGCGAAAAATATCACTTTCATAATTCTGCTTTGACAATTGATGGTAATCCATTTGGAGAAGATTTATGTTTGTATGAGAAAGTTCCAGATTGTCATGTTAAACCACTTGAAGAATCGATTCTAATCGAACAGTTTTTATCATATCTATTGGTAGAACAACGATTGACAGTTTTTGAAGTAAATATTGTAAAATATGTATTAGAAGGACAAACTAAAAAAGAAATATCTGAAAGACTAAATGTGCCAATAAAGCACATTTACAATGCGCAATATCGAATCAAAAAGAAGCTGAATAAATCAGAAATCATTTCCGCACTGTTTGACAATTAGGTGTATTGTTTTGTATATTAGTCTAGGATTAGAATGAGTTAGGTGAGAAAATGAGAAAAGTCCCTTTAAATTGCGAAAAATGCGGAACTAGAAATTATACAGTCCCCAAAAAAGATACAAATAATCGGTTAGAGTTAAAGAAGTTTTGTAAAACTTGTAATACGCATACATTGCATAAAGAATCCAAATAGAAGGAGGAAAATCAATGGCTAAAAAAGAAAATTTCTTTCAAGGCGTAAAATCAGAAATGCAAAAGACAAGTTGGCCAACAGGTAAAGAACTTGCTAAATATACAACAATAGTAGTATGTACGGTAATCTTTTTCTTAATCTTTTTCTATGCATTAGATTTAGGAATTACTGAGATAATTAATTTGATTAAATAGTAAGGAGTGGCAAAATGTCAGAAGAGATAGGTGCTAAACGCTGGTACGCAGTGCACACATATTCGGGTTATGAGAATAAAGTCAAAACAAACCTAGAAAAACGTGTTGAAACAATGAATATGCAAGAACAAATCTTTAGAGTTGTAATTCCTGAAGAGGAAGAAACATCAATTAAAGATGGTAAAGCTAAAACTCAAATCAAAAAGACTTTTCCTGGTTATGTTTTAGTAGAACTTATAATGACAGATGAATCATGGTATATAGTTAGAAACACACCTGGTGTAACTGGTTTTGTTGGTTCAGCTGGAGCAGGATCAAAGCCTAATCCATTATTACCTGATGAAGCTAAATTCATCTTGAAACAAATGGGTATGGTTGAGAAAACAGTTGATGTTGAAGTAGAACTAGGAGAACAAGTTCGCGTTACAAGTGGACCGTTTAGTAACCAAGTTGGCGAGATTAAAGAAATAGATATTGAAAAATACAAACTCACTGTTCTTGTCGATATGTTTGGTAGAGAAACACCAGTGGAAGTTGAATTTGATCAAATAGAAAAGTTGTAAAAAAACACTTGAATTTTGATGATTTCAATGTTATTATTTAAAGGTCGCGCTCGGACTATGCGCAACCATTTCATCACGAAATGAAGAGTGGGAGGGTAAAATATCATTACCCCATGACCACATCACGATATCAAGGAGGTGCACATCGTGGCTAAAAAAGTAGTAAAAGTAGTTAAATTGCAAATACCTGCAGGTAAAGCAAACCCAGCACCACCAGTTGGTCCTGCATTAGGTCAAGCCGGTGTGAATATTATGGGATTCTGTAAAGAATTCAACGCTCGTACACAAGAGCAAGCAGGTTTAATCATTCCAGTTGAAATTACAGTATTTGAAGATCGTTCATTTACTTTCATCACTAAGACACCACCTGCAGCAGTATTACTTAAAAAAGCAGCTAAAGTAGAAAAAGGTTCAGGCGAACCTAATAAAACTAAAGTTGCTACAGTATCTAAAGATCAAGTGCGTGAAATTGCTATCTCTAAAATGCCTGACTTAAATGCAGCATCAGAAGAAGCAGCTATGCGTATCGTTGAAGGTACTGCTCGTAGTATGGGTATTGTCGTAGAATAATTTAAAGTTTAAGCAGGCGGCTAAATCGCTGTCTGCTATTGCATTGTCTTTCAACAATGCGCGTGGGAGGTAACATTCCGCTAAAACCACTAAAGGAGGAAATCAAGATGGCTAAAAAAGGTAAAAAGTATCAAGAAGCAATTGCTAAAGTTGACCGTACTTCATTCTACTCAGTAGAAGAAGCAATCAAATTAGCAAAAGAAACAAGTACTGTAAACTTTGATGCATCTGTAGAAGTTGCATTTCGTCTAGGTATTGATACTCGTAAAAACGACCAACAAATCCGTGGAGCAGTAGTATTACCACACGGTACTGGTAAAACACAACGTGTATTAGTATTCGCTAAAGGCGATAAAATCAAAGAAGCAGAAGAAGCTGGAGCAGACTATGTAGGTGAAGAATACATTAACAAAATTAACCAAGGTTGGTTTGATTTTGATGTAATCGTTGCAACACCTGACATGATGGGTGAAGTTGGTAAACTTGGTCGTGTATTAGGACCTAAAGGTTTAATGCCAAACCCTAAAACTGGAACAGTTACAATGGACATCAAAAAAGCAGTAGAAGAAATTAAAGCAGGTAAAGTAGAATACCGCGCTGAAAAATCTGGTATTGTTCATGCGTCTATTGGTAAAGTTTCATTTGATGAGCAACAATTAGTTGAGAACTTCAAAACTATCCAAGATACATTAACAAAAGCTAAACCAGCATCATCTAAAGGTACTTACTTCAAGTCTGTTGCTGTAACAACAACAATGGGTCCTGGTATCAAAGTTGATTCTAGTAGCTTTAAATTATAATAAAAAATATTGACTTCACATCCAAAACGCGTTATAGTTTTGGATGTGTAATATTTAACCTAAGACAGTAGGAGTTCTTCTTAGAACTTAAAATCCAATCCTGCCGAGGCTTAAATTGACTTGAACGTATAAATTTCAAGCACTTTTTGCCGTGGGTAAAAAGTGCTTTTTTGTTGAGATACCTCATCATAAAAGCACGGTACAAATAATATGGAGGTGTAGAGATGTCTAATTCAAAAATCGTTGAAGTGAAACAACAAAAAGTTGATGCTATCACAGAAAAGTTCAAAAATTCTGTATCAACAATCGTTGTGGATTATCGTGGTTTAACTGTAGCGCAAGTAACAGAATTACGTAAACAATTACGTGAAGCTGGTATCGAATATAAAGTATTGAAAAATACTCTAGTTCGCCGTGCTGCTGAAAATGCGGGAATCGAAGGTTTAGAAGATCATTTAACTGGTCCTAATGCGATTGCTTTTTCTAACGAAGAAGTAGTTGAACCAGCTAAGATTCTTGCTGACTTCGCAAAAGCGAACGAAGCATTAGAAATCAAAGCAGGTGTTATTGAAGGACAAGTTGTAACAGCAGAAGAAGTTATTACTATTGGTTCATTACCATCAAAAGACGGTCTTGTATCAATGTTACTATCTGTATTACAAGCTCCAGTTCGTAACTTTGCTTATGCAGTTAAAGCTATTGGAGAACAAAAAGAAGAAAGTGCTGAATAATTCAGTAACTAAAAAAATTAATTAACGGAGGAATATATCATGTCTAATGAAAAAATTATTGAAGCAATTAAAGAAATGTCAGTATTAGAATTAAACGACTTAGTTAAAGCTATCGAAGAAGAATTTGGTGTAACAGCAGCAGCTCCTGTAGCAGCAGCTGGCGCAGCTGGTGGAGAAGCAGCAGCAGAAAAAACTGAATTTGATGTTGAATTAACTTCTGTAGGAGATTCAAAAATCAAAGTTGTTAAAGCTGTTAAAGAAGCAACTGGCTTAGGCTTAAAAGAAGCTAAAGAAGTTGTAGATAACGCTCCTAAAGTAGTAAAAGAAGGCTTATCTAAAGAAGACGCTGAAGCTTTAAAAGAAAAATTAGAAGAAGTTGGCGCATCTGTAGAATTAAAATAATCTCTGTATTAAATCAAAAACCCGTTATTATCATGATAACGGGTTTTTCTTTACTCATTAAATGTATTAAAGAGGTGGCGTAATGAGTCATTATTATGATAATGATCCAAATGTGAGGTCGGAGCGAACAAGTTTCGATTATTTTTATCGCGATACTAAACTTTCTTTTCTCACAGACCATGGCGTTTTTTCGAAAGGGAAAATCGATTTTGGTTCAGATTTATTAATTTCAACGTTCTTAAATTTGAATCCACCGGGTCCTAAGAAACGTATTTTAGATGTAGGTTGTGGTTATGGACCGATTGGGTTAACGTGCGCTAAAGTATTGCCGCATAGTGAAGTAACGCTTGTTGATGTAAATGAACGCGCGTTAGGGTTAGCGTCAGACAACCAAAAACATAATCATATCGATAATGTAGAAGTTAAAGTGAGTAATTGCTTGGACAACATGATCGATAAAACATTTGATTTTGTGTTAACTAATCCTCCAATTAGAGCTGGTAAAGAAGTTGTACATCGCATTCTTGAACAAAGTGTAGATGTATTGGTAAGTGGAGGGGCGCTTTATGTTGTGATTCAGAAAAAACAAGGTATGCCCTCTGCCAAGAAGAAAATGCAAGAAATTTTCGGGAATGCAGAAATAGTAGAAAAAAGCAAGGGTTATTACATTCTAAAAAGTGTAAAAGCTTGATTTTGCTATTTCGTTCTGATATAGTAATAGAATGTAAAAATTTAAATTCAATAAGTGTGTACTTTTGCGTCGCCCTTAATTGAATGTTAGGAATAAGTCGTACGAAGTAGAAAATGGAATAATTGACTTTCCGTTTTCTATTTGTCTTATTGTCTTTATTTTTTGAAAGACGCAAAGTTATATTCACAATATTTGAGGGGTGAATCTGTTGACAGGTCAACTTATCCAGTATGGAAGACATCGTGTTCGTAGAAGTTATGCGAGGATTTCCGAAATTTTAGAATTACCTAACTTAATCGAGATTCAAACGAAATCATATGAATGGTTTCTTAGAGAAGGATTGCTAGAAATGTTCAGAGACATTTCTCCAATCGATGATTTTACAGGTAATTTATCTTTAGAATTCGTAGATTATCGCTTAGGTGAACCAAAGTATGATTTAGAAGAGTCTAAAAACCGTGATGCAACTTATGCTGCACCATTACGTGTTAAAGTCCGTTTAATTAATAAAGAAACAGGCGAAGTGAAAGACCAAGAAGTATTTATGGGTGATTTCCCATTAATGACGGATACAGGTACTTTCGTAATTAATGGTGCAGAACGTGTAATTGTATCACAACTTGTACGTTCACCATCCGTGTATTTCAATGAAAAAGTTGATAAAAACGGTAAAGTAAGTTTTGGAACTACTGTTATACCTAACCGTGGAGCATGGTTAGAATATGAAACAGATGCTAAAGACGTTCCTTATGTAAGAATTGATAGAACTCGTAAGTTGCCGATTACAGTATTAGTCCGTGCTTTAGGTTTTTCAACTGATCAAGAAATTTTAGATTTACTTGGTGATAATGAATACCTACGTAATGCATTAGATAAAGATAATACTGAAACAACTGATCAAGCGTTACTAGAAATTTATGAGCGTTTACGTCCGGGTGAACCACCAACTGTAGAAAATGCTAAAAGTTTATTATATTCTCGTTTCTTTGATCCAAAACGTTATGACTTAGCAAGTGTTGGTCGTTACAAAATGAACAAAAAATTACACCTTAAACATCGTTTGTTTAATCAAACTTTAGCAGAGCCTATTGTTGATGTTGAAACAGGTGAAATTGCAGCTGATGAAGGAACAGTTTTAGATCGTCGTAATTTAGATAAAATTATCGACGTTTTAGAGTCTAATGCCAACATTCATGTATATGAATTAAATAGTGGTGTATTAGATGAGCCTGTTGAAGTTCAATCAGTAAAAATTTATATCCCTGGCGATGAAGAAAAACGCACGACAACAGTGATTGGTAATGCATTCCCTGATGAAGCAGTGAAATGTATTACACCAGCAGATATTATTTCTTCATTATCATATTTCTTCAACTTGTTACATGGTGTAGGTTATACAGATGATATTGACCATTTAGGTAACCGTCGTCTGCGTTCAGTTGGTGAATTACTACAAAACCAATTCAGAATTGGTTTATCACGTATGGAACGTGTTGTACGTGAACGTATGTCAATTCAAGATACTGATTCAATCACACCACAACAATTAATTAATATACGTCCTGTAATTGCTTCAATTAAAGAGTTCTTCGGTAGCTCTCAGTTGTCACAATTCATGGACCAAGCAAATCCATTAGCTGAATTAACGCATAAACGTCGTTTATCAGCACTTGGACCCGGCGGTTTAACACGTGAACGTGCTGGTATGGAAGTACGTGACGTTCACTATTCTCACTACGGTCGTATGTGTCCGATTGAGACACCAGAGGGACCAAACATTGGTTTAATCAACTCATTATCTAGTTACGCTAGAGTGAATGAGTTTGGATTTATTGAAACACCGTATCGTAAAGTTAATATTGAAACAAACCAAGTTACATCAAGAATTGATTACTTAACTGCAGATGAAGAAGACAGTTATGTAGTAGCGCAGGCAAATTCTGTTTTAGATGAAACAGGTAAATTCGTTGAAGATGAAGTTCTTTGTCGTTTCCGTGGAGATAACACGACTAAACCTAAAGAACGTATGGACTACATGGATGTATCACCTAAGCAGGTTGTTTCTGCTGCGACAGCATGTATCCCATTCCTTGAAAACGATGACTCTAACCGTGCCTTGATGGGTGCAAACATGCAACGTCAAGCGGTACCTTTAATGAACCCAGAAGCACCATTTGTTGGTACGGGTATGGAACACGTAACAGCACGTGATTCAGGTGCAGCTATTGTTGCTAAATATAAAGGTAGAGTTGAACATGTTGAAGCTAAAGAAATTCTTGTTAGACGTATTGTAGAAGAAAATGGTAAAGAAATTGAAACGGAATTAGACCGTTACCCATTATCTAAATTCAAACGTAGTAACTCTGGTACATGTTATAACCAACGCCCAATTATTTCAGCTGGCGATGTTGTTACAAAAGGTGAAATTTTAGCTGATGGTCCTTCAATGGAACTTGGTGAAATGGCACTTGGCCGTAACGTTGTTGTTGGATTTATGACATGGGATGGTTATAACTATGAGGATGCTGTAATCATGAGTGAACGTCTTGTTAAAGATGACGTTTATACTTCTATTCATGTTGAAGAATATGAATCAGAAGCTCGTGATACTAAATTAGGACCTGAAGAAATTACGCGTGATATTCCAAATGTTTCTGATAATGCACTTAAAAACTTAGATGATCGTGGTATCGTTTACGTTGGTGCAGAAGTTAAAGATGGGGATATTCTAGTTGGTAAAGTAACGCCTAAAGGTGTTACTGAATTAACTGCTGAAGAAAGATTGTTACATGCAATCTTTGGTGAAAAAGCGCGTGAAGTTCGTGATACATCATTACGTGTACCTCATGGTGCAGGTGGTATTGTATTAGACGTGAAAGTATTCAATAGAGAAGAAGGCGATGATTCATTATCTCCTGGTGTAAACCAATTAGTACGTGTGTATATCGTTCAAAAACGTAAAATACACGTTGGGGATAAAATGTGTGGACGTCACGGTAACAAAGGTGTAATTTCTCGTATCTTACCAGAAGAAGATATGCCTTATTTACCAGATGGTACGCCAATTGATATCATGTTAAACCCACTAGGTGTTCCTTCTCGTATGAATATCGGACAAGTATTAGAACTTCATTTAGGTATGGCAGCTAAGAATTTAGGTATTCATGTTGCTTCACCAGTATTTGATGGTGCAAGTGATGATGATGTTTGGTCAACTATTGAAGAAGCTGGTATGGCTCGTGATGGTAAAACAGTACTTTATGACGGCCGTACAGGTGAACCATTTGATAACCGTGTTTCTGTAGGTGTTATGTACATGCTTAAACTTGCACACATGGTTGATGATAAATTACATGCACGTTCTACTGGTCCATACTCACTTGTTACACAACAACCACTTGGCGGTAAAGCTCAGTTTGGTGGACAACGTTTCGGTGAGATGGAAGTGTGGGCACTTGAAGCATACGGTGCAGCATACACATTACAAGAGATTTTAACTTATAAATCTGATGATACTGTAGGTCGTGTTAAAACTTATGAATCTATCGTAAAAGGCGAAAACATCCCTAAACCGGGTGTGCCAGAATCATTCCGCGTATTGATGAAAGAATTACAAAGTTTAGGACTTGACGTTAAAGTCATGGATGAACATGATAACGAAATCGAAATGCGTGATTTAGAAGATGAAGATATGATAGAAAAGAAAGTTGATTTAGGGGTTTCACAAAATGCATCAGTAGAAGGACAACAAGTAACTGACTAAAAGTTAATAAAGCGCATTTGTTATACAATTGCGCTTTCATTGTTATACATTATCAATCAACAAGCACAACTAATTTAATTTGAAGGAGGTAGGCTCCTTGATTGATGTAAATAATTTCCATTACATGAAAATAGGACTCGCTTCACCTGAAAAGATCCGTTCTTGGTCATTTGGTGAAGTGAAAAAACCAGAAACAATTAACTACCGTACGTTAAAACCTGAAAGAGATGGTTTATTCTGTGAGAAAATCTTCGGTCCAACTAAGGACTGGGAATGTAGTTGTGGTAAATATAAAAGAGTACGTTATAAAGGCATGGTTTGTGACAGATGTGGTGTAGAAGTTACTAAATCTAAAGTGCGTCGCGAAAGAATGGGGCACATTGAATTAGCAGCACCAGTTTCTCACATTTGGTACTTTAAAGGTATCCCAAGTCGTATGGGACTATTACTTGATATGTCACCGCGTTCACTTGAAGAAGTAATTTACTTTGCTTCTTATACTGTAATTGATCCAGGTCCAACTGGATTGGAGAAAAAACAATTGTTAACAGAAGGGGAATATCGTGAGTATTATGATAAATTCCCAGGTAAATTCTCAGCTAAAATGGGTGCCGAAGCAATTCGCGACCTATTAGACAACATTGATTTAGACAGCGAATTGAAGAATTTACGTGAAGAATTAGAGTCAGCAACTGGACAAAGATTGACAAGAGCAATCAAACGTTTAGAAGTTGTTGAATCATTCCGTCATTCTGGCAATAATCCATCTTGGATGATTTTAGATGTATTACCAATTATCCCACCTGAAATTCGTCCGATGGTTCAATTAGATGGTGGTCGCTTTGCGACAAGTGATTTAAATGATTTATATCGTCGTGTTATCAACCGTAATAATCGTTTAAAACGTTTATTAGATCTTGGTGCACCAGGTATTATCGTTCAAAACGAAAAACGTATGTTACAAGAAGCTGTAGATGCGTTAATCGATAATGGTAGACGTGGCCGTCCTGTCACAGGACCAGGTAACCGTCCGCTTAAATCTCTTTCACATATGTTAAAAGGTAAACAAGGACGTTTCCGTCAAAACTTACTTGGTAAACGTGTTGACTATTCAGGTCGTTCAGTAATTGTTGTTGGACCAAACTTGAAAATGTATCAATGTGGTTTACCAAAAGAGATGGCATTAGAATTGTTTAAACCTTTCATTATGAAAGAATTAGTAGAACGTGAAATTGCTACAAACATCAAAAATGCTAAAGGCAAAATTGAAAGAATGGAAGAAGAAGTTTGGGACGTTCTTGAAGATGTAATCAAAGAACACCCAGTGCTATTGAACCGTGCACCAACACTTCACCGTCTAGGTATTCAAGCATTTGAACCTACATTGGTAGAAGGTCGTGCAATCAGACTTCACCCACTTGTTACAACTGCCTATAACGCAGACTTTGATGGTGACCAAATGGCGGTTCACGTACCTTTATCTAAAGAGGCACAAGCAGAAGCACGTATGTTAATGCTTGCAGCTCAAAATATCTTGAACCCTAAAGATGGTAAACCAGTTGTTACGCCTTCACAGGATATGGTTTTAGGTAACTATTACCTAACACTTGAACGTAAAGGTGCAATCGGCGCAGGTGATATCTTTAGTGATACAGAAGAAGTTATTAAAGCTTATGCAAACGGATATGTACATTTACATTCACGTATCGCAGTAAATGCAAGTTCATTCAAGAACCCTACATTTACTGACGAGCAAAACAGCAAATTATTACTTACTTCTGTAGGTAAAGTTATATTTAATGAAATTATGCCGGAATCATTCCCGTATATTAATGAACCGACTAATTTCAATTTAGAAAAATCAACTCCAGATAAATACTTTATCTCTGCAACAGATCTACCTGAAGGTGGTTTAATAGAATATCTTAAAGACGTTGAACTCGTTAAGCCATTCAACAAAAAATTCTTAGGTCAAATCATTGCAGAAATATTTAACAAGTTCCATATTACAGATACTTCAATGATGCTAGATAAGATGAAAGATTTAGGATTTAAATATTCATCACGTGCTGGTATTACTGTTGGTGTTTCTGATATTGTGGTTCTTGCTGAGAAACAAGATATTATCGGAAAAGCTGAAATTAAAGTTGATAAAGTTCAAAAACAATTTAGCCGTGGTTTAATTACTGAAAGTGAACGTTATGCTGCAGTTATTGATATTTGGACTAAAGCTAAAGACGTTATTCAATCTAAATTAATGATGTCTCTTGATACTTTAAACCCAATATTCATGATGAGTGATTCAGGAGCCCGTGGTAACGCATCTAACTTTACACAGCTTGCTGGTATGCGTGGTTTGATGGCCAACCCATCTGGTAAAATCATCGAGTTACCTATTAAATCATCATTCCGTGAAGGTTTAACAGTACTTGAATACTTCATCTCAACTCACGGTGCGCGTAAAGGTCTTGCCGATACAGCACTTAAGACAGCCGATTCAGGTTACTTAACACGTCGTCTAGTTGACGTAGCACAAGATGTTATCGTCAGAGAAGAAGATTGTGGAACAGACCGTGGATTGTTAGTTTCTGATATTAGAGAAGGTTCAGAACTTATTGAATCATTCATCGATCGTATCGAAGGTCGTTACTCTAAAGAAACGCTTCGTCATCCAGAGACAGATGAAATCATCATTAAAGTTAATGAATTAATCACAGCTGAAATTGCTAAACAAATTATTGATGCTGGTATAACTGAAATGCATATTCGCTCAGCATTTACATGTAACACACGTCATGGTGTATGTGAAAAATGTTATGGTAAGAACTTGGCAACTGGTGAACAAGTTGAAGTTGGTGAGGCAGTTGGTACAATTGCTGCACAATCAATCGGTGAACCAGGTACACAGCTTACAATGCGTACATTCCATACAGGTGGTGTAGCAGGAGCCGATATTACACAAGGTTTACCTCGTATTCAAGAATTATTTGAAGCACGTAACCCTAAAGGACAAGCGGTTATTTCTGAAATTAATGGTCAAGTAACTGAAATTACGATTGTTAAAGATCGTCAACAAGAAATTAAAGTTAAAGGCGAAAATGAAATCCGTACTTATCTTGCTCCTGGTACTGCTAGACTTAAAGTCGAAGAAGGCCAATATGTAGAGCGCGGTGAAGTTATGACTGAAGGTTCAATTGAACCAAAAGGATTGCTTGCTGTTGCTGGCTTAAACGCGACTCAAAAATATCTACTTAAAGAAGTACAAAAAGTTTACCGTATGCAAGGTGTTGAAATTTCAGATAAACACGTTGAAGTTATGGTTAGACAAATGTTACGTAAAGTAAGAATTATCGAAGCTGGTGATACGAAATTATTACCTGGTGCATTAGTTGATATTCATACATTTACTGATGCAAACAGAGAAGTATTTGCAGCTCGTAAGCGTCCTGCAACTGCTAAACCTGTCTTGCTAGGTATTACTAAAGCATCACTCGAAACAGAAAGCTTCTTATCTGCAGCTTCATTCCAAGAAACAACTCGAGTTCTTACAGATGCTGCAATTAAAGGTAAGCGAGATAACTTACTTGGACTTAAAGAAAATGTTATCATCGGTAAATTGATCCCTGCTGGTACAGGTATGAGACGATATACTGGTGTAGGATTTGAAAAAGTACAAAAAGAAACACCTGCTGAAACAGTTATTTCTGAATAAATGATATAAGCTGTTCTAGGTGACTAGAACAGCTTATATATTATTATAAAAACACTGCAAAAAATATTGACTTTATATTTGTACGATGTTATTATTGTTAAGGTTGATGAAAGCAGACGCTTTGGAGGATATCGAATGTCTAATGAAAAAGCCAGAAGCTTAAATCAAGACAGTTATGTCATTGGTTTAAAACAAACCACTAAAGCATTAATGAAGCATAATGTCCAAATGGTCATTATTGCTCAAGATGTCAATATTCATATTTTGTCAAAAGTGTTATCATTAGCATTTGAGACTGGCGTTCCGATAGATTTTCGTCCTACAAGACAAGAACTAGGATCGCATTATGGAATAGAAGTTAATGCAACTGTAGTTGCGTTGCTTAAATAAATCTGTAAGCTGAGCTTACTATTTTTATTTGCCTTAAAATGAACCACCTGGATGTGTGGGATTAAGAAAATAAGAGAGGAGGACATTAAAGATGCCTACTATTAACCAATTAGTGCGTAAACCACGTACTAGTAAATCACAAAAATCTACAGCACCTGCATTAAACAGAGGTTACAATAGCATGAAGAAAAAAATGACTACTGTATACTCTCCTCAAAAACGTGGTGTTTGTACTCGTGTAGGAACTATGACACCTAAAAAACCAAACTCAGCATTACGTAAATATGCTCGTGTTCGTTTATCTAACAACTTAGAAGTAAACGCGTATATTCCTGGTATTGGTCATAACTTACAAGAACACAGTGTTGTTCTTATTCGTGGTGGACGTGTAAAAGACTTACCTGGTGTACGTTATCATATCGTACGTGGTGCTTTAGATACTTCTGGTGTTGATGGCCGTATGCAAAGCCGTTCACTTTATGGTGCTAAAAAACCTAAAGCTGCAAAAAAATAATCTAACGTTAAATTTCTGTAAATAACAGTTTTTTAAATGACGATAATATATTTAAACTTTATAATGAGAAGGGAGGATTTCGATTATGCCTCGTAAAGGTCCAGTTGCAAAAAGAGATGTTTTACCAGATCCAATTCACAACTCAAAATTAGTAACTAAATTAATCAACAAAATTATGCTTGATGGTAAGCGTGGTACTGCTCAAAAAATTCTTTATTCAGCATTTGAACTTGTTCAAGAACGTTCAGGTAAAGATGCAATTGAAGTATTTGATGAAGCTATCAACAACATCATGCCTGTACTTGAAGTTAAAGCACGCCGTGTAGGTGGTTCAAACTATCAAGTACCTGTAGAAGTACGTCCAGAGCGTCGTACAACTTTAGGTTTACGTTGGTTAGTTAACTATGCGCGTCTTCGTGGTGAAAAAACTATGGAAGAGCGTTTAGCTAATGAAATCTTAGATGCAGCCAATAACACTGGTGGTGCAGTTAAGAAACGTGAAGATACTCATAAAATGGCAGAAGCTAACAAAGCGTTTGCTCATTACCGTTGGTAAGATAGAACTTAGATCCCTAAGCGTTAAAATCTTAAAGATATCTTTAGCGAGACATCTCTTATTTTAAACACTTAGGGTATCAAAGTATCTACTTATTAATCACAAAATATCCAATGTTTTTGGAAGGAGTAAGAATACTATGGCAAGAGATTTCTCTTTGAAAAATACTCGTAACATCGGTATCATGGCACATATCGATGCTGGTAAAACTACCACTACAGAACGTATTCTTTATTACACAGGCCGTATCCATAAAATTGGTGAAACACACGAAGGTGCTTCACAAATGGACTGGATGGAACAAGAGCAAGAGCGTGGTATCACAATTACTTCTGCTGCAACAACTGCTCAATGGGATGGTCACCGTGTAAACATTATAGATACACCTGGACACGTAGACTTCACAGTTGAAGTTGAACGTTCACTACGTGTACTTGATGGTGCCGTTACTGTACTTGATGCTCAATCAGGTGTTGAACCTCAAACTGAAACAGTTTGGCGTCAAGCTACAACATACGGAGTTCCACGTATTGTATTCATTAATAAAATGGATAAAATGGGTGCAAACTTTGAATATTCAGTTGGTACTTTACATGAACGTTTACAAGCAAATGCTCACCCAATTCAGTTACCAATCGGTGCAGAAGATGACTTCAGCGCTATCATTGACTTAGTTGAAATGAAATGTTTCCAATATAACAATGACTTAGGTACTGAAATTGAAGAAGTAGAGATTCCTGAATCTCACAAACAACAAGCTGAAGAAGCGCGTGAAGCTTTAATTGAAGCTGTTGCTGAATCAAATGACGAATTAATGGAAAAATATTTAGGTGGAGAAGAAATTTCACTTGCTGAGCTTAAAGCGGCAATCCGTAAAGCTACTTGTGACGTTGAATTCTACCCAGTACTTTGTGGTACAGCATTCAAAAACAAAGGTGTTCAATTAATGTTGAACGCAGTTATTGATTACTTACCATCACCATTAGATGTTAAACCAATTATCGGACATAGAGCTGATAACGAAGATGAAGAAGTTATTGCAGAACCTGATGACTCAGCACCTTTCGCTGCGTTAGCATTTAAAGTAATGACTGACCCATTCGTTGGTAAATTAACATTCTTCCGTGTTTATTCAGGTACAATGTCATCTGGTTCATATGTTAGAAACTCAACTAAAGGTAAACGTGAACGTGTAGGTCGTATCCTACAAATGCACGCTAACTCTCGTGAAGAGATTTCTACTGTATACTCAGGTGATATAGCAGGTGCGGTTGGTCTTAAAGATACTGCTACTGGTGATACTTTATGTGATGAAAAAGATGACATCATCTTAGAATCAATGGAATTCCCAGAGCCAGTTATCCACTTATCTGTTGAGCCTAAATCAAAAGCTGACCAAGATAAAATGACTAACGCATTAGTTAAATTACAAGAAGAAGATCCAACATTCCATGCACATACAGACCAAGAAACTGGACAAGTTATCATTGGTGGTATGGGTGAATTACATCTTGATATTTTAGTAGACCGTATGAAACGTGAATTCAAAGTAGAATGTACTGTTGGTGCGCCAATGGTTTCTTACCGTGAAACGTTCAAAACAGCTGCTCAAGTTCAAGGTAAATTCTCTCGTCAATCTGGTGGACGTGGACAATATGGTGATGTTCATATCGAATTCACACCTAACGAACAAGGTGGCGGTTTCGAATTCGAAAACGCTATTGTCGGTGGTGTAGTTCCTCGTGAATACATTCCATCTGTTGAAGCTGGTCTTAAAGATGCTATGGAAAACGGTGTATTAGCTGGATATCCACTAGTTGATGTTAAAGCTAAACTATATGACGGTTCATACCATGATGTCGATTCATCAGAAATGGCCTTCAAAGTAGCTGCATCATTAGCACTTAAAGAAGCTGCTAAACGTTGTGACCCTGTAATCTTAGAGCCAATGATGAAAGTTGAAATCGTTATGCCTGAAGAGTACATGGGTGACATCATGGGTGACGTAACAAGTCGTCGTGGACGTGTTGAAGGTATGGAAGCACGCGGTAACGCACAAGTTGTTCGTGCATTTGTTCCACTTTCAGAAATGTTCGGCTACGCAACAAACTTACGTTCTAACACTCAAGGTCGTGGTACTTATACTATGGTATTTGATCACTACGAAGAAGTTCCTAAATCAATTTCTGAAGATATTATCAAGAAAAACAAAGGTGAATAATTAATTCGCCCTAATAAATTGATTTTTATCTCAAAATGATTTATAAATTAACTATAGGTTACCCTCATAATGGTGAGTAACCATTATGAGGCTTAATAAAAAAATACATTTTTTAATATGAATAGGAGAGATTTTATAATGGCTAAAGAAAAATTTGATCGCTCAAAAACACATGCCAATATTGGTACTATCGGTCACGTTGACCATGGTAAAACTACATTAACAGCTGCAATTGCAACTGTATTAGCAAAACGTTCTGGTGACGGAGAAGCTCGTTCTTACGACCAAATCGATAACGCTCCAGAAGAAAAAGAACGTGGTATTACAATCAATACTTCACACATCGAATATGAAACTGAAAAACGTCACTACGCTCACGTTGACTGCCCAGGACATGCTGACTATGTTAAAAACATGATCACTGGTGCTGCTCAAATGGACGGTGGTATCTTAGTAGTATCTGCTGCTGACGGTCCAATGCCTCAAACTCGTGAACACATTCTTTTATCACGTAACGTAGGTGTTCCTGCATTAGTAGTATTCTTAAACAAAGTTGACATGGTTGACGACGAAGAATTATTAGAATTAGTTGAAATGGAAGTTCGTGACTTATTATCTGAATATGACTTCCCTGGAGACGACGTTCCTGTAATCGCTGGTTCTGCATTAAAAGCATTAGAAGGCGACGAAGGATACGAAGACAAAATTATGGAATTAATGGATGCTGTTGACTCATTCATCCCAACTCCAGAACGTGATTCTGACAAACCATTCATGATGCCAGTTGAGGACGTATTCTCAATTACTGGTCGTGGTACAGTTGCAACTGGCCGTGTTGAACGTGGACAAGTTAAAGTCGGTGAAGAAATCGAAATCATCGGTTTAACTGAAGAATCATCTAAAACTACTGTAACTGGTGTAGAAATGTTCCGTAAATTATTAGACTTCGCTGAAGCTGGAGATAATATCGGTGCATTATTACGTGGTGTTGCTCGTGAAGACGTTAACCGTGGTCAAGTATTAGCTAAACCAGGTTCAATCACACCTCACACTAAATTTAAAGCAGAAGTTTATGTATTATCTAAAGATGAAGGTGGACGTCATACTCCATTCTTCACTAACTACCGCCCACAATTCTATTTCCGTACTACTGACGTAACTGGTGTAGTTAACTTACCAGAAGGTACTGAAATGGTTATGCCTGGCGATAACGTTGAAATGGACGTTGAATTAATTTCACCAATCGCTATTGAAGACGGTACTCGTTTCTCAATCCGTGAAGGTGGACGTACAGTTGGATCAGGCGTTGTTACAGTAATCGAAGCTTAATTCGTTTACAACAAACTTGATATAACGAAGAAAGAACCAATCCCTTGGATTGGTTCTTTTTTTGTTCTTAACTTTTTATGGTGGGATGGCAAATGCCATTCCATTTTTTATTTATTTAATTTTAAGTCTTTACTGTTTTCTACAATTGAAAGAAAGATTTTAACACTATTTTGTAGTGATTGTTCATCTAAATCAAATTTTGGATGATGGTGTGGGTATGTGGAATTTAACGATTGATTTCCCACGCCTGTAAAGAAATAACTTCCAGGAACATGTTGTAAGTAATATCCAACGTCTTCGCCACCTAATGATGGTGGATAATCAAATGCTTCTTCAACGCTATCAATTTGGCTCGCAAGTTGTTTGACCCACATTGTTTCTGCTTCGTGATTTACAACTGGAGGATAACCATCTTGATATGATAGATGACATTTGACTCCAAAACTTGATTCAATACCATTTAATATACCGTTTAAGCGTTCTTTAATTTGTTGTTTAACAGTCGGCAAATATGTTCTAACAGTACCTGACAATTTAACTTTATCTGCGATAACGTTGAATGCATTCCCTCCATTGAAGGTTCCAAATGTAACTACAGCAGATTCTAATGGATCTAAAGTTCTTGAAACAATCGTTTGAGCTTGCACGATAAACGATGATGCAGCAACGATAGGGTCTTTAGCCAATTGAGGCATAGCACCATGTCCGCCTTGTCCTTGGATTTCTATTTCAAATGAATCTGCTGCAGCATATGCTGGACCAGCACAAAAACCAATTTTATTGGCATCAATATGACTCGCAGTATGTGTACCAAATAAATAATCTACATCTTTAAGTGCACCTGCATCTACCATTGATTTTGCGCCACCAGGTAATACTTCTTCGGCATGTTGATGTATAAGTACAACATTACCATGAATATCTTGCGTATTTTCTTGAAGAATTTTAGCAGTTATTAATAAACTAGCTGTATGAGCATCATGACCACAAGCATGCATCACACCATCGACAGTCGATTTATAGGGTACGTCTTTCTCATCTTGAATAGGTAAAGCGTCAAAATCTGCTCTAAATGCAATAGTAGGTCCAGGATGATCGCCTTTAATATATCCGAGAAGACCATTTCCTCCGACATCTTTTTTTACTTTTATCCCTAAATTTTCGAGATAATCAGCAATATATTTTTTTGTATTTTCTTCTTTAAAAGATAGCTCAGGATGTTGATGTAAGTATCTTCTGATTTCAATAAGTTCGTTTAAATGAGTTTCGACTTGATTAACTAAGCTCATGTTTATTATCTCCTTCCATAAACTTGAATGTCGTTAATAAAAATATTTGAACGGCATTAATTAATCCTTTTTCATCAATATCAAACTTTGGGTGATGGTGGGGAAAGTCTGCTTTGAAATGTTCATTACGTGTACCTGTATAGAAGAATGCGCCAGGGACTCTCTGTTGATAATATGAAAAGTCTTCCCCACCTAAACTTGCTTCTAATTCAACTAATTCTTTAACATTACTAATTTCTTTAGTTGCTTCTAAAATTAAATCCGTTTCTTTTTCTGTATTTATAACAGGTGGATAACCTTTACTATATTTTAAATCATAAGTGACATCTGTTGATGTAGCGATACCTTCTAAAACTTTCTTGAAACCTTCTATAACACTAGATTGCGTATTTGAATCAAAAGTTCTAATAGTACCACCAATTTTACAAGTGTCAGGAATAACATTATTTGTCTCTCCAGCATTAAACATCGTAATAGATAGTACTGCAGGATTTGAGGCATTTGTTTTACGTGAAACAATGTATTGTAAATCGTTACACAATTGTATACCTGCAGCTAAAGGATCTATTAGTTGATCTGGGTGTGCTGCATGTCCACCTCTACCTTTTAAAGTGATCCAGAAGTCATCAGGAATACCGGTAGTCGTGCCATATTTATAACCAACTTTACCAACATCTAAAGTGCTAGAAACGTGTTGGCCGATAATAGCATCAACACCTGTTAAGCAGCCGTCTGCTATCATTTGAATAGCACCACCTGGGTCTACTTCTTCAGCATGTTGATGTATAAAGACTACTCTTCCATTAATTTCATCCCGATGTTCGGATAAAATTTTAGCTGTCATTAATAGGACAGCCGTATGTGCATCATGACCACAAGCGTGCATCACACCATCAACAGTTGATTTGTATGGTACTTCTTTCTCATCCTGTATAGGTAGCGCATCAAAATCAGCTCGGATGGCTAACGTTGGACCGGGTTTATCTTTGTTAAGTGTACCGACAACACCTCTGCCACCTACACCTTCTCTCACATCGATATCTAAATTTCTTAAATAATCTGCAATGTATGCAGGTGTTTTAACTTCTTCAAAAGATAGTTCAGGATACATATGCAAATGTCTCCTAATCTGAATCATTTCATCATAGTACGCTTCGACTTTATTAAGTAATATATTGTTCATTTGTTAAAGAACACCTTCTATCTCAAGAATTTTAATAAACATTGCGGTCGTCGTCTTCATAGCATCTTCATCTAAGTCAAACATAGGATGATGGTGTGGAATTGTTGAGCCTTTCGATTCATTACCACTGCCTGTTAAGAAGAAGCAACCAGGACGTTCTAATAGGTAATATGAGAAGTCTTCACCAATCATCATTGGATCGATATCATCATAAGTTAACCCTAGTTCTTCAGCAGCTTGTTTTACAATTTCATATTGTTCATTATGATTAACAACAGTAGGGTATCCATGACGATAATAAAAATCATAAGTAGCGTCATTTGCTATACAGATTCCTTTAAGTAATCGTTCAAGTTCAACTTCGATAATTTCTTTGACTTCAGGTTTAAAGGTTCTTACAGTACCTTCAAGTGTTGCAGTATCGCTAATAATGTTAAAGGCAGTCCCGGCTTCAATCTTTCCAACAGTAAGGACACCTCTATCAATAGGGTCAAGTTTTCTAGAAATGATTTTTTGTAAGCTAGAAATATATTCAGCAGCAATAACGATTGGATCAATGGATGTATGTGGCTTAGCTCCATGACCGCCTTTACCTTGAATCGTTATTTTAAAATAATCTGGAGATGCCATCATTTCTGACGGATTTGTTTTAATAGAAGATGTTTCATGCCCGCTCCAGAAGTGATTGCCATATACTGTATCAACGCCATCTAATGCGCCATCTATTATCATTGGATTTGCACCGCCAGGACTTACTTCTTCAGCATATTGGAATATAAATACGACGTTACCGTTTATAGCGTCATAATTTTCGTTAAGTAACGTGCATAAAGTTAATAAAGTTGTTGTATGGCCGTCATGCCCACAAGCATGCATAGCGCCATCTATCGTTGATTTGTAAGGGACATCTTTTTCATCTTGAATAGGTAACGCATCAAAATCAGCTCGAAAGGCAATTGTTTTCCCGGGTTTCTTACCTTCAATCTTTGCAACGATTCCTCTTTCCCCAACAGGTTCAATTATGTCTAATTTATCTAATTTTCTTAAATGAGATAATATGAATTTGTGTGTTTCAATCTCATGAAATGATAATTCAGGATGCATATGTAAATATCTTCTCATTTCAACCATTTGTTCAAACTTACTTTCAATTTGCGTTTGCCACTTTATCATTGCTAACCCTTCTTTCAATGTTTCAAAATATAATATGATAAGTGTAGCAAAATTTATAGAAAATTTAAACAATTCAATTTACTATGATAACGCTTAATACTTTGATTTTGTTGTGTTATGATTAAAAAAAAGGTGCTAAAGGAGCAAATTAAAATGGTACAAACGTTAAATACATTTTTAGAATCAAATCTAAATGAATTAAAAGATAATGGGTTATACAATGAAATAGATATCGTTGAAGGTGCTAATGGGGCAGAGATTACAATTGGTGGGAAACAATATATCAATTTATCATCAAATAACTATCTTGGATTAGCTACAAACGAAGATTTAAAGAAAGCAGCTAAAGATGCTATTGATTCTCATGGCGTTGGAGCGGGGGCAGTACGTACGATTAATGGTACACTTGATCTTCATAAAGAGCTTGAAGAAACACTAGCTCAATTTAAAGGTACAGAAAGTGCTATCGCATACCAATCAGGGTTTAATTGTAATATGGCTGCTATATCAGCTGTTATGAACAAACATGATGCTATTTTATCTGATGAATTAAATCACGCTTCAATTATTGATGGTTGTCGTTTATCAAAAGCTAAAATAATTAGAGTAAACCATTCTGATATGGAAGATTTAAGAAACAAAGCTAAAGAAGCGGTAGAATCGGGTCAATATAATAAAGTAATGTATATAACTGATGGCGTATTCTCAATGGACGGTGATGTAGCTAAATTACCTGAAATCGTTGAAATAGCTGAAGAATTTGGCTTAATTACTTATGTAGATGATGCACATGGATCTGGTGTAATGGGTAAAGGCGCTGGAACGGTTAAGCATTTCGGATTACAAGACAAAATTGATTTCCAAATCGGTACATTATCAAAAGCAATCGGAGTTGTTGGTGGTTACGTAGCAGGTACGAAAGATTTAATCGACTGGTTAAAAGTAGCTTCAAGACCATTTTTATTCTCAACATCATTAGCGCCTGGAGATACGAAAGCTATTACTGAATCAGTTAAAAAACTAATGGCTTCTACTGAGTTACATGATAAATTATGGGATAATGCAAACTACTTAAAAGAAGGCTTGAAAGCTAAAGGCTTTGATATCGGTCATTCTGAAACACCGATTACGCCAGTTATCATCGGTGAAGAGAAGAAGGCACAAACATTTAGTAAACGTCTTATGGACGAAGGTGTATATGCGAAAGCAATCGTATTCCCAACTGTACCAAGAGGAACTGGTCGTGTTAGAAATATGCCAACAGCTGCTCATACGAAAGAACAATTAGATAAAGCAATCGATATTTATGAGAAAATCGGAAAAGAATTAGGTTTAATTTAAATAAATAACAAGACGCCCAAACAATTGTTTAAGTGGGCGTCTTTTTTTAAGCAAAATTTATATAACAAACACATTTTTTGTAGAAAGTAACTTATTTTACTTTTGTAATGTACTTCTCTGGTATACAAAAATACGCAAATAAGTTAAAATAAACGTAATGAAAGCGATTTTGTTCTCTTCAGAAATACAAATGAACATATAGATAATACAGGAGGGTTTTAATTATGCAAAAAATAATAATCACAGGTGCATTAGGACAAATAGGTACAGAATTGGTACTTAATTTAAGAAAAAAATACGGGAATGAAAATGTTTTAGCAACAGATATTAGAGAACCTGAACAAGGTAGTGAAATATTAGACGGGCCTTTTGAAATATTAGATGTAACTGATAAAGATAAATTATTTGAGTTAGTGAAAGATTTTAAAGCAGATACAATGATGCATATGGCAGCTTTACTTTCAGCTACAGCAGAAAAGAACCCATTGTTTGCTTGGGAACTAAACATGGGCGGATTAGTGAATGCACTAGAAGCGGCTAGAGAATATCAAATGCAATTCTTTACACCAAGCTCTATCGGTGCTTTTGGTCCAACAACACCTAAAGATATGACACCACAAGAAACGATCCAAAGACCAACTTCAATGTACGGTGTAAATAAAGTTGCAGGTGAACTATTATGCGATTACTACCATACTAAATTTGGTGTGGATACAAGAAGTATGAGATTCCCTGGATTAATATCTTATATTAAAGAACCAGGTGGCGGAACGACGGATTATGCTGTAGAAATATATTTCAAAGCAATTCGTGAAGGTAAATATAATAGTTATATAGCTAAAGATACTTATATGGATATGATGTTTATGGATGATGCTATTAAATCAATTATTCAACTTATGGAAGCGGACGGTAGTAAATTAATTCATCGTAATGCTTATAACGTAAGTGCGATGAGTGTAGATCCTGAAACAATTAAAGAATCTATCCAAAAATTAATGCCAGAATTTGAATTAGGCTACGATGTAGATCCTGAAAGACAAGCAATAGCTGACAGTTGGCCAAATTCGATAGATACAACTTGTGCTAAAGAAGAATGGGGATTTAGCCCACAATATAATTTAGATAGTATGACAGAATTAATGCTAAATGCAATTAAAGAAAAAGACAAATTAGCACAGAAATAAATAATTGTGGATATTTTTTAAATTTTCTAAAAACTTATTGAATAACACCTCTATGACTGATATACTAGATAACATTAATTATTAATTAGCCTAGGAGGAATTTTTATGACAGAACCATTTTATGTAGAGACGCGTGACCATCTTAAAGAAAAACCGGACTTTCAAAAGTTAGTCTTCGGTGAAATCTTTACTGATTATATGTTATCAATGTCATATAAAAAAGGTGAAGGCTGGTCAGAGCCAAAAATTATTCCCTATGGGCCAATTACGTTATCACCAAGTGCACAAGGATTACATTATGGACAAACAGTATTTGAAGGTATGAAAGCATACAAAGATGGTAATGAGGTTACACTATTTAGACCTGATGAAAACTTCAAAAGAATTAATTTGTCTTTAAAACGATTAGAAATGCCTGAAGTTGACGAAGAGAAAGTATTAGCTGCCCTAAATCAACTTATTGATTTAGAGCGTGATTGGGTACCAAGTGGCGAAGGCCAATCATTATATGTAAGACCTTTCGTATATGCAACTGAGCCTTATTTAGGTGTACGTTCTTCTACAGATTATGAATTTTTAGTTATTCTATCTCCAGTAGGTGCTTATTATGGCGATGATCAGTTAAAACCAACAAGTATCTATGTTGAGGATGAATTTGTTCGTGCTGTTCGTGGTGGTGTAGGATTTGCTAAATGTGGTGGAAACTATGCTGCGAGTCTCATTGCGCAAACACGAGCTAATGAACTTGGTTTTGACCAAGTACTTTGGTTAGATGGTATAGAACAGAAATATATTGAAGAAGTAGGCAGTATGAATATTTTCTTTGTTATAGACGGAAAACTTGTAACACCAGAATTGAATGGAAGTATTCTACCTGGTATTACACGTAAAACTGTACTCGAATTAGCTCAAGAGTTAGGTTATGAAACTGAAGAAAAACGAATCTCAATCGATGATGTTATTAATGCACATCATGATGGGCGTTTAACAGAAATATTCGGTACAGGAACAGCTGCCGTTATATCACCAGTTGGCTTCTTGAAGTATGAAGATGCTGAAATTACAATTAACAACAATGAAACTGGTCCAATTACTCAAAAATTATTTGAAGAATATACAGCAATTCAAACTGGTAAGAAAGAAGATAAATTCGGTTGGAGAGTTGTAGTTGGACAAGAAGCTCAAATTGGAACAGTTTAATACATTAGATAAGATATAAAAATATTGAAAAGACAAACCTGAAAAATCTCTAGATTTTAAATGGTTTGTCTTTTTTAAAGGAGATAGACGATGATTAAATGGTTATTATTTGATAAAGATGGGACGCTTCTAAAGTTTGACGAGACTTGGTCAGAGATTTCTCTCGTTATGATTAATCAATTTGTAGAAAAATATAATATAAAAGATACACAAAAATTAAAAGAAGCACTCGGTTATAAGAATGGAAAGTTTTTAGCAAGTGGTATATTAGCATCAGGAACATTGTCAGATATCGTTCGTACATTTCAACAGTTTGCACCAACAGATAAGGGGAATGAAATCGAATCTTGGACTATACAATTAAGTAAAAAACTCATTAAGGAATACAATCCAAAAACGGTTGTGATTGATGGATTAGTGCAGACATTAAGTGCATTCAAAGAAAAAGGTTATCATATTGGAATTATTACGAGCGATGATCAAGATGGTACAAATCGTTTTATCAAAGATGCTAATGTACAACATCTCATAGATGAAACGATTACGGCGTCGATAAATGGATATCAAAAACCAAACCCCAAAATGGTAGAGCATTTCTATGAAAAATGGAATGTTTCACCTGAAGAAATTGTAATAATTGGAGACACACCTACTGATATTCAAATGGGTAAAAACGCACACTTTAAAAAAATTATCGGTGTCTTAAGTGGAACAGGAAAGCCACAAGACTTAAATGATGCAGATTATATATATAAAGATATCAATGAATTTTATGATAATGAATTTGAATGGAATAGATGAAATATGCGAATAAAAAAAACAGACATGCTGAAAAAATTATGATTTTTTCGACATGTCTGTTTAATATGTTGTATTTTAATGTGTTCTTGTATCAATAGAACGGTGTGTTTCTATTACATGAGCAATTTTATCGATAATATGATTGATGGATTCTGGTTCATCGTATACATCATAATCATTGATATTTACACGAACAACTGGACATTCTGTGAAATTTTCAATCCAATTATCATATCGAGCAAATAGTTTTTTCCAATAAGTTTCATCAGTTTCTATTTCCATTTGGCGACCACGATTTTTGATACGTTGTAAAACATCATTATAATCGCATTCAAGATAGATTAACACATCTGGTTTAGGGAAGTATGGTGTCATAATCATGGCTTCGAATAGTTCTTTGTAAGTTGTGTAATCTTCTTTGGTCATAGTACCTTGTTCTTCATGCATTTTTGCGAAAATATCAACGTCCTCATATATTGAACGGTCCTGTACAAAGCCACCACCGTATTCAAACATTCTTTTTTGCTCTTTGAAACGTTCTGCTAAGAAATATATTTGTAAATGGAAACTCCATCGCTCAAAGTCATGATAGAATTTTTCTAAGTATGGATTGTTGTCTACTTTCTCAAAAGATGTCTTGAAGTTTAAACGTTCACTTAGGGCATGTGTTAATGATGATTTACCAACACCTACAGTCCCAGCTATCGTTATGATAGCATTGCTTGGTATGACTTTATTTGTCATGATCGATCTCTCCTATCAAAGGTTTTAATAATGTTAATATATGTTGGTAGTCATCTGTATTATGAACAAAATCTAATGTTGTTGTATCTATTTGAATCGCATCCACTTCATGTTTAACTTCATCATAAAACTGATTATAATCATGCTTTAATTGAGCTAAATATGAATTTTCTATTTGAGATTCGTAAGATCTATTACGAGTTGCAATGCGTTGTTGCAATACTTCAAGCGAAGCATCGAGGAAGATAATTTGGTCAGGCATTCGGATATCTTCTGTTAAGATGTCGTATATTCTACTGAATTTATCATATTCCATAGCATTTAATGTGTTTTTCGCAAAGATTTTATTTTTGAAAATATGGTAATCACTCACAATACCATTTATATTTTTCAAATCAGTTAGTTGTTTATATCTATGACATAAGAAAAACATTTCTGTTTGAAAACTCCATTTCGAAATATCTTCGTAAAAGTCACTAAGGTATGGATTTTCATCCACAATTTCAAATTCTACTGTGTAATTCAATGTTTTTGATAGCTTCTTTGTTAAGGAACTCTTACCGACTCCGATAGGTCCTTCGATAGCTATAAAGGTTTTTTTCATATTTATCTCTCCAAGTGTTAAAATAGACATACTTATTCTATCATAAATTAAACGGAGTGCGATGTAGCATGCATGAAAAATATATGAAACTTGCGATTAATGAAGCAAAGAAAGCGTGGGCATTGGATGAAGTACCAATTGGTGCAATTGTTGTGTACCAAGGTGAGGTAATTGGTAGAGGGCATAACTTAAGAGAAGAAAGCCAAAGTCCAGTAGCACATGCTGAAATGATTGCCATACAAGAAGCATCAAGCGTTATCGGTTCTTGGAGGCTAGAAGATACAACTTTATATGTAACGTTAGAACCTTGTGTAATGTGTTCCGGTGCAATTGTAATGAGTAGAATTCCTCATGTTGTATATGGTGCGACTGATCCGAAAGGTGGGTGTAGCGGCAGCCTAATGAATTTATTAGAAGAGCCGAGATTTAACCATCGGGCTATTGTTGAACGGGGAATTTTAGAAGAAGAATGTGGAGATATGTTACGTACATTCTTTAAAGAAAAAAGAGCGCAGAAGAAACAAAGCAAGTTAAAGAGGACAGATTCTTAGTGTTTATACAGATAGTTTGTTAATATTTAAAATGAATATAAAGAAAAGAGGTTACTTTCAATGATAAGGTTAATCGCAACAGATATGGATGGTACATTATTGAATGCAGCTCATGAAATTTCAAATGAAAATTATGAAGCCATTAAGTATGCACAATCAAAAGGGATTACAGTAGTTATCGCTACGGGAAGAGCATTTTATGAAGCGAATAGTCCGATTGAGAAAACAGATTTAACGTTACCGTATATTTGTTTAAATGGAGCAGAAGTGAGAGACGAAGAATTTAATATTGTGCACACATCCAAATTAACGAGTTCGTTAATTAACAAAATTACAGGTGTGTTAAATAAAGAGGATATTTATTATCAAGTGTATACAAACTTTGGTATATATACAGAAGACCCAGAGAAAGATTTAGAAATTTACGTCGATATTGCTGAGAAAGCAGGACAAAAAGCAGACGTAAAAAAAATCAGATCAAATATACAAAGTCGTATAGATAATGGCACATTGAAAACAGTAGATAGTTACGATGAGATAAATAATCGTCCGGGTGAAATTATTCTAAAGATTTTAGCGTTTGCGAGTGATTTAACAAAAATTGATAGAGCAAAAGCTGAAATTTCAGAATCGCAAAGTTTGGCAGTGTCATCATCTTCTAGAGGCAACATTGAAATTACACATTCAGATGCGCAAAAAGGCATTGCGTTAGAAGCGATAGCTGAGCAATTAAATGTTCCGATGTCAGAAGTGATGGCCATTGGGGATAATCTAAATGATGTTTCAATGCTTGAGAAAGCAGGATTTGCTGTCGCAATGGAAAACGGTGCACCAGAAGTTAAAGAAATCGCGGATTACATTACAGATACAAATGAAAATAGTGGTGTCGGCAAAGCAATTATCCATGCTTTGAAAAATTATGACCGTTAAGAATAGTCCAATGGACTGATTTTTAATAGAAATGAAACTCTTAGTTATTGAGTATGCTATACTATTTAGTATAATAAATATATTAATAATTTTGAGGTGACAACAGTGAAGGTATTAATAATTGTGGGTAGCGCCAAACAATTTTCACATACACATGCACTTGCACAATTTGTACGTGGTAATTTAGAAGAAGAAGGTGCAGAAGTTACAGTTTTTGATTTATATGAGAAGCCTATCCCATTTCTAGATGTATCAGGACAACATTTAAATGATGAACGAATCAAATTAAATGCGAGTGAACTTCGTGAAAGCGCAGACGAAGCAGATGCGATTATTATTGGTACACCAAACTATCACGGTTCATATTCAGGCATATTGAAAAATGGACTAGACCATTTAACGATGGATCAATTTAAGATGAAACCAGTAGGCTTAATTTGTAATAGCGGTGGTATGAGAAGTACAGAACCACTATCACATTTAAGAATTATTATGAGAAATTTACTGGGTATTGCAGTACCAGTTCAAATATCTACACAAGATGCAGACTTCGGAAAGACTGAAGATGGTACTTATTATGTAGATGTTGATGATATAAAATTACGAGTTAAACTATTCTCAGAACAAATTGTAAAACTAATTAAGAATAATCCATGGATAGAATCAGAAGAAGTCCATTCATAAAAAAACAAGCATATCACTTAACTGAATGTCAGTAGTGATATGCTTGTTTTTTTGAGTTGAACTTTATGCAAGTCATGGAATAAGTCAGCAGTTAATCCAAGAAATGGCGGAAGTCATGGAATAAGTCAGTAGTTAATCCAAGAAATGGGTAAAGTCATGGAATAAGTCAGTAGTTAATCCAAGAAATGGGTAAAGTCATGGAATAAGTCGGCAGTTAATCCAAGAAATGGCGGGAGTCATGGAATAAGTCGGCAGTTAATCCAAGAAATGGCGGAAGTCATGGAATAAGTCGGCAGTTAATCCAAGAAATGGGTAAAGTCATGGAATAACTCGTTAGTTAATCCAAGAAATAGGCAAAGTCATGGAATAAGTCGGCAGTTAATCCAAGAAATAGGCAAAGTCATGGAATAACGCAGCAGTTAATCCAAGAAATGGCGGAAGTCATGGAATAAGTCGGCAGTTAATCCAAGAAATGGCGGAAGTCATGGAATAAGTCAGTAGTTAATCCAAGAGATAGGTATCTAAGTTATGGCTCATACATAATAATGTAAATATTGAACATGAAAAAGGCAAGATACCTGTAGAATACAGAAATCTTGCCTGAAAGTAATGTTGAATAAATTTTATTTATTATATTTAAGCCTTGCGAATGCGTCATGTTGATGAATAGATTCTTCATTACGGCATTCTATTTCAAATCCTTTAATCCAGTCTAATTCAACTAAATCAGCTGCAACTAATCTGATTAAGTCTTCAACGAATCTAGGGTTTTCATATGCACGTTCTGTGACTGCTTTTTCATCGGTACGCTTCAAGATTGGATACAGCATTGAGCTTGCGTTAGCCTCCATACCGTCTAATACGATATCTTTGTAGTCAGAAGGTAATGTTATTTCTGTATCTAAATCTATTAACACAGTTATAATACCACGTTGATTATGTGCTGAATATTCACTGATTTCTTTAGAACATGGACATAATGTTGTAACGGGTACTTTAATACCGAGTGATTTTCTAGTTACTTTGCTATTATTTACAGATAAAATATATCTAACATCTGCATGTCCTACTGCTTTTTGTTTTGTTATAGGGCTATAACGGTTAAAGAACCATTTAGCATCTACATCTACTGATGCAGTATTTTGGAACATAACAGATTGTAAAGTATTTAATAGTGCTTTTAAGCTTTCAAAGTCAAGATTCACACCATTATCGTAATGTTTCTCAACACTTTCAATGATACGACTCATGTTGATGCCTTTTTCATCTTGATTTAAACTTGTTGAAAATTCAAAGTTTCCAACTGTTTGAAAGTCGTCAATTCTGACAGGGTAAATTAAGTTTTTAATACCAACATGTTCAATTTCGAAAAGGAAGTCTTTCTTAGAACTTTGCAAGTCAGGCATGTTCTCTTTCTCAGTTGGTTTAGTTCCTTTAATAGGATCAACTGAGCCGAAATGTCTCCATCTAGCTTCACGTGTTGATAAATCGATTTGTGTCATACACATTGCCTCCAACAATTATTCAATATGATATGTCCAGAAATGTTCAGTTTTCAACCACATATCTTTAGCTGCTTCTGTTTCTTGTGTATTTGAAGCGAGTTTTTGTAACATTGGACCGGTTTGAGATGCATGTGCTTGAAGTACTTTCATCTTGCGATCTTCATAACCAGTTATATCTATGTTTACATCTGGTTCACCTAAATCACTATATGCATCGTTACTGAAAGCAACGAGGTGTAGTGTTGGTCTAGATGATTTTTCCATGTTGCTGACTGTTCTTACAACAGCTTCTGCAGTTGCTTCGTGGTCAGGGTGAACGGAATAACCAGGATAGAATGAAATGATAAGTGATGGGTTCAGTTCATCTATTAAAGATTTTACCATAGCATCAAGTTCTTCTTTAGGTTCAAATTCAATTGTTTTATCTCGATAGCCCATCTTTCTTAAGTCCTTGATTCCGATTGCACTAGCCGCTTCATCTAGTTCGCGTTCTCTAATCTGTGGTAAAGATTCACGTGTAGCAAAAGGAGGATTACCTAAATTACGACCCATTTGTCCTAAAGTTAAGCAAGCGTATGTTACAGGCACATCATTATCTACAAATTGGCTTAACGTTCCTGATGTACCAAATGCTTCATCGTCTGGATGTGGAAATATAACTAAAACTTGTCTTTCGTCTTTCATGTTAAACACCTCTTAATCCTTGAAAGGCTTGCTACTTATTTCTAAGGCTGCAGCAAGTTGTCCTTCATAATTTAAGCCTGCTAAAAGTAATTCTTTATCTTCTGTTACTTCAAAATGCGTTAAGCCTTGAACGTAAACCCAACCATTGTTATCTAGTTTTAAGCCTACGCGATAAGGTTCTTTGTTACCACCTGTTAAATGCGCGTGTGTAAATGATACTTGTATGTTTCTTAAGAACGTACCAGCATTAAACACTTTGCTATCAAAATGGTTAGCGTAAGCACCATTTGTTGTTTCTACATGGAGATAAACTGGCTTATTCTCAAACTCTGATATTAAATTTTGGACTTGATCTACTTGAATTAATTCCATGCCTTTCACTCCTCATAGTATATACTTTACTATTCTACTAAATTCTTGAGTAAATTTATATATAATCTGCTCACAGCTTATTAATTATTGTTATTTAAAATGACACTTCTAGTATGTTGATAAGAACTAAAGTTATTCTGATGCTCTAGTAGCATATAACTTACGACATCTATAAGAAAATGTGCAGATATTTGCGTGTTTATAAATTGTTTATCATTTACTCGTGTTTGATCAATGGTCATGATCACAATATCCGAGAAGTTTGTTAGTTCACTTCCAGCATAATTTGTAATTGCAACAACGTGAGCGCCTTGTTGTTGGGCAATTTTTGCTGCAGCAATTAATTCTTCAGTTTGACCACTATTTGAAAATGCGATGAAAGTATCTTGGTGAGTGAGTAAAGCAGCGCCAATTCTCATTTGATGTGCATCAGTGACAGCATTACCATTAATACCCATTCTCATAGTACGATAATAAAATTCAGTTGCAGTTAATCCTGAACTACCTAACCCGGCGAATAAAGTCTGTTTACTTTGTAATAATACATCGATGAGCTGATTAATTTTCTTATTAGAAATAAACTCACCACTTTGTTGAATAATAGACTGATGATATTCATGGATACGTTGAATAAGTGGAACGTTTTTAATATCGGTTTTATCATAAGTTTGTTGAATACTAAATTTCATATCTTGAAAATGCTGATAATTTAATTTGTGACTAAATCTTGTAATTGTGGAAGGAGATACATCGATAGCATATGCCAATGATGTAATTGTAGAGAAATGATCACCAACAGGATGTTTTAATATGTAATGGGCAATTTTTTCGTCAGATTTAGTGAAAAGATATGAAAATTGCTGAATACGATTTTCAAAATTCATGATAAACCTCCAATTTTAAGTGTATAATCCATTATATTTGAAAATATTTTTCAAAACAACAGATTGCATTGACTAATGTTTTCAAGGTGTTATATTTAGTAAAAATAGGAGGTGTTCGTGTGAGTAAAGTTTTTGAAAAAGCGCAACAATTCGGGAAATCATTTATGTTACCAATCGCAATATTACCAGCGGCTGGGCTTTTACTGGGTATTGGGGGTGCATTAAGTAATCCAAATACAATTAAGGCATATCCAATATTAGATATTGAATTCTTACAGTATATATTCATATTAATGTCTTCAGCTGGTAACATCGTATTTGCAAATTTACCGGTTATTTTTGCAATAGGTGTAGCAATTGGATTAGCTAAAAGTGACAAAGGAACTGCGGGATTAGCAGCGATGCTAGGTTTCTTAATTATGAATGCAACGATGAATGCGTTATTAACTATAACGGATGATCTGGCAAGTGAAGCAACATTAGCTAAAGCAGGTCAAGGAATGGTTCTAGGTATTCAAACAGTTGAGACGGGTGTGTTTGGTGGAATCATAGTAGGGATAATGACTGCACTATTACACAATAAATATAACAAAATATCTTTACCACCATTTTTAGGGTTTTTTGGTGGGTCAAGATTTATACCAATTGTCACATCTGTGGCATCAATTGGATTAGGTGTTATATTGTTCTTTGTTTGGCCAACAATACAAGGTTGGATTTTTGCAGCAGGTGGATTGGTGAATAAAACAGGCGTAATTGGCACATTTTTCTATGGATTTATTTTAAGAATGTTGGGGCCATTTGGGCTTCATCATATATTCTATTTACCATTCTGGCAAACGGCGCTTGGTGGAACTATGGAAATCAATGGTAAAGTTGTTCAAGGAACTCAAAATATATTCTTTGCTCAATTAGGTGATGCTGATTTAACGCATTACTATACAGGGATTTCTAGATATATGTCAGGTAGATTTATTACGATGATGTTTGGCTTACTTGGAGCAGCACTGGCAATCTATCATACAGCTAAACCTGAAAAGAAAAAAGTAGTCGGTGGTTTGATGTTATCAGCTGCATTGACGTCCTTCTTAACAGGTATAACTGAACCATTAGAGTTTAGTTTCTTATTTGTAGCACCAGTACTGTATGTTTTACATGCGATATTTGATGGGTTAGCATTTATGATGGCAGATATTTTTAATATTACAGTTGGTCAAACATTTAGTGGTGGTTTTATTGATTATATTTTATTTGGTGTGCTACAAGGGAATAGCAAAACAAATTATTTATTAGTTATACCGATTGGTATCGTTTGGTTCTTCTTATACTATATAACGTTCAGATTTGTTATAACGAAGTTCAATTTCAAGACACCTGGACGTGAAGAGGATGAGAATATTCAAGTAGTAGAAGCAAGTGAACGAGCGAAGACAATTATTGAAGGATTAGGTGGTAAAGACAATATAGATACAGTTGATTGTTGTGCAACAAGGTTAAGAATTACAATTAATGACCCTAATCTATTCAATGAAGAAACCATTAAAACTACAGAGTCGAAAGGTATCATTAAGAATGGTACTGGTGTTCAAATTATATATGGACCACACGTAACAACTATTAAGAATGAAGTAGAAGAAGCATTAGAAGAATAGAAGGAGTGTATGTGTATGTTACCACAAGGATTAATCGTTTCATGTCAAGCTTTACCAGAAGAGCCGTTACATTCATCATTTATTATGAGTAAAATGGCACTAGCAGCATACCAAGGCGGTGCTCAAGGAATTAGAGCAAACACTAAAGAAGATATTATAGCAATTAAAGAAGAAGTAGACTTACCGGTGATTGGTATAGTGAAACGTGATTATGAAGGGTCAAGCGTATTTATTACAGCAACAACTAAAGAAGTAGATGAGTTAATAGAAAGTAAATGTGACGTCATAGCATTAGATGCTACTAAACAAACAAGACCTAAAGAATCTCTTGAAGAACTTGTACGTTATATTAGAGAACAATCACCACAAGTTGAAATTATGGCAGACATTTCAGATTTAGAAGAAGCAATCAATGCTGATAAATTAGGGTTTGATTATGTAGGAACAACATTGAGAGGTTATACAGAATATACGAAAGGTCATGTATTATACGAACATGATTTTCAATTTTTAAAAGACGTACTAAACAATGTAAATGCTAAAGTCATTGCTGAAGGAAATGTGATCACACCAGAAATGCTCAAACGTGTTACAGATTTAGGCGTACATTGTACAGTTGTTGGCGGCGCTATTACAAGACCATTAGAAATTACGAAACGTTTTGTTAAAGAAATTAGGGATAATAATGAAAGTAATTAATTTAGGTACTAAAGAAGAAGCTTGTCACTACGTGTCAAACGAATTATTAAAGCAAATAATTGAGAACAAAAACAGTGTGCTAGGTTTAGCAACAGGTGGCACAATGGTAAGAGTGTATGAACAGTTGGTAAATTTAATTAGAATAAATGAAATTGATTTAAGTGAAATTACCACATTTAATTTAGATGAATATATCGGAATTGATTATGATCATCCAGAAAGTTATTACACATATATGCATGATGTATTATTCAATCATTTACCGAGTTGGAACGAAGAACGTATTCATTTGCCAAATGGTTCAAGTGAAAATTTGCAAGAAGAAGTAATAAGATATGAAAAATTAATAGACGAAGAAGGGCCAATTGATATTCAAATACTTGGAATCGGTGAAAATGGTCATATAGGGTTCAATGAACCAGGAACAGATTTCAACAGTCTAACAAGTGTAGTTGGATTAACGGAATCAACAATAGAAGCAAATAGTAGATATTTCGAAGCGGTAGAAGAAGTCCCGAAAGAAGCGGTATCAATGGGTATTAAATCTATACTTAAAGCTAAACGTATCATATTATTAGCATACGGTCCTAAGAAAGCACAAGCTATTCAAAAACTACTGACAGGTGAAGTTACAACTGATTTACCAGCATCAGCACTGTACAATCATCCGAACGTAGAAATCATCCTAGATAATAATGCATATTTAAGTGAAACAGATAAAGAAAAGCTAGATGTAATAGATTAGCTTGAATGATGATATGGTTTAACGTACAATAACTACAGACATAAGCCTCAAGAAACGGCGGGTGAAAGTAGTGGAGACAAAGTGTATCACATTTAATGACGAATCAGTTTTGGATTATTGCAATATTATGGGATATCATTACTATGAAGAAGTACCAGTACAGTATTTGTTGAGTATTCTTCGCAAATTTGATAGTTTTAAGCCTCTCATGAGTAGAAAGAACAAATTAAAACAAATTAAAAGTGAATTCGAACAATCAGAACGTATAATGGCTTTAGAACAATATAATGCAGCATTAGAATGCCTTGATAAAAAGACGACAGCGGGAATTACTTTATATAAATTTCAAATGAAGTTGTTTAAGAATCATAAAGTTATAGCTAAAATCGTAGCAGAATTTAGCATAAGTAGTTAAATGAAATAGATAAGCCTGAAGCATCATGCGATTCAGGCTTAATCAAAACGAGAAAATCATGGCGAAAAGTGATTTTCTCGTTTTTTCATGGTTGAACATCCTTTCTCGTTAAGTATTGTTTCAACTATTGTAGTGGACGACAAAGTCATGGAAAAACGGGGCAGTTAATCCAAGAGATAGGCAAAGTCATGGAATAACTCGATAGTTAATCCAAGAGATAGTGCAAATCATGGAATAAGTCGGAAGTTAATCCAAGAGATAGGCAAAGTCATGGAAAAACTCGATAGTTAAAGAGATAGGCAAAGTCATGGAAAAACGCGGCAGTTAATCCATAAGATGGGTGAATTTAGCCTCCCTTTCCTAATATATCGAACATTAAAAAAGCCGGAACGTATTTGTTCCGGCTTTTTCATGCGTATATAATATTTGATTAAATTTCTTCTGTGAATACTTCGATTTTTTCGATTCTATTGCTTGCGCCGTGATCTACTGGACCTACGAATTCATTCATTTTCCAACCATTTTTAATTGCAGATGCTACGAATGCTTTTGCATTTTTAATGGCTTCTTCTGGTGATTGCCCATTAGCTAAGTTAGCTGTTGTTGCAGCTGCGAATGTACATCCTGCGCCGTGATTGTAACTTGATTGGAATTTATCTGTTGAAAGTAAGACGTGTTTCTTACCGTCATAGAATAAATCGAATGCTTTATCAGATTCTAATGCCTTACCACCTTTAATTACTACATTTTCAGCGCCTAGGTCATGAATTTTTTCAGCGGCTTTCTTCATATCTTCTATTGAAGTAAGTTTACCTAATCCTGAAAGTTGTCCCGCTTCAAAAAGGTTCGGTGTAACGACAGTTGCTTTAGGTAATAATTCTTTAATCATTGCGTCAGTATTTCCCGGGTTAAGTACTTCATCGTCACCTTTACATACCATAACAGGGTCTACAACGAAAATTTCAGATCCTGATTCATCATATGCTTGTCTAGCGCGTTTAATGACTTCTTCTGAACCTAGCATGCCTGTTTTAATTGCATCAGGTCCGATTGAGATAGCAGTGTTTAATTGTTCGTCTAATAAATCTAATGGTAATGGTGTAACATTGTGAGACCAAGTTTTTGGATCCATTGTGACAATTGCTGCTAAAGCAACCATTCCATAAGTATCGTGTTCTTGGAATGTTTTTAAATCTGCTTGCATTCCAGCTCCAGCACTTGTATCAGATCCTGCGATTGTTAAAACTTTTTTTAATGACATGATTGTTCCTCCCAATAATTCATATTTTTTATCATATCATGTTTTTTGAATGTAAAAAATAATTATGACCTTTTTATCGGTGCTATGTTATCATTTTTATTGAGGTGAAAATGATGAATTGGCAAGAAATTTTCCACAACATAAAAGCACAGCATGACTTTTCAGATATGGATGCGTTTTTAGAAGATGCATATCAGAATCAAACTGTATATCCTGATAGAGGAAATATATATCAAGCATTTGATTTAACACCATTAGACAATGTTAAAGTTGTCATATTAGGCCAAGACCCATATCATGGGCCGAATCAAGCACATGGTTTAGCATTTTCAGTTCAACCAGATGCTGCTTTACCACCTTCTCTTCGAAATATCTTTAAAGAATTAGAAACAGATATCGGTTGTAAGAGAATAACGCCTCACCTGCAAGATTGGGCTAAAGAAGGTGTGCTGTTGTTGAACACTGTTTTAACGGTAGAAGCTCATAAAGCACATTCTCATAAAAATATTGGCTGGGAAGTTTTTACGGATGAAGTGATTAAAAGCATTTCTCAAAATTTAGATGATGTTGTATTTATTTTATGGGGAAAACCTGCTCAATCTAAAATTAAATTAATTGATACAACTAAACATCATATTATAACGTCAGTACATCCGAGTCCCTTATCAGCATATAGAGGTTTCTTTGGATCGAAACCATTCAGTGAAACAAACCAATACTTAATTTCTAAAGGCAAAACGCCGATAAATTGGTGTGGAGGTGAAGAAAGTGATAAGTAAAGAACAATTAATAGCTGCAATTGAACAAGAATTAGTTGGAGCAGATAATGCAACAAGTAACGAAGTATTGAATCGTCATTTACATGCTATTCACACATTAAGTGGGTTAATTGTTAAGGAAGAAGGGAATACTCACGATATAAACGTGAAACAAAACATTTCTTCGACTTCCACAACATCGATTAAACAATCGAAACCACAAGTTTCTGATGAAGAAATTAGAAAAATGGGTGGAAAAATAACACAACAACCAGACATAAAGGTACATGATAACCTATTAGCTACCGACGATGGTGTGGGTAATGGCGATTCATTATTTGATTTTTAAATTGAAAGGGAGAAAAATTATGAAATTATTTATTATAATAGGTGCAATCAATGCAATGATCGCAGTCGCGGCTGGGGCATTTGGTGCACACGGATTAGAAAACAAATTATCGGCCAAATATTTAGATATTTGGGAAAAAGCAACAACTTACCAAATGTATCATGCACTAGGGTTAATTCTAATCGGAATTATATCAGGAACGACAACGGCAAATTTAAATGTTGCAGGTTGGTTAATGACATTTGGTATCGTATTCTTTAGCGGTTCGTTATATATTTTAGCTGTTACTCAAATCAATATATTAGGTGCAATTACCCCAATCGGTGGTGTATTATTTATTGTTAGTTGGTTATTATTAGTAATAGCTGTTTGGAAGTTATAGATAAGAAATTGTAGAGTTTCACGAAACTAAAAATATAAGGGTGGAACATATTTTATGGCAAGGAAGAAGAAAGATTTATCGAGAGGTAATTTAGATCAAAACCTATCCGAAAAATTCGTTTGGGCGATAGCATATGGCTCAAGTATAGGATGGGGTGCATTTATCCTACCTGGAGATTGGATAGGACAAGCTGGCCCAATAGGTGCTTCAATCGGGATATTTATTGGTGCTTTATTAATGATTGTCATTGCAGTTAGTTATGGTGCATTAGTTGAGAAGTTCCCAGTGTCAGGTGGCGCTTTTGCATTTGGTTATTTAGGATTCGGGAAATATGTATCCTTCTTCTCATCATGGTTTTTAACATTTGGGTATATATGTATCGTAGCTTTAAACGCATCGGCATTTAGTTTACTATTTAAATTTATAATGCCAGGATTTTTAGAACAAGGAAAACTTTATACAGTAGCAGGCTGGGATGTATATATTACTGAAATTATATTATCATCACTTATATTAGTGCTTTTCGCATGGATTAGTATAAAAGGATCTAGTTTTTCTGGGAATTTACAATATATATTCTGTGTCATTTTAGCAGTCGTTGTAGTATTACTGTTTATCGGGTCATTCTTTACATATGATTTTACATTTTCAAATTTACAACCTGTTGTGAATAAAGATACCGGTTGGTTCACCTCAATCATTGTGATATTAGCAGTCGCACCATGGGCATTTGTCGGTTTTGACAATATTCCTCAAACAGCAGAAGAATTTAATTTTGCGCCAAGTAAAACATTTAAACTTATCGTGTTCAGTTTACTTGCATCTGCAATCACTTACATTATGATGATTTTATTAACAAGTTGGTTATTTAAAGATGAAGCTTCAATTGGCGGTAATTTATGGGTTACAGGAACCGTAGTAAAAGAAGCATTCTCGTTTGCAGGACTAGCGGTATTAATTGTTGCTATCATGATGGGGATATTTACAGGACTAAACGGATTCTTCATGAGTTCAAGTAGACTGTTATTCTCAATGGGTAGAGCATCTGTTATGCCAAGTGTATTTAAGAAATTACATCCGAAATATAATACGCCATATATCAGTATTTTATTTATATTATTATTGGCATTAACAGCACCATGGTTAGGAAGAACCGCATTAACTTGGATAGTTGATATGTCATCAACTGGCGTTTCAATCGCTTACTTTGTCACATGTTTATCAGCATTTAAATTATTCTCATATGACAAAAGAAGTATGATGTATCATCCAAAATATAAAACCTTTGCTCTAGTAGGTGCGTTCATAGCATTTATATTCTTATGTTTATTACTAGTGCCAGGATCACCAGCAAGTTTATCATTACCTTCATATATTGCATTATTTGTTTGGTTAATATTAGGTATCATATTCTTTATGATTAGATATCCATCACTCAAAAAAATGACAGACGACGAATTGAATTATTTAGTATTAGATAAATCAAAAGAAGAAATGATAGAACTAGAAGCAAAAACAGAAGTTAAAAAATAACAAACTTAAAAAAGTTCTCTTCACTAGATAAAATATCTGTGTGTAGAGAACTTTTTATTTGGTATATAAATCTTAAAGTTATGATTTCTGTTTGTTTTTCTTAAGTGAAATATAAACAGGTATACCAATAGCAAGTATGATTAATGAATATAGTGATCCCATAAAGTCTGAGATTAACGTATTAATAATAATAAATGCGCCTCCTGCTAAAGCGAGTATTGGTATGAAAGGATATAGTGGTACAGAGTATGCTCTTGTTACGCCTTTGTTTCGTTTTCTAAGTATGAACAAACCGACAAACGCCATCATATAGAATAAATAAATAATAAATATTGTCACTTCTGATAAGTAATCAGCATTCACTTGTGAAGGGAATAAAAGTGTTAACACAATTAATACTAGTGAAATACCGAATACTGCAATTAATGCGCCTACTGGTGACTTTAGTTTTGGACTAATATAACTGATTAATTTATGCATTGGTAATAAGCCATCTTCTGCCATTGCAAATGGAATACGTGGGAAGGTAATAATTTTACCGTTTAAACATCCAAATATAGAGATAATGACACCTATGTTTACAATTTTAGATCCGATATCTCCGAATAATGCTTTTGCTGCTTCGGCACTTGCGGTATTGCCTAATCCAACTAATTCAGATGCTGGTATGACATGGAAGACGGCAATATTAATTAATACGTATGCTAATGTAACAATGGTTAATCCAATGAGCATAGCTAGTGGCAAGTTTCGTTGTGGATTCTTCATTTCACCTGTTATATTTGTTAACATGATCCACCCGTCATAGGCAAAAAGTGTTGCAAGTATAGCTCTTCCGAAGTTAATATCTCCATCTGATTTGATTAATGATGTGACATCTTGACCAAATATGCCTTCGTTACCCCACAACAGACCGAAAATGATAATCGCAAATACAGGTATAAGCTTTGCGATAGTTGTAACGTTCTGCATCAAGCCACCAAATTTAGTTCCTAAAATATTGACGAAAGTCAGGAATGTCAGTGCAATTAATCCAACCCATACACTCATATCATTACTGATATTAAAAAAGTTCGTGACAAGAATCCCGAAAAATAATACTAACGACACGATGATCGCAGGACCATAGATTATCGTTTGAACCCAACCTGTTAAAAATCCCCAAAAAGGTCCATAAATATCTCGGATATATGCATATAAACCACCTGTTTTAGGAATTTGTGCACCAATTTCGGCGATTGTTAGACCAGCAGCAAGTGTTAAAATGCCACCAAATACCCAAGCAAGTATAGCCATATTACTTGTTCCTGCATGTGTTAATACAACAGCAGGCTTAACGAAAACACCAGACCCGATAATTGTACCGACAACTATAGTTATAGCTGTCATCAAGCCTATAGATTTTTGTAGAGATTGTTCTTCATTTATTGGTTTCATAGTTACCCCTTTTATAAATTAAGTTTTAAGTACTTCATAATTTAAATATACACGATAAACCGCGTTTTTGTATCAGAAAATTGTAGCTTTTACGTTTTTTGGTGAATGTATGTAGGAAAAGAGTGAAATGGGTTTGAATTTCTTTTTAAATTAAGCTAGATTTTTTTTAAAATCATATGTATAATGTTCAATGTGGCTTGTAAGCACTTACATGTAAAGTTAATTATAATTTGTAAAATCTCTCAATGAAAATTTGGGGGATTCGTCGTTTAAGGAGGAATAAAATATGTTAGAGCTCGATGCTATAACAACATTAGCGCTAGCATCTATCCTACTTTTGTTAGGGCAGGCAATAGTTAATAACGTTTCTATTTTAAAACGTTTGTGTATACCTGCACCTGTAATAGGTGGATTATGTTTTGCAATACTGGTTGCTGTTTTAGATTCTACTCATATTCTTAAAATCAAACTAGATTCTGAATTTCTTCAGAACTTCTTTATGCTAGCATTCTTTACTACAATTGGATTAGGAGCATCTTTAAAATTACTACGCCTAGGTGGCAAAGTATTAATTATATACTTTGTTTTTTGTGGTATTTTAGCAACATTCCAAAATATCATTGGTGTTTCATTGTCTAAAGTATTAAATATTCCACCATTACTAGGATTAACTGCTGGATCAATGTCTATGGAAGGTGGACATGGTAATGCCGCTGCCTATGGTAAAACATTAGAAACATTAGGTGTCGACTCTGCTGTGACGGCAGCGTTAGCAGCAGCAACATTAGGTTTAGTTGCGGGTGGATTAATTGGTGGCCCAGTCGTACGTTACTTAATCAAAAAGTTCGACTTAAAACCTGAACAAGCTGAAAATTCTAAGCTTGATTATAGTGAAGTAACATATAACGAAAATTTACATAGTAGAATGAATCCAACTACTGTATTTTTAGTTCAATTTACAATAATCACAGTGTGTATGGCGGTCGGTACTTATATAGGGAATAGCTTTACAGATTTAACAGGAATAAATATTCCGGTTTATGTAGGTGCAATGTTCGTTGCAGTAATCATTAGAAATATATCTGACTATGGTAATTTAAATTTAATAGACATGAAAATTACAAATCAAGTAAGCGATGTGTCATTAAGTTTATTCCTATCTATTGCGTTAATGAGTATAAAACTAACAGAAATATATCAATTAGCATTACCACTTACAGTAATCGTCTTAGTTCAAATCGTGTTTATCGTATTGTTCTCAGTATTTGTAGTATTCCGCGCATTGGGGAAAAATTACGATGCTGCAGTTATGATAGGTGGATTTATTGGGCACGGTCTTGGTGCAACACCAAATGCGATGGCTAACTTAGATGTTATTACTAAAAAATTTGGTGCTTCTCCAAAAGCATATTTAATAGTGCCAGTAGTAGGTGCTTTCTTAATAGATTTACTCGGAGTACCAATTGTTACATTATTTATTAACATGTTTAAATAAATATAAATGACGCAAAAAAGCTGACAAAATTGTCAGCTTTTTTGTATGGACTGATATTAAATTGATATAAGGAAATATTACTGATAAATCTCATTTGCGGTCCAGATAACAGATTATGTGGCCCGCAAATGGGATATTCGGTCCAGATAACGAATTATGTGGCCCGCAAATAAGAAATACGGGCCACCAAACTATATAAATTAAAAACCGACTCCCAGTTTCAATCTGGAGAGTCGGTTTTTGATTAATTTAATTTAAAGAATGTGTCTAATTCGTCTATATTTAAGATGTTTCCTACATAGAATGCACCGAAGTCTCCGTAACGTGCTGATACTTCGTCGAATCTCATTTCATAGATTAATTTTTTGAATTGTAACATGTCATCGCTAAATAATGTTACACCCCATTCGTAGTCGTCTAAACCGACAGAACCGGTGATGAATTGCTTAACTTTACCTGCATAACTACGTCCGATTAATCCGTGTGAACGCATTAAACTACGTCTATGATCCATATCTAACATATACCAATTATCTTCTCCGTCACGTCTTTTATCCATAGGGTAGAAACATACATACTCTGAACGAGGTACTTCAGGATATAATCTTGCTCTTACGTGTGGATTTTGGTATGGATCTTCATCTGAATCTCCAGCAAGATAGTTTGATAATTCTACAATTGAAACGTAAGAGTACGTTGGAATTAAGAAATCACTGATATCTAATTTGTTAAATTCATTTTCTAATTGATTTAATTGTTTTACGTCTGGGCGTAAGAACCATAACATGAGGTCAGCTTTTTGACCTGTAATATTATAAAAAGCATGTGAGCCTTCTTTGTTTTGATGAACAGTTTCTAAACCTTCTAAGAAACGCTTGAAGTCTTGAACCATTGTATTTCTATCGTCTTCAGGTACTGTCTTAAGACTAGTCCAGTCGATTGCATAAAATAAATGTAAACTATACCAACCGTCTAATGTTTTTGCTGCTTCGTTCATTATGAGTTCGCTCCTTTAAAATATTAATATTTACTATATAAGTTTATCATACTAGAAATGAAATGATTGACTCAAGTATTACAGTGTTGTGAATCCAATTTTGAATAACGGTTAGAGTATGCGTTTTCACAAGATTTAAGGATAAAAATCGAGATTTGATAACGTGAAAATTCATGAAAAAGTGTTATAATAATGAATGGAAAAAATAAAAGTAATTATTTATAGGAGGCAATTATGTCTAATTTATTAAATACATTAAGTGGCAAGTTAGCAGGTAAAAATGTACGTATCGTTTTACCAGAAGGTGAAGATGCGCGTGTACTAACAGCAGCGGTTAAATTACAATCAACAGATTTAGTTTCACCAATCGTGCTTGGTAACGAGGATAAAATTAAAGAAACAGCTTCACAAGAAAAATTATCTTTAGAAGGACTAACAATAATCAACCCAGAAACAAGTGATCTTAAAGCTGATTTAGTTGATAAATTCGTTGAACGTCGTAAAGGTAAAGCAACGGCAGAACAAGCAGAAGAATTATTAAACAATGTAAACTATTTCGGTACAATGCTTGTTTATACAAATCAAGCAGATGGATTAGTAAGTGGCGCTGCACATTCAACAGCAGATACAGTGCGTCCAGCTTTACAAATTATTAAAACTAAACCAGGCGTTACTAAAACATCTGGCGTATTCTTTATGACTAAAGGTGAAGAACAATATGTATTTGGTGACTGTGCTATTAACCCAGAATTAAATGCACAAGACCTTGCTGAAATAGCGATTGAAAGTGCTAAAACTGCTCAAGCGTTCGGAATGTCTCCAAGAGTAGCAATGTTAAGTTTCTCAACAAAAGGCTCAGCAAAATCACCAGATACTGAAAAAGTATCTGAAGCGGTTACGATTGCACAAAATAATCTAAAGGATTCTGATTTACAAGATGTTGTATTAGATGGGGAATTCCAATTTGATGCTGCAATCGTTCCAGAAGTTGCTGCTAAAAAAGCACCGAATTCTGATATCCAAGGTGATGCTAATGTATTTATATTCCCAAGTCTAGAAGCTGGTAATATTGGATACAAAATAGCACAACGCTTAGGTGGATTTGATGCAGTTGGTCCTGTATTACAAGGCTTAAATGCCCCAGTGAACGACTTGTCACGTGGTTGTTCTACAGAAGATGTTTATAGTCTATCTATTATAACTGCTGCTCAATCACTATAATTATGACGAATGTAGAAGATTATTTTACACAAGAATGGCGATACATTGACCACACTTCAGGACTGCAGCCAATGCAGTCCTTTAGTTTCGATGATACATTTTGTGATCAAGTTGGACATGACAGAAGCCCAAGCGTAGTAAGAACTTGGGTACATCATCATGTCGTCATATTAGGCATACACGATTCGAGACTTCCTTATTTAAAAGATGGTATAAACTTTTTAAACGATGTAAAAGGATATAGTGCTATTGTTCGAAACTCAGGAGGTCTTGGGGTTGTATTAGATAAAGGGATACTCAATATATCATTGATTTTTAAGGGTAAACATGATGTTTCTATCGATACAGGTTATGAAGTGATGTTACGCCTTATACGTGAAATTTTTAAAGAAGAAACTAATCAAATTGTGAATAAAGAAATAACAGCTTCATATTGTCCGGGAAGTTATGACTTGAGTATTCATAACAAAAAATTTGCAGGCATTTCACAAAGAAGGGTTCGAGGTGGAATAGCTGTACAAATTTATCTTTGTGTAGAAGGATCAGGTGCAGAACGTGCTCAAATGATGAAAGATTTTTATCAACAAGCATTAAAAGGTGAATATACAAAATTCACTTATCCAATAATCAATCCTGATTGTATGGCATCGATAAATGAGTTGCTAGAAACTGAGTACACAACAAACGATATACTCTTTAAGCTGCTCGGAAGTCTTAAAACCCTTGGTGCAACACTTAACATGGATCCTGTTACAGAAGATGAATGGGCTCTATACGATCAATATTTCGAGAGAATGATTGAAAGAAATCAAAAAATGATTCGAAATATGGAAAAACAATAAAAGTGCATTCTCAAACAATGATGAAGGTGCTATAATAATATATTGCTAAAATAGAAAAAAGGTGGGAAAACAAATGCGTAATAAATTTCAAGTCTGCGATGATTGCCAAGCGGTTAATCTTCCGTCATTACTAAAAAAATTAAAGAAATTAGATCCAGAAGCGGAAGTAGAAGTAGCATGCCAATCATACTGTGGACCAGGAAGAAGAAAAACTTTCGCATTTGTGAATAACCGACCATGCGCTGCAACTACAGAAGATGAATTAATGGAAAAAATACAAAAACAACTTCAGAAAAAGCGTGATCCAGAAGAAGAAGAACGATTAAGACTACGTAATGAAGAGAGAAAACGTAGACAGAAAGAAATAGATGAAAAATTAAAACAGAAATTGAATAAATAATGACAACAGCCTAGCACTTAGTTAATAAGTGTTAGGCTGTTCTGTTTTTGACTTTAAATATCTGAAATGATGTATTCTCAATTCTAATCACCTTGCTAGAGCAGGAAAGCTTTATGACATAATAAGGTTTCAGTCTCGCTCTCATACTATGTATATCTAAATTTTATTTCATTTGTTCATTGGAAAGTGTACATTTAGCAACATTTTTCGGTTATAATGAAGTATTCTGAATATTATAGTTTTTTATACTTAAATGATATAATAAATGATAATGAGATATTAAGAACTAGATTATTATGAAACACGTATTTAATATAAATATCATATTTATCAATTGTTATAGAAATAGATTAGGAGAGATCATTATGGTTAATGTAAGAAGTGCAACGATAGAAGATTATTCAGGAATTAAAAATGTAGCGTCTAAAGCTTGGTATGATACGTATACTAACATTTATACTGCTAGTACTGTGACGGCATTCTTAAATGCTTCCTATTCTAGAGAAATGCTTGAAAAACGAATTAATGATTCGGATTTTTTTGTTGCTGAATCTGATGGCAAAATTGTAGGTTTTGCTAATTTTATTAAAGGTACTGAGTTATATTTATCTTCACATTATGTTCTCCCTGAAGCACAACGTGATGGCTATGGAAAAGCATTGTTATATGAAGGACTAAATCAATATAAAGATAAGTACAGTGAAATTTATTTAGAGGTTGATAGTAAGAATGAAATAGGCATTCAGTTTTATAAGAAAGAAGGATTTGTTGTATTGCGTGAATATGAAGAATTACTTTTTGGTGATACAATGCGAACGACGCTTATGAAAAAAACTTTCTAGGAGGTCTTTGTTATGGAACAATCAACAAATAAATGGGTTGCTCGATTTTATGATGCATATGAAAATAAGTCTATTATTCCAAATGGTATATTACCTTCGAATATAACAGAGCATACAGCTTATGATATTCAAGAAGGTGTTTTGCAACGTAAAGAAGAGACAGAAATTCATAAAGGTTACAAAATTAGCTTAACGAGTCAAGAAACGAGAGATATATTTTCTTCATCAACTCCTTTATATGGTGCGATGGGAGAAACAACGGTGTTAAATAATCGTATTTATTTAAATGATTTCAATGAACCGTTAGCTGAATTGGAACTTGTGTTTATTGTTCAAGAAGAATTGGCCGAAACTGATAGTCTAGATGATATTATGCGTAAATGTTTAATTGCACCTGGTGTAGAAGTACCAGATTCCAGATTTAGTAATTGGTTCCCTAACTTAAATGTTACAGAAATCATTGCTGATAGTGCAGTAAGTGGTGGCGTTGTATATGGAGAGCCGAAGTCGTTCACTTATGACGATATAGATAATATTAAAGGAACGCTATATCAAGACGATCAAGAGATTGCAACTGGATATAGTACTGAAGTTGAAGGACATCCAGCGAAAGCCGTAAAGTGGTTAATTTCTGAAATAAAAGAATACAATCGTGCTTTAACACCAGGAATGTTTATCTCTAGTGGTACATTTATCTTGCCGAAACCTTTAACAAAAGGTTCTTTCAGAGCTGAATATGATAATGTTGGCACTGTTGAATTTACAGTGGAATAATAAGTGGTCCGCAAATGGAATATTCGGTCCAGATAACGAATTATGTGGTCCGCAAATGAGATATTCGGTCCAGATAACGGATTATGTGGCCCGCAAACAGGATATTCGGTCCAGATAACAGATTATGTGGCCCGCAAACAGGAATTAAGGTGGAATAATAAGTGGGAATGGAGGAAGCTATGTGAATCATGAAGACTATGGAACGAAGAAATTACCAGAAGAGAAAGTTTTTAAAGATCCTGTACATCGCTATATACATGTAGATGATCAGTTAATATGGGATTTGATCAAAACGAAGGAATTTCAACGACTAAGAAGAATTAAACAGCTTGGTACGTTATATTTATCATTTCATACTGCTGAGCATAGTCGATTTGGTCATTCATTAGGTGTATATGAAATTGTGCGAAGAATGATTGATGAAGTCTTTGTAGGACATGCATCATGGGATAATCAAGATAGGCCGCTCGCTTTGTGTGCAGCTTTGCTACATGATTTAGGACACGGTCCTTTCTCACATTGTTTCGAAAAAATATTCTTAACAGATCATGAATATTTCACACAAGAAATTATTAAAGGTGATACTGAAGTGAATGAAGTGTTAAGTCGAGTTTCTCCAGAATTTCCAAATGAAGTGGCTGAAATCATTAACAAGACACATCATAATAAACTTGTAATCTCTATGATTTCATCACAAATTGATGCTGATCGTATGGATTATTTACAAAGAGACGCTTATTTCACTGGTGTAAGTTACGGCATGTTTGATATGGAACGTGTGTTGCGATTAATGAGACCGTCAAAAGACGAAGTGTTAATCAAAGAAAGTGGTATGCATGCAGTTGAAAACTTCTTAATGAGTCGTTATCAAATGTATTGGCAAATATATTTCCACCCAGTTAGTAGAGGTGGAGAGGTATTGTTAAATAGATGTTTTAAACGTGCGAAAGTATTATATGATAATGGATATTCATTTAAAGAGCCACCAAAATATTTGATTCCATTCTTTGAAGGCAACATAACGATTAAAGATTATATACGCTTAGATGAAATAGTAGTGATGTACTATTTAGAAGAATGGACTGAAGAAGACGATCCAATATTAAGCGATTTAAGTAAACGCTTTGTGAATCGTGATTTGTTTAAATATTTACCGTTTGATGGTTCAATTATCACAATTGGAGAGTTGACTGAGCTATTTGAAAAGGGTGGCATCGACCCAGAATATTACTTTGTTTGTGATTCATTCTCTGATTTACCTTATGACTATGATAGACCAGGGTCAAATAGGCAACCAATTCACTTACTTCAAAAATCAGGTCATATTAAAGAAATTAGTAGTCAATCGGTCATTATTCATAGTATTACAGGTATAAAGCGACTCGATTATAAATTGTATTATCCAAAAGAATTAATTTTAGAAATGAAAAATGAAGAAGTTAAAGGTGATATTATCAATTTACTCAATGAGTTGATATAAATCACAAACTTGAATCTCATTGTTAAATTTTAGTATGATAGAATCAAGAATTAAATGAGGTGAAACAATTGGCTGAGAAGAAAGGTATTCAATTTAATATCATAAAAAATGATCCTTTAGATGGGCATAAAGGTACAAATGCAGGGTCAATAAGTTTAGATAACGTTGCCCCTGTTTTTATAGATGTGCAAGACAAGAAAGCATTTATTGATATAGGTGCGATGCATGCAAGAGCAGAAGTTGAAAAACGTGTGAAATGGATTAAAGATATAGAAGAAGTTAAAGGCGAAGATGCTAAAGAATATTGGCTATGTTGGGTAACAACAGAACGAGGAGAGCACGGTCCTTATTACGCAGGATTAACAGGATGTTATTTAATGGTGAACAAGGCGAAGAAACGTGCATACAAAAGTATGCCTGAACACGTCAATATGATGGATAAATCAATGAAACATCACGTGAAGATAGATCAAATCGGTGATGAAAATAGAGTGATCCTTAAAGATTTCCTTAAAGAACATAATATAGAAATGTGGAATAACAGTAGTGACGAATTGAAAAAGTCACTGGATGAAGCTTAATTGTGACTATTTTGTGACTTAATTGTGAAATATAACAATTCAATTAAATTACTATTGTCTTTTCGTAAATTCATAAGTAAAATAGTTGGTAGCTACTATAGCTAGGACACTAAAAAAAGCAGGCGCTTAACGCCCTGCTTTTTTTAATTTTATTTGTCAAATATGCTATAATAATATACGTTCTAAAATGGCGAGGTGTCCAACTATGAAAGAAAATATAACAGTTAATGTTAAACAAGTGGTTAAACAAAATGGTGAAAAATCCACATTTCAAACAAATACCCGAGGTACCTATCACAAGAGGAATAGTGATATTATAAGGTATGAAGAAAAAATCGATAATCAAAGCGTTAAAAACATGCTCAAAATAGAACATAATGGCGTTAAAATTCACCGTACTGGTGCAGTTAAGACAGTGTTTCATTTTGTAGAAGGGCAAGAAACAATAAGCTATTATGATACTGATGCGGGACGTATGACAATGAACGTAAACACATTATCTATTAAACATTTTGTAGACAATGAACAAGGGAAATTAAAAATACATTATCAACTTAGTGACCAAACAGGGTTGCTCGGTACATATCAGTTCCAAATAAACTACAAGGAGATAAATGAATGAATATAATCGATCAAGTTAAAGAGACGTTAATAGAAGAAATAAAAGCAAGTATATTAAAATCTGAGCTCGTCGAATCAGTGCCAGAAATTAAAATTGAAACACCGAAAGATGTTAAAAATGGTGATTATTCTTCTAACATCGCAATGGTATTAACTAAAATTGCACGAAAAAATCCACGTGAAATTGCTAACCAAATAGTTGAGAACCTTGATACTACAAAAGCCAACGTTAAAAAAGTTGATATTGCAGGACCAGGATTTATTAATTTTTATTTAGACCAACAGTATTTAACGGAAATCATTCCGACTGCTCTAACTAAAGGCGATCAATTTGGCCAAGCAGATACAAAGAAAAACGAAAGTATTATTGTAGAATATGTGTCAGCTAATCCAACTGGTGACTTGCATATAGGACACGCGCGTAATGCTGCTGTAGGTGATACATTAAGTAATATTTTAAGTGCAGCTGGTTATGATGTAACGAGAGAATATTATATTAATGACGCTGGTAAACAAATTGAGAACTTAGCGCTTTCAATTGAAGCGCGTTATGATCAAGCATTAGGTAAAGATACTGCATTACCTGAAGATGGTTACCACGGTAAAGATATTATCAAAATTGGTAAAGATTTAGCTCAGAAACATCCTGAGATTCAAGACCAACATAAAGAAGAACGTATTAAAACGTTCCGTAAATTAGGGTTAGATTATGAGATGGTCAAATTGAAACAAGATTTGAGTGACTTTAATATTCATTTTGATAATTGGTTTAGCGAAACGTCATTATATGAAAGTGACGAAATTTCAGCAGTACTTAATAAGATGAAAGATTTAGGATACACATTTGAACAAGACGGAGCAACGTGGTTAAGAACGACTGAATTCGGTGATGATAAAGACAGAGTATTAATTAAACAAGATGGTACATTTACTTACTTTTTACCGGATATTGCTTATCACTATGATAAAGTAGAACGTGGTTTTGATAAACTAATCGACTTGTTTGGTGCGGATCATCATGGGTATATTAACCGAATTAAAGCATCATTAGAAACGTTCGGTGTAGATGCAACACGACTCGAAATTCAAATCATGCAAATGGTTAGATTACTTAAAGACGGCGAAGAAGTTAAGATGAGTAAACGTACCGGAAATGCGATAACGTTACGTGACATCATGGACGAAGTAGGCGTTGATGCGGCACGTTACTTCTTAACTATGCGTAGTCCTGATACACACTTTGATTTTGATATGGAGCTTGCGAAGAAAGAATCTCAAGATAACCCAGTTTACTATGCACAATATGCACATGCTCGTATATCATCAATCGTTCGCCAAGCAACTGAACGTGGCATTCAGATCGATAAAGATGTAGATTTATCATCTATTACACATGAAAAAGCATATGACTTATTGAAGAAAATAGCTGAATTTGAACCGACAATTGCTTCTGCTGCTGATGCAAGAAGTCCACATCGTATTACGAACTATATTCAAGATTTAGCAGCACAATTCCATAAATTCTATAATGCGGAAAAAGTATTAACAGATGATTTAGATAAGACGAAAGCACACTTAGCTTTAATAGAGGCTGCAAGAATAACACTACGCAATGCATTAGCGTTAGTAGGTGTGACTGCACCTGAATCAATGTAATTAAATATATACTGCAAAATTGAGGTGCAGCTCAATCATATTTGAGTTGCACTTTTTGTGTACAATTTTTTAAATAATAAAGAGATAGGAGTTATATTATGAAAATTTTTAAGGGTGTTTATTTGTTATTAATTGCTATGGTTATTCTAGTAGGATGCCAAAGTGATGTAACAAATAATCATAAATCAGAACAAGTATCTAAAGAAAAACATGAATATAAGCGCATCGTATCATTGATACCAAGTAATACAGAGATATTGTATGAATTAGGATTAGGTGATAAAGTGATTGGAGTTTCAACAGTTGACGATTACCCAAAAGAAGTCGACAAGAAGAAGAAATTCGATGCATTTAAGTTAGATACAGAGGCGTTAATTAAAGCAAAACCAGATTTAATATTGGCACATGAGTCTAATAAAGCCACTCAAGAAAAAGATTTAAAAAAACTAAGTGACGCAGGAGTTAAAGTTGTTTATATAGATGAAGCAAATACAATAGATGAAATGTATAGTACGTTTAAACAAGTTGGCAAGGTGACAGGGAAAGAACGTGAAGCACAACATTTAGTTAAACGTGTTAAACATGATATAGATGAAGTTAAAAATAGTATACCGAAAGACCAACAAGGTAAAAAAGTTTTCATGGAAATTTCGTCACAACCTGACATTTATACGGCAGGTTCAAATACTTTCTATGATGATATGTTAAAAACAATTAAAGCAAAGAATATTTATCATGACCAAAAAGGGTGGATTAAGACAGATAAAGAAAGTATTTTAAAATTAAATCCCGACGTTATGATCGATACAAGTGGACAAAAAGAAAGTGATTATCAAAAGCAAAATAACAATAGAGATGGATTTAATGAAATTAATGCAGTTAAGAAAGGTCATGTATATGCATTAAATGCAGATCTAATTTCTAGACCTGGTCCAAGATTAGCAGAAGGATTAAAAGAACTTGCAAATAAAGTCTACAACTAATTCAACGCGACTTATTTCGGTGATTGCTATATGGTTTTTTATCCTATTGTTATCCATAAGTATGTCTTTGTTTGTTGGTTCAACAGGTGTATCATGGCATTTCGATAATCAGTTAGAATGGACGATATTCTATAAATTAAGGGTCCCCAGAACGCTACTCGCTTTAATTGCAGGTATGGGTTTAGTGATGAGTGGACAAATTTATCAGACGATATTGAATAACCCATTAGCAGATAGTTTTACGTTAGGGTTAGCAAGTGGTGCTACATTCGGAAGTGCAATTGCCGTCTTCTTTGGTGTGACGATTTGGTATGTACCACTATTCTCTATCTTGTTTAGTTTATTCACTTTGATCGTTGTTGTACTCGTTACAGAAACGATGGTTAAGACATTCCACGTAGCAACGATGATACTTTCAGGTATATTTATTGGTGCATTTTTTAATGCGGCATTGTATATTTTGTTATTGCTAAAGCCTGACAAAGTAAATAGTATGGTTTCATATATGTTTGGAAGTGTGTCATCTGCAGAGCAAATTACGGTTATAATTACAGGGACTGTGACGATTATTTGCATACTATTATTGTTTAGTATGAGTCATTTTATCAAGATTATTCAATTAGGTGATGATAAAGCTCTTACGTTAGGATTAAACGTCAGGTTTATATCTTGGTTATGTTTATTAATTGCTGCTGTTATGACGGCTGTTATTATAAGTTTTACTGGTATTATAGGATTTATAGGCATGATTGTGCCTCAAGTTGTTAAAAGAGTATATAGTGTGTCTATACAAGCTCAAATGGTCTTGAATTTATTAATAGGTGGTTCATTATTATTAATTGCAGATACAATAGGTCGGGTGATTATAAGTCCAATTCAAATCCCAGTCGGTATTATTTTATCTATCATTGCAATACCTGTCATGATGTATTTAATGATTACAGAACAACGTAAAAAAAATTCAGGTATAAATAGTTAAGTCGAAACATTAAATACGTATTGCTTTCTGTTTGGAATAGTTTAAAATAATTTTATGAAAGGGATGATGAAATGAATACTTATGGTATTCAAGCGATAATTTTTGATTTGGAAGATACGCTTGTAGATCGTGAAAAATCACGACTGAAGTTTTTGGAAGAACAGTACGAAAGGTTTCATGAATTAATGGTTACAGTTCAAAAACGTGATTTTGAAAAAGTATACTTATCATTGAATCCCTATGGTTTAGAGAATATTGAATGGGTATATCAAGAACTCGTTAAAAAATTAAATATAGAACGAATCTCATGGAAAACTTTTTACAATGATTATCATATGCATCATTATAGATATCATTTTCCGTTTCATGATACGATTTACACATTAGATAAATTAAGACAAATGGGATATAAACTAGGTATCGTAGCGAATGGTAATAGTGAGGCAATTGCACACGTTATTAATGCCATTAGTATTGAACCGTACATTCATTACGTTTCAACTTCAGATCAAGTAGGCGTTAAAAAGCCTGATCCTATCATTTTTGAAGATAATATGAAGCATTTAGGTGTAACGAGTGATCAAGTAATCTATGTAGGTGACTGTCCATTAAATGATATTGCAGCTGCACATGCTATGGGTATGACAACAGTTTGGATTGCTAATTCAGTTATAGGAACACCAGAAGATGACGAGTTAGATTATACAATAGAGAGTTTAAGTGATTTAATAGGACTATGTAAGCAAATTGAAAGAGGTGAAGAATAATGAATCTATTCTTAACAAAAGAAAATGTTGCAATCCATTATGAGACAGTAGGAAGCGGTTTTCCGATTATACTAATACATGGTGTATTTCAAGATATGGAAGTATTTACGCCACTTATTAAAGATTTGAGTAAACAATATCAAGTTATTTCAATAGACTTAAGAGGTCATGGTTTAAGTGATACACCATTTGACAGTAGAGTAGATGATTATATATCTGACATAAGCCAATTAATTAAAGGTCTATATATTAGAAAGGCCTATGTTATAGGTTTAGAGCTTGGTGCGACAGTTGCTGCAGGATTAGCTTATAAAAATCCGAATCTAATTGATGGCATGATCCTAATCAATCCGACTGATGATCATCAATCATTTCCTGAAAATCGTATATATGACAGACATGCGGATGAAATAAGAACATTACCTGCTGAAGATAGAGAGAAATATCTCATGAAGTTTAGATATAAAAACATTAAAAAAGCTAAAAAATTTATTAAAGCGCATTTACCTTCAAACGCTTTGCAAACGATGGAAGAAGAAATTACAATTAAGCGTTCATTTAAAGACTTTGATTTGCAGTCGCTATTACCAGATATTCAAACGAAGACACTTGTGATTTCTGGCTTATATGATGGAAAAATATTATATACAGAAGGTCAAAAGATAAGTGAATTGATACCTAATAGTACATTTAAATTATTTGAAGAATCTGGTGAATTACCTTTTGTAGAAGAATATGATAAATTTTTAAAAGAAATGAATCAATTTTTTGATGGAATTAATTGAATTTAAACAATTTGTTACAGTTTTGTAATAAAAGTAGTCGTTTTGTAATCTGTGTGTTATAATTACTTAAAGTTAAAATAATAGCATACAATACACAAAGTGAAGGAGAACTTCTTATGAAAAAATGTCTCTTAACATTAGCGATGTTACTTTTGGTTTTACCATTTTCAACATTCACTGAGGCACATGCTGTAACAAATAACCAACTTGATATTAATGCCAAAAATGTACAAGCATATAAAAATGGTACTATTGCAATTGAAAATATCAAAATTGGTGATAAAATTTCTAAAATTAAATCTAAATATCCAAATTTAATGTTTTCATATTCCGATGATTCAAATGAGAAAGAAAATTATTATGAATTTGATACGGATAATGGACATATGATTATTACGGCTACAGGTAATGGGCATAAAGAATCTGTTAAACGTATTACAATGGTCTATAATAAATTAACTAACGTTAAACTTGATCAACTTGTTAAAGTATTAGGAAGCAATACAACAAAACGTGTTCAAAATAATAAATATACAGGTGGATATGCTTACGTTAATAATAACAAAGCGCATTTCCAACTTTCTAAAGCAAATCCAAATAGTAAACAATTCCAAGTTTATCGAATTGATTTAGGAAAATACTAAATATTTGTCATATAATCCCTCATTTATGTAATATACATATTGCATAATGAGGGATTAATTTATACAATATGAGAATGAAGGTGGTGTCTATAAATGCGCATAAATAATAACGTTCTACTAGAAAATGTAAACGACTATTTACAGCACATAGGAGTTGTACCTAAACAAATCGACAAAGTACAACATTCGTTAAAGAAAGATATGGAAAAATCAGACGAAAAAGATATAGATTATGCTGAATATAGACACAAATCACACGCTGAAATTCTTCAAATTATAGAACGTAATTTGGTGATTATAAATTATAACCCAATCATATTCTATACATTAAACTTTTTGTTATTTGCTTATTTATTTGATAAAAAACTCGTTCAATTTAGTGCACTAACAGGATTATATATATTTTATTTTGTATTTATCCTATCTATATCTATTGTTATTTATTTAACAATAAAAAAACGGAGTTATTTATATCCTAATCGAAAATTGATGATAACCAATATTTCGATTTTTAGCGTAGGTCTTTTACTATGTATATTGAAAATCTTTAATATAACACTAGGTATTTTCGTAGTCCCTATAACCGTCATACAATTTATATTTATTATCGGCATATTTTTATTAGTGTTGTCAGCATTCTTAAGAAAGTTAGAACTTACAGCAACAGGATTACTTGTGATTCAGAAATCAATCTCAGCAATAACACCCAATGAAACTGTATTTATGATTGTTACTTTTGGTAGTTGGTTGATCATCTTACTGATTACATTATATTTTGTCGTTCAATACTCAACAAGTAAATATATTTAAGTTTTTGCAGGAAAATGTATTGCAGCCAAGCAATATTTTTTCCTGTTTTTTTGTTTTTGAAATATTTTGATTTCCAAATTAATAATAAATAGAGTAGTTTTTTGTTAAAAGGGTATATTATTACTGTTAAGTTGGGAGGTAACAAATATGCACGAGCTATTGACAAGAGATGGCACGCGTATCGTATATGAAAAAAACGGGAAAGGTTCACCACTAATTAAGATACATGGATTTAATATGAATCTTGCGACATTCAATTCGACGATTGAAAAGTTTAGTGATAATTATACGGTATATACAATCGATTTAAGGGGACACGGTAAATCAGATAAACCACAAGAAATCACAATTCAACAACATATAAATGATGTTATAGATTTGATGAATGCAGAAGGAATGGAATCAGCACATATACTTGGTCACGATATTGGTGCGGTGATTGCACAAGAATTAGCGATTCAATATCCGAGTAAAGTTAGAGATTTAATATTAGTGTCACCAATTTCTAATAAAGGGAAGCAACCTATCATTAAATTAATAGCTAAACATAGAGATAAAGTAGCAGGGTTTAGTAAAGAAGAGGCAATGCTTATATTGTTTAGTGAGATTTTTTATGATGTAGATTCAGCATTTAAATGGTATCAAGATGTTAGGAAGTATTACCGAATGTCGGTTGAACAGGATGCGATATCAGTGAGATCGATAAATGGCATTAACATTGAGTCCAACAAAGTTGATGTTCCAACACTGATTATAAAAGGAAAACATGATCCATTTGTTGTAGATGATGGATCCGAAGTGATTAAAAATGCGCAACTGGAGATATTTAACCATTCAGGACATGCACCATTTATAGAAGAATCAAATAAATTTAAAGAAGTGGTCACGTCATTTTTGGCTAGAGTGGATGCAAGTGAACATTTAATTAGTTAACTTTATATTAAAAAACATTATCCATTCAATTTCAAAAATTGAATGGATAATGTTTTTTAATTTCTCGGACATTTATGTCCTATGTTTTCATTGGTCGAGATTTATATTGATTAGTCGTTAACTTCAGTTTTTGCTATTTCTTGGTCGATTTTATCCAATACATCAGAAATAGATTTACGTTGTTTTTTATTAACTAATATTAAAACAGTACGCTCATCGAATTCATTTCTACGTTTCGTGAAATAATCAAGTTGTGATAAATTTTTAACTGCTTTAACAATTTGAGGTTGTTTGTAGTTTAACTTATTAATGATATTTTTTAAATGATATTCTTCTTCATCTGTTTCATTAATATAAGTTAATACTGCAAATTCCTCGAAACTTAATGAGAAATCTTTTTTGATGATGGATTTTAATTTGTCCACATACGTAACTAATGATAATAAATCCGAACAATTTTCTATTTTGGAAATTGCCATTTTAAATCCCCCTAGTATAGTGAGTATTTGTCTTCAATTTTTGAAGAAATACAAAGCAGTGTAACTACTTGCATCATCAATTGAAAGCATTTTAATTTTTAAAGCATAATTTTAGTTAATCAATTATTTTCTTATTTTAGCCTAAATATAGGTCTATGTAAACTAATAAGAGTATAATTTAATTAAATAATTTTATTAATAATATAAAACCACAAAGGAAAGTACAGCATAATATAAT
>NZ_PPQZ01000025.1 GCF_002902525.1 Mammaliicoccus stepanovicii
ATTTACACTATATTAATCAATAATTTATATGCTTTTTAATGAATTATTAGAAATTTCTCATTTAATTTTAATCTTCGAATAATATAATGTATATATAGCAAAGATAAAGATTAAACGAAGTGAGCAAAATATGTTTAACCTAGTGCTATATAGGGAATAACTTACATAAGAGTGTTTATTCTTATAAGTTCACTGAAGTTTAACATAAATAATTTTCAATTAGGAGAGTGAGATGTATGGTAACATTATTTACTTCACCAAGTTGCACATCTTGCCGTAAAGCGAAAGCATGGTTACAAGAACATGACATTCCGTATACGGAGCGTAATATTTTTTCAGAACATTTAACATTAGATGAAATTAAATCAATTTTAAAAATGACAGAAGATGGAACAGACGAAATTATTTCAACTCGTTCTAAAACTTATCAAAAATTAAATGTAGACATCGATGCACTTCCTCTACAAGAACTATATACAATAATTCAAGATAATCCAGGTTTATTACGTCGTCCAATTATATTAGATGACAAACGTTTACAAGTTGGATATAACGAAGATGAAATTCGTCGTTTCTTACCACGCAAAGTGCGTACATTCCAATTATTAGAAGCACAACGTATGGTTGACTAATTAATCTAATATTAAAGTTTAAGCTCCTGTTTTCAGGAGCTGTTTTTGTATATAAAAATTAAAACAAGTTGTTAAAACAAATTACTGTTAAAATCCATATGTTTATAATACAATAGACGTACTATTCCTAGAGTAAGGGAGTGTGACATTATGAGAATAGAACGAATTGATGAAACAACCGTAAAATTATTTATAACTTATCAAGATATTGAAGCACGTGGTTTTAAACGTGAAGATTTATGGACTAACCGTAAGAGAGGCGAAGAGTTTTTCTGGTCAATGATGGATGAAATTAATGACGAAGAAGAATTTGTAGTTGAAGGTCCATTATGGATTCAAGTACATGCATTTGAGAAAGGTGTAGAAGTAACTGTTTCCAAATCTAAAGGTGATGAGCTAATGAACATGACTGATGAAGAATCGAATGAACACTTAGAATATCAAGTCAATGATTTCTTATCTCAAGCACTCGATTCTGACCAGAATATCGAAGAACTTTTGAAAGAAAACAAAGAAGAACAAAACCAATTTGTACCTAAAGATATTGGCTTGTTAGTTCGCTTTGAAGAGTTAGAAGATATTATTGAATATGCACATTATAATGAACATAAAGACATTGTATTTACTGACTTACTATATATGCTAGATAACAAATATTATTATTATGTTCAATTTGATCAAATAGATAATGAAGATATTATTAACGATTTTTATGGACAATTACTTGAATATGCAAATCCAACTCAAGTATCTAAATTGTATCTAGATGATTATGCAAAAGTAGTTATGAGTTATAATGTAATGGGTCAAGTAACGAGATATTTTGAACCTAAGAATTAAATAAGTAATTTTAACACCTCTTTACGTTTATTTAAGTAAAGAGGTGTTTTTATGTTAATGGGGTTAAATCAATACAATGAACTTGTGTATGCACAACATGCAAAGATTGATGATTTATATAGATGTCCAGAATGTTTATCCGAATTAATTATTAAGAAAGGAAAACATACAACTGCACATTTTGCGCACAAGTCATCTAGTTTATGTATCAGAAATCGTTACAAGAGGGAATCGATTGATCATTTATCATCTAAGCACGATATTTATAAGAGTTTAAATGGACTAATACAAGTTGATATGGAATATTATCTATCAGAGATTGATCAAATTCCTGATATTTTAATAAACAAGAAGATTGTCATTGAATTTCAATTTTCACCGATAAACCTTGATTTATTAATTAGTAGAACTGAAGGGTTCAAATCATTAAATTTACAAGTCATATGGATAGGTAAGAATGCTCACTATCATGATGGCATGCTATATTTAACGATTTTTCAAGCAGCATTAATTAATCATGAGGATAGAACGTTTATTACATATAATCCGACAACGAAGTGTTTAATAAGATACAAGGATGTACAAGTTATTGACCAACATAAATTTCTAGCGAATAAAGAACAAATTGTATGGCGAGATTTACTGGAAATAACCAATATTCGAGAAATTCCTTCTTTATTTCTAAACGATTGTGAATATTATCAATATATAAGAAAATGTAGAAAGAATAGAAGTGTATTAGAACCGACATTATCTTTGCTATATCAATCTGGTTTAATTCATAAAGAACGTCTCGACATAATTGGCATTATCGTTCCAGAACAGATCTATATCTTAACGCATTGCATAACATGGCAAAGTTATGTGTTTTTTGAAATTAAAAATGGAACTTTTTCATTTGAAAGATGTCTTGAGTTTATTAAATTTAGAACATTTTATAATAACAGCTATTCAAGAGAATGCGTGCTTAAGAAAGCCATTCATTCATATTTAAAAATTATACAAGTAAAGTTTATATCACGTGCAAAAATTAGCAAATAATGAGAAAATAATAATAATATTTTAAAGGAGGATTTCAATATGGCAAGTTTAATTACAAGAGAAGAACAAGTTGAAGAGTATACATGGGATCTAACAACCATTTTCTCTTCAGATGAGGAATATGAAAAAGCATTTAAGGAATTAGAAACATATTTAGGTAAAGAACAACAATTTAAAGGACATTTGAAAGACAGTTCTGACACGTTATATCAAGCACTGTTACTTGATAGCGAAATTGATGAGAAACTTGGGAAGGTTTATGTTTACGCTCATCTAAAACACGATCAAGATACTGCTAACGATAAATATGTAGGTTATGAAGCTCAAGCAGCTACTTTGGCTAATAAATTTGCGAGTGCATGGAGCTTTATATTACCAGAATTAATGTCGATTGATGAAGAAACATTAAATGAATTTGTGAAATCAAATAAAGATTTACAAAGATATCAATTTGATATTGAAAAATTAAATAAAAAGCGTCCGCATATATTAAGTGATAAAGAAGAAAAGATTCTTGCTGAAGCGGGTGAAGCATTACAAACGCCAAGTAATGTATTTGGAATGTTTAATAATGCAGACTTAGAATTTGAACAAGCAGTTGATAAAGATGGTAATAAACATGAATTAACACAAGGTACATATACTAAATTGTTAGAATCTGAAGATCGTATATTAAGAAAATCAGCTTACGACAACGTTTATAAAGCTTATGGTAGTCATAATAATACTTTAACAGCAACTTTAAATGGTAAAGTTAAGGCTGCAATATTTAGCTCAAAAGTACGTCAATATAAATCAGCTAGAGAACAAGCATTATCAAATAACTTTATTCCTGAAGAAGTCTATGACAATTTGATTAAAACAGTACACAAATATCTACCTTTGTTACATCGATATACTGAATTAAGAAAAGAGTTACTTGGATTAGATGAAATGCATATGTATGATATGTACACACCTTTAGTTAAAAACTCTTCATTTGAAATGCCTTATGAAGAGGCTAAAGATTGGATGGTCAAAGCATTACAACCAATGGGTAAGGAATATACAGATGTAGTAGAAGAAGGCTTGAATAATAGATGGGTTGATGTGTATGAGAACAAAGGTAAGCGTTCTGGAGGCTATTCTTCAGGCGCACACTTAACTAATCCATTTATCTTATTAAATTGGACTGATTCTATCTCTGATTTATTTACACTTATTCATGAATTTGGACATTCTGCACATAGTTACTTTAGTCGTAAACATCAATCATCTAATGAAAGTGATTATTCAATTTTCGTTGCAGAAGTTGCATCTACGACTAACGAAGCGTTATTAAGTGAATATATGGATAAGAATTTAGAAGATCCTGAAAAACGTAAATATTTACTGAATCAAGAATTAGAACGATTTAGAGCTACCTTATTTAGACAAACAATGTTTGCTGAATTTGAACATTTAATTCACCAAATTGTAGAAGGTGGAGAACCTTTAACTGCAGATAGATTAAATAAAGAATATGCTGATTTAAATAGAAAATATTTTGGTGATTCAGTCGTAACTGATGAAAATATCGCTAAAGAATGGTCTCGTATTCCTCATTTCTACTATAATTTCTATGTTTATCAGTACGCGACAGGTTATAGTGCTGCTCAAGCGTTAAGTAAACAAATATTGGATGAAGGCGCACCTGCTGTTGAAAGATATATTAACGAATTCTTAAAGGCGGGCAGTTCAGATTATCCTATTGAAGTATTGAAAAAAGCAGGTGTCGATATGACGTCTAAACAACCAATAGAAGAGGCTATGGAAGTGTTCGAAGAGAAATTAAATGCGTTTGAAAAACTTGTGAAAAACAATTAAACAAATGTACACGTTTTCAATATGACAAGTATGTGACAAATGAAAAAATAAGATGTTTTTTGTTGAATTTCATTGTACGACCATGTTATATTTTATACATGAAATTAATCACATAACAAACATACCCCTTTGTTTGAAGTGAAAAATTTCTCCCATCCCCTTTGTTTAAAACACCGTGTAATCAGACACGGTGTTTTTTTATTTAGTTTTAAAGTTAACATCCCAAAAGTTATCTATTTGAAGAGTGTGGGTAATTAATATTTTCACAAAAAACGCCGATCTGAGTTTAGTTAAATACTCAGATCGGCGTTTTTAGTTATACATTATTTACTTTTTATGTTTCCAAAAATTACCGTGTACAGAATCTTGTGGTTCAATGTATCCTTGGAGTTGTAATTTTTTAAGTTCTCGCTTCACGATTTTCTCTGGCCATTCATAAATGGTTGCAATTTCTTGTTCGGAAATTAGACTTTGAGATTGAATATATTCAAGTAATTTAGGGGGAAGTTGTTTTTCTACTTCTGTCCCAATCAATTCTTGAATAATATAGGTATAAATGTGATAAGGATATAATCCTTCTACTTTAAGTCCTTCAGAATGTATATCTTCATTAAAGAATACAAGTGAAGGTGTCATATTAATATCCATTTCTCTAGATATGTGTAAGTCGGTTTTTAAACTGTCAGTTAAAGACTGTTCTTTTAAGTCTTTAATAAATACTGATAAATCTAATCCTGACTTATAAGCGCATTTCCGAATGAGTTCGACAGTAATAATCTTATCTTTAGGTATGATTTCATTCTGAATAAGATTTAAAAACCTTGTCGCCCTATTATGACCTTGAAGTTCTGCAGCTTTAAAAGCTAATGCTACATTATCAAATTCACATGTACTTTGTGCCTGACACTTTGTTAAAACTTTAAGTGAGGGATTCAATATTTGACGTATTTTGACGTATTTTTGATATTCTATTTTTAACTTTGCTAATGTTGTTGATAGATTAAAACAGTCTTCACAAAATGGATCGAAAAATGAATATATTTCGATTTTGCTGACGGGTGTTAAATCTATATTATTTTGTTCATTAGCATGGATTAATCTTAATTCATCGGCCATATTATCCACCTTCAACTATATTAAGCGTTAACCATGTGATTTGCAGTTAGCTTGAGTCTTTCAAATAAATATTCTTGTATGTCTTTATCTAATCGAGATGATGTAAGAGCTTTAAGCATATTTTCTAACCATGCATCTCTTTCATTAGTCGTGATTGTGAAAGGTATATGACGTTGACGTAACATTGGATGTCCATGTTCGTCCGTATATAATGAGGGACCACCCAAAAACTGTGTAAGAAATTGTTTTTGTTTACGACTTGTCTCTGCAAAGTCACCAGGGAAAAGATGATTGATTCGATTATCTTTTTCAACTAAGAAATAGAAGTGATCAATCATATCGTATAAATCATCGGGGTCAATTGCTTCATATGGAGTCATACTTTCACCTTTTCTCGCTTATTAGATTATTGATAATATTAATATAACATGTTCCTAGATATTTAAAAGTATTTCGACTTGTAGTGATGTCGGTGTTAATTTGATTTCTTTGCTGCATCGAAGAACCGTTTAACTTTATTGGCAGGTATTCTTCTCTCAATATTTAGATTTTCTAATATACTAGAAAAATCAATTTCCCCTTTATCAAAATCGGAAACTTCAAATTCTAATTCAAAATCTTCTTCATTTAAATAAATACTATGATCAAGCACGAGTAATCCTGTATCGAGCTTTTGTTCTAGTCTATAAGTTGTTAAACTACCTAATAATACTAAATCGTTTAATACTATATGATGTTTGTTTAATGCTTCGCTAATACTAGGCGGTAACATATCTATACATAATTTTTCTCCTAATTTTGGTAAGGAGTCAATTGGTTCATTTATTTCGAGTAAGCCGATTTTTTGAGGAATCTTCAAAGTCATTTCATATTGATGGTGTTTTTCACGAATTCTAAGTGCCATTTTCTTAGAAATAATGTCTTGATTGTATGTATCTATATAGTAATTTGTTTGTTTAAAAGGCGCTTTTTGTTTAAAATAATATTGTTTGATTGAAAAATATTCGTCATGAGTGAGTAAGTTTTTAAATTCTATTTCTAATTCTTCTGCCATGTTATTTAACACATCCTTTTTCACTATTATTATAGAAGATAAATGGTAAAACAAGTAATTAGATAAAAAAATGCTCACGTTATGATTGTTTAAATTAAAATGTGTTAAAATGAAGTGAAATAGGAGGAACAGCAATGCGTATTTATGTTAATGAAATAAAAGTAGATGATAATCAAGTAAAGTGTTATACAGACGAAACAACTGAAGGTATGAATCCTACAGAACATATGATTGTTGATAGTGACAATCATGCTTTCGTATATATGTTAGATAGTGGTGAAAATTATAATTATTTATTATTTGTCGAAGAAACGTGGACAATGTTGCATGAAAATTTTGATAAAGAAATAATTGTTAATGACCATTTAGTGTTAACTTCATTTAAAGAAGAAATGGAATTTTTGTTAGATAACATCGCAGATAATCACAATTACGGTAAGGAGTTTGTTGCTTCAGTAGAAGAAGCCTTTGAATTAAATAAAGCGGAGTGATGGCTATGAATCAATGGGAAGAATTTTTGGCACCTTATAAACAAGCAATTGATGAATTAAAGATTAAATTGAAGGGGTTACGTAAACAATATGAATCTATAGACAAACCTTCACCAATTGAATTTGTTACAGGTCGAGTAAAACCAATATCAAGTATTATCGATAAGGCAAACCAACGTGACATACCTTTTGATCGATTGAGAGAAGAAATGTATGATATCGCAGGTTTAAGAATGATGTGTCAATTTGTTGATGATATCGATGTTGTTGTGGAATTATTGAGACAGCGACAAGATTTTGATGTTGTAGAAGAGCGGAACTACATAGAATATACGAAAGAGAGCGGTTATCGTTCTTATCATGTCATTATTAGTTATCCAATTGAAACATTACATGGAAAAACGAATATTCTTGCTGAAATCCAAATTAGGACGTTAGCCATGAACTTTTGGGCAACGATAGAGCATACGTTAAGATATAAATATGATGGTGATTATCCTCCAGAGATAAGAAATAGACTTGAAAGAGCAGCAGAGGCAGCTTTTTTACTTGATGAAGAAATGTCTGAAATACGCGAAGAAATACAAGAAGCTCAAAAGTATTATTCACGACAAAAGAGTAATAAACATAATCACGATTAAGGGGGTAAATCTATGAAATATAATATTTTATCTAAAGGCGATTCTAAGTCTAATGCATTGATGTACAAAATGAAAAACCATATGAATGATTTCAATATGATTGAAGATGAAGAATCACCCGATATCGTGATTTCTGTTGGTGGAGATGGAACTTTATTGCAAGCTTTTCATCAATATAGCCATATGCTAGGCAAAGTGAGTTTTGTAGGTGTACATACCGGACATTTAGGCTTCTATGCGGATTGGTTGCCACATGAAGTTGAAAAATTAATCATCGAAATTAACAATTCAACTTATCAAGTGATAGAGTATCCACTGTTAGAAGTGATAATCCGCTATAAAAAAGGTGGTTATGAAACGAGATACTTAGCATTAAATGAAGCTACTATCAAAACAGATAATGGTGCGACTTTAGTTGCGGACTTAGTATTACGTGGAGAGCAGTTTGAAAGATTTAGAGGTGATGGACTATGTGTTTCAACACCTTCTGGATCAACTGCATATAATAAAGCTTTAGGTGGCGCATTAATTCATCCGTCTTTAGAAGCGATGCAAATTGCAGAAATTGCCTCAATCAATAATCGTGTGTTCAGGACGGTAGGTTCTCCTTTAGTATTACCAAAACATCATGTGTGCCATATTCATCCTGTTAATCATGATACTTTACAAGTAACGATTGATCACGTAAATGTTAAACATAAGAATATTGAGTCGATACAGTATCGCGTTGCGAATGAAAAAGTCAGATTCGCTAGATTTAGACCGTTTCCATTTTGGAAGAGGGTACATGATTCGTTTATTTCGAATGAGGAATAGTGATGAAACTTCTTAAATATATTGCGAATGAATCAATAGTTCTCAAGACATTCTTATATGAGCAAGGCATTTCCAGAAAAAGTTTGAGCGCCATTAAACAGAATGGCGCTTTATTAGTTAATGAACAGCCTGTTACAGTAAGGAAAATTTTGCGACAACATGATGTTATTAAAGTGTATTTACCAGACGAAGTACCAAGTGCATATTTAGAACCCTTCGAAATGGATCTCAACATATTATTTGAGGATGAATGGTTAATCATCATTTCAAAACCACCTTTAGTAAGTACTGCACCTTCAAGAGATCATCCACATCACAGTTTAGTCGAAGCGGTATTGTTTTACATGCAAAAAAATAACGAAAAAACAATTCCACATATTGTTACACGTTTAGATCGTGGTACAAGTGGTATTATTATATTTACTAAACATCAATTGATTCACCACATGTTATCTCAAATTGAAATAAAGAAATATTATTTAGCAGTTGTTTGTGGTGTATTAAAACGACAAAACGGCCAAATTATTGAGCCAATTGGCAGGTCGCCACATTCAATCATTGAACGGATAGTTTCTACAGAAGGTAAATTTGCTCAAACAAATTATGAATTATTGGATTCAAACGAAACGCATTCGTTGTTAAAGCTACAATTATTAACAGGAAGAACACATCAAATTAGAGTTCATCTTGCACATATTGGGTATCCAATATTAGGGGATAGTCTTTATGGCAAGGTAAACAATCAATATAAACATCAATTATTACAATGTTATATTGTAGATTTTTGTCATCCTATAACTAAAGAAAATATTTTGATTAAGGATGATTTACATTACCACTTATAGCAAGTAGATATGCTATAATGAATTGTATTTTTGGAGGAGGTGGCATAGTTGGTTAACGAAAATAACGAACAATATATAGAAGATGAAGCGTTTGATAAAGAAAAATTAGACGCATTATTAACAGAGGGCGATATTGATCAATTTCGTGATGAATTTTTAAGTATGCATACATATGATCAAGGGGAGTACTTTGAAATATGTGACGATGAATTCAAACAAAAAATATATCAATTTCTCTCTCCAACTGAGGTAGCGGATTTCTTCGAAACAACGGAACTTGATGATGAAGAATACGATGAAATATTTCAAAATATGAATGCCAATTATGCAAGTGAAATGTTAAGTGACATGTCTTATGATAATGCAGTAGATATTCTGAATGTATTATCTAAAAATAAAGTAGTCACGTTACTCACACTTATGAATCGGGAAGATGCTCAAGAAATTAAAGCATTATTACATTATGAAGAGGATACTGCCGGCGGTATTATGACAACTGAATATATTTCTGTATATTCAACGATGTCAGTTAAAGAAGCAATGTTTTATGTCAAAGAACAAGCGCCACAGGCAGAGACGATCTACGTCATCTTTGTAGTAGATGAAAATAAAAAACTAGTTGGCGTTATATCTTTAAGAGATTTAATCGTAGCAGAAATTGATGCATATGTAGAAGAAATTATGAGTGAGCGTGTCATCAGCTCAAATGTAGCGGATGACCAAGAAGATGTTGCTCAAACAATGAGAGATTATGACTTGATTGCTTTGCCTGTTATTGACTATCAAGATCATATATTAGGTATTATTACAATCGATGATATTTTAGATGTTATGGATGAAGAAGCAAGTGAAGACTACTCTAAATTAGCCGGTGTATCAGACATCGACTCTACTAATGATACGGTTATCCAAACAGCAATGAAACGTTTGCCATGGCTATTGATTCTTACTGTTTTGGGGATGATAACAGCATCAATCTTAGGACAATTTGAAGATACATTATCTCAAGTTGCGTTACTCGCAGCATTCATTCCAATCATAAGTGGTATGAGTGGTAATTCAGGAACGCAATCATTGGCCGTTTCTGTACGTAATATTTCTACAGGAGAAATAGATGAGCAAAGTAAACTTAAGTTAGCTTTAAGAGAATCCGGTTCAGGTTTATTAACAGGATTATGTTGTGCGTTAAGTTTATTTGTTATCATTATTGTTTTATATCAAGAACCAATTTTAGCAGCAATTGTTTCAGTGAGTTTAACAATAGCAATGACTGTTGGTACTTTAATGGGATCCGTTATTCCAATGTTTATGAATAAAATGAACATTGACCCAGCAGTTGCGAGTGGACCATTCATTACGACAATAAATGACATTGTTAGTATGTTGATTTACTTTAGTCTTGCAACAGCATTTATGTCTTATTTAGTATAAGGAGAAAAATATGGAACATTCGAATTTTACATCGCTTGTAGTAGTCGTTATTGCAGCGTTTTTAACACCAATCCTTATAAATAGACTTAAGATATCATTCTTACCAGTTGTTGTTGCTGAAATTATTATGGGTGTTATTATAGGTGATTCATTATTTGGTTTAGTTAAAGAAGACGCTTGGTTATCCACTTTATCTACTCTTGGTTTTATATTCTTAATGTTCTTAAGTGGATTGGAAATTGATTTTACGGCGTTCAAAACTAAAAAAGTAACCGATGAAAATGAAAAGCATATCCCAAGTAATATTTATTTAACAACCGTTGTATTTTCAATGATTATGGTATTGTCTATTCTATTAGCATTTATATTTAAATGGACTGGTTTAGTTGATGATGTATTATTAATGGTAATTATTATTTCAACTATAAGTCTTGGTGTAGTCGTACCAACGCTTAAAGAAATGAATATTATGCATACGAGTATTGGACAATTTATATTACTCGTAGCAGTAGTAGCAGATTTATCAACAATGCTGTTATTAACAGTTTACGGTACGCTTTATGCTAAAGGTGATTCACCATTATGGTTAATTGCTATTCTAGTTGTATTTAGTATTATTTTCTACATTATGGGTGGCTTATTCAAGCGTTCATCATTTTTACAAAAGTTAACTTCTGGTACGACGCAAATCGGTATTAGAGCAGTATTTGCTTTAATTATATTACTTGTTGCGTTAGCTGAAGGTGTTGGAGCTGAAAATATTCTCGGTGCATTTTTAGCGGGTGTTATCGTATCGTTACTTGGACCGAATCAAGATATGGTTGAAAAGTTAGATTCATTCGGTTACGGATTCTTCATTCCAATATTCTTTATAATGGTGGGTGTTAATTTAAATATACCTGCACTTGTGAAGGAACCAAGTTTATTGATTATTATACCGTTATTATTTATTGCATTTTTAATTTCTAAAATTATACCAATCAGTTTTATTGGAAAATGGTATGACAAGAAGACGACAATTGCGTCATCATTTTTATTAACGTCAACGTTATCGCTTGTCATTGCAGCAGCTAAAATCGCAGAGCAATTGGGTACAATAAGCCCAGAAATATCCGGTATTCTTATTCTGAGTGCTGTTATTACATGCGTTGTTGTTCCAATCGTATTTAAAAAGTTATTCCCAATTCCTGAAGAAATTAAGAAAGTTGTGAAAGTGAGTTTTATTGGAAAAAACCAATTATCAATTCCAGTGGCACAAAGTATTCATTCGAATATTTACCAAACAACTATGTATTTCAGGAAAGACCTATCAGATAATCGAAGTTTAGATAAAACAATCAAAACAAATGAATTAGATGAATATAGAGAAGAAGAATTAGAGAAATTAGGCTTATTCAATTCTGATATCATTGTATGTTCAGCTAACGATGATATTATCAATAAAGAAGTTGCTTTAATGGCACATAAACATGGTGTTAAACGTATCATATGTAAACAAGAAAGTATTACAAATGATGAAGAACTCAGTGGTAAGAATATCGAATTCTTTAGTAGTTTCTTAAGTAACAAGATACTGCTTAAAGGACTGATTGAATCACCAAATATGCTTAATTTATTAAGTAATGTTGAAACTTCATTATATGAAATTGAAATGAAAAACCATGCTTATCATAACGTGTTGTTACGATCATTCCCATTTGCTGGGGACATTATATTTGTTCGTATTATTAGAGGCGTGGATTCTATCGTTCCACATGGTGATACAGAATTGCAATACGGAGATAAGTTAATAGTTACAGGTTCAAAAGAATATGTATCACAGTTGAAACAAGATATGGAATTAGTTTAAATTTCGATATTAATCAATTTATAAAAGCAAGTCATCTCGACATAAAAAGTTATTTATACTTTTGTGGGATGTCTTGCTTTATTTCTTGTCAGGTGGTATGACCAGTGGTATCATTACGAGAGAATATAAAGTTTAATATATATATTAAAGGAGTTAAATGAATGTTTAATTTACAAGGTAAGACATATGTAATTATGGGTATTGCAAACAAGAGAAGTATAGGTTTTGGTGTAGCACAAGTGTTAGATGAATTAGGCGCTAAAATTATATTTACATATCGTAAAGAACGCAGTAAGAAACAAATTGAAAAATTATTCGATGAACTTAAAAATCAAGATGAAGTACATTTATTTGAATGTGATGTTCAAGAAGATGAACATGTTATAAACGCGTTTAAACAAATTGGAGAAAAATTTGGCCAAATAGATGGTGTTTATCATTCAATAGCATTTGCTAACATGGAAGATTTAAGAGGAAGATTTGTAGATACATCTCGCGAAGGTTTCTTATTAGCACAAGATATTAGTTCATATTCATTAACTATTGTAGCAAGAGAAGCTAAAAAATTAATGACGAATGGCGGTAGTATTGTTGCGACGACTTATTTAGGTGGAGAATTTGCGGTCCCTAACTATAATGTTATGGGTGTTGCTAAAGCAAGTTTAGAAGCTAATGTTAAATATTTAGCACGTGATTTAGGTGAAGATAATATACGAGTGAATGCTATTTCAGCAGGTCCTATTCGTACATTAAGTGCTAAAGGTGTTGGAGAATTCAATACAATCCTTAAAGAAATTGAAGAACGTTCACCATTAAAACGAAACGTCGACATTATAGAAGTAGGTAAGACAGCAGCTTACTTATTAAGTGATTATTCAAGTGGTGTAACTGGAGAGAACATTCATGTTGACTCTGGTTATCACGTAGTAAGGTAATAGAATATCAAATAAAGTTGTGCCTGGGACAAATTTGTTCCAGGTTTTTTTATATTTGAAGAAGATAACGCAGACGATTCAGGAGATAGTGGAATTGATACACGCTAAGAAGCAAGATTGAGTAATCTAGCAAAATAGGAAAGGTCTAAATGGCAAGACTGACGAATCTAGCAAAATAGGAAAGGTCTAAGTGGCAAGATTGAGTAATCTAGCAAAATAGTAGAGGTCTAAATGGCAAGACTGACGAATCTAGCAAAATAATAGAGGTCTAAATGGCAAGACTGACGAATCTAGCAAAATAGGAAAGGTCTAAGTGGCAAGATTGAGTAATCTAGCAAAATAGGAAAGGTCTAAGTGGCAAGATTATTGAATCTAGCAAAATAATAGAGGTCTAAATGGCAAGACTGACGAATCTAGCAAAATACAATAAAGAAAAGAGAGCTAATCCGTAAATTATGGATTAGCTCTCTGAATTTGAGAATGGACGATTTATGTCAAAAACTCAATTTAGTTGTTTTATTTAAGATTGTTATCTGTTCGTGGATCATCTGCTACTGTTCTTGAAGCAGTTGAACTTATGGATTGCCTATGTGTATATACATTTCTAACAATCGTTTTAATAACGGCATAAGTAGGAACGGCGACTAGTATAGCAACGAAGCCTCCTAAATTCCCTGCTGCTAAAATAACTGTAATAATCGTTAACGGGTGAACGTTTAAAGATTTACCCATAACATTTGGCGTAATAACATTTCCTTCTAGTTGTTGGCAAATTAAAGTTATAATACTTACCCAAACAAGCATCATAGGATCTTGTATAAGTGCAATGATTGCCGCCGGAAGAAATGCCAGCCATGGTCCTAAGAATGGAATCATGTTTGTTATAAGGGCTAACAATGCTAATAGTAGCGCATAGTCTAAACCAACAAGCGTATAACCTAGGTATAAGAGTACACCCAATATAAGGCTGACTGTAACTTGTCCTTGTATATAAGATTGTAGAGTGTGGTTTATATCTTTAAATAAATTAACGACAAACCATTTTGTACGTCCTTTAAATGGTTTTGCAATAAAAGGTATAAATTTTTCGTGATCTTTTAACATATAGATCAAGAAGAACGGCACTAAAATCAACAAGAATAAAGTGGAAACGATAGAAGATATATAGCTAAACATGTTTGATAACATGTTAGTCATAATTCCACTGATACTCGAGATTGAGTCATTGATTTTTTGTGAAATGTTTTCAGGTAGTCTATCTCTTTGTTGTAGTGCGTAATCAACAGCATGTTGAAATTCTCTTTGAATATAAGGAGAATTTTTAATTAAATTATTAATTTGATCGGTTAGTACTGGTGCTACGATTGAAATGAAAATAGATATTACTAATATCAAAGCTACAACAATTATAGAAATACTACCCCATCTTGGGATTTTTCGTTTTTCTAACATTTTCTGGAAAGGTAAACAAATATAAAATAAGAAACCACCTAATAATAATGGCAATAGTATAGATTGCACGATTATTATAATTGGATAGAATATATGATTGATTTCTATAAATACCTTAATGATAAGAAATGTTAGGAGTATAGCGATTCCTGTTCGGAACCAAGCTTTGTTTAACAAAAGAAGACCTCCTTGTAATTTTCTTATGTCTATATATTATATTGAAAAGCGAAATTTAACAATGGATTAATGGAAGTATTTACTTGAAGGAATAATTTAAGTTGTGCGGATTAGAATAATTATTAATTAATTATGAATACTATGTAAAGGAGAATTGTTTGGATGATTTTTGTATATGTTATTAATACAACAAAGTAAACGCTTACAAAATGATGATTTTATCTTTATAAAAAAATATTGATTGTGTTTTTATACATGGTATAATCAAAAAGAGATTAATTCGAAATCTTCTGAATTTAAATTTATCTCAATTGCTTACAAAAAAGGGGAGATTAATAATGGAAGCATTTGTTAGCTTTGTGAATGATTTAGTTTGGAGTAAACCGCTTGTATATGGCTTGTTAATAACGGGAATTCTATTTTCACTCTTAATGAGGTTTTTCCAAGTTAGACACTTTAAAGAAATGATTCGGTTGATGTTCCAAGGAGAAAAATCACCAACTGGTATTTCCTCATTTCAAGCAATTGCAGTGTCTTTAGCTGGACGTGTAGGTACGGGTAATATTGTAGGGGTTTCTACTGCAATATTCATCGGTGGTCCGGGTGCTGTATTCTGGATGTGGGCGACAGCATTCTTAGGTGCGAGTTCAGCATTTATTGAGTCTACGCTAGGGCAAATTTATAAAAGAGAAATTAAAGGTCAGTATCGAGGGGGACCAGCATACTATATTGAAGCAGGTATTAAAGGAAAAGTTGGTAAAATCTATGCAATTATATTTGCCTTAGTTACGATTTTGTCAGTTGGTTTATTGTTACCAGGTGTTCAATCAAACGCTATTGCATCATCGATGAAAAATGCATTTGGCGTTAATCAATGGGTCATTGCGATTGTATTAGCATTATTACTTATCCTAATTATATTTGGTGGTATTAAATCTATCGCGAATGTTGCGACAGCTGTCGTCCCATTCATGGCCATTATATACATAGGTCTAGCAGTAGTTATTATTTGTTTAAACATTAGTGAAGTACCTGCACTGATTTCTATGATTTTCAAATCAGCATTTGGTGCAGAAGCAGCGTTTGGTGGTATCATAGGTGCGATGATTGAAATTGGTGTGAAACGTGGACTTTATTCAAATGAGGCTGGTCAAGGTACTGGTCCTCACGCGGCAGCAGCAGCTGAAGTATCACATCCAGCTAAACAAGGTTTAGTTCAGGCATTCTCTGTATATGTTGATACATTATTTGTTTGTACTGCTACGGCATTAATGATTCTTATGTCAGGTACATTTAATACAACAGATGGAACAACGAATAGTGATGGTACACCTCATTTAATTAAAGACAACGGAATTTATGTAGAAGCAGCAGATGGAAGTAAGGATGTAAGTGGAACCGCTATGTACGCTCAAGCTGGTATTGACAAAGCATTTTCAGGTGGCGATTATACATTCTCTCCAGAGTTCTCTGGATTTGGTTCATACTTCATTGCATTTGCATTGTTCTTCTTCGCATTTACAACAATTTTGGCATATTATTATATAGCTGAAACAAACGTCAGTTATATATTCCCTGGACGGGGTCAGAAGATATGGATAAATGTTGTAAGAATTGCACTTGTTCTAGCAACTGTTTATGGAACGTTAAAAACAGCAGATCTTGCATGGATGATGGGGGATTTAGGTGTTGGGTTAATGGCTTGGTTAAATATCATAGCAATATGGATATTACATAAACCAGCATTAAAAGCATTGAAAGACTTTGAAAGACAGAAGAAAGCAAAAGGCTCTGGCCAATATGCAATATATAAACCAGATCCAAATGAAGTGCCAACTGCTACATTCTGGCATGAAGATTATCCAAAACGATTAAAAGAATATAATATAGAAGAATAATAAACGACCAATATGAAACGCTTTCAAATATGCGCTCTCTACTGTACAATAGTGTTATATGTATAGTTGGGAGCGTTATTTATGGATAAAAAAATAGGACTTGTTGATCAAGTAAAACTAGAAAGTAAATTTTTAACAAGGGAAGTGACAATCTCAATATATTTACCGAAAGAATATACGGATTTATATAAGCATCACGTTGTGATAGCATTTGATGGCCGTGATTTCTTCCAATTTGGACAAATACATCGAGCTTACGAGAAGTTACGATCTACAGAACAATTAGAAAGAGCTATTATAGTGGGCGTACACTATGAAGATGTAGAAGGTCGCAGAACTGAATTCCATCCAGATGGTTCAAGAAGAAAAGAAATGTCGCAGTTTGTTGTTAAAGAATTGATACCATATATAGATGGCAATTATTCAACATTGAAAGTTGGAAATGCTAGGATTTTAGCAGGTGATAGCTTAGCAGCGAGTATATCATTGTTAACAGGGTTAAAATACCCTCACCATTTTAGCCAACTCGCATTATTTAGTCCTATGATAAACGATACAGTAATAGAGGCGTTTGAAGACTGTACGTCTAAAGAACTACTGAATATTAAACATTATATCGGTAAAGAAGAAGATCATTTCAAATTAATAAGTGGTGATATGGCAGATTTCCTTACACCTAATAGAGAATTTAGCGAAATATTAAAATCATCTGACGTGACATATGATTTTGAAGAACTAGATGGCGGACATACATGGAAAACATGGAAACCAAAATTAGAAGATATGCTAAGATATTTTTTAAGTCAGCAAAATCAGAAAAATTTGATATAATAGTATTGAAGAAAAACAAAGGAGGAAGTATCAAATGAAACTAGGCATCGTACTCATTCCATCTAAACCATTTCAGGAAGCAGTAAATGCATATCGTAAAAGATATGATAAACACTATGCGTTAATTGGTCCACATATTACAATCAAAGAAAGATTTGACATCGAAGATGACAAATTAGAGGAAGTCAAATCTAAATTAGAAGAAACAGCTAAGAAACATGAACCAGTTAGTATTCAAGTTTCAAAAGCTTCAAGCTTTGCCCCAACTAAAAATGTTATTTATTTTAAAGTTACAAAGACTGATGAATTAGAAGCACTTTATAATGAGTTTAATAGCGGAGATTTTTATGGTGAAAGTACACATCCATTTGTACCGCATTTTACAATTGCACAAGGTTTGTCTAGTCAGGAATTTGAAGATATTTATGGTCAAGTTAAATTGGCCGGTGTCGATCATTCTGAAACAATTGATACGATTAAATTAATGAAGCAAAATGAAGACGAAACTTGGTCTGAAGCAGCTTCATATACATTAGGTTAAATGATATTGAACTACCAACAAGAGCTTAGGCTTTGTTGGTAGTTTTTTTATTTTTTTAAGATCAGAAAGCATGTAATTTACAATGATATAATACTATATTTTATATATAACGATATATCGTTTGACTCTTTTCGATATATCGCCTATAATATCGATATATCGAAAATAAAAGGAGATTAATTATGTTAAATAGAAGTAGACATGAAAGAATACAAGCAATGATGCAACATGAAGGTGGTGGATTTGGTAGAAGTTTTGATGGTCGTGATAAGATGTTTGGTACTTCTCGTGGTAAGGACAGGTTCTTTAAAAAGGGTAACTTGCAATATATAATTTTGAAGTTATTACTTGATGAGCCTAAACATGGGTATCAAATTATTAAAGATTTAGAATCACAATTCAAAGGATTTTATTCACCAAGTCCAGGAAGTGTATATCCAATATTACAAATGTTAGAAGACCGTGATTTTGTATCAATAATAAAAGAAGGAAATAAGAAAGTTTATACAGTTACTGAAGAAGGACGACAATTTTTAGCAGATAATATAGATAATGATGATTTTAGCAAACGTATGGAACATTTTAAAAATATGGATATGGATAAACTAAAAAAATCAAGAAATGATATCCAAGAACTATTCAAGCTATTTATGATTGCCGGTCAAAGTGCTATGAAAGATGAGGAGAAGTATAAAGCATTTCAGGAATTAATTAAAGAAACAAGAAGTAAATTAGAAAGTTTTCAAGAAGAAAATTAAAAGTTTAGTTGAGAAGGTTTAATAATGAAGAAAAGTAACGTTAATCATATTTCTATTATTGGTGGCGGGCCAGGAGGACTCATGTTAGGTCTATTATTACAGCAACAAAGCATACCTTTTACAATATATGAACATAGTTTTGAGAATATTCATGCTGATAGTGGTGGTTCACTGGACATTCTACAGAATCACAAGAGAATTTAGAGTTATGCTTCTCAGAAAGTGATGCTGAAAAAATGGCACAAGTTTTTAATAATTTACAAGCATAACTTAATATTTAAAGAAAAAATCTCCTCATTCATTTGTTAATTTATAATGAATGAGGAGATTTTATTTATGCTTTTTTCTTTTTGTGAGTTATGACAAAGTATGAACCGTAAAATATTGCTAAGAATAGAAATATCAAACTAGAACCATAAATTGTGTAGTATACATCCCGGAATATTTCAGAAATCAGACCACCAATTAATGGACCAATCATCGTTCCAAAACCTTGAACGCTGTTGAATACACCCCAAGTTTCTTCTTGAATATCACTATGAATGTGACTTGCCATGAATGTATTCCATGCGGGTAACAATAGACCGTAAATGGTACCAATTACCAATGCAATGATTAATACAATTGTTAGTTGCGTTAATATTGTTAATCCAAATATAAATGAACTATATGCAAAAAATCCAAAGAATATAATGACATGTGTGAAAATTTTAGCATATTTGTCCATTAATTTTGAAAAGAATAACATAGATATCGTACATCCTACACCACCTACAATAAGCATAATCGTATATTCTAGTGTACTAACACCCATATGTTTAGTGGCATATGTTGGTAATATTGGAACAAGCATGCCTATTGCAGATCCTTGTAGAAAAATACCAGGGAATAGTAATAAATGTCGTCTTGTTACAAACACAATTTCTTTGAACTGTTTCTTAATTGATTTATCTTCATAATTTGTTAATTGTACCTTTACAAAATAGAACAATATCCATGCGATTAGCACACATAATGACATCATGAATGTAAATCGTGTTGGGTGTAATTTAAACAGTAAATTCATGAAAATCATACCCGATAGCATACCGACTAACCAGCTAAAGTATACATATCCCATTTGCTTACCACGAGATTCTTCAGCAACACTCGATAACATAATAACCCATATAGGACTAACTGCAATACCTAATAATATCGCACTTAGAATAAATACAACGGGTGAAGGGATAAATATAATTAACGCAAGACTGGAAAATGCTAATACAAAACCAGAAGTTAATATGATGGTTGGACCGAACCGTTTTAGAAGAAAACCGATAACGAAATTGGTTAATGCATCACTTATAAAGTGTAATGATATTGCTAAAGAAGTAATACCAACAGTCACTTTTGCAGTGGTTGTTGGTAAGATTGGTAAATAACTTAATATATACATACCTCTAGCAAATTCCATCATGAACAATATAACGAGCATTATCCAGAAATCTTTTTTATAAAATGATTTACCTGATGAAATATTTGGCATACATTGGAACCTTTCCGTATACTTCATTATAAGATAATGAGTCGCTAAGTAATGAAAGTAAATCATTACAAATCGTTTCGGTCGGTTTTTTAATATAGTTTTCTTCTAATAGATTTGTCATTTTCTTTAGTTCATTAGGTTGATTTACTATTGAAATAACGAGTTTTGTTGCTTCTTCTGGTGTATTTGCAACTTTTCCATAACCTTTTAATGCAAAGTATTCAGCATTTTCTAATTCTTGACCTGGTGCTGGATTTAAGAATATTAATGGTACTTTTCTAGAGAAGGCTTCTGAAATTGTAATGCCACCTGGTTTTGTAATCATCAGCTGGCTTGCAGCCATCCATTCATTCATATTATTCGTATATCCTAAAATTAAGACATTCTTATTGTTCTTAAAGTGTTGCGTTAATTCGCTCTTCAAAGATTTGTTATTACCACAAATCATAACAACTTGTGAGTCTTTTGCATGAATATCAATTTTGTTAATCATGCTTGCAAAACCAGAAGAAACACCAAATGCACCTGCACTCATTAGAATGACTTTCTTATTAGGATCTAATTTATGTTTCGTTAACCAATGGTAACGGTCTACTGGTTCTTCAAATTGCTTAGAAATTGGGATACCAGTGACTTTAATAGCTTCGTTCTCTACACCGATTGATTTGAATTCTTCTTTCAAGTCTTCAGTTGCTACATAATATCGATTGGAGTATGGCGTAACCCAGTTTTTATGAAGTCTGTAATCAGTCATGACAGTAGCTATTGGTATATTTAAATTAAATTGCTCAGTTAACACAGAAACAACAGGTGTTGGAAAAGTTAACAAAATTAAGTCAGGCTTTTCTTTTATGAGTAAATTTAATAATTTATTTAAACCATAGTATTTATAAAAACATTTGTCGATTTGTTCTGGTCTACTATAATAGAAGAACTTATACATGTTTCTAAAATGTTTAAAACTATTAATATACCAATGTTTAGCGATAGACGTCATAATAGGGTGAGCTTCTAGAAATAAATCGTGTTCTATCACATTTAAATGATCTAAATTCATTTCAGCAAATTGGTTCACAATACTATTTGTAACTTGTAAATGTCCATTACCAAAAGATCCAGTAATTATTAGTAATTTTTTGTTTTGAGAAACCATAAGCCACACTCCGTATTTGTATTTAATATCTATGATAGTTTAACGCATTTTTGTTAATTTGTGAAAAGATTTTATATATAATTACAAAAAAAATATAATTAGTATTTGTTATTTCAACATTTTTAACAATAAATACTTAGTAGCGCTTATATCGCTATTTAATTTTGACACATCATAGTTGTGTGAAAGTAGAAC
>NZ_PPQZ01000026.1 GCF_002902525.1 Mammaliicoccus stepanovicii
GGATAAGATATTTTTCTTAAACTTTTTCAATCAGTGTAAGAAAGTTTCAACAATTACTAAAGAATGTGGAAATATTGATAGAACAACTGATAATCATTCAATGATTCAACAAACAGATTTTTATCAAAAACGAAAAAGTGATTACGAATTATTTAAAGAAATCAAAAAAATTAAGAATCCAAAGTTTAAAGATAAATTTTATTTACGAATTGTTGAATATGATATGTTAAACAATTGTGATAGTCATGTGTTCAACAAACTACCTATAGAAGAAAAAGAAGCTATATTTAATATTATTAAAGAAGTGTTTACCACGCCCTATATTAGAGAAAATATTTTGCAAGATATAAATGTGAGATATAAAAATGCAGTTCAATTTGTATTAGAAGATGATTTCAAAGGATTTTGTGAGTATTTCAAATGGTTAAAGTCTGGGAAGAAAAAATTTTCATACAGTGATAATGGAAGACTCCAAGCAACAGATCTTAAGCAGAAATTTTCTTTAGAGGTGCATTACGCCAATCTATTGGAAATTACTGAAACAAAGAAATATACATATATACAAATTTTGTTATCTAATATTGATGAAAGTAGAATTAGTGGCGTTTTGATTGAAAGTCGAACGTTATTTAGTAACAACATAAATATTAAAGACTTGTCATTTGATCATAATATATTAACAGTCAAAATAGATCATAATATTTTGAACAGAATGGCATTTAATATCTTCAATGTTTATATAGTTTATGATGGTTATAAAAATTTAAACGTGAAATTTGGCTATGAAAAGCGAATTAAAAATTGTGAACATAACGTTACATTCTATCCAACTGTAAATGGTAACTTATCGATAAAACATACAAAATCTAAATAATACTTTAAATAGTGTCTTTTAGCTTATAAATTTATGTGATACGATATAACAGATTAGAATATTAATAGGTGACAAGTATGGACTTGTTGACGTTTCAAAATTAACGTAGCGCCTTTCATTGCATATACAATGGGGGGTGCTTTTTATTTGGAGGAGCTATGGTTAGATTAAATATCATTATTATTTGTTTATTGTGTTTCGTAGCAGGTTTAACAGAACTTGTTATTTCAGGGATTCTGCCTTATATTGCAGAAGAATTTGATGTATCTATTGGGACTGCAGGTCAGGCTGTGACGATATTTGCTTTTGTCTTTGCTTTATCTGGACCTTTAATTATCGCCTTTACGACACACATCAATAGAAAGAAATTGTTTGTAGGTTTTATAGTTCTATTTATATTAGGTAATTTATTGACGCTCATTAGTTCAGGTTTCTATTTATTTATGGCATCTCGTGTCATCTTAGCAGTGGGTGTATCGATGATTATTGCACTTTCACTATCGTTAAGTGTGAAACTTGTTCCGGTTCATAGGCAATCACGCGTTATTAGCATATTGATTATGGCAATCAGTGCATCACTGGTTCTTGGTATTCCAATAGGGATTATGATTAGTGAATATTTAGGATGGAAAGCGATATTCATATTTGTAACGATTGTTTGTACTATTATTCTTGGACTCATTATCAAATATTTCCCGAGTAATATAACAATTGAGAAAGTTACATTACTAGAACAATCTAAAGCACTATTAGATTCACGTATTACCTTTGCACATTTAACAACGTTTTTCTTTTTCACTGGTCAAAGTATATTTTACATATACTTCACACCATTTATAACAGAAGTACTCCATTATTCAGCAAGCACTGCAAGTATGTTGTATCTTGCTTATGGTGTTAGTGCTGTATTTGGAGGTGCAATGAGCGGGATATTAGTTGAACGTATTGGAACAAAAAGCACACTAGTCATTGTGATTTTATTTTATACATTAACTATGTTATCCATTTCCGTTACTTCAAATTGGTTTGTCATCATGTTTATTAATACGGGGATATGGGGGATGTTAGGTTGGGCAATTAATACGCCACAACAAACATACCTTATAAATTTAAGTCAAAAATATGCAAGCTTTAATCAAACGTTTAGTACGTCAACGATTCAGTTTGGCATTGCAATGGGATCGTTACTTGGTGCACTATTACTTGGCGCAATAGAATCATATTACGTCTTGATATGGATAGGAAGTTCCGTAGTTGGTGTAGGCTTTATATGCTTACTCATTTCAATTAAACAATCTCAGAAAATATAAACAATAATATAAATTTGTGGAGACACCTTTGTTTGAATCTCGGTTACTCGTTGACGAGATTCATTGCAAAGGTGTTTTATTTTGTAATAACAAAAAATTTTTAGAATTTTTAGTTTTTTTGGTACTATTTAAAGGATATTTGTATATAATAAAGTTATATTGCACAAATAAGGGGGATTTTTTTCGTGAATTTAATTTTTAAAAAATTATCAATTGCATCATTAACTGCTGTATTGGCACTGCCATTTATAGCACCAAATGTATCGGCAAATCAAGTAGCGCCGAATGAGGACCGTTTACTAGATACTTTGGAAAAAGAAGGTGTTGTCGAATCTTCAAGTACACCTAAAGAAAAAGAAGAAAAACTAAAGAAATATATGGATGGTAAAGGTGAGCAATACAACCAAAAATACATACCAAACCAAGGAAAGTTCGATAAGCGTTATAAAAAAGGGGATAATGGTAAACGTTTAGGAAAAATGAACAAAAATGAAAAAGAAATGTATAAGAAAAAGAATAACGGTAAGCGTGTTGATAAAATTGAAAAAGAACCATACAAAGGCAAAGTTAGAAAAGATAAAGTATTAGTATTAGCAATGGAATTTCCAGATTACCCAAATAGTTCAATTACTAAAGATGAAACAGACATGTATTATGACGATTACCCAGTTTCACATTTTCAAGATATGATATTCGGTGAAAATGGATATTCAGGGCCAGATGGTCAAAACTTGATGAGTATGAAACAATATTACCAAAATCAATCAGGTGGTAGTTATGATGTAGATGGTAAAGTTCATGGATGGTATAAAGCAAAGCATCCTGCAAAATATTATGGTGGAAATGTACCAGATGAAAGTGGCAGTGATGGCAAACCGAAAGAACTTATTAAAGAAGCTTTAGAACAAGCAGCACAAGATAAGAATTTAAATTTAAGTGATTATGATCAATGGGACCGTGACGATATAGATGGTGATGGTGTTTATGATGAAAAAGACGGTATAGTAGATCACATTATGATAATTCACTCAGGTCCTGGAGAAGAAGCAGGTGGCGGTAAATTAGGAACTGATGCAATTTGGTCACATAGATGGTCACTTGATTTTAATGAAAAAGGGGAACCATACACAATTCCAGGAACTGATTCTGGTCTAGATAATTTTGGTGGAAAATTAGCTGCGATTGACTATACAGTTCAACCTGAAGATGGAGCAGCTGGAGTATTCTCTCATGAATATGGACATGATTTAGGATTGCCAGATGAATATGATACAAAGTATACAGGTAAAGGAGAACCAGTATCATTTTGGTCAATTATGTCTTCTGGAAGTTGGGCAGGTAAAGTACCAGGAACTGAACCAACAGGATTTGATCCGTATATGAAAGAAATGTTACAAAAGCAACACGGTGGTAACTGGCAAACAGGCAGTGAATTAGATGCTACTGAATTTTCAGGACAGACTTCTGAATTGATAGATGAAGCTGCTACTAAAGGTACGAATAATGACGCTATTAAAGTTAAATTACCTGACAAAGCAACATTATTACAAAAACCAATACAAGGTAAGAAAGCTTACTGGAGTGGTTCAGAAGATGATTCTCAAAATTCAATGGAAACATCTTTAGATTTAACTTCAGCGAAACAATCAGAATTAAACTTTAAGACTTGGTTTGATATTGAACCAGGATTCGATTATGGTTATGTCCAAGCGTCAACAGATGACGGAAAAACATGGGAAAACGTAAAAGGCAATATCACAAACAGTGATGATCCAGAAGGAAGCGGTGCTAATCAAGGCAACGGTATAGACGGCAAATCAAATGGCTATAAAGATGCGCAATTTGACCTATCAAAATACGATGGCAAAAAAGTAAAACTTAGATTCTTATATTCAACTGACAAAATGGAGTCTTACCCAGGATGGTTTATTGATCAAATTAAAGTAACGTCTGAAGGTAAAGAAATTTTGAGTGATGATGCAGAAGGTAAATCTAAATTTGAATTACAAGGATTTAAACAAAGTGATGGAAATCGTTACGACGAGAACTATTATTTATTACAATGGAGAAACTTCACAGGACCAGATGCAGGACTACAACACATTAAACGTGGTGGCGGTATGATGTCATACAATAAAGGTCTGACTGTATGGTATGTAGATAAGAGTTTCTCAAATAACAACGTAAAAGACCATCCAGGACAAGGGTTCATTAGTATCGTTGACGCAGACCAAAATGCGTTAAACTGGACGAAAAAAGGTCTTAAAGACGACCCAGCAACAACACAATTCCAAATTAGAGATGCAGCATTCAGCTTAGATCATCAACCACAATTAAAAATGAAAAACGATGAAGGCTATCAATTACATGATAAAAACATTAAGAAAAACCCATTATTCGATGATAGCCAAGATTATTCAAACAAAGGCCAACAAGATGCAGGTGTATTATTGCCAAACCACGGTCTGAAATTTGAAGTCGCAGCAAAAAGTAAAGATAACACAGTCGGTAAAATCAATATTTCAAAATAATAATAAAAAACGACCTTATACGATGTATAAGGTCGTTTTTTATACAAATGGAGGGCCATTATGGAAATAAATTTAACAAACTATCAAACAAGCTGGGTGGATAAATATAAAGAAGAATGTGAAATTTTAAATGAAATTCTGGGAAATGAAGTTATTAAGTTTGAACATTTTGGGAGTACAGCAGTTGAAGGTATGAAGGCAAAACCAGTAGTTGATATGATGGTAATAGTTAAAGATATAGAGAAAATAGATTTATATAACAAAAAATTTGAATCACTAGGTTATGATGTAGCGGGTGAATGGGGTATCGAAGGAAGAAGATTATTAAGAAAAGGTGGCAATAGGCGAACACATCATATACACATATACGAATATACAAACAAAGAAATAAAAAGGCACTTATTAGTAAGAGATTATTTAAGAATAAATACAGAAGAAGCCCAAAAGTATAGTGAGATGAAGGCGTCTTTAGCTGAAAAATATAATAATACATATGATTACAGTAAAGGAAAAAGAGGCTACGTAAGTGAGTTAGAACAAAGAGCTATAACATATTTTGAGGGTATATAAATATAATAAAATAATTGATTAACAAATATGTAAAATGTTACCATTAATAAAATAAATATTTAAATGTATTAATGTATATGGAGGTGTCAACATAGAATGGATTTCGTAATGAAATATATGTTTCATATTAGGTTTGCGCTTATAGTGATATTTATATTTTCTAGTATCATGGTTATAGAAACTAAATATGCCGAAGTTTTGTTGATGACCTTTGTCATTATATTTATAACATTATTATATGTTTTAAGTTCTATTGAAAAAAAGTTTAAATCAATAGATTTGAGCGTTTTTAAATTTTACACTGCTATACGTTTTATACTGATATATGTAGCTTTTGCTGCTATGATTTTTATTAGCTATTCCCCAAACCTTTCTAAGGAATCTATTTATTTCGTTAGTGTTTCAGTAGTTTTTTGGGTTATTAACTATTATTTAGAATTTAAAGAGAAAAAGAACTTAATAAATCAATCGGAAGAAAAAGAAGAAACATTTATCAATAGATAAATGTTTCTTCTTTTTAAATTGTATAGTTAATGATGAATATTAGGAAGATAAGAACAATAAATTGGATTTGCGGTCCAGATAAATGGTTATGTGGCCCGAAAAAGAGAAATGCGGTCCAGATAAATGGTTATGTGGCCCGAAAAAGGGAAATGCGGTCCAGATAAATGCTTATGTGGTCCGAAAAAAGGAACTGCGGTCCAGATAAATGCTTATGTGGTCCGAAAAAAGGAACTGCGGTCCAGATAAATGGTTATGTGGCCCGAAAAAGAGAAATGCGGTCCAGATAAATGATTATGTGGTCCGAAAAAGAGAACTGCGGTCCAGATAAATGATTATGTGGTCCGAAAAAGAGAAATGCGGTCCAGATAAATGATTATGTGGTCCGAAAAAAGGAACTGCGGTCCAGATAAATGGTTATGTGGTCCGAAAAAGAGAAATGCGGTCCAGATAAATGATTATGTGGTCCGAAAAAGAGAAATGCGGTCCAGATAAATGGTTATGTGGCCCGAAAAAGAGAAATGAAAGCTTCAAGCATAGAATACTAACCATCGTATTGAAAAATGTAACTATTAGCTTTAAACTTGGAATAAGAATGTAAGCGTTTTACTTTATAATGCGAAAAAAATTGGGCGATAAGAGGGTATAAGTGATGAACATGAAAAAAATTGAAATAGAAAAGAAATTAGAAGAAATCTTTAAAGATAGATTATTGCTTGATACGGCAGATTTAGTGTCTTATGGTTTTGATGCGTCATTTGGTCAATATATGCCTGAATTTGTTGTACAAGTCTTATCTACAGAGGAAGTTCAACAAGTTGTTAAATTAGCAAATGAATATGTCATGCCAGTATATGCTCGAGGTGCGAGTACAAGTCTCTCAGGAGGAGCATTGCCAGTCAAAGGTGGGATTGTTATGGATTTCTCACAATGGGATGATGAATTTGAAATTTATCCTGATGATTTAATTATTAAGACAAGACCAGGTGTGCGAACAGGGAGAATTCATGAACTTGCAGAAAAACATAATTTAATGTATCCCCCAGATCCATCTTCTTCAGTAGTATGTACAATAGGTGGTAATTTAGCTGAAAATGCTGGTGGACCAAGAGGTATTAAATACGGTGTAACGAAAGATTATGTGATTGGATTAGAAGTTGTAATGGCAGATGGTGCGGTAATTCGTACAGGCGGGCAAACTATTAAAAATGTAACAGGCTATGATTTAACTAAATTATTAATTGGATCAGAAGGGACTTTAGGTATCATTACAGAAGCAACGTTACGTTTAATTCCAAAACCAATTGACACAAAAACTGCCATGATTATATTTGAAGATTTATATACTTCCGGAAAATCTATTTCTAAAATTTTAACTTCTGGGGTAAGACCTTCCAAAATGGAAATATTAGATCATAATGCATTAAATAAAGTTGAGGACTATGCAGGTTTGGATTTACCAAGAGATGCAGCAGCAATTTTACTAATTGAAGTTGATGGTGAACCCGATAATTTGATTAAAGAATTAAATATTATAAAAAAAGCGCTTAAAGAAATTAATGTTGAGAATATTGAAATTGCTGAATCTAAAGAAGCGGAGAATAAATTGTGGCAAGTTAGAAAACTTGTTTCACCTGCTGTTGTGGAAAGTGGATATACCAAAATTTCTGAAGATGCAACCGTACCTTTAAGCAAAATCCCAGAAATGTTTAAAAAAATAGATGAAATTAAGAAAAAATATGATTTAAATATAGTTGTATTCGGACATGCAGGGGATGGGAATTTACATCCAACCATTAATACAAACATGAGAGATGAAGAAGAAGTTCGTAAGACTGAGGATGCAGTTGAAGAAATATTTAATTACGCAATAGAAATAGGTGGCACACTTTCAGGTGAACATGGAATTGGTGTTATGAAGAAAGCATTTATTAAAAAAGAAATGGGAGAAGATGGCGTCCGTTATCAACAAATGATTAAACGAGCATTAGATCCTAAGAATATTCTTAACCCTGGGAAAATATTCCCCGAAGAGGGAGAGGAAAGGTTAGTGTTGCGAAATGAATAATACTTTAAAAGAAAGATTAGACTATGAAGCAACGTTTGATTGTGTGCAGTGTGGTTATTGTCTACCAGTTTGTCCTACATATATTGCATTTGAAAAAGAAAAGCATTCACCTCGTGGACGAATAAATTTAGTGAAAATGGCAGCAGAAGGTAAAATCTCAGTTGAAGATATGAGTGAAGGTATTGATTTATGTTTAGGGTGTCGTGCATGTGAAACAGTTTGTCCAACGCATGTTCGATATGGGGATATGTTAATGTCTGCAGTTGAAGTGATAAAAGAAGATAAAAAAATGAATTTGCGTGAGAAATTAGTGCGTAACGTTGCCTTTAAACGTATTCTTCCTAAAAAAGGCGTAATAAGAAAACTTAATTATGCACTGTATTATTATGAAAAATCAGGTGTAAAAAATATTGTAAATAATAAGCAATTACTAGGCAAAGATAAGAAATTTGCAGAATTAAATTTAGCCTTACCAAGTGTTAAAAAAACTAAAAAAATAAGTAATGTAAAAAATACAAAAAATAATCAAGAAAACATGAAAGTCGCTTTTTTCCAAGGATGTATTATGGATACGTTCTTCTCTAAAATAAATGAATTGGCCATAAAAATTATGGAAACTCATGGTGTTGAGGTACATCAAGTTCCGAGTCAGACTTGCTGTGGAGCGTTGCAACATCATGCAGGAGAAACGCAAGATACAATTGAATTAGCTAAAAAGAATATAGCAGCATATAGTGATGAAAATGTTGATTATATCGTCAACACAATTGGTGGTTGTGGTGCTTCGTTGAAAGAATATGACAAGCTTTTTAAAAAAGGTAGTTATTGGCACCAAAGAGCATTAAAATTTGTAGAAAAAGTAAGAGATATTTCAGAAATCATGGACAAACTTACTTTAGAATTTAATCGTGAAATACCTTATCAAGCAGTCTATCAACCTTCATGTCATTTAGAAAATGTACAAAAAGTATTTGATGCGCCAAAGGATATTTTAGAAAATGTGCCCGGACTTCAGATGTTAAATATGGAAGGTCAATCATTATGTTGCGGCTCTGCTGGTATATACAACATTATACATTTTGATGAGTCTATGAAAATTTTGGACCATAAGATGAAACATGTACAAGATGCTAAACCTAATCTCATTATTACGTCGAATCCTGGGTGTCATATGCAAATGCAATTAGGAGTAGAACGAGAGGGTTTAAGTAAACATGTGAAAGTGAAACATATTGTCGAAGTCGTTGCAGAAGCATGTGAAATAAGGTGTTAGAGCACAAGCTATGTTAAAAGATGGCACATTATGAGATGATTTCGTTTTTGAATCTGGAAGACATTCGTTACATGTATTACATGCACCATCACCCGCAGCTACTTGTTCAATTGAAATTGGAAAACAAATAGCTAGTGAAGCAGAAATCACAAATAAATGAAAGGCTGATACATAAACCATAACCGTAATTCATCATCGGAGTTTAACTACGGTTATTATCGTAAGGGTTGATTTTTAAATGATATATTTTTTATTGTTTGTAAATGGATTAAAATGGAAAAAACAAAGGGTGTGTTGCGATGGAATGGGTAGTATATAGTAAAGATAATATACCAGAGTATTTTAGTGAAAGCTTAAGTAATCAGAACGGAAAGTATAATTTAATGGAACGCCTTGTATTTCAAATTAAAGAAAATGTGTTTGATGATTATTATATAGCTGCTGTATTCAACAATAATAAAATCGTTGCACACATTGTCCATACACCGCCTTACCCAGTTCAAATTGCAATTTTAGTTGACGCTGATGAAGTGATACAGTTTATCTCTAAACACTTGAGTGATCATAATTTGAGTAGTAGAGGTATTGCCGGCGATAAAGAAATGATGGAAAAGTTAGCGAATAAACTTTATGAAGATTGGCACGTCAATTTGAATGAAGGTGTCTTTGTTTGTCATGAAGTTATAAATGAATTTAAAGATGTCCCGGGAAATACGAAAATTGCTCAGCAAGAAGATGAAATATTATTAAAAGAATGGTACATCGCAGCAATGATAGAAATGGACTTAGAAATTGAACTTAAATATAAGAATGAACAGCAAATAAAAGCAACAATAGATGGCTGGATAGTAAATAAATTGGGACAATTTTGGATGAAAGAAGAAGAACCCGTTTCGTTTGTGAAGTTTGTACCTGTGCAAGAATACTTTGCTCATGTCGGTATGGTGTATACACCTAAAGCATTTCGTAAAAATGGTTATGCGGCTCGAAATGTTGCTTTATTAACTAAACAATTATTAAAAACGTTTAAATACACAACATTATATACAGATTTGAATAATTCAACATCTAATAAAATTTATAAAGAAATAGGTTATAAACAAGTTGCGGAATTTATTCAAATTTTGCCCGAATAGTTTTGTTAACTGTGGTAAAGCTTTGTACGAAACTATAATTTATTGATATATTGAAACAAAGGATATATGTTTGAAATTTAGATAAGGGGTGGTTACAAAGTGGAATATAATTTTCAAGTAGATAAAGAATTTGCACAAGACTTGGATAAACAAGATAAATTAAATCATATAAGAGATAGGTTTTATGTAAAAGATGATGAGATATACATGGATGGTAATTCTCTGGGGTTAGCTTCTAAAGATGCAGAAGAAAGTTTACTTACTATGTTGGATGTTTGGAAGAATGAAGGAATTAAACTGTGGAACATTGAACAAGGTAAGTATTATGAATACGCAAGACGATTAGGTAAAGATATGGCTGGATTAATTGGCGCAAATCCAGATGAAGTGATTACTGTAGGTAGTACGACTTCTAATATCCATCAAGCTATTTCAACATTGTATAAGCCAACTCATGATCGTTATAAAATTTTGGTAGATGATTTGAACTTTCCAACTGATCGTTATGCAGTGGATAGTCAAGTGCGTCTTCATGGATATGAAGTGAGTGAAGCGGTCAAAGTAGTCAAAAGCGCTGATGGAATCTTCATTGATGAAGAAGCTGTTATTGAAGCAATGACTGATGATGTTGCATTAATATTGTTACCAACTGTTTTATATAGAAGTGCTCAAGTTCTCGATATGGAGAAGTTAACAAAAGCAGCACATGCCAGAGGAATCTTAATAGGCTGGGATTTATGTCATGCGATTGGTGCGATTGAGATGAATTTCAGTACTTTTGAACCTGATTTTGCGGTTTGGTGTACATATAAATATTTATCTGGAGGGCCTGGTAGTACGGCAGGATTATATATAAATAAGAAGCATTTTGATAAATCTCCTGGTTTAACAGGCTGGTTTGGAAATAAAGATGAAACGCAATTTCAGTTGTTACATGAATTTGATCATCAACAAGATGCATCAGGTTGGCAAATTGGAACTCCTAATTTACTATCAATGGCACCTCTTGCAGGATCATTAAACATTTTTAAAGAAGTAGGTATGAGTAGAATAAGAGAAAAATCATTACATATAACAGCATATATGATGTATTTAATAGATGAAAAATTAAATCAATACGGTTATAAAGTGGAAAACGCAAGGGAAGATAGTAGACGAGGTGGACACGTTTGTCTAACACACGATGAAGGATATAGAATATCACAAGCATTAAGGGATAAAGGTGTCGTTCCTGATTATAGAGAGCCAAATGTGATTCGATTAGCTCCAGTTGCACTATATAACACATATGAAGAAGTCTATCGTGTGATTGAGATTTTAGAAGAAATCGTCAAAGAAGACATATACAAAGATTATTCTACAAAACGTCATACAGTAATTTGATCTACTAATTCGCTTAAGAGAGGATGTACAAATTACAATGAAATCCAAAGGTATATGGAAGAAAAATAAAGCTTTTACTATTAAAGGCGAATCGACTGGTTATGAAATAGTGACTAGTCCTCAAGATGATGAATTAGAAGATTTTTCAGCTAGACCGATGGAAATATTACTAAATGGAATTATAGGATGCATGGGTGCATCAATTTGTAATATTATGAGACACCATATGAATAAAGTCGAAGATTTTGAGATTGTTGCTGATGGAATACGTGCTGAAGTGGATCCTAAATATTATACGCATATTGATTTTTACATAAATATTAAAGGTGATATACAGGCAAAGGAAATAAAGCGTGCGACAAAATTATCAGAAGAAAAATATTGTTCAGCAATCAATTCTGTCAAAGCGACGACGAAATATTACATTAAGCTGAATGATAAAGATTTAGAAATTGACTAGTTTATTTAATTGTTTAAGTGGACTATTTAAATAAGAAGATACTATAGAAATTTATGATTCAAAAGGCAAAACAGCTCTTGTTTTGCCTTTTTTGTTGTACAAACTTTAATTTATGAAAATATCTAAAAATTCAAAAATACGTAATATTATTTAACAATTATTTCAAAATATTACTTTAAATATACAAAATGCTTACAAAGGTTTATTTCTAAGTTAGAGCATGATAGATTAGTTTCAGACATTTTGAAAGGGAAGGTAAACAGGAATGAAAAAATTATTAACAACATCTATAGCAACTCTAGGAATATTATCATTCGGGATCGCACATCATGAAGCAGACGCAGCTGAACAAACAATAGAAGGAAATCAGAATAGTCAACTTACTACTGGGTATGCAAATGGCTCTTATTACACAATTGATCAAAACGGGAACTATCATCACACTTTAGATGGTAATTGGAATCAATCAATGTTTGATAATAAAGAGTATACTTCATATCAAGTAGATGAAAATGGTGTATATCACTATTATTATTTCGCAATTGATGACAATGATTACATACCAAGTCAATCAGATGATGCAATCAATCAAAACGGTTATCAAACTGAAGCGAATCAAGATGATACTAGCAATCAAACTAATACAAACAACGAAGCAAGTGCAGACGTAAATAATCAAAATAATGCATCTCAAGCAAATACAAATCAAACAAATGCAAATAATCAAGTAGCACAAGAAAATAACCAAAATGCTCAACCAGCTACTAATAACACTGATGCACAAGCATCAAATGAAAGTTCAGAAGGGAAAGCACAAACTTCTTCTGAATGGTTAACTAAACATCCTAAATTCCAAGAATATGGTCAATATCATGGTGGTGGTGCACATTACGGTGTGGATTATGGAATGAAAGAAAATACACCAGTATATTCATTAGCAGATGGTACTGTTATTCAAAGTGGATGGAGTAACTACGGTGGTGGTAACCAAGTTACAATTAAAGAAAAAAATAGCGACTACTATCAATGGTATATGCATATGAATAAACTTAATGTTCAAAAAGGACAAGAAGTTAAAGCTGGACAACAAATTGGTCAATCGGGAAGTACAGGTAATTCAACAGCGCCTCACTTACATTTCCAACGCATGAAAGGCGGAGTTGGAAACCAATATGCTGTTAATCCAGAATCATATGTTAATAACAGATAATAATATTTAAATATAAGAACCAATTCAGTATCTTTGACTTTATACTGAATTGGTTTTTATATTTAATTTGGAAACGCTTACTTGATGATGGATAATTCAAATAGGAATGATTAATTCTATTCCATTTTATTGGAATATTCTAAATATTAAAACTTATATTAATATTATTGAAATTTCAAAAATATAGGGTTAAACTATTTCTTAACTACTTTTAAAAAGCAAGGGTATCAGAAAGGAAGCGATTTCACATGAGTAAGATGACGCGGGAAGAAATGGTTGAGTCAGTACCTCAACATGGGTTTTTTGGACATCCACGCGGATTAGGTATACTATTTTTCGTTGAGTTTTGGGAACGATTTAGTTACTACGGTATGCGCGCAATCTTATTGTATTATTTATATTTTACCGTTACACAAGGCGGGCTAGGTTTAGATAAAGTAACAGCACAACAAATCATGGCGATGTACGGGTCATTAATATTTATGACAGGTATACTCGGTGGATGGGTTGCTGATAGATTATTCGGTTCAAGGCGATCACTAATGTATGGTGCAATTTTAATAATGGCAGGACATATTGTACTTTCATTACCTTTTGGTTTGGGAGCATTTTTAGTTTCGATGATTCTAATCATTATAGGATCAGGTTTAATGAAGCCCAATATTTCAAATGTTGTTGGAGGGCTATATCATAAGAACGACAGTCGCTTAGATGCAGGATTCGTTATTTTCTATATGTCAGTTAATATGGGAGCATTATTATCACCATTAATAATAGATAAAGTAAGACTTAATATAGGATTTCATGAAGGCTTTTCAATTGCAGCATTCGGGATGTTTTTAGCAGTAATTGCCTACCTTTTCTTCCAAAAGAGAAACCTAGGGGAAGTAGAAAATCATCCTTCCAATCCATTAAATACAGAAGAAAAGAAAAAATACACAAAGATTTTTACATATAGTGCAATTCTTATTATCATTTTATTAAGCATACTGTACTTCATTGGACAATTAACATTTAATTCAATTAGTTTAATTGTACTTGTACTTGGAATCATTATTCCAATCGTATATTGGTTAATCATGTACAAAAGTCCTGATATTGATAAAGTTGAAAAAGGCCGTTTATTAGCATATGTACCTTTATTCTTAGCAGGTGTATTATTTTGGAGTATTCAAGAACAAGGCTCAAATGTATTAGGTGTATTTGCTGAAGATAGTACGCAACTAGATTTAAATGCATATGGTATTAACTTTGTTATTCCAGCAGGTTGGTTCCAATCGATTAACCCAATATTTATAGTCATGTTTGCACCAGTTATATCATTTTTATGGCAAAAATTAGGAAGGTTTAATCCTTCAACACCATTAAAATTTGTAATAGGATTAACTTTAGCAGGATTATCATTTATCGTTATGATGATTGCGATGGAACTACAAACTACAGAATTAATGAATCCAATTTGGTTAGTACTGAGTTTCTTCATATGTGTAATTGGAGAACTTTGTCTATCACCGACTGGATCAAGTGTCTCAGTAAAACTTGCACCAAGTGCGTTCTCAGCACAAATGTTAAGTTTATGGTTCTTAACAAATGCAACAGCACAAGGTATTAATGGACAACTTGTAAAACTAATCGAACCATTAGGACAGAAATATTACTTTGGTCTTATTGGTGCAATCGCAATCGTTGTTGCAATTATCGTGTTAACATTAACACCAAAAATTAAAAAACTAATGCAAGGTATACATTAATATAAAAAATCGAATTCATTAGCTTAAGCTAATGAATTCGATTTTTTTATTTAGAATACTTCAAAAACCATTAATCGGGGTTGTCTTATTGTGTCAAATTAGTTTAGTTAAAACTAATTTTTTCTGATGCATATAAAGCTATACGTATATCTAATGAACGAATTGGATCTTCTACAGAATGACCTATGATTTCTTCGCATTTTTTAATTCGATATTTCACAGTATTTCTGTGTATAAAGATTTCATCAGCAGTTTTAGTGATGTCACATTGGTTATCCATATATACTTTGAGTGTTTGTTTAAGTTCTTTTTCTTTTGTCTTTTTTGGATAAGCAAGTGTGCCTAAAGTATAAGTAATAAAAGGTTTGAGTTTGCTTTCTGGTATAAGTTGTAAAAGTTCTTGTATGTTTTTTGATTTATAAACATTTAAAAATGCTTTATTTCCTTTATCGACTTCAGTTTCATAAGCTTCATTGGCTTCATAAAATGAACTTGGTAGTTGTGAGAATTCTGATACTGCATTTCCGACTCCAAGTGAAATGTTTCCTTCGAAAAATTTAGTGTATTCTTTTTGGATGTATTTACAATAGTCTAAGTAATATTGATGTCTTGTTTGTAGTAAAATAGCAAATCTATAATTACTCGGTAGTGCGAATACGGTTATAGATTGATCAATGTCATGTAACATGTTCGTTAACCAAGTTGTAGTCATTTGATAGCGTTCGTTTAAATAAACACTGTTTTCTATTCCATCTTGTTTATCAATTGCACAAATAATAACTTGATAGAAGTCGGATAAGTGTATGTTATAGCGTTTGAATAAATCAGGATGTTGTTTTATGGATAAAGTGTTCTCTGACATTAAAGATTCAAAGAATTGATTATTATCTTGTCGTTGTGCGATTTTAATTCGACTGTTTTTATATATGGCAAAACTTATTGTTGTAACGGCTTGTTCAATTGTTAGAAGACTAAATGGATAACTTAGCGTATCTACATTAGAAACCATTAAATAGTACGGGAAGTAGTTAAATGCTGGTACTTCGAATATGACATGTTGCTCATTGAATGACGATTCATTGTTTTGAGTGATGTCTTTTGTAGATTTGTAACGCTTAAAGTAATTTAAATTTTTATTTAATAAAGCCTTATCTTGCCTATAGTGATAACTAACAGTTTCAACATTATCAAAAGGATTAATGAGCATGATGGGTACTTTCAATAGTTTACTAAATCTTTCTACGATTAATTTCTCATCATAGCCTTTGATCAGCATTTGATTTAATTCTTGTTGTAAATTTAAGGCGTAGCTCATTTTTTCGGATTCATCGTCAGATATAAATGAAGAAATTTGATGTGTTAGTTCTCCTAAGTTCCAACTTTCTGGAATTTCAAATATAGGAAATTGAAGTGAATCAGCATAATCTAATACATCTTGGTCAATAGATTTTAAGTATCTAGAAACTTTAATGCCAAGACCGGCAATGTTAATGTCATTTAATTCTTGTATTAAAATTTTTAATTTAGATTGATCTTCTGTATAGTTCATTGCAGTGGTAAGTATAAATATTGAAGATGAAGTAAAATTTTTAATATCTTGGTTTTCTGTTATATCAAGGCCTTCTACTTTGCGGTTAAGGTCTCCATTTTTGTTTAGTAAAAGTATGTTTGAGAAACGAGGCACTTCTAATATTTCTTTAAGTGACGTCATATTTATACCTCCTTTTGTTCGTTTAATATAAAATTAATAAAAAATATGTCATTTCAAACAAAGAAACGCGTTTGTATTGGTTGTAAAATAGTCATAAAGATTATACATATAATCCTCTTTAAAACAACTAAAGGAGAATCATTTATGGTTGAGCAGGGTAACGGAATCCCATTAGATTCCAAACTTTTTGAGAAACGTGGTTACAATAAAGATATCATGCCCAAGCCCGTAGAACAAAGAAATTCATCAGCATTCAATTTCTTTACGTTATGGATGGGAGCTGTACATAATATACCTAATTATACAGCTGTTGGTGGATTTTTACTATTAGGGCTTTCACCCTTGCAAGTTATAATTGCACTAGTATTAAGTTCATTCTTAATAGCGTTATTACTTGTAGCAAATGGATATGCTGGTTCAAAATATGGTATACCATTCGCTATGCATTTAAGGCACACATACGGTGATATTGGTGCCAAACTACCGGGGATATTACGTGGTGTAGTTGCCGGTATCGCTTGGTTTGGTTTACAAACCTATGCAGGTTCACAAGCATTATTAATTTTGATTAGTAAAGTGTTCCCAGGATTTACGCATATTGGGGATGGTGCAACATTTCTTGGAATTACAATTCCTGGATTTATCGCATTTATCATATTCTGGGTAATTAACTTTGCAATTGGTTTTGGTGGTGGCGATGTACTTAATAAATTCACTGCATTTTTAAATCCTTTAATCTACATCGTATTCGGTGGTATGACGATTTGGGGAATCTACGTTGCAGGTGGCGTTGGTAATATCGTGCACTATGATTTAGATTCAAATTCAGGGTTATTATATCCTGCACTACTCGCATTCTTCCTAATATTTAATTCATTATTAGGTGTTTGGGCAGGACCGGGTTCAAGTGTTGCTGACTTTACTCAAAATTCTAAATCAACAAAATCACAAATCATCGGTCAAACAGCAGGTATTGTGGTAGCACAAACTTTATTTGCTGTAGCGAGTGTTTCAATTATAATCGGTGGTTCAATTTATATTGGTCATCAAGAGTGGAACATCTTAACAATCATTAACGAATGGAGCAGCTTCTGGGCTATATTAGTAGCACTTGGTGTTTTATTATTAACAACAATTTCTACAAATGCTACAAGTAATATTATTCCAGCAGCATACCAATTAAGTGCACTATTTCCTAAGATTGTTAACTACAAGAGAGGCGTAATGATTGCTTCTATAGTAAGTGTTCTTATAATGCCATGGAAAATGATGGAGAACGAAGATAGTATTTTCGTATTCTTAAATATGATTGGTGCGATTTTAGGACCAGTAACGGGTGTTATGATTGTTCACTTCTACTTTGTAGCTAAATGTAAAATTAACATCGATGAATTATACTTTGATGTTAATGTTAAAGAACGCGCAATTCCGAAAGTTAACCAAGCTGCTTACATTGCAACAATTATTGGTGTAGTAGTATGTTTATTAGGATTTTTACCAGGATTTAAAGTGATTTCAGACTTTTCATGGTTTATAGGATTCTTATCTTCTGGTTTAATTTATTTATTACTTAAATCTTTAAACAAAAAAGAACAGGGGGCATAAATATGAAATTCGATTCAATTATTAAAAACGGTTTAGTTATTCTAGAAAATGGTGAACAAGAAGTTGAAGTAGGTATTAAAGACGGCAAGATTGCTTCAATTGGACATGACTTAGGTGAAGCAGATAACGTTATTGATGCTAAAGGATTAATCGTATCACCAGGTATGGTTGATGCACACGTTCATATTACAGAACCAGGTGGCGGATATAGAGATAGCTGGGAAGGATATGAAACAGGAACAAGAGCTTCAGCTAAAGGTGGCGTTACTTCATTTATCGAAATGCCTTTAAACCAAGTTCCAGCTACTGTTGATCATAAATCTATCCAAGAAAAATTTGACGCTGGTAAAGGTAAGTTATCAGTAGACGTAGCAAGTTACGGTGGTTTAGTACCATTTAACTTAAATGGTGGTATTCAAGAACTAGACGAAAATGGTGTAGTTGCTTATAAATGTTTCGTTGCAACATGTGGAGATCGTTCTATTGAAGGAGACTTCATGAATGTTGATGATTATTCATTATATGAAGGTATGAAACAAATTGCCAAAACTGGTAAACTATTATCAATTCATGCTGAAAATGCTGCGATTACAGATCGTTTAGGTGAAATAGCAAAAGCTAATGGCGAAACAACATTAAGCGCATATGTTGATACAAGACCAGTATTTACAGAACTTGAGCCTATTCGTAAGATTATTCTTTTCGCTAAAGAAACAGGTTGCCGTGTACATATTGTACATGTTGCATGTGAAGAAGGCGTAGAAGAAGTTGTTAAAGCTCAACAAGAAGGTGTAGATATTACATGTGAAACGTGTACACATTATTTATACTTCTATAAAGAAGAGTTAGACGAAATTGGACCAGTTGTTAAATGTTCACCACCAATTCGTGAAAAATCAAGATTAGAAGGTATGTGGAAACAAGTATTTGATGGCAACATTTCATTTGTTACATCAGACCACTCTCCATGTACACCTGATTTAAAAGATACAGATAACGCATTTGAAGCTTGGGGCGGTATTGCAGGCGTTCAAAACAACGTAGATGTATTATTTGATGAAGCTGTTCAAAAACGTAATATGTCATTGAAACAATTTGCTGACATTATTGCAACTAACCCAGCAAAACGATTTGGTTTAGACGCAAAAGGTAGTATTTCAATCGGTAAAGACGCAGACTTTACATTCATTAAGAAAGATTCACCTTACACAGTGGCTGCTGAAGACTTAGCTTATCGTCATCAAATTAGCCCATACGTAGGTAGAACTATCGGAGCGCAAGTCGTTAAAACAATTTTACGTGGTCAAGAAATTTATGATATAGAAAAAGGTATTTCAGACGAAGCAAACGGTCGTTTTATCTAATAATGACAAATGATCGTATCATTTGTTAGTTAAACACAAAAATAATAGAACACATTACTAGGAGATTGTCCTAATAATGTGTTCTATTTTTATTTATAAAATATTAAAATCAATGCGGAGATTGTTTGAACTTAAAGTCTCTTACATATATTGGCCACTCGGACGTTTATGCTTTAACAAATGACTTCCTTCTTTGATACTTGTAATATTGTATCTATTAGGACTTGAGTGCCTTTTTCAATTTGTTCAATTGTCGTTGATTCTAATGGAGAATGACTAATGCCGTCTTTGCATGGGATAAATATCATGGAAGTTGGACAGATCTTTGCTAAATTCATAGCATCATGACCAGCACCACTGAACATATATCTATGACTTATATTTAATAGAGAAGCAGATGACTCAATGATTTTGGCAATTTGTTGATTTAAGGCAACCGGTTCTTCCTGACCTAAATCTAATAATTTATATTCTATCCCTCTTCGTGTCGTAATTTCGGATATTTTCTTTTGGATTTCACTAACAACTTGTTCTCTTGGTCGGGTTGTTTTACCTCTAACATCTATAAGTAAAGTGACATCACCTGGTATAGCATTCATCGTGTTTGGATGTACATTCGCATAACCAACTGTGGCAACTACACCTTCTTTATGGAACTGTTGTCCTATGTTTTCAACAGCTAATATTACCTCTGAAGCAGCGGTTAATGCATCACGACGCATTGGCATTGGAGTTGAACCAGAATGGCTCGTCGTACCTTCTAACTTTAATTTGAATCGATGAGGTGCTGCAATGTGTGTGACGATGCCGATGTCTTTATGTTTGTTTTGAAGAATAGGTCCTTGTTCAATATGCATTTCTAAAAATGCTTTAATATCTTTCTGTTTTCTAGGTAACACGGTTGTGCTGACATCTTGTTTCAATGATTGTACGACGTCATATAATATTTCCCCATCATTATCTTCGATTTTTCGCATAGCATCTTGAGTTAAAAAACCACAAAAATATTTACTCCCTAACGTAGCTTGATTAAATCGAGTTGATTCTTCTGCACTAAAAGCGATTATTTCGATTGGATGATCTGTTTCAATATTATTGTCATTCAAATGACGAACAACTTCCAATGCGCTAACCACGCCAAGCAATCCATCGAACTCACCACCGTCGATAACAGTATCGATATGTGAACCAATAAGGACAGGTTGTAAATTCGAGTATTTTCCATTTCTTCTTGCAATAACATTTCCCATTAAGTCAAAGTAAACATTTAAACCTTCTTGCTGACAAAGCATAGAAAATTTTAATGCTGCAAGTCGTTCATGATGTGTAAACGCAATTCGATTAATGCCGCCAGTTTCGTTATTTCTTCCAAATTGATTAAAAGTTTCTAATGTTGAAGATATTCGTTTAGTATTCATCATTTACCTCACTTAGGTTATTTAAAAAATGAACGACTTCATTATAAATCTCCTCATTTGATGGAGATGTTGTACGATCGAAATCATGTTCTTCAGATTGAATGGTTATGCGCTTTGTTTGAGTGATATGTTGTTCAATAAATTTACTTTCAGAGTAGGGTACATCTGGATCTTGGTTACTATGTACAATTAATGTTGGTGGTAAAGCTTTCAATTGAGATGGCGTTAAGTTATATGACGAATCTGTTGAATGTTCCACACCTAAAAATTTAAACCAACTGCCATTTGCACGAGCATATAAATACAGAATATAGCGTTGCTGAATTGGAATAGATGTAATTGGTTTTGGTTGAATCATCGTATCAATTAATTGGGCTGTGATACTCGCTGTTAGCTTTTTATAACCTGCATGCGATCTTAAAAATTGGGGTACATGAATACGAGCGTACCCATAAAAATCTATAATACCTGAAACTTCTTTTACTGAAGCAATTTGGAATGCTAAATATGCCCCAGCAGAACGACCAAATACAAATATAGGGAGATCGCCATACAACTGATGCGTTAAGTCATAAGATTGACATGCATCTTTAATGATGCGTTGAAGGTTAACTTCAGGTGCCAATCTATAGGGTGCTATGATGATGTTATATTGTTTGTTAAGAATGTTTAAATACGTATTTGGTAAATCATCAGGAACGCCAGCTAAAAATCCACCACCATGATAATAAATGATTGACCCTTTTGCTTTATCTTCAAGTGATGGTAATACTTTAATATTTAGCTGATAGCCATCTTGAGAGATGATCGTTTCGTGTATTGGATCCAAAAAATCACGTCCTTAAAAAATGTAGAATTCTCTAAATATATTATCTCAATCAAATCTTGAATAGTATTTGTTTATTGTGCATAAAAAACTATGCCTTAATTGTTTGAAATGTAGATGAAGTGACAAAAATTAAACTTTATAATAGATAAGAACGAATAAAGGAGTTGTGTCGAATGGATATTAAAACGACTTTTGAAGAATTAGATAAACTATTCACTAGTTTTGGTGGTTTAAGCCAAGGTGGAATTACACGTTTATTGTATTCTTCTGAATGGAAAGAAGCCGTAACGCAATTAGAAAAAACTTTCAAAGAAATTGGGTTAGCTACTCAATTTGACGATGTAGGAAACTTAACTGGTAAATTAGAAGGTACTAAATACCCAGATGAAGTTATTTTATCTGGATCACACATTGATACAGTTGCTGAAGGTGGTCACTTAGATGGTCAATTCGGTATTTTATCAGCGTTAGTTGCAATCCAATCTTTAAAAGAAGAATTCGGTGCGCCTCTAAGATCTTTAGAAGTATTATCGTTAGCAGAAGAAGAAGGTAGCCGTTTCCCATATGCATTTTGGGGAAGTAAAAACTTCTTTAATTTAGCTGATAATAAAGATGTAGAAGATATTGAGGATGCAGATGGTATCAATTTTGTTGATGCTATGCATGAAGCTGGCTTTGATTTTAGAAAGAACACGACAGTGAGAAACGACATTAAAGCATTTGTTGAAATGCATATCGAGCAAGGTAAAGTGCTTGAATCAGAGAATAAATCAATCGGTGTAGTAAATGGTATTGTGGGTCAAAAACGTTATACAGTTAACTTAAAAGGTGAAGCAAACCATGCAGGAACAACACCTATGGGACTCAGAAAAGATACAGTAGTTGCATTTAGCAAAATCGCAACAAAATTAACTGAAAGAGCTGAAGAAATCGGCGATCCACTTGTACTTACATTTGGACATGTTGTACCAGTACCAAATACGGTTAACGTTGTTCCAGGTGAAGTAACGTTCTCAATTGATTGCAGACATATTGATCAAACAATATTAGACCAATTTGCTGAAGAAATCGAAGGAACAATTAAATCAATTTGCGAACAAAGTGAAATTGAATTTGATATTGACCGTTGGATGGACGAAGAACCAACTTTAATGGACGACAGATTAGTCAAAGTTGTTGAACAAGCTGCTCAAAAAAGAGTAGGTAGTGAATATAAAGTGATGCCATCAGGCGCAGGTCATGATTCACAAATATTTGCGAAATATGTACCTACTGCGATGATGTTTGTACCTTCAATTGCAGGTATCAGTCACAATGTTCATGAAGAAACAAATATAGAAGACCTAGTTAAAGGTATTGAAGTACTTAAAGAAACACTTTACGAATTAGCCTATAAAGAATAATACAAATAAAGGAGAATTTATTATGGGATATTTAAATCATAATCAAGGATACAGAGAAGGACTTTTAGAAACACGTTCTGTTATTAAGAAAGACAATTACGCAGTTATTACACCAGACGGTTTAGTAAATAACGTTGTACCAGGCTTTGAAGATTGCGACATCACAATTTTAGGAACACCAAGATTAGGTGCAAGATTTGTTGACTACTTAGTTACATTGAAAAATCAAGGCGGTAATAAACAAGGTTTTGGTGGTAACGGTATCCAAACATTTATCTATGTTGTATACGGTAAAATTAATGCATATGCAGATGGTAAACAATATCAATTAACTGAAGGTGGCTATTTATACGTACCTGCAGACTTAGAAATAACATTTGAAAATAATAATAACGGCGAAGATAGCCGAGTATTCTTATACAAAAAACGTTACCAACCTCTTGAAGGACACAAGCCAGAAGTTGTTTCAAATAACGTAAATGAAATGAAACAAGAAGCATATGAAGGTATGGAAGAAGTACTTGTTCAAGATTTACTTCCTAAAGATATTGCTTATGATATGAACATTCATATCTTGTCATTCAAACCAGGTGCTTCACATGGTTACATTGAAACTCATGTACAAGAACACGGCGCATATGTATTAAGCGGTAGAGGTATGTATAACTTAGATAACGAATGGCAACCAGTAGATAAAGGTGATTACATCTTTATGGGCGCTTATGCACCACAAGCAACTTATGCAGTAGGTTTAGATGAGCCATTCGCATATATCTATTCTAAAGATGCAAACAGAGATATCGAACTATAAAGGAGATAATCGGCAATGACTGAAGAAGCTTTAGTATATGTTGAACGTAACGAATTACGACAACTTATGAAAGATAAATTAATGAATGCAGGCTTACCAGAAGTTCAAGCTGATAAATCCGCAGACTTATTAATATTTGCTGATGAAAGAGGCGTTCATTCGCACGGTACTGTCAGAATGCAATATTATTCAGAACGTATTTCTAAAGGTGGTTATAAATTACAACCTGAATTGAAATTCGAACAAACTGGACCTGCTTCAGGCGTGTATCATGGTGACAACGCTTTAGGCCATTACGTAGCTTATGAAGCGATGGAAGAAGCAATTAAGTTAGCAGAAACATCAGGTATCGGTATTGTTGGTGTTAAAGAGATGGGCCATAGCGGCGCAATCGGATATTTCGCTAAACAAGCTGCAGAAAGAGGAATGGTTGCATTAACTGTATGTCAATCAGATCCAATGGTTGTGCCTTTCGGTGGAACAGAACCATATTTTGGTACAAATCCAATTGCGTTTAGCGCACCTAGAAAAAACGGCGTCCCAATTTTGTTTGATATGGCTACAACTGTTCAAGCATGGGGCAAAATTTTAGATGCTAGAAGTAAACATAAATCTATTCCTGATACTTGGGCTGTAGATGATAAAGGTGAGCCAACGACTGATCCACATAAAGTAAGTGCATTATTACCAGTAGCTGGTCCAAAAGGATACGGACTGATGATGATGGTTGATATTTTGTCAGGTAGTTTATTAGGTTTACCATTTGGTAAACACGTGACTTCTATGTATAAAGATTTAACAGAATATCGTAGATTAGGACAATTACACATTGTAATCAATCCTGCATTTTTCGGAGATAAAGAAAGATTTTTAGAACAAGTTTCTGAAATGGTTGATGAACTACATGCAGTTCCACCTGCTAAAGGATTCGATAAAGTATATTATCCTGGTGAAATTCAAGAAGATGTTATCAAGAAATATCAAGAATCAGGTATTCCAGTTGCAGCAGAAATTTATGATTATTTAAAGTCAGATGAAGTTTATTAAAAAATAAATGAAGAGGTGACGTTATGCGTCTTTCAAAAGAAAAATTATTTGATCTCATGAAACAAAAATTAGTTAAAGCAGGTTTAAACGAAGAAGCTGCATCAGATGTTTCAGATGTATTAACATTTGCTGACCACCGTGGTATTCACTCACACGGTGCTGTACGTGTTGAATATTATGCAGAAAGAATAGCGAAAGGCGGCATTACGGCTCATCCGAATTATTCATTTAAACAAACGGGACCTGCTACTGCTACTTTCGATGGTGATAATGGACCAGGACATCAAGCAGCTAAACAAGCTATGGAACGCGCTATTGAAATGGCACGCGAAAATGGTGTGGCTGTTGTTGGTGTTAAGAATATATCGCATAGTGGCGCGTTAGG